>NZ_WBUE01000022.1 GCF_009026145.1 Hyphomicrobium sp.
CTTTAGGTCCTGAGCGATGATAGCCCGGCCCGTGAAGCGCCGGGTGGGACCCTAAGGCCCGTTGCCGTCGTGAAGAGCACCCTCGGCTTTGCGAGCCACCGCACGCGGGCGCCGAAAGGCTGCCGGATTGTTACCAGGATGGCGGTCGTTTGGCGCCCGCGCTCCCTCGCTCTTTCTCATCCCTCGGGATGCTCAGTCCGCGAGTGCAAGAGGCATTGGGCTGTAGGCGATGGGCGGTGCGGACCGCTATTGCCTATTGCCAATTGCCGACTGCCCATTCCCTACACCAGCCCCTTGCGCTGCTGGATCATCATGTACGTGTCGTAGGTGTGCTCGGCGAGCTGGAACCATAGATAGTCCTCACCGCGGATGGCGAGCGTCGCCTCGTAGACCTTCTTGAAGCTGGCGTTCTTGGCGCAGATCTCCGCGAACACCTCGTTGGAAGCCTTGAAGCACGCGTCCAGCACCGCCTCCGAGAAGGGGCGCGGCTCGGCGCCGCCGATGGCCAGGCGGCGCAGCGCCGCGGGGTTCTGGATGTCGTAGCGCACCATCATGCTCATATTGGCGATGGACGCCGCGGCGCGGATCATCGCCTGGTAGTTCTTGGGCAGGCCGTTCCACTTATCGAGGTTGAAGAAGAAGTGCAGCATCGCCTGCCCTTCCCACCAGCCCGGGTAGTAGTAGTACTTGGCGACCTTGGAGAAGCCGAGCTTCTCGTCGTCGTAGGGGCCGACCCACTCGGCGGCGTCGATGGTTCCCTTCTCCAGCGCCGGGTAGATGTCGCCGCCGGCGATCTGCTGCGGAACCGCCCCGAGGCGCGAGATCACCGCCCCCGCCAGGCCGCCGATGCGCATCTTGAGCCCACGCCAATCCTCCGGCGAGTTGATCTCGCGCCGATACCAGCCGCCCATCTGCGTGCCGGTGTTGCCGCCTGGGAGCGCATAGATCTTGTAGCGGGCGTAGAACTCGTTCATCAGATCGATGCCGCCGCCCTGATACATCCACGCGTTCTGCATGCGGTAGTTGAGGCCGAACGGCAGCGCCGTGCCGAAGGCGAAGGTCGGATCCTTTCCCCAGTAGTAGTAGGAGGCCGTGTGACAGGCCTCGACGCTGCCGTTGGTCACCGCGTCGGCGGCCGACAGACCTGGAACGATCTCGGTCGGTGCAAACACGCGGACGCGAAAGTTGCCGTCCGACATCTCGAGCAGCGCCTTGGCGAAGGTCTCGCCGGCGCCGTAGATCGTATCGAGCGACTTGGGAAAGCTCGATACCAGGCGCCACTCGATCGCGGGCTTCGTCTGCGCAACAGCGGGTGCGGCGATCGCCGTGCCGGCAGTTCCCGCCGCTGCCGTCTTGAGGAACTTGCGGCGGTTCACTTTGTCGGTCACGAATGCCTCTTCGTCTGCGAGCCTCGAGGCCTTTATATCCCCGCCGCGACGCAAGTCACAACGACAGCTTGCCTTCGCTGCTTGCCGCGCCCAGCAAGGACCCCTAAATCGCTCCTATGCGCACGAGTGAAATCGACGGCGAGGTAACAGGCGTGCTGCTGGCCGGCGGCCGCTCATCGCGCATGGGCGGTCGCGAGAAGGCATTGCTCGACATCGGCGGCAAGCCGATGCTGCTGCACGTGCTGGCGCGCATGCGCCCGCAGGTCGGCCGCATCGTCATCAATGCCAATGGCGATCCGGCACGCTTCTCCGGCTACTGCCTGCCGGTGGTGCCCGACAGCATCGAAGGCTACGCAGGCCCCCTCGCCGGGCTGCATGCGGGCATGGCCTGGGCAAGGCGCGAGACGCCGGAGGCTCGCTTCATCGCCAGCATGCCCATCGACTGTCCGTTCCTGCCGCTCGATCTCGTCGCCCGCCTCAAGGCGACGCTGCTCGCCGGTAACAGCCGCTGCGCCATCGCGGCCTCGCAAGGCGAGCGTCACCCCGTGGCGGGTCTGTGGCGCACCGAACTCGCCGACGCGCTGGCCGAGACGCTGCAACAGAACGTGCTGGCACTGCATCGCTTCGCCGACACGCAGGGCTGTGCCGTCGCCGATTTCGCCCCAGTCGACCTCGGAGGCGTCAGCATCGATCCGTTCTTCAACGTCAATGCACCGGCCGACCTGGAAAGGGCGCGTGCGCTGTTCGCCACCGAAACCGCCCGTGGCTAGGCCGCCCGTGTTCATCGGTATCGTCGGCTGGAAGAACTCCGGCAAGACGACGCTCATCGAGCGCCTCATCCCCCTGCTCGTCCGGCGCGGATTGAAGGTCATGACCATCAAGCACACGCACCACGAGCTGCGCCCACCCGACGGCAAGACTGACGGCGAGCGCCACGCACGCGCCGGCGCCATCAAGACCATCGTCATCGCACCCGGAGCGTGGGAAATGTCGGGGCGCCGACAGGCGGGAGCGCCGCCCGAGCTCGCCGAGCTCAGCCCGCACGTGGCGGGCGCCGACGTCGTCATTGTCGAAGGCTTCAAGAGCGCGCCGATCCCCAAGATCGAGGTGCGGCTCGAGGCCTCGCCGACGCAAAATCCGCTTGCCCCGCACGACACCCGCATCGTCGCCGTGGCGGCGAACTACCGTGCAGATTCGGCCGGCCTGCCGCGTTTCGATCTGGACGATGCCGAGGGTATTGCGGCGTTCATCGCGGCCCTCGCCAAGTGAGCCAGGCGGGGCGATGAGCGCCCCGCGCGCGCCAGCGGCGCCGCACATACCCCGCACCAACGATCAAGAGCACGACCCCGACGGCCAACCACAGCGCCCAGTGCTCGGCAAGCGAGCGGCTCACCTCCGGCTGCAGCCCATCCTCCGGGACCGGCACCAAGCGCCCGGCGCGGTCGGCAGTCGTCGGATCGCTCCACGGCCGCGATCCAGCGTCGGCCATGCCGAGATTTGCCCCCGCGCGTGCGGCAAGCCACTGCAGGACGGCTATGAGCGTACGCATCCCTGTTTCGTCCCGCGCCGCCCCCTCCATTGGAGACGGCGCGCTGCGGCCGGATCGACGCCACGAGCCATGCCGGCACGATCTGGCGCAGCGCCGAACGCGACAAAACCCTTGAACACCCCGCCGCGGTCGCTAGCTTACGGTCAACCGCACACCATCTATGGCATGTACGGCCCGGCATTCCACACCACTGTGAGGAGCGCGCTTGCAAACCGTGGGTGATCCTCTCCATACCGAGCCGCTGCCCGCGCTCGTCGACCGCTTCGGCCGCTCGATCACCTACCTAAGGGTGTCGGTGACGGACCGCTGCGACTTCCGGTGTGTCTACTGCATGTCCGAGCATATGAGCTTCCTGCCGCGGCGGGAGCTACTGACGCTCGAGGAGCTCGACCGCATCTGCACCGCCTTCGTCAGCCGCGGAGTGCGCAAGCTGCGCATCACCGGCGGCGAGCCGCTGGTGCGCAAGAACATCCTGTGGCTGTTCCAGGCGCTGTCCCGCCACCTCGATGCCGGGCGCCTCGACGAGCTCACGCTCACCACCAATGGCAGCCAGCTGCAGCGCTCTGCCCGCGACCTGAAAGCAGCCGGCGTCGAGCGCATCAACGTCTCGCTCGATACGCTGCGTCCGGATCGGTTCCGCGCCATCACCCGCTGGGGCGACTTCTCGACCGTCATGCAGGGTCTCGACGCCGCGGACGCCGCCGGCCTCAAGGTCAAGATCAACGCCGTGGCGCTCAAGGGCACCAACGAGGACGAGATCGACGATCTCATCCGCTTCGCCCACGGCCGCGGCTATGACCTCACGCTGATCGAGACCATGCCTCTGGGAGAAGTCGACGGCGACCGCCTCGACCAGTATCTGCCACTGTCGATCGTGCGCGCCCGCCTGCTCGACCGCTGGACGCTAGAGGACATTCCGCACCGAACCGGCGGCCCTGCTCGCTACGTGCGTGTCGCTGAGACGGGCGGCCGCTTGGGCTTCATCACACCGATGACGCATAATTTCTGCGAAAGCTGCAATCGCGTCCGTCTCACTTGCACCGGCACGCTGTTCATGTGCCTTGGCCAGGAGGACGCTGTCGATCTGCGCGAGCCGCTGCGCGCAAGCTCCAGCGATACGGCGCTGCAGGCGGTGATCGACGAAGGCATGCGGCTGAAGCCCAAGGGTCACGACTTCGTCATCGACCGCCACGCGGGACGTCCTGCCGTCGCGCGCCACATGAGCGTCACCGGCGGCTAGCCTAACCGAGCAGCTTGCGCACGCTGACGCGTACGTCCTCGAGCGTAAATGGCTTGGAGAGCACTGCTACCTGCGAACTCTTCAGTGACTTGGCGCGCTCGAGCTGCTCGGCGAAGCCCGACATCAAGAGCACGCGCATGTGCGGTTGCTTCAGGGCGCGCTGCGCCAGGGCGACGCCATCGAGCAGCGGCATCTCCACGTCGCTGACCAGCACATCGAACTTCTGCGCTCCGGCGCCCTCGACGCAATCGAGGGCCTCGCTGCCATCCTGGGTGACGTGCACGCTATGCCCGTCCGCTTCGAGTGCGCGCTTCACGAGATCGCGTGTGGACGCGTCGTCGTCGGCAAGCAGTATCCTGGCCATCGATCGCCTCCTCGCTACTGCCGCACGACGCGCCCGACGAACGGCAGCTCGCGATAGCGGTGCGCGACATCCATGCCGTAGCCGACGACGAATTCATTGGGACACTGAAACGCGCAATAGTCGGGCGCCAGATTGACCGCTCGCGGCAGCTGCTTATCGAGCAGCACGCAGGTGCGGATCGTCGTTGCACCGCGGGCAGCCAGCAGGTCCTTGGCAAACGCGAGCGTGCGACCGGAGTCGAGAACGTCATCGACGATGAGGACGTTGCGACCGCGCACGTCGAGGTCCATATCGCGCAGGATCGATACCTGGCCGGACGAGATGCGTGCCTTCTTGTAGCTGGACAGCGTCATGAAATCGACCTCCGGCGCCAGTCCCACGCTGTGCAGCGCGCGGATCAGGTCGGCGGCGAACACGAAGCTCCCCTTCAGCACCGCCACGACCAGCAGGTTCTCCAGCCGGGCACCGGCTATCTCTTGGGCGAGCTCGTTGAGGCGCCCGGCTATGGCCTCGGGCGTGAAAATCACCTCGAGCTCGGGGTCGGCTCTCGTCGTCGCCTCGTTCATGACCGCTGTTCCAAACCGTGTTGGCCTCGTGTTCGAGCAGGATAGCAGGACATTGCATCCTCTCGGCAATGCCGCCATAACGTGCTTACCCCGTATGCGCGCCCCTCTGCACACGAACCCGCCACATTCGTACCCGATTGATCGCCGGTTCCCGCGTTTTTCGCCGATCTGGGAGCCTGGCGCCTCATGCTGCAAACCGCTGGCCGAAACTCGTGATTCGTCTAACGAACATCGCACTCGCCTATGAGCAGGGTCCGGACGTTCTGTCGGAGGTGAATTTCCATCTGCGTCCCGGATCCTTCCACTTCCTGACCGGACCCTCGGGCGCTGGCAAATCGTCGCTGCTGCGACTGCTGTTCATGTCGCGCCATCCTACACGTGGGCAGATCTACCTCTTTAACCAAGACGTGAGCCGCATCTCCACCTCAAAGCGCGCGCAGCTGCGCCGGCGCATCGGTATCGTGTTCCAGGATTTTCGACTCCTCGACCATCTCACCACCTGGGAGAACGTCGCGCTTCCCCTGCGCGTCGTGGGCAAACGACTCGCCGACTACCGCGAGGATGTCACGGATTTATTGCAGTGGGTCGGTCTCGGCGATCGTATGCACGCCTATCCCTCGATTCTCTCCGGTGGAGAGAAGCAGCGAGCCGCCATCGCCCGCGCGGTCATCGGCAAGCCGGAGCTGCTGCTAGCCGACGAGCCCACCGGCAACGTCGACCCGCAGATGGCGCGCCGCCTGTTGCGCCTATTCATCGAGCTCAACCGGCTCGGCACGTCGGTGCTGATAGCCACCCACGATCATCAACTGATGCGGCAGTTCAAGGCGCCGCGGCTGGAGCTGCACGACGGCCATGTCCGGATCGTATGACAGACCAACCGGCCGCCGGGATCAGAGCGGGTCGCAGACCGCGACCAGCTTCGATCTCTATGACACGGTGCTGACGGGGCCCTCCGGTCCCCATCAGCGCTACACCTACGATCCCGCACCGATGGCACCGCTGGACGACACGCCGGCGCGCAAGTTTGCCCCGGCCCGCGGCCGCAAGACCAAGAGCGAGCCGTCGAGCACCCCGGTGGTACCGCCCGATTCGGTAACCGGCCGCTCGCTCACGCTCGTCGTTTCGATCATGTGCTTCCTCGCCTGCCTGACGGCCGGCGCCGTGTACATGATCAATCAGTCCGCCAATGCCTGGCTGAAGGACATCGCCAGCGAGGTGACGGCACAGATCGAACCGCGCGACGGCATGGACGTCGACAAGACGGTTCGCGAGGCGGAAGCTTTCCTGCGCAACCACAAGGGTATCGCGCGCGCCAATGCCCTCAGTCTCGACACGTCGTCGAAGCTGCTCGAGCCATGGCTCGGCCAGTCCGACGCGCTCGCCGCTTTGCCGGTGCCGCGCCTCATCGCCATCGAGATCGACCGCAACCAGCCTCCCAACATCGAGGAATTGCGGGCGGAGCTGAGCAAGCAGTTCCCCTCCGCCTCCCTCGACGATCACCGGCGCTGGCAGCAGCAGATCCGGACGGTAACCCGGTCGTTCGCGCTCGGCGGCCTCGCCATTCTCCTGCTGGTCGGGGCGGCAACCACGGCGATCATCGTCTCGGCGACGCGCTCGGCTCTCGCCTCCAACCGCGAGATCGTCGAAGTGTTGCACTTCGTCGGCGCCACCGACCGCTACATCGCCCGCGAGTTCGAGCGCCACTTCCTGCGGCTCGGCATTCGCGCCGGCATCGTCGGCGCGCTGTTTGCCATGGCGGTGTTCTTCGCCATGCCGATGGTCATGGAGATGCTGGGCGGCGGCGAGACGACGACCGCCGAGATGCATCGGCTTATCGGAACCGGCGGCCTCGATATGGCGGGCTATTTGCTGCTCGGCGGGGTCGTAATTACGATCTCCGCCTTGTGTATGCTCACGTCGCGATTCGGGGTGTTCCGTATTCTGAATTCCAAGCCATAGCTTTACGCAAGTGCAGCAAAGCCACCGGCGCGATCGGCGTTCTCCCCGAACCGCAAAGGACCTGTCGCAACCGGGATCAAATCGGTTAGTGTGCCCCGACGCTCAACGACGCGCGGGCGACTGAAGACGGAAAGCGTAGGCGGCCCTTGCGATGAGCAGCTTGCGGCGGATCATAATCCTTGGGACGGCAGCGGCAGTGTCGTTGCTGGCGCTGGGTTTTGTTCTCTTCGCCAGCGTTGTCACCCGCCTGCCGGCACAGAACAATCCGCACGCTGACGGCATCGTCGTGCTGACCGGCGAGGGGCGGCGCATCGCCGAGGGGGCTCGCCTCTTGGACGAGGGTCGCGCGCAGCGCATGCTCATCTCCGGCGTCTTCCGCCGCACTGGCAAAAAGGCGCTGATCGAAATCTCCGGCCTTCCCGAGGACAAGTTCGACTGCTGCGTGGATGTCGGCTACGCCGCGCTCGACACAGCGGGCAACGCCAACGAGACGCGCGCTTGGGCCGCGTCGCACGGCTATGACAGCCTGATCGTGGTGACGGCGAGCTACCACATGCCGCGCAGCCTGGCCGAATTGTCCCTAGCGCTTCCCTCGACGCAGCTGATCCCCCATCCCGTGGTACCGAACAACTTCCCGCCTTCGAGATGGTGGCTAAACGCCTCCGTCACCCGCACGCTGATATCGGAATATTTCAAGTTCCTGCCGACGGCTGCCCACCTGACCGTCGCCCGCCTGCTGCGCTCGACGCAGCAAAGCTCGGTCGCCGAAGTGCCAGCCGGACATTCGGCTGCTGGGATTTTTTGACCCTTGTCCCTGACGCTGCTCCGCTCGCTCGTCTTCGCCCTGCTGTTCTACGCCAACACGGCGGCTTTCGTCGTGGGCGGCTCTTTCCTGCTGCTCGGGCCGCGGCGCTACGCGATGATGGGGCTGAAGGCCCACGCCATCGTCTCGCTATGGCTACTGCGCGTCCTCTGCGGCACGCGTATGGAGGTGCGCGGACGTGAGAGACTGCCGCAACCGCCGTATCTTGTCGCCTCCAAGCACCAGTCGGCGTGGGACACGTTCGCTCTGATCCCGATCTTCACCGATCCGGCGCTGGTCATGAAGTGGGAGCTGACCCTCATTCCCTTCTATGGGTGGTTCTCGCGCAAGTTCGAGCACATCTTCGTCAAGCGTGAGCGCGGGCCCGCCGCGCTGCGCCAGCTCGTGCGCGATGCGCAGGTGCGCGCCGCCGCCCGGCGCGAGGTACTCATCTTTCCGGAAGGCACGCGACGGCCGCCGGGCGCGGAGCCCGACTACAAGCCGGGCTCGGTCGCCCTCTACGAGGGCCTGGAGCTGCCGTGCGTGCCGATCGCGCTCAACTCGGGACTCTATTGGCCGCGGCGCGAGCTGATCCGCTACCCCGGCACCATCATCGTCGAGCTCCTCGAGCCCCTCCCCTCTGGGCTGCCGCGCGCCAAGTTCAAAGCCGAGTTGCAGCGGCGGATTGAGGAAGCCTCCGATCGGCTGATCCTCGAAGCGGCACGCTCGCCCAGCCCGCCGCCGATCCCCCAGCAAGCTATCGAGCGGGCGGAGCACGCGGCCGCAACACATTGAATTTTAATAGATTAATTAACGAGTTAGTCGTCCTGCGCGACTTGTGCAGGAGGCACAAGGCTCGGCGCGCGTTCGTATCGCGCGCAAAAAGTAAAAGCGCCGCCCGGTTGGGCGACGCATTCACTCCCAGCATGGCAATATTCGGCCGATGCGGAAAACTGAACTGAATTCGACAACTACTTTTTCTTCGCCGCCGCCTTAGGCTTTCCAGCAGCCGCCTTCTGGCTCCCGCGCTGGATGACGGCCGTCTTCGCCTTGGCGGAGGCCGGCGATACGTAGTTACCGGTGGCGCGAGCCTTGCCGGCGCTCTTGGTGGAAGCTTTAGCCATGTCGAACCTCATCGATCTGGATTTCGAACGCAAGCGTCGCAACCACGCGCAATGCAACGAGCAGCACGAACCCGAAATGTGGTGCTGCGAATGCGGCTGTATCACATTCTATCAATGGTCTAGCGGGGCTATTCAGTGCGCCGCCTGCAAAGTTGTGCAGAACGGTTTCGAGGCACCGTCGTTGCCATTGAGCTGACACCACCAGGCGACGTAACGAGCCGCTGCACGCTAAGAACTTATATAGAACTTAATGAGAACATTTTATTGACTTTGGGCCGTTCCGGCCCCATATTGGTGGGCCGAAATGCAGGACCGCCCGATGTCTGACGCAACTGAATTCTCAGCGCCGATTTCGCGGGAGATCTGGGACCTCAAGTATCGCTTGATGGAGCCCGACGGCAGGCCGATCGATTCGTCGCTCGACGACACTTTCTGGCGCGTCGCCCGCGCCGCTGCGGCGGTCGAGAAGGGGGGCAAGCGGGCGCGCGAGCAGTGGGCCAAGCGCTTTCATGACGCCATCGCCGATCTCGGCTTCCTGCCGGCCGGCCGCATTCTTGCCGGAGCGGGTACGGGACGCGCCGTGACGCTCTTCAACTGCTTCGTGCTCGGCAAAATCGAGGACAGTCTCGACGCCATTTTCGCGGGCGTGAAAGACGCTGCGCTGACCATGCAGCAGGGTGGCGGCATCGGCCACGACTTCTCCACGCTACGTCCCAAGGGCGCCCGCGTCGCCTCGATCGGGGCCGATGCCTCGGGCCCCGTCAGCTTCATGGAAGTGTGGGATGCCATGTGCCGCACCATCATGTCGGCGGGCAGCCGCCGCGGCGCCATGATGGCGACCTTGCGCTGTGATCACCCCGATATCGAAGCCTTCATCGATGCCAAGGCCGATCCCGCTCGGCTGCGCAACTTCAACCTGTCGGTGCTGGTCACCGACGAGTTCCTCGCCGCTGTGCGCGCTGACCGCGCGTGGGATCTCAAGTTCGGCGGCAAGGTCTACCGTACACTTCCCGCCCGCGCGCTGTGGGAGCGCATCATGCGCTCCACCTACGATTACGCCGAGCCGGGCGTCGTGTTCATCGACCGCGTCAATGCGCGCAACAACCTCAACTATTGCGAGGAAATCCACGCGACGAACCCCTGCGGAGAGCAGCCGTTGCCGCCGTTCGGCGCCTGCCTGCTCGGCTCGATCAACCTGGCGCGCCTCATCGAGCATCCGTTCACCGGCGGGGCGCGGCTCGATGTCGGCAAGCTTAAGGAGCGCGTGAAGATCGCCGTCCGCTTCCTCGACGACGTCATCGATATCTCCAACTATCCGCTGAGCGAGCAGCGCAAGGAGGCACAGAGCAAGCGCCGCATCGGGCTCGGCATCACCGGGCTGGCCGATGCCCTGATCTTCTCCGGCATCCGCTACGGCACGCCGGAGGCGGCCAAGCTCGCCGGCTCGTGGATGAGCATCATCCAAAACGCCGCCTACGCTGCGAGCGCCGAGCTCGCGGCCGAGAAGGGCGCCTTCCCCCTGTTCGATGCCGAGCGCTTCCTCGCCAGCCCCAACGTCGCCGCGCTCGACAAAGGGGTGCGCGAGGCCATCCGTCGTCACGGCATACGCAACGGCTGCCTCACCTCGATTGCCCCGACCGGCACCATCTCGCTGCTGGCCGGCAACGTCTCGAGCGGCGTAGAGCCTGTATTCGACTATCGCTACAGCCGCCGTGTGCTCGCCCGCGACGGCACGGCCCACACGCAGACCATCGAAGATTACGCGCACGCGCAGTTCCGGCGGCAGTTCGGCACCAAGACGCCGCTGCCCGACACGTTCGTGCGCGCCGGCGACCTGACGCCCGCCGAGCACCTCGCCATGCAGGCAGCGCTGCAGCCGTTCGTCGACAGCGCCATCTCCAAGACCATCAATTGCCCCGAGGACATCTCCTTCGAGGATTTCAAGAACGTCTACCTCGAGGCGTACGCGCTCGGCCTCAAGGGGTGCACGACCTACCGTCCGAACCCGGTGACGGGCGCCGTGCTGCAGCCGGTCGCTACGCCGCCACCGGAACCTGTTCTCGGCAAGTCAGCCAGGCCCGGGCTGGCCGAGATTACCCCGGCACCGGAGCGGTCGGGCGTCGTCTACATGGCCCGCCCGCTGGAGCGCGAAGGCGTGCTCGCCGGCTACACCTACAAGCTCAAGTGGCCGGCCAGCGACCATGCCATCTACGTGACCATCAACGACATCGAGCGCGACGGGCGCCGCCGTCCGTTCGAGATCTTCATCAACACGCGCAACCTCGAGCATTACGCGTGGACGGTGGCGCTGACGCGCATGATCAGCGCCGTCTTCCGCCGCGGCGGCGATGTGACCTTCGTCGCCGATGAGCTCAAAGCCGTGTTCGATCCGCAGGGCGGACACTGGGTCGCGGGCCGCTACGTGCCGAGCCTGCTCGCAGCGATTGGCGAGGTTATCGAGACGCACATGCGACGCACCGGCTTCCTGCAAGCAGACGAGTCACAACTGGCGCTCGGCGCCGCGCAGCGACAGGACGACGCGGCGGCACAGGGACGGGGAGCGAGCAAGCGTCCAGCGAGGCTCAAACTCTGTCCGCGCTGCTCATCAGCCGATTACGTTCAGCGGGAAGGCTGCTGGGTGTGCAATAGGTGCGGTTTCTCGCGCTGCGGCTGACGCTTGGCGCCGGCGTTGCACACGCGATGCGAACCGCACCCAGGCGCGCGCGACACGCTGCAAGGTTGCGTTCACTCTGCCGCAAAAACACTGAGATGGAGCCACAATTCGGCTCGAAACCAGGGGCATCGTTAAGCAATGGGGCATAGGCTGGCACGAAAAGAAAAGAGCGTCGAACAGCACGCGCGCCGCAAGGCCGCGAAGGGATCAGCAGTAATGGTTGCGCGTATCATTGAGCTCGCCGTGTACAGGGCGCAGCGTTCCCTCGCCCAGGAAGACGTCGCGGAGCGTATGACCCGGGCAAACGAATCGACCCGCTTCCACTTTTGGACCGGCGCCTCCGGTAAGCGCTACGTCCACAGCGTCTATCAGCTGCTCGAATGCCCACCCTTGCCGGCTGCCAACTACGTTCTCGTGCGCCGCCGCACCAATGGTCGTGCCGAGGCGTTGTCGGTCGGCCGCGTCAACAACGACGCACCCTCGCTCAATCTCGCGGAGATCCGCCAGCGCGGCGCCGAACTCGCTGCCGACGAAATCCACGTGCATCTGCTCGCCGACAACGCCAAGCTCGGCAAGCTGATTGAGTTCGATCTGCGCACCGGGCAATTCGAGGCCGACGTTGCGCGTCTCGCCGGCACCCGCCCCCACTGATACCAGGCTCCTCTCGCGCATCGTTCCCCATCAGTCTTTGCGCGCCGTCAGCACGGTGCGGTAGCAGAAGCGCCGCGCATCCTCGACCTTGAGACGACGCGCCCGCGCCGGCTGCCTGCTGAACACGCCTACCATTGCCGCGGCGCTGGCCCGCGCATGCCCGCCATCCTCGCCGCGCGCTGCGTGCCTGCCAACGAGCGTCAGCAGCCGCTCGAGCTCGCGCTCGCGAATGCCGAGCTCGGCGAGATGCGCCAGCGTGCTCGCCAGATAGTCGATGTTGTTGCCCGAACGCCCGGCCGCACCCCGAATGAAGTGCGCCTGCTCGGCCAGGGACAGCTGCCCCGCATAGCTCGGGTGGGCGCGCTCGACGAGGAACGCTAGCGCCATGACCTCGGGTCGATCGCCAGCCAGCAGGGTGACCGGCACCAGTGCCTCGCGATAGACGCTCACCACCTGCTCGCGCTCGCGCAAATAGCGCAGCGTCGCGCGCGCTTTGCCGGCCGGTACGCGGAAGGCGATCCCCTCGCAGGTGCCGCCGCGATCGAGCCCCAGCACCAGTCCGGGCCGGCGGGCAGAGCCGCGATGAAAGCGCGAGTAGATGCAGAAGCTGCGCCGCCAGCCGACAAGCCGCGCGTGCACGACCTCCTCGGCTTCGAAACCCGGCCGCCACATCAAGGAGCCGTAGGCGAAGATCCAGAGATCGTGCGCGGCCGCCATCGCTACTTGCGCGCCCCGCTTTCCGTCTCGGGCGCCGGCTGCGAGCCGTGCACGCGGCCGAAGTCGGGCGCCGGCGTATCCTGGCCGGCGGCGATGATGCCGCGGCGGATATCGCGCGCCTCGGTAAAGCGGCGAAACAGCGTGTCGCCGTCGGCGGCTTCGATGGCGCGCTTCAGCTCGGCCAGATCGTCCGAAAAGCGGCGCAGCATCTCCATGACCGCCTCCTTGTTGTTGAGAAACACGTCGCGCCACATGGTCGGATCAGAGGCCGCGATACGCGTGAAGTCGCGGAAGCCGCCGGCCGAGAACTTGATGACCTCCTTCTCGGTCACCCGTTGCAGGTGCTCGGCGGTGTTGACGATGTTGTAGGCGATGAGGTGCGGCAGATGGCTGGTGATGGCCAGCACCATGTCGTGATGCTGCGCGTTCATGATCTCGACCTTCGAGCCGAGCGCCGTCCAGAACGCCTTCAGCTTCTCAACCGCCACGGCATCGGTGCCTGGCTCCGGGGTGAGAATCGTCCAGCGGCCATCGAACAGCTCGGCAAAGCCGGCCTCGGGGCCCGACTGCTCGGTGCCGGCAATCGGATGCCCGGGGACGAAGTGCACGCCGGCTGGCACGTGCGGAGCGATGTCGCGCACCACCGCTTCCTTCACCGAGCCGACGTCGGTGAGGATGGCGCCTGCGCTCAGATGCGGCGCGATCTCGGCCGCGAGCGGCCCGCAGGCGCCCACCGGCACGCTGAGGATGACAAGATCGGCGCCCTTCACCGCCTCGGCGGCTCGCTCGTACCCCTTGTCGATGAGGCCGAGGCTCAGCGCCGTGGCGAGAGTCGCCTTGGTGCGGGCGCTGCCGACGATCTCTTTGGCAAGCCCCCTACGCCGCATGGCGTGGCTGATCGAGGAACCGATCAGGCCGACGCCGATCAGCGCCACGCGCTCGAACATCGCCTGCGTCATGCCGGCCGCCCCCCGAGGAAGTCGGCGAGCGCCGTTACGACGGCGCGGTTGTCCGCCTCCCTCCCGATGGTCATGCGCAGGCAATTGGGGAGCCCGTAAGCGCCGACCTTGCGCACGATGATGGCGCGCGCCTTGAGGTACTTGTCGGCCGCATCGGCGCCCAGCGCACCATCCTTGGCGAAGTGCACCAGGATGAAGTTGGCGACGCTCGGCGTCACCTTGAGACCCAGTTTCTCGATCTCGGCGCTGAGCCACGGCAGCCAGCGCTCATTGTGCGCAGCCGCGGCCTCCTCGTGCGCCTTGTCGGCGATCGCCGCAGCACCGGCCGCCATCGCCGGCACCGACACGTTGAAGGGCCCGCGGATGCGGTTGAGGACATCGGCCACCGCCTGCGGGCAATACGCCCAGCCGAGGCGCAGACCGGCGAGCCCGTGGATCTTGGAGAAGGTGCGCGTCATAACCGTGTTCTGCGTCGTGGCGACGAGCTCGATGCCGGCCTCGTAGTCGTTGCGCCGCACGTACTCGGCGTAGGCGGCGTCGAGCACCAGCAGCACGCTGGCGGGCAGTTGCGCACGCAAGGAGCGCACCTCGTCGAACGAAACGTAGGTCCCGGTGGGATTGTTGGGGTTGGCGAGAAACACGACCTTGGTGCGCTCGGTGACGCGCGCCAGGATGGCGCCGGTGTCCGTCCGGTAGTTGGTCTCGGGCGCCACCACGGGCGTCGCGCCGTTCGACAGCACGATAATGCGGTAGAGAAGGAAGCCGTGCTCGGTGAAGATCGCCTCATCGCCCGGCCCGAGATAGGCGTGCGCCAGCATGGTCAGCAGCTCGTCAGAGCCCGCGCCGCACACGATGCGCTCCGGGTTGAGGCCATAGCGCGCCGCGATGGCCGCGCGCAGCGAGGTTGCCGAGCCGTCGGGGTAGCGCTCGAGCTCTCCCGCCACCTCGCGAAACGCTGCGATGGCCTTCGGGCTGGGGCCAAGCGGCGTCTCGTTGGACGACAACTTGATCGGCTTCAACCCCGCCGGCAGGCGGCTTTCGCCGGGAACATAAGGATCGATTTCAAGAATGCCCGGCCGCGGTGCGGGCGAGGTCGACGACATCATCTTATCTCGCTGGTCTTCGTCCTAGATACCGCGCGGGGCTGCCGGGCGGCGGCCTCGACTGATAGACAGCGCAAAGTGTGAAAGCAAAGAAAAGATTGACTTTTAGGGGGCAGTGCATAGCTAACCTCGACCTTCCAGCTGTCATATCAGAGGATAGGCTGGGGGATTAAGCTGGGCGTCAGAGAAGAATGATGAACGTGGCTCCCGTGACGACGTTGGACAGCATCAAGGGGACGCGACTTGCCGAGGCCAACAGCCCGTCGAGCAAGGTTCTGCACCTGCCCGAGAGCGAGCCTTTGCAGCTCGCCTGCGACCAGCTTCTGGCGCCGATTTCCATCGCCTACGAGACGTATGGTGAGCTCAATGCCGCCAAGTCGAATGCGGTGCTCATCTGCCATGCGTTGACAGGCGACCAGTACGTTGCCAGCGAGCACCCGGTGACCAAGAAGCCGGGATGGTGGTCGACGCTCGTCGGGCCCGGCAAGCCGATCGACACGGAGCGCTTCTTCGTCATCTGCCCCAACATCCTCGGCGGCTGTATGGGTTCCACGGGACCAGCCTCCGTAGATCCGCGCACCGGCAAGCCATACGGCCTCAATTTTCCGGTCATCACCATCGGCGACATGGTCAACGCGCAGGTGCGCCTCATCGACCATCTCGGCATCGACCAGCTGTTCTGCGTCATCGGCGGCTCGATGGGCGGCATGCAGGTGCTGGAATGGGCGGCGAGCCATTCCGAGCGCGTGTTCTCCGCCGTTCCCGTCGCCACCGCCGCCTGGCACTCCTCGCAGAACATCGCCTTCCACGAGGTTGGCCGGCAAGCGGTCATGGCCGATCCCGACTGGTGCGGCGGCGACTATCACTCCTTCGGCAAGGTGCCGCGCAACGGTCTCGCCGTGGCGCGCATGGCCGCGCACATCACCTACCTGTCGGAGGACGCGCTGCACCGCAAGTTCGGCCGCGCCCTGCAGGAACTCTCGAAGGTCACCTTCTCCTTCAACGCCGACTTCCAGGTGGAAAGCTATCTGCGCCATCAGGGCTCGACCTTCGTCGACCGCTTCGACGCCAACAGCTACCTCTACATCACCCGCGCCATGGACTATTTCGACCTCGCGGCCGAGCGCGGCGACGTTTTGGCGAATGCGTTTCGCGGCACCAAGACGCGCTTCTGCATCGTCTCCTTCACCAGCGACTGGCTCTACCCGACGCGCGAAAGCCGCGAGATTGTGCACGCGCTCAACGCCGTCGCGGCCAACGTCTCCTTCGTCGAGATCGAGACCAATAACGGTCACGACGCTTTCTTGCTCGAGGAGCCGGAGTTTTTCGCCACGGTGCGCGGGTTCCTGAGCGCCGCCGGCGTCAAGCGCGGGCTGAAGGTATGAGGATCGATCCGCTCGCCCATTTGTTGCCGCCAAAGCCGCCCTCGCTGGCATTTTTTGTCTTCACCTGCATCGCGGTCGTTGTGGCGATTTCGCTTCTTGCTTGGGGCTGATGTCGAGCCTGCCCGGCACGGGCTTGTCGACGACCTGAGCGGGGTGTAAAGCCGCCCACCATGCAGAAAATCACCCCCACAGCACCGGGCACGCATCGCGTCGACCACTTGCTGATCGCCGAAATGGTCGAGCCGGGCTCGCGCGTGCTCGACGTCGGCTGCGGTGACGGTGCGCTCCTGCAGCTGCTCGCGGAGACGAAATCGACCGACGGGCGCGGGGTGGAGCTGTCGCGCGAGCGGGTAAACGCCTGCGTGACGCGCGGCCTGTCAGTGATCCAGGGCGACGCCGACCGTGATCTCGCCGACTATCCCGACCAGGCCTTCGACTACGCCATCCTCAGCCTGACCATCCAGGCGACGCGCTACCCCAAGACGGTGCTGGAGAACCTTTTGCGCATCGGCCGCCGCGCCATCGTATCGTTCCCGAACTTTGGTCACTGGCGCATCCGGGCCGAGTTACTGCTCACCGGGCGTATGCCGCAGACCCGCAACCTGCCGGAGCCGTGGTACGCCAGCCCCGACGCCCACCTGTGCACGATCAAGGATTTTGCCGACCTCGTCGCCCTGGTCGATGCCGAGGTCGAGGACGCCGTGGCCTTCAACACCTCGGGGCAACGGCTGTCCATGCGGCGCTCGATCTGGCTGCAAAACCTTCTCGGCGAGAAAGCCGTCTTCCTGCTGCGCAAGCGCCACGGCGGCTGAGGCGGCTGCAGGCAGCGAGAGTGCGCGGTTTCGCCATACCCCCAGTGTTTCCGGCCCTTTCTTGACACCCCTAGGGGCCGTCACTATGGTGCGCGCCGTTGATAAAACCCGCCGTGTTTGGTGCCGCGCAACCGCAATCGGGTCGTTTTAGCCATGTCATCCGCAGGGAAGGGCCCAGGCCCTGGACGTGGCGAGATCAGCCCCGAAGAGGCCGAGGCATTTCGCCAGCGCTCCAAAGCGATCGGCAAGCGGCTCGATCAGGTCAAGGCGCGGCGCGCCCCACCCCAGTCGGTCGATGCACGGGCCCGTGGCGAGGCATTCGCCAGGGCCTTTCGCTTTGTCGCCGAGCTTCTGGTCGGTGTTGGCGTCGGTGGGTTTATCGGGTGGCTGCTCGATCGGCAGTTCGGCACGGCGCCGTGGCTGCTGGTTTTGTTTGTCATCATGGGATTTGCCGCTGGGTTGCTGAACGTGATCCGCGCCGCCCAGAAGGCGCAGGCCGAAATGGCAGCGTCGCAGCTCGCGGCGCCGTCCGTCGCGGACGATGACGAGGACGACAGGTAGGGGATAGGACCTTGGCTGTAGAAGGCGCGGATGGGGCGGCACACCACAGCCCCATGGAGCAGTTCCAGATCAAACGCATCTTCCCGATCGACCTGTTCGGGGTTGACGCGTCGTTTACCAACGCCTCGCTGTTCATGGTCATCGCGGTGGTGCTGATCTCGCTCTTCCTCATCCTCGCCATGGGGCCGCGCTCGCTGGTGCCGGGGCGCCTTCAGTCCATGGCCGAGCTCTGCTACGAGTACATCGCCAACATGGTGCGCGAGAACCTGGGCGAGGAAGGCATGAAGTACTTCCCCTGGGTGTTCACCATCTTCATGTTCATCCTGACGCTGAATTTGCTCGGGATGATCCCCCACTCCTTCACCGTGACGAGCCACATCATCGTCACCTTCGCCTTTGCGGCCATGGTGTGGATTACAGTCACCATCATCGGATTTGTGCGCCACGGCGCGGGATTCTTGCGCCTGTTCGTGCCTTCCGGCGTGCCCTGGTGGCTGTTGCCGATCATCGTGCCGATCGAGCTCATCTCCTACTTCATCCGCCCCATCAGCCACTCGGTGCGTCTGTTCGCCAACATGATGGCGGGGCACACCATGCTGAAAGTTTTCGCCGGCTTCGTCGTCGGGCTGGGCGTGCTCGGCGGCTGGGCACCGTTCGCCTTCGTGGTCGCCTTCACGGGTCTGGAGATCGTCGTCGCCTTCCTGCAGGCGCTCATCTTCACGGTGCTGACCTGCATCTACCTGAACGACGCTCTTCACATGCATCACTGACGACGGCGATAAGCCGTCGCGCCAAACACACCCACAGATTTGAATTCTAACAAGGAGACACGACCATGGAGTTGGAAGCAGCAAAGATGATCGGCGCTGGCCTCGCCTGCAGCGCGTTGATCGGCGCCGGCGTCGGCATCGGCAACATCTTCGGCAACTACGTCTCGGGCGCCCTGCGCAACCCGTCAGCCGCCCCGGGCCAGTTCACCAACGTGCTGATCGGCTTCGCGCTCGCCGAGGCGACGGGACTGTTCGGCCTCTTGATCGCGCTTATCATCCTGTTCGGCTGATCGCGATCGGGCGCGCCGGCGCGAGGAGGAAGTCATGGTCGCAGCTATCTCAGCGTTCGTCGTGGCGGCAGCCGCCGCAGCGACGCACGAGGAAAAGTCGGGGGGACTGCCGCAGCTCAATCCGGCTGACTTCTCGCCCCAGCTCATCTGGCTGGCGCTGACCTTCGTCGTCCTCTACCTCATCCTCGCTCGCGTGGCGCTGCCGCGCATCGGCGAGGTGCTCGAGGAGCGCCGCGATCGCGTGCAGCGTGATCTCGACGCCGCCGAGCGTTTCAAGGCCGACACTGACGCCGCGCTCGCGGCTTATGAGCGGGCCTTGAGCGACGCACGCGGCAAGGCCTCGTCGATGGCCAAGGACATCCGCGACAAGCTCACCGCCGAAACGGATAGGGAGCGCGCGCAGGTGGAAAGCCAGCTGTCGGCCAAGCTTGGCGATGCCGAGGCGCGCATTGCCGCGACCAAGGCCAAGGCCCTGTCGAGCGTCAACGACATTGCTGCCGAGACGGCCAGCGCCGTCGTCAACAAGCTGCTCGGCGAGGACGTGAGCCCCGCCGAGGTCAAGAAAGTGCTGCAGCCCGCGGCGGAGTGAGGACGACAATGCTTTTTGATCCGGCCGATCCCGTCTTTTGGGTGATGATCGCCTTCTTCGCCTTCATCGGGCTGCTCGTCTATTACCGGGTCCCGACCATAATTGGTAAAGCGCTCGATGCCCGCGCCGACGCCATCCGCAAGGAGCTCGACGAGGCGCGCCGGCTGCGCGATGAGGCGCAATCTTTGCTCGCCGATTATCAGCGCAAGAGCCGCGAGGCCGAGACCGAAGCAAAGGAAATCCTCGAGCAGGCCAAGCGCGAAGCGGAAGCGCTGACGGCGCAGACGCGCAAAGCGCTGCAGGAGTCGGTGGAGCGGCGCACCAAATCGGCGGAGGAAAAGATCGCCCGCGCCGAGGCGCAGGCCGTAGCCGAGGTTCGTGCCTCAGCCGTCGACAACGCCATTGCGGCAGCGGAGAAGATCCTCAAGTCGAAGGCGTCTGCTGTGGCAACGGCGGCCGGCCTTGTCGAGCAGAGCATCAAGGATCTGGGCAATAAGCTGAACTGAACGGCGGTCCAAGGTTCGACGAAGCAGCAACGCCCCGGTCCTCCGGGGCGTTTTGCATTCGCGCATGATGCGCGCACCATTGTCATCCTCGGACTTGTGCCGAGCACCCATATCTCAGCGAACTCTGCGCCAGATCAGTCGTTGCGCGCTCGCAGAGCAGCCTCAGCCCTTGCAGCCAGCGTCGGGTTGGATCCTCGGGACATGCCGGAGGCATACTTCCAGCACGAGCCCGAGGATGACACTTTGGGGATGGCTTGCGAGTACGGCTAACCGGCGCCCTGGGCGTTCTGGTCGAAGCCGACGAACACCTCGTACTCGCCCGGACGCGTCCCTTCCGGAATATCGAAGGTTACCGTGCGCACGGTCGAGAAGTAGCCGATCGGATTGTCGACGGCGACGGTGGCATCGACGCTCACCGTGTCGCCGGTCACCCGCGCACGCTTGGCGTCGGTCACCATCACGTTGATCGGCAGCTTCACGTTGCCGGCGTGGCCGCGCGGACCGAGCAGCACCCGGCCGGAGAAGCCGTAGCGCACCGTGACGCGCCCCGGCTCGATCTGGCACTCGCGTGCCGTCTTGGTGATCTCGCCGCGATGCATGATGGCGAGGCCGTCGCCGGCACGGCCATCCTCATAGATGGTGAGATGGCTGCCGTGCGGCGATATGCTCAGGCGCGGGCATCCATGCGCAATCTCGCCGACCGGCGACCCCGTGGAGCCAACGTCGGATTTGGCCGCCGACAGGAGCTGCTCCTCGCTGACGCCGGGCGGCGGCGTCGATTGCGACGACGAGCTGCCAAATATGCTGTTGCCGAGGCCGGAGGTGATGGAGGAAATGCCGCACCCGGAGGTCAACACGGTTAACAGCCCGCAGAGGCACGCGCACGCGCCAGCGCGCGCAGCTTTGGTTGCGGAATGCCTCATAGCGCCCCGGCCCGACCCCTCGTTGCCCTCTTCTACGCCGGACACAGCCAAAACCCTAGGCCGGCGACGGAGGCTTCCTGTATTGTCCCTGACCAAGCTAGCACCCCCAACCAACCCCGACCAAGCGCATTGCACAGCGATGCGGCCGGGTAGACAGAGAAAGCAATGTCCGCCGCGTTCCCACCGTCAGCGCCCCATATCCGGCCGCCCCTGACCGTTTACCTTGCGGGTCCGCGCGGTTTCTGCGCCGGCGTGGACCGGGCCATCCAGATCGTCGAGCTGGCTTTGGCCAAATACGGCGCCCCCGTCTATGTGCGTCACGAGATTGTGCACAACCGATTTGTCGTTGATTCCCTGAGGGCTAAAGGTGCCGTTTTTGTGGAAGAATTGGATGACATTCCAGAGACCGACCAACCCGTGATCTTTTCGGCACACGGGGTCGCCAAAGCCGTCCCGGCGACCGCCAAAGCCCGCAATATGTTCGTTCTCGATGCTACCTGCCCACTGGTCTTCAAGGTGCACATCGAGGCCGCCCGCCACCATGAGGAAGGGCTGCAAATCCTGCTCATTGGCCACGCCGGCCATCCAGAAGTGGTCGGCACCATGGGCCAGCTGCCCGAGGGGGCCGTGACGCTGATCGAAACCGCGGCAGACGCGGAAAACTTCGTGCCGCGGGATGCGAGCAAGCTCGCATTCGTGACGCAGACCACACTTTCGGTCGACGACACCGCGTCCATTGTCGCCGTGTTGCGCAGCCGGTTCCCGAGCATCGTCGGCCCGCACAAGGAGGACATCTGCTACGCCACGACGAATCGTCAGGCCGCCGTTAAGGCCATCGCGCGCAAGATCGGTTGCCTGCTGGTGGTCGGCAGTCCGCAGAGCTCCAATTCGCTGCGCCTCGTCGAAGTGGCGCAGCGCGCCGGTTGCCCGAGCGCCTGCCTCATCGAAGGGGCGCGCGACATCCCGTGGGCCGACATCGAGGGTCTGGCAAGCGTCGGCGTCACGGCCGGCGCCTCGGCGCCCGAAACGCTTGTCGAAGAAGTCATCGACGCCTTCCGGGCGCGCTTCGATGTGAAGCTGGAGACGGTGACCACCGCACTCGAGCGCATCGCCTTCAATGTTCCGCGCGAGTTGCGTCCCGCATCTGCCGTTTCCTGACCCCCGAAAGATCGCGACGCCCATGGCCGTCTATACCGAAGTCAGCGACGAGGAACTCGCGAGCTTTATCGCCAGCTATGGCCTTGGCGAGCTCCTGTCGTTCAAGGGCATCGCCGAGGGCGTCGAAAACACCAACTACATCGTGCACACGACGAAAGGGCCGTTCATCCTGACGCTGTATGAAAAGCGCGTCGAGGCGGCCGACTTGCCGTTCTATCTCGGGCTGATGGAGCACCTCGCCGAGCATGGCGTCACCTGCCCGACGCCGGTACACAATGCCGAGGGTAACAATCTCAGCCGGCTGGCCGGCCGGCCGGCGGCGCTCGTCACCTTCCTCGAGGGCTTCTGGGTGCGCCGCCCGACGGCAGCGCACTGTGCGGCCGTGGGCCGGGCCCTGGCCAGGCTGCATCTGGGCGGCAAGGGGTTTGCGTTGCGTCGCGCCAATGCCCTCGGGGTGGCCAGCTGGCGTCCGCTCTATGAGCGCTTCGCCCCGCGCGCAAGCGAGATTTCCCCCGATTTGGCGCCACTGGTGGAAGCCGAACTGAAGTACCTCGAAGCAGCCTGGCCCCAGGGGTTGCCCGAGGGCGTAATCCACGCCGACCTGTTTCCCGATAACGTCTTCTTCCTCGGCGACCGCTTGAGCGGCCTCATCGACTTCTACTTCGCCTGCAACGATGCGCTCGCCTATGACGTCGCCGTCAGCCTCAACGCCTGGTGCTTCGAGAAGGACATGTCCTTCAACGTTACCAAGGGGCAGGCGTTTCTGCGCGGCTACGAGGAGGTAAGGCCGATGACCCCGCTCGAGCGGGCGGCGATGCCCACGCTGGCGCGCGGCGCGGCGATGCGCTTTCTGCTGACGCGCGCCTACGATTGGCTGAACACGCCGAGCGACGCCCTCGTCAGCCCGAAGAATCCCATGGAGTACGTGCGCCGCCTGCGCTTCCACCAGGGCGTGCGCTCGATCGCCGAATACGGTCTCAGCGAGACCGTAAAATGAGCGAGCGCCCCCCGGTCGTCATCTACACCGACGGTGCCTGCTCGGGAAATCCAGGGCCCGGCGGCTGGGGCGCCATCCTCACCTACGGCGACCAGTGCAAGGAAATTTCCGGCGGCGAGGCGCTGACCACCAACAACCGCATGGAGCTCATGGCGGCGATCTCCGCTCTCGAGGCGCTCAAGCGCCCGAGCCGCGTCGAGCTGCACACCGACAGCGTCTACGTAAAGAACGGTATCACCAGCTGGATCCACGGCTGGAAGAAGAATGGCTGGCGCACGGCCGACAAGAAGCCGGTCAAGAACACCGAGCTCTGGCAGCGGCTCGATGAAGCGCGGCGCGTGCACGACATCGACTGGCGATGGGTGAAGGGACACGCCGGGCAGGCTGAGAACGAGCGCGCCGATGAGCTGGCGCGCCTCGCCATGGCCGAGTTCAAGCCGCGCAAGGGCGCCGGGAAATCGGACGAAACCTGACCTAGACCCGGGCCGCTCAGAGCGAGCGGTCAATCATCGAGCACAGCGTCGCGGCGCTCGACTTGTCATGCTGCGGCGGCGCGTCCTCGACGTTCAAGACCTTGACGACGCCGTCATCGACCAGCATTGCGTAGCGCTTGGAGCGCGGACCGAGGCCGAAGCCGGACAGGTCGATATCGAGTCCAATCTTCTTGGCGAACTCGCCGTTGCCGTCGGCCAGCATCAAGATCTTGCCGGCGCCGCCCGTGTCTTTGGCGAATTGCGTCATGACGAAGATGTCGTTGACGGCTGTGCAGGCGATGGTGTCGATGCCTTTGCCCTTCAGCTCATCGACGCGCGATACGAAGCCCGGCATGTGCTGTTGCTGGCAGGTCGGCGTATACGCCCCAGGCACGGCGAATAGCGCCACCTTCTTGCCAGCGAAGATCTCACTGGTCGACTTCTTGGCCGGCCCGTCGCCAGTCATGACCATGAAGCTTGTATCCGGCAGCTTGTCGCCGACTTTGATCGTCATTGGCTGACCTCATTGTGCTTGGATGGCGTCGACTGATAACGAAGCGCGTGGCCCGGCGTTCGCTCACTGCAGTGGAAAGGTTGCCTCGGATTGCCCCTTGTCGGAAACGATAGTTGCCGTGAGCTGCTTGCCCTTCAGCGCGGCGATGTCGACATCGTTGGAAAGGTCGACCTCGAAAGTTACCGCACCCTTGCCATCGTCGGCGATCTTCTTCGGCAGCGGCACGTAGAGCCCCTCCGGCGCCTCGATGAATGCGTCGATGTGATCGGCTCCGCCGGAGAATTCCGTCTCTAGAACGATGCGCGGCCTTGGCCCCGACAGCTCCGGCACGACACGCTTCAGGAGCGGATCGCCCTCGCGCCGCGCCTCGGGCGGAGCTGGCACGCGCGCCATCGCATCCATCAGCTCCTCCGAAATGGCCGTATCCGGCGGCACCGTTAGCGACAGCAAGGCTTGCGCGGGGATGCAGATGTCCCTGCAAACGCCATAGCCGAAGGCGAGGCGTACATCGATCGGCTTCGAGGCATCCTTCGCCTTGAGCCGCACAGGAAAGACAACGCTACCCTTGTAACCGATGGTATCGCCGGCGGCGTCGGTGAAGCGCTTCGGTGCGGGATACAGAACCTGCGCGTTCTCGAGGTTCGTCGATTTCGACCAATCGAAGGACGGCGCCACGCCGCCGGCTTCGCCGGGAAAGCGCCAGTAGGTCTTCCAACCTTCGGCCAATTCCAGCTCGACTCCGGCGATGCCGCCACCGCTGATCAATCGCGCGCGCGAGCCGTGCCCATCAACCCATTCGGACGCCACCCCCGCAACGGCCGCTGCCGCGCCCACCCATATCGCCAGCCCGACGATGGTACCGGCAAGCAAAGTCAGATATCTGCGCATCGGCTTATTCCCAAGACACCCTTCTGGCAGCGGGGCCACCCAGCGTTGTAGCGCCCCGCCGCGCGGCTGCAAATGATGGCCGCCTGAACAAATGATTGCGACCGCCCGATTTACAAGCGCCGGCGCGCGCCACGGCTCCAATTGACGGCTTCACACCTTGGCCGCAGACAAGTTAGTGTAGTGCATGAAGATCGCTCGCCCTGGCCCGCGTCGCGCCTCCGCCGAAGGCTACCTCGACGGACAACTTCTCATTGCCATGCCGGTGATGTCCGATCCACGCTTTGCGCGCTCGGTGATCTACATGTGCGCGCACTCGGAGGATGGGGCCATGGGCCTGATCATCAATCAGCGTGCCTCGCACATCTCCTTTCCCGATCTCCTCGAGCGCCTCGGCATCGTTTCCTCGAATGGCGATGACGGCATCACCGACGAGGTCGGCAGAATGTCAATTCACGTCGGCGGACCGGTGGAAACGGGCCGCGGCTTCGTGCTGCACAGCTCTGACTACTTCGCCGACGACTCGACGCTGCCCATCGAAAACGGCGTCTGCCTGACGGCGACGATCGATATCCTCCGCGCTATCGCCACTGGCACCGGGCCAAATCACGCCATCCTCGCGCTCGGCTATGCAGGCTGGTCGCCGGGGCAGCTCGAAAGCGAGATACAGGCCAACGGCTGGCTCAATTGCCCCGCCGACCCCGACTTGATCTTCGACCCCAACATCGAGGCCAAGTACGCGCGCGCCCTGGCCAAGCTCGGCATCGATCCTTCGCATCTGGTCAGCGACGCCGGACACGCCTGACGGCGGACTAGAGCAAGGCGGCTAGGTTTCGCTACGCGGCGGCGTACCGGGCACGAACTCCGCGGCATGCTCCTCTGGCTCGCGCTCATTCCCCTCAGGGCGCGGCGGCCACGGCACACCGGCCAGCTTGGCGAGGCTCTCGGCCATCGCTGGCGGCAGACCAGAGAAGTCCGGCACCGACCTGCGCGCAGCCGGCCTTGCGCCATTGGTTCCGTTTGCGTTTGGCGGACGCCGTGCAGGGGCATGCGGAGCCTGGAGTGCTGCGTGGGCCGGCGGCGACGGGGCGAACGACAGCGCCGACGGAGGCGGCTCGGGTTCTGGCGGCGCCGCTGCCTGTGCCATGGCAGCGACCAGCGGATTGGGCTCCTCGGACTGCGCGTGCACCGGGGGCAGCGACATCGGCGATGGCGGTGGAGGCGACAGCGACAATGACTCGGCGAGCGCCTCGAATGGCAGGTGCGCCCCATTCTCTACGGGCGCGGGCGGCACCGAGGACGCCGCTACGTCGTGGGTCGGCGGCGCATCGCCATATTGCTCGGGCGGAGGCGGCAGACCGAATTGTTCCAGCAGCAGCTGCGGAGGCGGTGGAGGTGCTCCGCTGAACTCCGGCGGCGGGGGCGGACCGCCATCAAAGCCGTTGGCCTGCGCCGCGCCGGACGGCGGCGGGAGCATGTCGTGCAGCGGCGGTGGCAGCGCCGGGTGCGGCTCACCGTGCGGTGGCGGGAGCAAGTCCTGCGGCCCGAACTCTTGCAGCATCTGCGGCGGTGGGGACCCAAAGTCAGCCGCCAGCACGGCGCCGTCATGCGGAGGCGGCGGGGGTGGCGTCATGCGCCCCAGTACCGCGCGCTGACGGGGGCGCAGCGTGCTGTTTGGCAGCGCGGCAGGCGGCGACGGCGGGCGCCCATTGGCCTGCGGGTGGGTCCCGCCCGGCGCACCACCATTCGCTCGCGCCGGCGCGCCGTTGGCGGCCACCTTTCTTTCGCGCCCCTTACCCTTGGCCTTCGCCCTGAAGAGCCCGCGCGGGCGCAGCTTATGCTCGGCCGTGCGCACCATCTTCAAGAGCTGCAGCACGTCGCGATCCGACATCGGCTCGCCGTAGTAGAAGCCCTGCGCGTACTGGCAGCTGATCGAGCGCAGGAAGGCGACGTCCTCGGGCGTCTCGACTCCTTCGGCGACGACGCTCTTGCCGAGCTCGTGGCCGAGCGCCACGATCGAGCGCACGATGGCCGAGCCGGCGCCGCCGCTCTCGCCGCTCGCCTGCACCAGCGCGCGATCGATCTTGATGGTGTCGAACGGGAAGCGCTGCAGATAGGCGAGAGAGGAGTAGCCGGTGCCGAAGTCATCGAGCGCCAGCTCGGCGCCGGCGCCGCGCAGCCATTCGAGAATCTCCGTCGCCTGCTCCGGATTCTCCATCACCAGGCTTTCCGTGATCTCGAGCCGTAGCGACCCCTTCGGCACGATATTGCGGCCTAGGATATGACGGATCTCCTGGATCAGATTCTGGCGGAAGATCTGCCGGCTGGAGATATTGACGGAAACGAACAGTGGCCGCTCCTCGCGCGGCAGCTCCCGCTGCCAGCGCGCCGCCTCGTGCGCGGCGCGTAAGAGCACGTGCGAGCCGAGACGCACGATGAGGTCCGACTGCTCGGCAATGGGGATGAAGTCGACGGGGCTCATCAGGCCGCGCTTGGGGTGCTCCCAGCGCACCAGCGCCTCGAAGCCCGCCAGCTCCTCGGTCGGCAGGTAGATGATCGGCTGGTAGAGCACCTTGATCTGGTTCTTGGCCAGCGCCTTGCGCAGATCGCTCTCGAGCGTTACGCGGTCGTCGCGGTCGGAGCGCATCTCGGGGCGGAAGATCTCGATCCGATCGGCGCCCCCGCGCTTGGCGCGATACATGGCGATCTCGGCCTCCTTGTAGAGGTCGAGGTGGCTCGGGGTCTGCCCGTCGTAAACGGCGATGCCGATCGAGCCAGTGAGCACGATCTCCTGCCCGGCGATCTTGATCGGCGCCCGCAGCGAGCGCCGCACGCGCTCGGCGAGGCCAGCCAAATCCTGCGGGCTTTGCTCGGAGACCAAGAGGATGGCGAACTGATCGCCACCCACGCGGGCGACCGTGTCATGCGCGCCGAGATGGCTCTGCAGTCGGCGCGCGACGGTCAGCAGCAGGCTGTCGCCGACCACGAGACCGAACGACACGTTCACGCTCTTGAACTTGTCGATGTCGATGAAGATGACGCTGGGCCGCACGCCGTTCTCGCTTTTGGCGCGGCTCGCCGCGACACCAAGCCGGTCGAGCAACAGCTCGCGGTTGGGAAGGCCGGTGAGGCTGTCGTGCACGGC
Source organism: Hyphomicrobium sp. (assembly GCF_009026145.1). Taxonomy (GTDB): domain Bacteria; phylum Pseudomonadota; class Alphaproteobacteria; order Rhizobiales; family Hyphomicrobiaceae; genus Hyphomicrobium_A. The sequence continues at coordinate 28,105 of NZ_WBUE01000022.1, forward strand.
ATCGTGCAGCAACCGCTCGTGCGCCCGCTTGGCATCCGTCACGTCGCGCACCAAGCCGACGCAGCGCATGGCGCGCGCGTCGGCGTTCGGCACGCTCGCCGCTTCGAGCTCGAACCAGCGGTAGCTGTTGTCGGCGTGGCGCATGCGGAAGTCGGTGCGGATGCGTGCCCAGGTGCGCTCCTGGATCGACCACAGGATCATGCGGAAGCGTTCGCGGTCGGTGGGATGCAGGTGCTTGATGAAATCGTCGACCTTGGTGCACAACTCGCCGGCGTTGAGGCCGAGCGAAGCTTCGATCGCCGGGCTGACCTTCACCTCGTCGCGCCGCGCATTCCACTCCCACACCGCCGATCCGGCGCCATCGACGGCGAGGGCGCGCAGCTGCAATTCGCTCGGCGCCGCGCCGAACAGCGGCTCCAGCGAGCGGAAGGCGAACTGCGTGACCGTGAAGCCGATGAGGATGAGGATGAGCACCAGGCCGGCGACGAGGCCCTGCACGGCGGCATCGCCGGACAGGCGTCCCGTCAGCACCATGGCCGCGCCGAAGATCCAGATGAGGAACAGGATCCACGTCGGGATCAGCGACAGCGCACGATCCTGGCCGCGCAGCGCGAGGAACAGCGCAAAGGCGCCGCCGACGGCGCCAATGATGAGGAACGACATGCGCGCGAACGTCGAGGCGAGGCGCGGGTCGATCACCGCCACGGCAACCAGCGTCAGCTGCGCGATGATCCACACCGTGAACAGCATGCGTATGAGGCCGTGCCAGAACGCAATGCGCAGGAACACGGATATGAAGATGACGAGGCTGGCGGCGACCGCCGATTCGCTCGCCGCGCGATAGACGGCGTTGTCTTCGGCCTTGAGCTGGAACAGCTTGTGGAAGAAGCCGAAGTCGACGCACAGATACGCCAGCACGCACCACGCGACGAGCGCGGCACTCGGAAAGATCGCCTTGTGGTTGGCGGCGAAGATCGCGGTCAGGAAGATGGCAAGGAGACCGGTGAGACCCAGCATGATGCCGTTCATCAACTGCCGGTCGCGCGAATAGAGCTCGTACTCCAGCGGCTTCCAAAGGTAGAGGCGCGCGAAACGGTCGGAGGACAGCTCGGCCACGTAAGTGACCGTCTGCCCCGGCTCGATGGTGACGCGGAAGATGTCGGCGCGGTCGCTCTTGATGCGCTCGGGGATATAGCCCATCGAAGGCGTCACCGCCTCGATGCGCTGCGCGTCGAGATCCGGCCACACGGCACCCGAGCCGACGATGCTGTAGCGCGCTGCCGTCAGCCAGCGCTCGACCGGCTTGTCGGTCGGATTGGTCAACGCAAAGACGACCCAGTTAGGGCTAGTCCCGGGCGTTTTCGCCGTAACCGAGATGCGACCCGACATGCCGTCCGCCGCCGGTGCCGTCTCTACTTGCAGACTGTCTCCACGCGCGTCGTAGAACTCACCGAGCGCGGTGACTTCGACACGGTCCTGGTCGGGCTCAATGACGATCGGCTTCAGGGCCCAGGCGCGATCGGGAAAGGCCGCCAGCATCGCGAAAATGGCGAGGACGAGACAGAGCACGGCGCGGCCATTGGCGCCGTACCAACATGCTCGTCTCTGGCCCATTTCGCTCATGGCGAACGCACCTCCGCGCTCGCATCGCGACGCGCTTCGTCGCTCAGCAGTGCATGCAGAACGTGGTCCTCCCACACCCCGTTGATTTTCAGGAGCCGGCAGGCAAGACCCTCACGCCGGAAGCCGTTACGCTCCAGCACGCGAATGGAGGGAATGTTGTTCGGCATCGTCGCCGCCTCGAGCCGGTGCAGGTGCAGCGTGTCGAAGCCGAAGCCGACAGCGGCGCGGACGGCCTCCGTCATATAGCCGCGGCCGGCGAACGGCTTGCCGATCCAGTAGCCGAGCACCGCGGCCTGCGTGACGCCGCGGCGCACGTTGGACAGCGTCAGGCCGCCGAGGAGCTCATCGTCGGCGTCGGAGAAGATTAGGAACGCGTAGCCGAGGTCCTCGCGCGCTTCGCGCTGGTAATGGCGCACGCGCCGACGGTAGGCACTGCGCGACAGCTCATCGCGCTGCCATATCGGCTCCCACGGCGTCAGGTGATCGCGGCTCAGTGCGCGCAGCTCGGCCCACGGGGCGTAGTCGCTCATCATCGGCGCCCGCAGCCACACGCCGGAACCGCGCAAGGTGACGGCGCTGTCCGGTGCGGTTGAGGATCGCAGGAATGCCATCGGCCCTTTCCCCCCGAAGCGCTAGACACGAACCATGCCCGCGGCGCGCTCGGCGTACTTGCGCGAGCGCCGGCCGCTGCCGACGACCGATATCGAAGCTTCGCTCTGTGCCAACACGGCGGCAAAGTCGCGCACGTTCTCGGCGGTCACAGCATCGACCCTGTCCATCAGCTCCCCGTTCGCGAGCACCCGGTTATGCGTCAGTACATGACGCGCCATCTGCTCGGCGCGCGCCGAGGAGCTTTCGAGGTTCATCAACAGACCGGCCTTGAGTTGAGATTTGGATCGCGCCAACGCCGCTCCCTCCGGAGGCTGCTCGGCAGCACGCTTCAATTCTGCGCCGATCACGTCGATGAGCTGACCCATCAATCCCGTTCCTGTTGCCGCGTGAATTCCAAATAGTCCCGCGTCGCGCAAACCCCACGCGGTCGAGTAGATCGCGTAGCAGAGGCCGCGCTTCTCACGCACCTCCTGAAATAATCGGGACGACATGCCGCCGCCGAACAGCCCCGAGAACACCTGGGCCGCGAAGAACGCATCGTCCCGGTAGGAGGGACTGGGAAAGCCGATCAGAAGATGGCTTTGCTCGAAAGGCTTCTCCGAGACACGCAAGCCGCCGACGTACTTGGCCGGCCGTTCCCCCGTTGTTCGCCGCTGGTCAGTCAGCCCCCCGAATAGGGCTTCAGCGTGGCGAACGATATTTGCGTGGCGGACGGCGCCAGCGGCGGAAATCACCATGTTGCCAGGACCATAGCGTCGTCCGAGGAACCGCTTCAGATCGCCTGCCGTGAAGCTGCCAACGCTGATCGGCGTGCCGAGGATCGGCCGCCCCATAGGTTGTTGCGGAAAGGCGGCATCGTGCAGCAGGTCGTAGCCGATGTCGTCGGGACTATCGCGGGTAGCGGCGATCTCCTGCAGAATCACCTGCCGCTCGCCTTCCAGCTCCGGACGTCCGAAGGCCGAGTTCTGCAGGATGTCGGCGATGAGGCCGAGCGCCACCTTCTCGTCGCCTTTGAGCACGCGAGCAAAATAGGCGGTCGTCTCCATGCTGGTGGCGGCGTTGAGCTCGCCCCCCACGGCCTCGATCTCCTCGGCGATCTGCTGCGCGCTACGCCGCCGTGTGCCCTTGAAGGCCATGTGCTCGAGAAAGTGCGATATGCCGTGCTCCCGCTCCGTCTCGTGGCGCGCCCCGGTGCCGACCCAGAGGCCGAGCGAGACAGTCTCGAGGTGGGGCATGTTGTCGGTCACAACCCGCAAGCCGTTCGCAAGAGTGGTCAGCTCGACGGTCATCCGCGCTGCTCCAAAACCGCGTGTGTCAGCGCCTCGACATGCCCCTCGGCGACACCGATATCGTTGTCGATGGTGGTGTAGCGCTCCTTGGCCGTGAGCAGGTCCTTGAGACGCTCGGGCAGCAGGGGGCGCTCGCCGGTGATTGCGGCCATCGCGTCGGGGAACTTCGCCGGATGAGCGGTCGATAGCACCACTTGTGGAGCGCCGCGCGCATCCAGCGCGCGCTCCGCCGCCACGATGGCGCATGCCGTGTGCGGGTCGGCCAGATACCCGCATTGAGCCTTGGTGCGCACGATCGCCTCGGCGACATCGGCCTCGCTCGCTGCCGCCGCCGCGAACTCGCGGCGCATGGTGTCGCCCAGCGACCCGAGGTCGAAGCTCCCCGTTTCCCGCAGGGCGCGCATCTTGGCGCGGATGAGCGGCGCATCGCGGCCCGAGGCCTCGAACAGATAGCGCTCGAAATTGGAGGAGATCTGGATATCCATCGACGGCGAGGTGGTGGCGATCACCTCGCGCATCTCGTAGGTCCCCCCGTGCAGCGTGCGCGGCAGGATGTCGTTGACGTTCGAGGCAATGACCAGACGCTCGATCGGCAGGCCCATGCGCTTGGCCACGTAGCCGGCGAAGATGTCGCCGAAGTTGCCGGTCGGCACGACGAACGATACCGGCCGGTGCGGCGCACCGAGGGCGGCGGCGGCGACGAAGTAGTACGTCACCTGTCCGGCAATGCGTGCCCAGTTGATGGAGTTGACGCCAGCGAGCGAGACGCGATCGCGGAAGCCGAGATCGTTGAACATCGCCTTCACGAGCGCCTGGCAGTCATCGAAGGTGCCGCGCACGGAGATGGCGTGCACATTCGCCTCGATAGGCGTCGTCATCATGCGCCGCTGAACGTCGGAGACGCGCCCCTCCGGAAAGAGGATGGCCACGTCGACGCGCGGCGAGCCGCGAAACGCTTCGATCGCGGCACCGCCGGTATCTCCGGATGTAGCGCCGACGATCGTTGCCCGCTGCCCGCGCTCGGCCAATACCCGGTCCATCAGGCGCGCCAGGAGCTGCATCGCCACGTCCTTGAAAGCGAGCGTCGGACCGTGGAACAGCTCGAGGATCCAGCGGTTCGGCCCGACCTGGATGAGCGGCGTCACCGCCGGATGTCCGAACCCCGCATACGCCTCGCCTGTCATCCGGCGAAGGTCCTCGCGGGCGATGGCCCCGCCGGTGAAGGGGTAGATTACCTCCACGGCGACGTCGGCGAACGGCATGCCGGCGAACGAGGCGATCATCTCCGGCGCCAGCGCCGGCCACGCCTGCGGCACATAGAGACCGCCGTCGCGGGCAAGCCCGGCCAGCACGACGTCCTCAAAGCCCAATGGGGGCGCCTCACCTCTGGTCGAGATGTAGTTCAACGCGAGTTGTTCTCCTTACGAGCGGATGCCCAGCGCACCCTAGTGCCGGGCAAGTGGGCCCACAAGCAAGCGGCCGGCTCCGCCGCGACCTCCGCACAGCCTTGTTGAGATTAACCCCAACACATTGGCAGATCGGGGGCTATTTGGTGATGGGCTGCCGCCACCGGCCGACCGCGAAAACCACGAATACAGCCACAAGTGCAGCCGCCAGGCCGTACCACGTCAGCGCGTACTCGAGATGACGGTTGGGCAGCTCAAGCCGCGTTGTGCCGCCCTTGGGCCACCCCCCGGGGACGGCAGGATCTGCCTCTGCGTCGATAATGGAGCGATGCACGCGCGCTGCCTCTGGGCCCGCAGCAGCGGCGGCCATGGCGTCGATGTCGCGCCAGTACCAGATGTTACGGGCGGCATCGTTGGGCGGGTCGAACATTCCCTGGGTGTCCGGGTGTCGCAGCAGCCCCGTGACCTTCACGACTCCGGAAAGCCGACCCGCGCCGCGCCGCGCCGGATCCTTCAGGTCGTTCGGCACGAAGCCACGATTGACGAGTACCATGCTGCCGTCGCCGAGACGCAGCGGTGTGATGACGTGGAATCCAGGTCCGTGCACGTCGTCAAGAGCGTAGAGATGCATCTCGCGATCATTGACGAAGTGGCCCGCGACGGCGACGCGCGTATATTCGACATCCTCGCCGCGCGCGGCGCGCTCCTCCGCCGCCGCCAAGGGCACCGGCTCGGCATGGGCGCGGTCGGCGATGGCGGCGATCAGCCCGTCTTTCCACGCCAGCCGCTGCATCTGCCAGTTGCCCAGCGAGATCAGCAGGGCGAGCCCGGCGAGAGCCGCCAATCCCGGCCATAGCAAGCGCCTGTCCCGGAGCGTGCCCAGCATGTCAGGCGAATCCTCGCGCTGCCGGACCTGGCCTTCGCTCATTCACGCGTAACGCGTCCCTCTTCGGCCTTGTTGCGGTATTGCAGGGCAATGAGCAGCCCCTTGAGGAAGCGCAGCAGGATGAGAGCGATCAGCGGCGTCCCCAATCCCCACAGCACCAGGTGCACCCAGACCGGTGGCTCGTACGTGAACTCGACGTAGAGCGCGGCGCCGCAGATGAGGAACCCGAGGATGAAGATGGCAAACACCGCCGGCCCGTCGCCGGTGTCGATGAAGCGGTAGTCGAGACCGCAGCGCTCACACTCGCGGCGCATCTCCAGCACGTTCTTGAACAAGCGCCCCTTGCCGCAGGACGGACAGCGCGCCAGCACAGCGGCGTAGAGGGGCGAGACCGACCGTTGCTCCGACACACGCTGCTCCTGCAATTCTTCGGCAGGCGTCGCCATGACACCCGCGCTCGGTGGCCAGAATAGCACGGGGCGGCACAATGGCCGCCCCGGCGAAGCTGCTGCGACGAAGGGCCGACGCCGGCCCGCTCCGTCAATACCGTGCGCGGCCCTTAGTGGCCGGCGCCGCCGGGGTTGGCGCCCGCGCCCCACACATAGATGCAGGCGAACAGGAACAGCCAGACCACGTCGACGAAGTGCCAGTACCAGGCCGCCGCCTCGAAGCCAAAGTGCGCCTTCGGGGTGAAGGCGCCGTTGATGGCGCGGATGAGGCATACGAGCAGGAAGATCGTGCCGATCAGCACGTGCGCGCCGTGGAAACCCGTCGCCATGAAGAACGTCGAGCCGTAGATGTGGCCGGCATAGCTGAAGGCGGCGTGCATATACTCGTAGGCCTGGAAGCCGGTGAACGTGGCGCCCAGCAGCACGGTCAGAATGAGGCCCAGCACCAGACCGCGGCGATCGTTCTTCAGCAGCGCGTGGTGCGCCCACGTCACCGTCACGCCCGAAGTGAGCAGGATCAGCGTGTTGAGCAGCGGAATGCCCCACGGATCGAAGGTGTGCTGGAAGATGCCTGGTGTCGGCGCTCCGCTGGCCGGGATGGTCACGCCGGTGCCGTCGACCGGTGCCGGAGGCCAGTGGCCGCCGAGCAACTGATCGCGCGTCACCTGGCCGACTACGTCGGTGCTATTCAGCAGGTCGTGCACGCCGGCCGGGAAAAGGGCCGCGTCGAAGTACGCCCAGAACCAAGCCACGAAGAACATCACCTCGGAGGCGATGAACAGGATCATGCCGTAGCGGAAGTGCAGCTGCACGACCGGAGTGTGATCGCCGTGCTGGCCCTCACGAATGACGTCACGCCACCAGAAGAAGGCGCTGGCGACGACTCCGGCGGCGCCGACGGCGAACACCCATGGACCGTTGATACCGAATAGGCCCGGTCCCTCGCTCATGGAGCGCATCCAGATGACGAGCCCGACTGTGAGGAACAGCACAAAGAATGAAGCAACTACCGGCCAAGGGCTCGGATTCACAAGGTGGTAGTCGTGGTGTTTGACGTCCGTCGCGGCCATTGTCTCGTCTCTCCCGTAGTCCCCGTTGGTGCTCCCGATCCCTCGTCGTTAGGCTGCGCGCCCCGGTGGAGCGAGTGCCTTGTCGCTGCCCCTGAGGACCGGTCCCGAGGTGCAGCGCCTGTTGCTCAAACCTTCATCCGCCTCTGCCCGTGGTAGCGGCCGCGGCTTGCCCTTCCGCCTTTTTCGGCGCTGTCACCGGATAGAAGGAATACGACAGCGTCAGCTCGGATAGTCGCTGCGTTTCCTCGTCCGTGGCGAAGGCCGGATCGACGAAGAAGGACACCGCCATCTCGATCGATTGGCCCGGCTCCAGGCGCTGCTCGGTAAAGCAGAAGCACTGCACCTTGGTGAAGTACATGCCCACGGCATCGGGCGTGACGTTGAATACGGACGTGCCGACCGTCGGCTTATCGGACGTGTTGGTGGCCTTGTAGAAGGCGAGCGTGTTCTCGCCGACCTTCACATTGAGCGCCGACTGCATGGGCTCGAACTTCCACGGCAACTCGGCGGCGACGTTGGCATCGAAGTGCACCTTCACGGTGCGGTCGAGAACGACGGCGGAGGCCTTGTCGGCGCGCTGCGTAGTGCCCTGGTAGCCGGTCACCTGACAGTAGAGGCGGTAGAGCGGCACGGCCGCGAAGGATAGGCCGGCCATCGACAGCACGAGCAGGCTGCAAACCGCTGCCACGGCGCCATGGCGCCTGGCCGCCGGCTGCTTCCCGTCATTCTGGCCGTTGCCTGCGGTCATCGAAGCTCCAGCGCCCTCAGATCGCCCGGTTCAACACGTTGCCGCCAAGGCGGACGATGGTCGCTACGTAAAACAGCACGACGAAGGCGGCGAGCGCCAACGCGATGGCAAGCGAGCGCATGCGCTGCCGCCTCTGGCGTTCTTTCTCGTCGTCACTCATCCCGTTCATGACCAACGCCACCGCTCGATCCTCACGCCAGGAACCGCGCCACGGCGTGCTCGCCGAGCATCACCGCGAACAGCAGGAAAAGATAGAGGATCGAGAAGCCGAACAGCTGCTTGGCGACGGCATCGGCCTCGCGGCCCTCGGTAATCTTGCGCACACGCCAAGCCAAATAGAGGAACACAGCGCCGAGCACTGCGGAGCTGACGGTGTAGACGATGCCAGCGAGACCAATCGCCGAGGGCAGCATGGCGAGCGGCACCAGAACCAGCGAGTAGAGCCAGATCTGGCGGCGCGTCTCGGCGGCGCCGGAAACGACGGGCAGCATGGGAACACCGACGCGCTCGTAGTCGCGGCAGCGATAGAGCGCGAGGGCCCAGAAGTGCGGCGGCGTCCACATGAAGATGATGAGGAACAGCAGCACGCTTTCGATGCTGACGTTGCCGGTCACCGCGGCCCAGCCGATCATTGGCGGGAAGGATCCGGCGGCACCTCCGATGACGATGTTCTGCGGCGTCAGGCGCTTCAGCCACATCGTGTAGATGAACAGATAGAAGCCGATGGTGATGGCGAGCAGGATGCCGGCCGTCCAGTTGACGAGGACGCCGAGCGTCAGAACCGAGAATACCGACAGCACGGAGCCAAAGCTCAACGCTTCATCCGGGGTCAGCCGGCCGCGCGGAATGGGACGCGCCGCCGTGCGCGCCATGCGCGCGTCGATGTCGGCGTCGTACCACATGTTGAGCGCGCCAGCGGCGCCGGCGCCGATAGCGATGGCGAGCAGCGCGATGATGCCGAGCACGGGATGAATGGATCCGGGAGCCGCCACCATGCCGGTGAGCGCCGTGAACACCACAAGCGACATGACGCGCGGCTTCAGAAGCTCGATGAAGTCGCCTACGCTCGACCCGCTGACGGGACCGAGGTGGCCGATATCGCTGTTTAACGGCGTCCCTTGCATCTCACTCGACCCTTCGCCGCGCATCGGCCTCTCGGCTGAGAGGTCCTGCTTGGCGTTGCCGGTCCGGCGCTCCACCTACGCGGGTAGCGGCCGGCCCAGAATTTCACCTCCCTCAGTGCAACGGGCGGAACGCTCTTGCCCCGCCCGTTGTCATTCGTGTCTTAGCCCAGCCTCAGTGATGCTCGGTGGCCTGAATGCGCGGCAGCGTCTCGTAGGAGTGGAATGCCGGCGGAGAAGGCAGCGTCCACTCGAGCGTCGTTGCGCCGGCGCCCCAAGGATTCTCAGCCGCTACGCGGCGGCCCATGAAGGCGAGCAGCACGCCGATGAGGAACACCAGGGTGCCGAGCGCCGTCAAATAGGCTCCGGCCGACGAGACGCCATTCCAAAAGGCGAACGCGTCAGGATAGTCGACGTAGCGGCGCGGCATGCCCGACAGGCCGAGGAAGTGCTGCGGGAAGAATAGCACGTTGGCGCCGATGAAGGTCAGCCAGAAGTGCAGCTTGCCGAGTGCCTCGTTGTACATGTAGCCCGACATCTTCGGGAACCAGTAGTACCAGCCCGCAAAGATGGCGAACACGGCGCCGAGCGACAGCACGTAGTGGAAGTGCGCGACGACATAGTAGGTGTCGTGCAGTGCGCGGTCGACGCCAGCGTTGGAGAGCATGACCCCCGTCACACCGCCCACGGTGAACAGGAAGATGAAGCCGAGCGCCCAAAGCATCGGCACCCGGAAGCTGATCGACCCGCCCCACATGGTGGCGATCCACGAGAAAATCTTCACGCCCGTCGGCACCGCGATGACCATGGTCGCGAACACGAAGTAGGCCTGGGTGTTCACGCTGATGCCGGCGGCGTACATGTGGTGGGCCCACACGATGAAGCCGACGAGGCCGATGGCGACCATGGCGTAGGCCATGCCGAGATAGCCGAACACCGGCTTACGCGAGAAGGTCGACACGATGTGGCTGATCATGCCGAAGCCCGGCAGGATCAGAATGTAGACCTCGGGATGCCCGAAGAACCAGAACAGGTGCTGATAGAGCAGCGGGTCGCCGCCACCCTGCGGATTGAAGAACGAGGTGCCGAAGTTGCGGTCCGTCAGCAGCATCGTGATGGCGCCGGCGAGAACGGGCAGCGACAGCAGCAGGAGGAACGCCGTCACCAGCACCGACCACACGAACAGCGGCATCTTATGCAGCGTCATGCCGGGAGCGCGCATATTGAAGATGGTGGTGATGAAGTTGATCGCGCCGAGGATCGAGGAGGCGCCAGCAAGGTGCAGCGACAGGATGGCAAAATCCATCGCCGGACCCGGATGTCCGGAGGTCGAGAGTGGCGCATAGACGGTCCAGCCCGCGCCGACGCCGAGGCCGCCCGGAGGCCCTTCGACAAATAGTGAGATGAGCAGCAGCGTCAGCGCCGCCGGCAGCAGCCAGAACGAGATATTGTTCATGCGCGGGAACGCCATGTCCGGCGCGCCAATCTGCAGCGGCACGAACCAGTTGCCGAAGCCGCCGATCATGGCCGGCATCACCATGAAGAACACCATGATGAGACCGTGTCCGGTGACGAACACGTTGTACATGTGGCCGTCGGCGAAATACTGCAGCCCCGGCTCCTGCAGCTCGAGGCGCATCGCTACCGACAAGGCGCCGCCGATCAGGCCGCTGATGATGGCGAATGCCAAGTACATCGTTCCGATGTCCTTGTGATTCGTCGAGAACAGCCAGCGCCCCAGCCCAGTGGGCGTGTGGTCGTGGCTGGCATGTGCGGTATGTGCCGTGCTTCCCATTGTGCGTTCGCCCTGTCCGTCAGTGTGTTGTTGCCGGGCTCACCCGGATCTCATTCGTGATTGCGTGCGATGTGATCACTTGGCCTGCGAGGCGCCTTCGGTCTTGGCGAACTGGCGCACACCGGCCTGCTCAAGAGCCGCCTGCCGGACGATGCCCTTGGCCTTCTCGAGCAGCTCCTTCTTCTGCTGCAGGAGCTGCTTGCGCTTTTCTTTGTCCTTCTCGCCGCTGGCGGACTTGCCGACCTCGTTGGCCTGCTTCATGGCATCCGTCCAGGCCGCAAACACCTCTTCCTTCACGACGCGAACGGCGATCGGCATGAAAGCGTGATCCTTGCCGCACAGCTCCGAGCACTGGCCGTAGAAGATGCCTTCGACGGTCGGCTTGAACCAGGTGGAGGTGATGCGGCCGGGGACTGCGTCAACCTTCGAGCCGAAGGAAGGAATAGTCCAGTCGTGAATGACGCCGTCAGGCGCCGCCGTGACCAGGGTGTTGACCGTCTTGTTCAGCGGCACGATGACCTCGTTGTCGACGGCCAGATTGCGCGGGGCCGGCAGGTTCTGCCCGATCAGCTCCTCGCGCGAGGCGTCGTCGAGCATGCGGCTCTCGAACGAGATGCCGAGCTCCGGATAGGCGTGCTCCCAGTACCACTGATAGCCCGTCGCCTTCAGCGTCAAATCTGCCTTGGGGTAGCTATACTGTAGATGCAGGAGGCGGAAGGAGGGGATGGCGATGGCGACAAGGATGAGGATCGGAACTACCGTCCATGCGACCTCGAGCGCCGTATTGTGGGTGACCGCCGACGGCGTGGGGTTCGACCGCTCATTGAAGCGGTACATCACGTAGATGAGGAGCAGCAAAACGAAGACTGCGATCGCTACGATGATGATGTTGACGAAGTCGTAGAATTTATGGATTTCCTCGGCGACCGGCGAAGCGGCGGCCTGAAGTCCCATCTCGCCCGGCGAGGGCTGGCCCATGCCGGCCCACGCAACCGAAGCCCCCAGCAACAGCATTGCAAGTGCTGCGGCAGGTGCCGAGCAAAGCAGTCGTCTCAACATTCATCCGCTCCCAAGTGCTGCTCGGCTCGTTGGCCGAGACCCTCCCCACGACGGGCGCTGTTCTTAGTCCAGTTCGCCCGCAACAACCGCGCCGGTGCCGAAGCCGCCAAACGCAGGACGCATGTCCCCTGCTCAACTAAGAGCACAATCGACTTCCATGGCTCAAGTCAAGCTTAATGCGGCATTTCCACGCGTTGTGGCGCAACAAAAATTCGGTCTCGCATCGGCGGAGTCTGACCTGTGTCAGGTCCAAACTTTGGCCCGATTCCGGGGACACCACGACAGCGCGTCGGACCCGACGCCGGCGCAGACCTCAGGAGCAGCGCGTGCATAATATCTACTCGGCTGTCGGCGCAGTTTGCCGCAGCGCACTGGGCTCGCTCGCGCTCGCCGCACGCCGCCGAACTTTCCAGGTGGCCGCTGTTGTCTCCGCTGCACTCGTCTGCGCGGCCCCGGTCAGCGCGCAGGAGGGCACGGTCAAGTCGCAGCACGGCGATTGGCAGATCGTCTGCAAGGACCCCCCGCCCGGCGCCAAGAACGAGGTTTGCGCCCTGGTGCAGAGCGTCACCGCCGAAGACAAGGACAACATCGGCCTTACCGTCTACTTCCAGAAGTTCTCGAACGGCACGCGCGTTTTGCGCGTCTTCGCACCGCTCGGCATCCTGCTGCCGCCGGGCCTGGGGCTGAAGATCGATGACAAGGATGTGGGCCATGCGCCGTTTTTGCGCTGCCACACGTTCGCCTGCTACGCGCAGGTGGTGGTCGAGGATCCGCTGATCGAGCAGCTGAAGAACGGCAAGACGGCGATCTTCATCATCTTCCAGGCGGAGGAGGCGGGGATCGGCATTCCGATCTCGCTCAACGGTTTCAAGGAAGCATTGGCTGAGTTGAAATAGGTCGCGGCGGTGGCCAAACGAACCTCGTCCGCGGCGCAAGGTGCGCCGCCGGCTAATAACAAGGGCTGGTCGCGTCGCGGATCGTCTACGCCGCCTTGCGCTCGCGCGCACGGCTGCTGCCGGCGTGCTCTTTGGTCTCCGGGAAGGCGATGTAGTCGTGCGCGTTGAGCGCTTCCTCGGAGATGGCCGCGAAGTTCGGTAGCGACACGGCCGCGAGGGCGTTGGTGACGCGGCCAACGCTCTCCGTGTAGTCCTCATAGGCCGTACGCCAGAACTGCGCCCCAGCATTGACGAGGTCCTGCGGCGTGCGGCACTGCGCAGCACGCGCCGGAATTTGCATGTAGGCCTGGGCGCGGCGATTAAGGAAGCCGAGCACCTCCAGCTGAGTGCGGGCAACGCTTTTCAGGAACGGATCGTAAGCCTGACCAAGAGCCTCGAGGCCGCCGAAGTACATCTGAAAAGCGCTGTGAGCAGGGGATTTGCCGTTTGCATGCGAATTCGACGCATGAGCAACCATGGTACGTCCTCCCTAGGTGTGGACGGCCTGATTGCGGCGGGGGAGCCGGGGCCAGAGGCCGTCTCCGTTGAAGGTTTGAAGCAACCTTACGAATGAAATCTTAGCAAGCGAAGCTGTCCGCAGGATGACAGAAAATGACGCTATGCACAGGTGCGAATCAGCGCGTGTCGCAGATTCATCATCGCGGCGCGCCGCGGACATGACGCGCGCATGCACCAGAATTGCATTGACTTAAAGTTGTACATCGTTCTTTCTATGGTTAATCCACAGTTTATTTTTACCCGATTTATCGTCTGTTCCGCGTTCGCGTATGCCGGGGGCATTTCCAAGGGACTGGTGTCGGCTTATGGCGAGGCTCCTCGCCATGGCTGCCCTTTCTGCGCCTCCACTCGATGCTCACGCCGATCCCAAGCCCAATCCAGCCCCCGGCTGGCGCGAGATCTGGGCCGGCGTCGACGCCGCCAGTCACGTTTGGCTCGTCTACTCCGGGATCACCGTTGCCCCGCACAGCGACATCTTCAGCGAGGGTATCCGGTTGCGCGTCGCCGGGGGGTACGGCGGCTACACGTACGTCGGCGAGCGACGCACGCAGCTGCAGACCTTTACCGCCGAGACGGCCTATGCCGAGGCGCTCGTCGGCTACCTCAAGCGGCTCGGCCCGCTGACTGCCAAGGGGTTCGTCGGCATCGCCGCCATCGAGCATGACGTAGCACCGCTCGATCCAGAAAATCCCGTTCAGGGCCAGGAGGTTGGTCCCAAGCTCGTCGCCGAGTTTTGGATCAACATGGGCGCCTCGGCGTGGTCGTCGGTAGACCTCTCCTGGACCAGCGCGCACCAGACCTCCGCCGCCCGCCTGCGGAGCGGCTACCGCGTCTGGGCCGACGCCTCACTCGGGATCGAAGCGGGCCTCAATGCCAACGACCTGGGCGAGGATGCGCGTGCCGGCCTGTTCGCCCGCTATGCCTGGAATGGGGGCGAGTTCTCGCTCGCCGGCGGCTTTGCCGGCCGCTTTCTGGACGATGCCCAATCGCTCCGCGACCCCTACGTCACGGTCAACTGGCTGACCCAGTTCTGAGCCCCGCCGCGCCCGGCGAGCACCTGTAACGCGCGCGACATGGCGCCATCACCCTGCCATGATAGGGTGCAAACAAAACGGTTGTTCGTTTTGTGTTGTGCCGCCATAACACACCCGGTCAGCTGCTCTTAACCCGACCCACCGATGCCAAAGCTCAAGCCAGCCACCCAGCGCGCCCGCCGCGAGCACATCCTAGACGCCGCCGAAATCTGCTTTGCGCGCGCCGGCTTTCACCGCACGACGATGCAGGACATCTGCAAGGAAGCACAGGTCAGCCCTGGCGCCCTCTACGTCTATTTCCCTTCGAAGGAAGACCTGATCGCCGGTCTTGCCGAGCGTGACCGATCCGACTTCGCGGAGCGCTTTGCCGAGGTCTCGGCGGCGCCGGACTTCATGCAAGCGCTGTCCAAGCTCGGCGACCATTATTTCCACGATGAGCCCGCGCACAAGCGCACCATGTGCCTGGAGATCGGCCTCGAGTCGATCCGCAATCCGCGCGTCGGTGAGATCTATCGTTCGGTCGATCGCTTCGTCGAGGAGAGCTTCGAGAGGCTATTCGCCGGGCTCGCCGCCGAGGGCCGCATTGCCCCTGATCTCGACATTCCGACCCTCACCAAGGTGTTTACGATGATCGGCGACGGCATGTTCATGCGCCGCGCGCTCGACCCCAACTTCGACGCCAAGACGCTGGTGCCGGCCGCCATGGCGCTCATTGGCAAGCTGCTCAACGCCAGGCCGGAGGCAAATGCAGCAGGATCCGACAAGGCGGAGAAGAAGCGCCAATGAAGAGATTGCTCCTCGCCCTCGCAGTGCTGGTTGGCATCTCCGGCGCCGGGTTCTTCCTCGCCCCGCACATGGCGCCGCAGCTCGTGCCGTATCTTACCGCGTTCAGCGACTGGCACGCCGCGCGCCAGCAGGCCGCTGACAAGAAAGAAACCGCCGCGCCGCCACCCGCGGTATCGGTCGCCAAGGCGACGCATGCCGACTTCACCGAGAAGGTCGCCGTCTCGGGCTCGCTCGTGCCGCGCGATGAGATTCTCGTCGCCCCCGAGGTGGATGGCTTTCGCGTGCTCGAGCTGAAAGTCGACGAGGGCGATCGCGTCAAGAAGGGCGACGTGCTCGCCATCCTCGTGCAGGAATCCCTCGACGCGCAGCTGGCCCAGAACGAGGCTTCGCTGGCCCGCGCCGAGGCTGCCATCTCGCAGACGCAGAGCCAGATCACCGAGGCCTCTGCCCGCCTTGCCGAGGCGCAAGCCAACTTCGAGCGCGCCAAGCCGCTCAAGACATCGGGCTACCTCTCCGGCACGACCTATGACCAGCGCGAGGCGGCGGCAAAGAGCGCCGCGGCTCAGCTCAAGGCGGCGCAGGATGGGCTGCGGCTCGCCGAGGCCGAGAAGCGTCAAGTCGAGGCACAGCGCCGCGAGCTGGCGTGGAAGCGCACCAATACCGCCGTCACGGCACCCGCCGACGGCCTCATCAGCCGCCGCACGGCGCGCATCGGCGGCATGGCCGCGTCCGCCGCCGAGCCGATGTTCCGCATTGTCGCGCGCAGCGAGGTCGAGCTCGACGCCGAGGTGATCGAGACCGAGCTCAGCAAGGTGACGGCCGGGCAGAAGGCCCGCATCAGCGTCGCCGGCGTCGGAGAAGTCGACGGCATCGTGCGTCTGGTGTCACCGGAGGTGGACAAGCAGACCCGCCTCGGCCGCGTGCGCGTATTCCTCGGCGATGATCCGCGTCTGCGCATCGGGACGTTCGCGCGCGGAGCCATCGAGACCGCCAAAAGCCATGGTCTCGCCGTGCCTTCGGCGGCTGTCATTTTCGACACCGGCGGCGCTTTCGTGCAGGTCGTGCGCGACGGGCGCGTCGTGCGTCGCGACGTCGATACCGGGCTGATCGCCGGAGGTCTAGTCGAGGTTCGCAAGGGGCTCAGCGACGGAGATGTCGTCGTCGCGCGCGCCGGCACCTTCCTGCGCGACGGCGATGCCGTGCGCACCGTCATGCCCGACTCGAAGATAAGCGAGGCCAAGTGATGCGTCTCAACATCTCGGCCTGGTCGATCCGCCGGCCAGTGCCGGCGATCGTGCTGTTCGCGGTGCTCACCCTGCTCGGCGTCATCAGCTTCGTGACCATGCCGGTGACGCGCTTTCCGAACATCGACATTCCGCTGGTCTCGATCACGGTCGTCCAGTCCGGTGCCGCGCCGGCCGAGCTCGAAAGCCAGGTTACCAAGGAGGTCGAGGACGCCGTCGCCAACATCACCGGCGTCAAGCACATCGTGTCGACGGTTACCGATGGCCAGTCGCAAACGGTCATCGAGTTTCGCCTGGAGGTCAACCAGGACCGCGCCCTCAACGACGTCAAGGACGCGATCGACAAGATCCGCCTCGAGCTGCCGCGCGACATCAACGAGCCGATCGTGCAGCGCATCGACGTCGAGGGACAGTCGATCCTCACATTCGCGGCTTCCTCGCCCGGCATGACGCTCGAGCAGCTCTCCTGGCACGTCGACGACGTGATCAAGCGCCAGCTGCAGGGCCTCAAAGGCGTTGGCCGCGTCGAGCGCTTCGGCGGCGTCGACCGCGAGGTGCGCGTGCTCCTCGATCCAGATCGGCTGCTGGCGCTCGGCATCACGGCCGCCGAGGTCAACAACCAGGTACGCGCCACCAACGTCGATCTCGGTGGGGGCCGCGGCGAGGTGGGTGGCCAGGAGCAGGCGATCCGCACGCTGGCCGGCGCGCGGCGCGTCGATGACCTCGCCGAAACGAAGATTCTCCTGCCGGGCGGCCGGCAGGTCCGCCTGTCCGACCTCGGACGCGTCATCGACGACGCCGAGGAGCAGCGCTCCTTCGCCCGTCTCAACGGCGAGCCCGTCGTCACCTTCGCCGTATTCCGCTCCAAAGGCGCGAGCGAGCTTTCGGTGTCGGACGCGGTCAACGCCAAGCTTGCCGAGCTGCAAGAACAGTATCCGGACGTCCGCCTCACCAAGATCGACGACGCCGTCGCCTACACGCGCGGCAACTACAATTCGGCCATGGAGACGCTGATCGAGGGCGCCGTCCTGGCCGTGCTCGTCGTGCTCCTCTTCCTGCGTAACATGCGGGCGACGCTCATCGCCGCCGTGGCGCTGCCGCTTTCCGCCATCCCGACATTCTGGGCGATGCAGCTGATGGGCTTCTCGCTCAATCTCGTCAGCCTGCTCGGCATCACACTGGTCACCGGCATTCTCGTCGACGACGCCATCGTCGAGATCGAGAACATCGTCCGCCATATGCGCACCGGCAAGTCGCCGTATCGCGCCTCCATCGAGGCGGCCGACGAGATCGGCCTCGCCGTCATCGCCATCTCCTTCACCATCGTGGCGATCTTCTCGCCCGTCTCCTTCATGGGCGGCATCGCCGGCCAGTACTTCCGCCAGTTCGGCCTCACCGTCGCTGTCGCCGTGTTGATCTCGCTGCTGGTCGCGCGCCTCATAACGCCGATGATGTCCGCCTACCTCATGCGCCCGGTGCCCGCCAAGCACGAGGGCGACGGCCTCGTCATGCGCGCCTACGTGGGCTTCCTGCGCGCCACGTTGCGGGTAAGGTACCTGACGCTGGTCGCTGGCCTCGGCCTGTTTGCCGGCTCGATCTACGCCACCACGTTGCTGCCCACCGGCTTCATGCCGGACGAGGATACCTCGCGCGTCGTCGTTTCCGTCGAGCTGCCGCCCGGCGCAACGCTCGAGGATACGCGCGTCACCACCGACCAGATGGTCGATGTCCTCAGGACCATTCCCGAGGTTGAGAGCGTGTTTGCACTGGGCGGCAGCACGCCGACCGGCAGTCTCGAGGTCCGCAAGGCCTCGCTGTTCGTGCACCTTCTGCCGAAGAGCGAGCGCGATCTGCCACAGAAGGCGCTCAAGGTCATCATCTCCAACAAGCTCGCCGAGGTGCCGGACACGCGCGCCTGGTACGTGAACGAGCGCGGCGAGCGCGAGCTCTCCTTCTCCATGCTCTCGCACGACGGCGAGGAACTGGGCGACGCGGTTCGCAAGCTCGAGGGCGCGCTGCGCCAGGTACCCGGTTTCACCAACGTCGCCGCCGATGCGGCGATCGATCGTCCGGAGCTGCGCGTGGTGCCGAAGTTCGACGCCGCGGCACGCCTCGGCGTCGCCCCCAGCCAGATCGCCGAGACCATCCGCGTCGCCACCATCGGCGACATCGACGCCAACCTCGCCAAGTTCAACGCCGGCGACCGGCTCGTCCCCATCCGCGTGCAAATCGAGGAGGACGCGCGGACCGACATGCAGCGCCTCAAGAACCTGCGCGTCACCAACTCCAGCGGCATTGCCATACCGCTCGCCGCCGTCGCCGATGTCACGTTCGGGCGCGGCCCCAGCTCCATCAACCGCTACGACCGCGAGCGTCGCGCCGTCATCGGCGTCGACCTCGAATCCCGCTACGCCATGAGCAGCGCGCGCGAGACCTTCCTCAAGGTCGTCGACGAGCAGAAGCTGCCCGCCAGCGTCCGCCTGCAACCTTCCGGCGACGCCGAGATCCAGGACGAGGTGGCTACCGGCTTCATGACCGCCATGGGCACCGGCCTAATGATCGTCTTCGGCGTGCTGGTGCTACTGTTCGGCAGCGTGGCGCAGCCGGTCACCATCCTTTTGTCCCTGCCGCTGTCGTTCGGCGGCGTCGTGCTGGCCCTCCTCGCCACCAACAACTCGGTCAGCATGCCCGTGTATATCGGCCTGCTGATGCTCATGGGCATCGTCACCAAGAACGCTATCATGCTCGTCGACTTCGCCGTCGAGGAGGTGGCCAAGGGCATTCCGCGCTTCGAGGCGGTGATCGACGCCGGCCGCAAGCGCGCGCGTCCCATCGTCATGACGACGCTGGCCATGGTCGCCGGCATGATCCCGAGCGCCATGGCGCTCGGCGATGGCGGCGAGTTCCGCTCGCCGATGGCCATCGCGGTGATCGGCGGGCTCCTGGTCTCCACCGTGCTGTCGCTCATCTTCGTGCCGTCATTCTTCACGGTGATGGACGACATTGGCCGTCTCGTGTGGTGGATCTTCGGCCGCTTCATCGGGCCGACCGACGAGCCCCCGGAGCACGCGGCGCAATCAACGCCCGCCGCACCGGCACATCCGGCGCCCACCCCCGCCGAGTAAGCTCGGTCGAAACGGCACGCGACGGGCGTGCCACCTAACCTCTCCCGTCCATGCGGAGCATGGCTTCGCCATGACGGGAGAGGCTAAGTGACGTGAAGCGCCACCCCCAGCATCGCGCATTTGGCATCCCGGACGAATGACGGTGGAGGGCCCGTGTCGCTCTCACAGTCACCTTCTTACGGCGGCGCGGGTTGCTGGCTGGGTCCTCGGCCTAAAGCCGAGGATGACACCCGAGCGAGCCGGCACGCCTTCCGCCGGGTTCCCGGGTCTCGCTCCGGCTGACACCGTCACTCGCGACAGGTATGCAAGCCCCTCAAAGCGAAGCGGGCGCATCGATCACGATGCGCCCGCGCATACTCTGAAAAGATGTCGGCCGGCTTACTTCGTCGAAGCCGTGGCGTCGTGCTTGAAGAATACGTCGACGCGCATGCCGGTGAGCAGCGGCGGCAGGCCGTCGAGCTCGACCATCGCCTCCAACACCTCGACGTCGTTCGGACGCCGAGGGCCGCGCGATTGGATGTTGGGCGGTGACAGCGACTGGGCGATCGAGGTGACGCGCCCCTCGAAGTCCTGATCCGGGTAGGCGTCGGCACGCACCACGACGCGCTGGCCGACGCGAATCTTGGCGGCATCGCGCTCCTCGACCTCGGCGCGCACCTTCATGGTGCTCAAATCGCCGAACACGACGAGGGTATTCTCCGGCGAGGGAGTCGCCACTTCGCCTTCCTTGGCAATAACGTTGAGCACGGTGCCATCGAACGGCGCGCGAATGCGCGTGTGCTCGACGCCGAGCTCGGCGGCGGTGAGCTCGGCGCGCGCGACGGCGAGAGCGGCTTCGAGCCGCGTGGGCAGCGGCATGCCGGACTTGGCGTTCACCGAGGCAAGATTGGCGCGCTGGTCGGCGAGCTTCTTCTTGGCATCGTCCAGCTTGGTGCGTGCCTTGTCGACCGCGTCATCGGTGCCGCTGCCGTTGCGCTTCTGATCGAGCGCGTCGTCATATTCCTGCTGCGCACCGAACACGGCGCGCTCGGCGGATGCGACCGCATCCTCGGCGTTGCGCCGCTCCTGCTGCAAGCCGCGCGCATCTTCCTCGTTGCGCTCGCGCACGCGCACCTTCTCCTCGGCGTTGGCGCCGACGACCTTGGTGATCGCGTCGTCGTCGTCGAGGCGTACGAGCACATCGCCGGCCTTCACCTGATCGTTGAGGGCGGCCGCAATGTCGACGATGCGACCCGGAACCTCGGCAGTGATGCGCACCTCGCCGCTCTTCGGCTCGACGCGGCCGGTAGCCGAGGCGGCCCACGTCGGCCGCATGGCGGCGGTCGTGACGTCGTTGGCTGGCTTCTTTGCGTCGCTGGACGTCGCCTGAGTGGTCTTCTCCTCGGCGACCGGACCCCAGCTGACGCTGTTGACGTAAAAGCCGACGGCGATTGCCAGGATGCCGGCAATACCGAGGGTGATGACCGTGGGATTGACCTTATTAAGCATGGGCCTTCCGTCTCTTTGTAAGATCTGCAATTTCCGGGGCATCGAGGCCCTCAGGCCGGCGCTCCTCGCCGACAATTCGTCCGTCTTCGATGCGCACGACGCGATCGGCGTAGCTCAGCGTGCGCGGGTCGTGCGTGACCGCCAGAACGCTGCGGTGCTGCTCCTTGGCGATGCGGGCGAGTAGCGCCATCACCGCATGTCCGTTCTCGCCGTCGAGCGCCGCCGTCGGCTCGTCGGCGAGCACGATGGACGGCGATGAGGCGATGGCGCGGGCAACCGCCACGCGCTGCTGCTCGCCGCCCGAGAGATTTCCAGGATAGCTCTTCAAGCGATAGGCGAGGCCGACATCGCGCAGGACCTCCTCGGCGCGGTTGGCGGCGGCGAAGCCCTTCTGCCCGCGCACATCGAGTGCGATGCGTACGTTCTCCAGTGCGGTGAGCGTGGGGAACAAATTGTAGGACTGGAAGATGAAGCCCATGTGCTTGCGACGCAGATCGGCCAGCTCTTCGGCGTTGAGATTGGAAGTGTCGACGCCGGCGACGCGCAGCGTGCCGGAGGTGGGCGACAAGATGCAGCCGAGGATCGACAGCAAGGTCGTCTTGCCGCTGCCCGAGGGGCCCATGAGCAGCGTCAGCTCGCCGGGCACGAGCGTCAGGCTGGCGCCCTTCACCGCGCGCACCTTGGCGGCGCCTGAGCCCAACTCCTTGACGATGTCGATGGCTTCGAGGACGGGCTCTTGGCTCATTTGTTGAATACCGTTGCAGGATCGATCTTGGTGACTTTGACGATCGCCGAAAGGGCTGAGATGGCGCACATGCCGACGGTCAGTGTGAACAGCCAGAACGCCAGGCCGGGCGTCATCACCATCGGCAAGGCGGTGTTCCTGCTGAGCACCAGAATAGTGAGCGCAATCGAAATGCCGAGAGCATAGCCGACCACGGCGCTGATGCCGGCCTGCGCCAATATAACCTGGTGAATATATCCCGACGATGACCCCAGGGCGCGCAGGGTGGCGAACTCGCTCAGGTGGTCCTTGGTGCTCGAATACAGGGTCTGCGCCACGATGACCGTGCCAACGAGGCTGCCGAGGAGGGCGCCGCCAATCAGCGCCACGCCGGCGCCGGTGCGGAACAGCCACTGCTTCAGGCTGCGGTCGCGGAACTCGGCCTGGGTGAGGACCTCGGCCCCCTCGAGCCGGCCCTGCAGATCCTGGCGCACCTTCTCGACATTGGCGCCCGGCTGCAGCTGCACGAGATAGAACGTGGTGCCGTCGCTGTCCCCGAACAGGCTGCGGGCGCGGTTGAGCG
Organism: Hyphomicrobium sp.; assembly: GCF_009026145.1. Classification (GTDB taxonomy): domain Bacteria; phylum Pseudomonadota; class Alphaproteobacteria; order Rhizobiales; family Hyphomicrobiaceae; genus Hyphomicrobium_A. The sequence goes on from NZ_WBUE01000022.1 coordinate 50,601, forward strand.
TCGTGTACGTGTATGGCGACTGGGTGAACGAGCGAACGCCATCGGTGATGGCGCGCACGCGCACGCGGCCGTTGGCAATCTGTGCCGTATCGCCGATGCCCTTGATGCCGAGCTCGTTGAAGTAGGTGCGATCGACGGCAACGGCCTCCGGTGCCTTGATGTCCTCCCAGGTGCCTTCCTTCAGGTTGAAGGGCTCCAGGCCGCCGTCCTCGGCATCGGTGCCGACGATGACAACGCGCGTCGAGCCGCCTTCCGGCTTACGCCATTCGGCAAAGCGCACGATCAGCGGGATCACGGCCTTAACGCCCGGCGTCGCCAGCGCCTGATGCCGCTCGCGCGAGGTCAGCAGCATGCCGCCGTCCTCGAAGCTCTTGGCTCCGTAGACGGTAATCCACAGGTCGGCCTTGGCATGATCGATGTTGGCGGTGATCATGTTGCTCGCGCCGAGATACAGCCCGAGTTGTACAGCGACCAGGACGATCGAAAACAAAATGCCGACGAGGGTAACCGCCAGACGAATGCGGTCGTGGAACAGATTACGGAAGGCAAGCGTCAGGATCATAGATCGGTTCCGCACTGAGTTGGGCAGGGCATCGGCCGTACGCCGACAGCGCGGCTTTCGCCGCTGGTAGCCCGCGAACTTGGCCTCGAAAAGGCGAACTCATGCTTAAGAGTTGCCTAAGTATAACGCGAAAGCGCTCCATTTAGAAACGTGAGTGGCCGAGCGCACTCACTGTGCGTTAACGCGAAGAGGTCAAGAAAGGGGTAAGATGGAGCGATCAAGGAAAGGTCTTCTACACCTTGTTCCGCCGAGACAATGCGGCGCCCTGATCCTCCGACCAGCTTTCGCCGCTTTCAAAGCCTATTTGCGATCTCAATCTCTGGCACAATATTGGTGATGCCACCATGCGTCATGATCTTCTCCCCCCGACGGGCCTGAAAAATTGGGCCTCTGCAACGGTTTGCGGGCTGCTGCTCGGATTTGTCGGAGGGGCGGCAGAAGCCGCTCCGGCCGTCGAAGCGGGCATCTGGATCAACCACACGGGCAAGGGCGCCGTGGAAATTCGTCCCTGCGGCGATTCCGGCGCCAGCGCCAATCGACTGTGCGGCTTCATCGTGTGGCTGAAAGAGCCGAACAACAGGCGCGGTGAGCCGCTGACCGACGGCTACAATCCCGAGCCCTCCAAGCGCAAGCGCCCCATCTGCGGGCTGCCGGTCCTCGGCTCCCTGCAGCGCGTGAGCGGCGGCTGGGACAACGGTTGGGTCTACGATCCCGAGCAGGGCGCCGCGTTCGACGCCGCCATCGAGCTCGCTTCCCGCGATCGGCTGATCCTCACCGGCTACAAGGGCGTGAAGCTCTTCTCCAAGTCGTTCACCTGGCGGCGCGCGCCGGCCGATCTACCGCGCTGCGATCAGCCGCGCGAGGTGCGGGCGACTTCCGGTGAGGCGCGCGCGGTGGTGGCCAAGAAGGCCACGCAAGCGAACTCGCTGCCGCAGTTGAAAGCGCCTCGCCCGGTGCCCGCCGTGCGCCCGCAGGTCGTGCAGTAGCGGGCACACGACGCGATCTCGGGAGAATAAAGAAGCCCGGCGATTATGCCGGGCTTTTCATCTGTCGAGGCGGTGCCGTGCGCCTTGTCGATCAGGTCGTCGCCCCGCGACCTTCGCCGCGGCCCTTGCCCTGCTGCGCGTTGGCAGCGGTGACGACGGCCTCCTCGGCCCGCAGCTTGTCGAGCCGCGTGGTGAGCCGGTCGGCGAACTCCTTGACGCGCTCCATCACGATCGGACGCTGCCGATCGAGCGTCACCATGTGATAGCAGTCGTCGAGCACGCACACCTCGACGATGCCGGCGAGACGGCGCTGCAGGCGCAAGGTGTTCGTCAGGTCGCTCTGATCGTCGTTGCGCGGATGGAACACCAGCGCATGCTGCTTGATCTGGCCGAGCAGCGGCTTGACGTTGCGCACTAGGCGACGGAACTCGAGCACGAGGCCGCCGCCGCGCGCGAACAGATCCTCGATCGAGTCCGTCTCGGACTGCACGCTGTCGAGGATGAAGCTGCGCAGCCGCTCGTCCTTGATGCCGTGGGGCATGCGGGCGCGGAACTTGAACAGGCGCGCCGCCCACTTGTGCTTCACCAGGCGGAACAGGCTGAAGTACCACGGAATGGCCCAGCCGTTCGGCCAGAACGTCGGCGAGAACAGCATCAGGCCGTGGATCTTCTCGGGGCGCAGCGCGGAGAGGCGCAGCGCCAGCATGCTGCCGGCCGACATGCCGCCGACGATGACCGCGTCGCACTGCTGGGTGAGCTCATCGTGCGCCCGCTCGAGAGCGGCGTACCAGTCCTCCCAGCTCGACAGACCGGAAACGTCGGTTCCGCCCGCGAGACCAGGAAGCAGAGGGCAATAGACCGTGTAGCCCAGTTGGGCCAGCGTGTGAGCGACGAACTTCAGCTCGATAGGCGAGCCGCCAAGGCTGTGCACGAGCAGTACGCCGTTGCGCCCCCCGGGAACAAAAATGCTACCCCAAGCTGCCTTCATTTTCTCGGTGCTTTTCATCTTTGAAACTGAACTCGCTCGCTTACTAGACGAAGTCAATTGATCCCGAACAGACTCCGGTCCGCGCGAGGCTTCAGTCCGCGCTGACCCGAGCTTGTCGCTGAAACTCTCTCTTTTTCGTTTCCTCGGTTGGGAGCCGATGCCGCTCGTTTGCCGGCTCGACGCCCTTATGGAGAAGCCGCCGCTTTGGATGAGGTCCCGTGCCCGCACAGCACGAGATGAGGTGGAACTGACTCACTGGCCGGAACGGCTGCGAAGTTCGATTGGTCACCTTGCCGCAGCCGGCGCTAATGCTCAGCCCCTGTGCCTGCCGGGCCCTTGCGCCTTCCCGCCTTTCGACGCGCGACGGCAATGGCGACGGCGCCGTCAGGCGGGCGCTTTCTCGAAATGAGTTGGGGCGAAAGGATGGCGTAAGCGTGTCAGGCGCTCTGCCACCCCGACGTGAGCCGGAACGCGTGACACAGGCAATGCTCAGGTCTCGTCGCTCTTGCTGCACGGCGGTAGAAGGCCTTGAAATAACGCCGTTTCCTAATTAGCAGAATGTGCTTAAGTCTACGCTCGTTCGCGATTCTTGCGAATTACTGCGCTGCAAACATGTTTAATCACTCAACCTTGTGTTGTGCCGCCGCCACATTTAAGGCGGCAGTGCGGCGCGCTCGGATCTTTGTAGAACAGTAATGCACATACCACCCGTCGGGCAATTGCACTCATCAGCGACGGCAAAAATCGTGCAGTCGTGAAAGAATTTGTGATCGGCCGGCGTGCACGCCGACGCCCTCCCGGCGCGCAAACCTCAGCAGGCGCTCGCGCCACCCGTGCAGCCCTGCAGAGAGCCATGCCTGCCCCGGCAGGAAAGAGCACGCAGCTGACCTCGAACGCCACGCTGCCAGCGCAATCGACACCCCATAGTCGAGGTGGTTAGATGATTAAGTGCAGGCGCCGGACGGGAGCGGCTGCGGACCAAAGGACTTACCTGCGTTGCTCGCCCACGTTCGCAGCCTGATTGCCCATTTCGTCGCCTTCGCCATCGCCGTGGGACAGGTCGCCCCGTCAGCCGCGCAACCGCTGTCCAAGGCCGAGTACGAGGCCTGTCAGGCGCGCGAGGAAGCAACATTCAAAGCGGCTATTCAGGGCATCTCGGTGCGTGCCTTGCGGGCCGGCATCGCTAACGTCGACTACCGCGCCGCGGTCGGCGATCAGTGGCGCCGCATCGGCATGGACGAAATCGTCGACAAGCGCGTCGACCTCGCCGTCGAGGAAGTACGCAGGGAGACGAGCTGGGCCAACCTTCTTCAGTCGCTCGCCAGCCAACAGAAGGCGCAAGAGCTGGCCACCGCGGTCGCCGAGCGCGTCTATCGCTCCGACGCCATCAAGGCCGCCCTCGAGCAGCTCGCCGTCGGCGTCGGCAGCGAGGTCGGCAAGCAGATGGAGTTCGCCACCGCGGACGCCGCCGAGCCGGCGCTCGCCTGCCTCAAGGCCTTCGTCGGCGCCCGCTACGGCGAGACGGCCGCGCGCGCGGTCATCGGTGACGCGGGCAAGGACATCGCCATCGACCCCAGCAAGGGGGCAGCCGAAATGTCGCCCGGCGCGGTGCTGCGCGAATCGAGCGGCGGCATCGCCGGGGCGGCGGTGCTGATGATGCGGCGCCAGCTCGCCAACATGACGGCACGCGTCGGCCAGCGCATCGTCGGCAGCGTGTTGGCGCGCCTCGTGTCCGTGGTAGCCGGCGGCATCGGCCTGGTGCTCATCGCCAAGGATATCTGGGACCTGCGCAACGGCGTGCTTCCCATCGTCGCCACCGAGATGAAGTCGAAGGAGAACAAGGACAAGGTGAAGGAGGAGCTGGCGCGCACCTTCTCCGAGCAGATCTCCGGCCACATCCAGGAAATTGGGGCGACGACGGCCGACCGCATCATCGAGATCTGGCGCGATTTCCGTAGCGCCCATGCCGAAGCCCTTGGCCTCGCCGAGCGCAACGAGAAGTTCAAGACCTTCCTCGATTCGCTCGCTCCGGCTGCGCTGCCGCGGCTGGACGAGGTGGTGGCGCTCATTCTCGCCGACGAGGGTGAAGCCGGACTTTTGCGCCGCCTCGAGGATGGCACGCTCGGCACGGCGGTCAACGCGCTGCCCGCGCCGGCCATGGAGATCGCCCGCGAAATGCGTTCAATCGACGCCGGCCTGAAATGGTCGGCGCTGGCCGGCGACAACCTGCCGAAGGTTGTCGAGCTCAGCCTCTATCGCCGCACAACTCCAGAGCAGCTCAGCCGCGCCTCGCTGCAACGACTGCTGGCACTCGACGATCAGCTCGCCATCGTGCGCCTCGCCGCCATCGATCGCGGCGCACGCGATACCCTGTTCGAATTGCGGGACGCCGACCTCAAGACCCTGGCGCGCAGCCTCACCGAGGATGAGCTGTCGAGCCTGTCGCGCTACCTCACGGGCCTGCAGAAGGAGCCGCGCGAACGGGTGCTGCAAGCCATCGCCGCCAACCCGGCGAAGATCCACGCGTTGGCTTCCGACCGGGTGCGCGAAGCGGTGGTCGCCAGCGCCGACCAATCCGCCGCCGTCAGCATGATGCTGCGCACCGGCGCCACCTTCGACCCCACGGCTATCAGCGAGGACGTGCGCCTCGTCGTCGACGGGCGCGTGAGCCCAATTCTGCTTTGGGAAAAGCACCCAGCTCTGATTGTGGCCGCGCTGCTGCTCGCGTTGATCGTGCTGCTGCTGCTGCACCGCCTCCTTTTTGCGCACCCGCGTCGACGCGCTGCAGCATAGCGGCGCGGCCGAACCGCAAGCCATCCCCAGCCTAGTGATCGCCGGAGTGCCAGACGGAATTGCCCCTGCTATAAGCCGACGGGGGCCTTCCGAATCAGCGTCGGCTCGGGCGGCGTTCCTCGTTGGGACGCTCACAAAGGGGCATCGAGGGGAGTTCAAAATGGGATTGAAAGCGCCTGGCATCCTGACGTTCATGATCTCGGTCATTCTCACCGTCACGGTGCTGATCATCAAGTTTTTCGGAGCCGAGATCCCCTTCATTACCGGTAACGAGTTCTGGGCCCTGCTGCTGGCGCAAGTCATCCTCGTGCTCGGCTGCATCATGCGCGGTCTTTAGAACCCTTCTCGCATAAGGCCATTTGTGTGCGCTTCTGTCGCGCGGCACTCAGCGCTCTGGTTTTGGCGTGCGCGATAGCCAATCTCTCGCGCTATGAAATGGAAACTTGATCAATTTGATTCATACGCCGACCGCATGCGCCGCTCCTCGCGCGAGATCATCATTGCGGCCGTGCTGACCGTGGCGGCGTTCGCATTTTTGCTCGCGGCGATGCTCGGCGGGGCCGTGGTGACCGATCCCAAGGTCGGCGCCGTCGCCTCGGATCAAACCGTCATCAAGTAGTCAGAATTGAGCTCGGCGCGCCGCTCAACCGGCATCGATGCGCTGCGCCGGCACGAGACCGCGCACCGAGTTGCCGAGGAACACGGCATCCGCCGCCTCGAGATCGGCGAGCGTCAGGACAGCCTCGCGCGCCTTGCCTTCGGCCAGCAGCTCTGCACGCAAGGTGCCCGGTAGCAGCCCGGCGGCGAGCGGCGGCGTCAGCAACTCTCTATCGCGCTCGATGAAGATCGTCGTGCGGCTGCCCTCGGCCAGCTCGCCGCGCTCGTTGAGATAGACGACCTCGTCAGTGCCGAAGCGCTCGGAGTATTCCTGCCACTCGCGATCGTAGAGCTCACGCCGCGTCGTCTTGTGGAACAAGAACAAATCGCTGCTGTCGACGCGCGTCGTAGATACGGCAAAGCGCATGACGGCGTTTGGATCGGCCGGCGGCAGCGGCGTCGTCGTCACCGTGACCTCACCGCCTTCAGCCAGTAGCAAACGCACGCGCAGTCGCCCCGTGGCGCCGGCTACGGCTGCTTCGAGCGCCCGCCGCACGGCAGGCTCGTCGTAGGCGAAGGCGAAGTAGCGCGCCGAGGTGGCAAGCCGCGCGATGTGCCGCTCGAGCAGCGTGAAGCCGCCCTGCTCGGGATCGAACAGCAGCGTCTCGATCAGCTCGAAGCGCTTCACCGGATCGGTGAGGAACTTCATCTTCAAGAGGCACTCGGCGTACTCTTTCGGCCCCTGTGAATCGAAAACGACGCCCGAGCCGATGCCCATCTCGCCGTCGGCGTTGCGGAAGATGACGGCGGTGCGGATGGCCACGTTGAACAACGAGCGGCCCTTGGGCGAGATGTAGCCGATGGCGCCGCAATAGACGCCGCGCGGCTCGGTCTCGAGCTGGCGGATCAGCTCCATGGCGTGGATCTTCGGCGCCCCGATGACCGAGCCGGGCGGAAAGATGCCGCGTAAGAGCTCACCGGTGCCGACCCCCTTTTTCAGTGTCGCGCGCACGCCCGACGTCATCTGGTGCAGGGTCTTGAACGTCTCAACCGTGAACAGGTCGGTGACCTTGACGCTGCCGATCTCGGCGATGCGGCCGATGTCATTGCGCATGAGGTCGACGATCATCAGGTTCTCGGCGCGCTGCTTCACGTCCTCGGCGAGCTGCCGGCGCGCCAGCGCATCGGCCTCCTCGGTGCCGGCGCGCGGGGCCGTGCCCTTCATCGGCCGCGTGGAGACGGTGCGTCCCTCCTGCTCGATGAACAGCTCGGGCGAAGCGGACAGCACCGTCACCTCGCCCGTGTCGACGATGCCGCCGTAGGCGACGCGCTGCTTCTGCCGCAAATCGAGGAAGAACGTCAGCGGCGACCCCGACAGCTTGAAGCGCGCCTTGAAGGTGAGGTTGAGCTGGTAGATGTCGCCGGCGCGGATCTTCTCGATCACCTCGTTGAAGCGCTGAAGGTACTCCTCCTCGTCCCAGGCCAGCGTCACGTCGGTGAAATGGAAGGAGCCCGAACGCGTGTGCGTCGCCAGCCACTGCTCGACGTCGGCGCTCGTCATCTCGGCCGGCGCCTTGTAGAGGCCGATCCACAACAGCGGCACGTTGCGCTTGTCGGGCAGCAGCGCGGCGAGCTTGGGCTCCAGCACGTAGCCGAGCTCGTAGGCGAAAAAGCCGGCGGCATAGAGCCCACTGGCAACGCCCTCCTCTATGCGCTTCAGCGCCGCCGGCACCTCCTGCGGCGTCCACGCCGCAACGATGTCTAGCGGCTCGGAGAACAGCAGCGAAGGCGGGCCCGAGCCGGAGTTGTTGTCGAGAAGGACGAACGTCTGCGAAAGCGCCGCAGCCTCCTCGCTAGGACGCTCGGGCACTTCGCGCGTTGTATGCGCGGTCATTGGCCCTTGTACCCCGCGAGAGAATAGAACGTCACATGCCGCTGCGCATTCTGGCCTGCCGGCAGCACCTTGGCAGCGATCCTATTGACGCTGGCGAAAGAAGCGGCGGCGGACCCCGGCCCTTCGTCGGAGCGCACCAACAGCACCGGGGCTGGCGTCGAGGCCGTAAACGGACGAGTCAGCTCGAAGTGATCGTGCGGCGCACCTTGGCGCCAGGCGAGGATCGGCGTCGGCTCATCGCGCAAATAATAGAGCAGCTCGGCGGTCAGGGCGCGGTCGTCGCTCAGCACCGCGGCGAACGGCTTGCCGGCAGCGGCGGCCTGCGCCAGCTCGGCCCGCGTCGCCTCCGCAACCTCGCGCCAGCCGAGCGTGCGTGCGAACGGATCGGGCTGCAGCGGCAATTGCAGGCGCCCGGCGGTCGCCGTGCCGACGATCAGCAGCAGCAGAACTACGGCGTGCAAGGCGAATGACGCCTTGAGCCAGCCCCAGGCGCCCTCGCGCACCATGGTGGCGACGACCAGCACGCTCGCTGCGATGTAGGCCGGTGCCGCCCAGTTGGCGTGCGCGCGCGACAGGAACGCCTGCACGAGGATGATGGCGATGAGCGGCACCGAGAAGGAAAGCAGCAGGCGGTCGGGATCGGGCAGGCGCTCGCGCCGGGCGCGCCAGGCGATGACGAGAAAGGCGCCGAACAGGATCGGTCCGAACACACCGAACTGGGCGGCGAAGAATTCCAGCGCCTTGTTAGGGTGCAGCAGCGAGCCGCCCCAGTTGGCGTTGTCGGCGGTGTGGGCGAAGGTCGCGAAGCTGTGCGCGTAATTCCAGGCGAGGTTGGGAACGATCATGAGCGCGCCGATCGCCAGCGCCAGGTAAAGCCGCCAGTCGCGCAGCACGGCGCGGCGCTCGGGCGTCATGAAGATGTAGGCGCCGGCGCACAACAGAAACCAGGCCATGGCGTACTTGGCATTGAGCCCGGCGCCGAAGGCGGCACCGAGCAGCAGCGCTGGCCACACCTTGTCCGTTTCGATGAGCGCGGCGAAGCCGACGAGCGCCAAGGCCCAGCAGAGCAACAGCGGCACGTCGGTGGAGATCAGCCCGGCCGACAGCGACACGCCCGGCAGGGTGGCGAAGGCCAGCGCCGCCAGGGCGCCGATGCGCGCGTCATAGAGGCGCCGCCCGAGCCAGAACACGGCGAGCGCGGTCGCCGTGTGCAACAGCGGCGAAGGCAAGCGCACGCACGCTTCGCCGGCGCCGCAGGCCGTCGTCGCTGCGCCTATGACCCACGCGATCAGCGGCGGCTTGGAGAAATAGCCGAGCGCCGGCTCCTCGCTCCACGCCCAGTATTGTGCCTCGTCGAAGAACAGGTCGGTGCCGTTCACGTAGAGCGCGACAAGGCGCAGGCCCAGCAGCGCAGCGAGCCCGCTCAAAAGGACGGCGAGCCAGTTTACGTCGCGGCTGCTCGATGAGAGGCCGGTAGAGAATGACATGGGCGCGTCCATTGGGCGCTTCGTAACCGCGTGCTTTAGGGGGAGCCGTCCGCGAAGGACATCATGGCGGCTCATTTACTAGGTTGGAAGACCGTCGTGAAGACTGGTATCCTTAGCGCCGCTTACGGGCTATGGAGGGGGCGTCGCGGCGAGTCCTGTGGGATAGGGGTACTTGATGCGCGTCACCGTCGTCATTCCAGCACTCAATGAGGCCGGCAACATCGGCCGCCTCATCGAGGAAACCTACGCGGCGGTGCCCGCCCAGCGGCTCGCCGAGGTGATCGTCGTCGACGATGCCAGCGACGACGCGACACCAGGCGAGATCAAGTCGCTCATCGATTCCGGCCAATACCACGGGTTGCGCTACCTGCGGCACGACCGCCGCAGCGGGCAGAGCGCGGCACTGCGCTCGGGCGTGCTAGCGGCGACGAGCCCGATCATCGCCACCATGGACGGCGATGGCCAGAACGACCCGCGCGATATTCCGCGCCTGCTCGAGGTCCTGGCCATGCCGGGCAGCGATGGCCCCTCGCTCGTCGGCGGCATAAGAACCAAGCGCCAGGATACGGGCTCCAAACGCTGGGCCTCGCGAGCCGCCAACTGGATCCGCGATGCCGTGCTCCAGGACGACTGCCCGGACACCGGCTGCGGCATCAAGGTTTACTGGCGCGAGGTGTTCTTGCGGCTGCCGTTTTTCACCAGTATGCACCGCTACATGCCGGCGCTGTTTCAGACGTACGGCTGCAAGGTTGCCTACGTGCCGGTCAGCGACCGGCCGCGGCAGGCGGGGGTGTCGAAGTACAGCAACCTCAATCGCGCGCTGGTCGGGCTCTATGACCTTATCGGGGTAACGTGGCTGCGGCGGCGAACGAAGGTGCCGCGCATCGTGGAGCGGCATCCGGAGATGCATACGGTGGCTGACATCGCCATGCGCCTCAAACCGGTGAACGACGACGGCGCGCGGGCCAGCGCCGGCGACAAGACCTAGAGCAGCCCAGAGCATCTGCGCCGGGGGACTTTCACAAATGGATCATCTCCACAACCTCGTTGCGGTGCTCGGCCAGTGGTGGATGTCGACGCCCGCTACCGAGAAGGCGTGGCTGGCCGTCGGCTTCATCGCGCAGCTGATGTTCTCCATGCGCTTCATCGTGCAGTGGATCGCCAGCGAGCGCGCCCGCCGCTCGATCGTGCCGGAGACGTTCTGGTACTTCTCGCTTTTCGGCGGCGCGCTTTTGCTCGCCTACGCCATCTACCGGCTCGACCCGGTGTTCATGCTCGGGCAGGCGATGGGCCTCATCATCTATTCCCGCAACATCTACTTCATCCGCACCCACAACAAGGCGGTGGCGAACGGCGGGGCGGCCGCGGCGGGAGCCGCCGCCGGTCCGGGTGGGGCTTGACGGCTGCTATTTTGCATCCGATGCGGCTCATTCTTGGTGCCGACGAGGGTTCTCCAGACGGCGCGCGGCGACGGAAATTCGTGTTGAGGGGGTCGAGCATCTCCGGGGATCCTCGATTGAAAAGCGCGCCGCCCGTACCCATGTTCCTCGCCGTAAAGCCGGGCCTCACGCGGCAAAACGCCAGGACGAGACAAAGGTTGCGGAGAGGCCCGCCGGCGGGCTTCACAGAGGCGCGAATTGTGCTATAAGCCGCGCCATCGAAGCCGCTCGGTGACGGGCGGCTTTTCTCGTCGCCCCGATGCAGGCGACGGCCGCTCCCCGCAGATGCTGGCTCAGTCGCTGCCTTGGGGAGCATTCGTTAGGTGACGCGGGGTGGAGCAGCCCGGTAGCTCGTCAGGCTCATAACCTGAAGGTCGCAGGTTCAAATCCTGCCCCCGCAACCACCTTTATTTGCTGATCGAGAGCAGGGGCGCCGTTGGCGCCCTTTGTCTTTTTGGCCGCCTGGCCCAGCGCCAGTATGCCAGCGAGGTGGCCCTTCAGGTCGATAGTCAGCATCTTCGTCCCGGCGCTATCAGCGGCCGGGTTCAGCGCGATGCACTCGACCGGGCCCCGGATAATCTCGGCGGCTTCCTCGCGGCGGCTTTCATCTCCCAGCGCCTCGCGCAGCCTGCCGACCTCTTCGCGGTAGCGGTCGCCCATCCGGGGATGGATGAGCACGGCACGCGGCTGCGGTGCATCCGCAAGAAGGCCCTGAAGCTCGGTCTGGCGGGCATCCAGCGCAATCATCCGGTCTTTGACCTTGATTACGGGCGCGCCGCCGGCGATGGCATCGACAAGACGATCGAGCTCCCTGTCGATCTCCCTGTCGATCTTGCGCAGCTCCGCCCGGGAGCCTTCCAGCGAGGCAACCGCATCGGAGCGCAGCCGCCGGCAGAAGGACGCTGCAGCCCGCAGGAAGACTCTTTCCCTGGTGGGCGTTCTGGTGGCTCGCCGGCATTCTCTGATGATGGCGGAGATCCTGGCCCCAGGTAAGCCTCTGATCAGCGGCCCGCGCGCCCATCCGGGCTAATACGCCCTCCGGAAACATATGAAAATCGCCTCTCAACCTAGATATGCCGCGTTTTTCGACCCAAACGAGCCATTTGGGGCAAGGAGAGCATGGAATCGGTTGATTTTCGACCCTGTGGGGTGCACTATTTTGCGACGCATGACTAGAAACTAAGGCCATTTTCGACCGCTACGAAGATTTTTCGACTATGCAGCTTGTGTTAGCAACGCCCAACGTGTTCCAGGACAAGCTCGTGCCCGCTGAGACCCGGCTCGCCGGCCTCGCGGCTCTGGTGCATGCCCTTTCTGCCCAGGCGCCCGTCCGGCGCCCCAGCGCCGTCTCCACAAAGCATGTTCGCGGCAGCCGCCGCGAAGAGGAAGGTTGGCGTGTCTACGATAAACGCTATTGGCCGGGGGATCGCCCCGGCCAGCACCTCGCCTTCGCCATGCGGCACGAGGATCTCGATCTTCTGGTGCTCAAGCGCGTCTTCGCCGCGCTTCCCAGAGCAGAGATCGAAGCCGTCATCCGCGAAGCCCCGACCGGCATTCCGGCGCGGCGCCTCTGGTTCCTGTACGAGACGCTGACGGGCACGCAGCTCGACATCCCCGATGCGCCCAATGTCGCCGCCGTCCCCCTGCTTGATCCGAAGTCCTACTTCACCGGCAAGCCCAGACTGTCCCGCCGCCACCGCGTCCGCAACAATCTTCTCGGGACGCGCGAGTTCTGTCCCGTCATCCGGCGCACTCCCGCGCTGGTGCAATTTACCGAAAGCAGACTCGCCGACAGGGCACGCGAGATCGTCGGCAAGACCGGCGCGCACGTTATAGCGCGCGCAGCCAGCTTCCTGCTCCTCGCCGATAGCCGCGCGAGCTTCGCGATCGAAGGCGAGCGCCCTCCGCGCAACAGACTTGAACGCTGGGGCCGGGCGGTTCTTCAGGCCGGCAAGTATCCTCTCAATCTCGAGGAAGTACTGCGCCTGCACGGCGTCCTCATCGAAGACATGCGCCTAACCCAGCCTGGCCTGCGCCACGACGGGGTTTTTCTCGGCGGGCGCGATCCGGAAGGAAACCCTCTGCCAGAGTTTATCGGCGCACGGCCGGATGACCTGCAATCCCTCATGGCGGACCTGCTCGCTGCAAACACCCGCATGCGCGACGAAGACCTCGATCCGGTTCTGCAAGCTGCCGCCACTGCCTTCGGCTTTGTCTACGTACACCCGTTCCAGGACGGCAATGGACGCCTTCACCGGTGCCTCATTCATCACGTCCTCGCGGAACGGAAATTCACTCCGCCCGGCATGGTGTTCCCAGTCTCCTCGGTCATGCTCGACCGCATCGACGAATACGGAAAGGCGCTTCGCGCCCACTCGGGGCCGCTCATGGACTTCATCGAGTGGCGGCCAACACCCGAGCGCAATGTCGAGGTTCTGAACGATACCGCCGATCTCTATCGCTATTTCGATGCAACGGAGGTTGCCGAGTTTCTCTATGCCTGCGTCCAGCGCACGGTCGAGCACGACCTGCCGCACGAGATCGACTACCTGCGCCGCCACGACGAGGCGATGCGCCGGCTCATGGATGCCGTCGAAATGCCGGACCGCGTGGCCGCTGATCTGCTTCTCTTCATCAGGCAGAACGAAGGAACGCTTCCAAAGAAGCGTCGCGAGCGCGAATTCACGGCGCTGACCGATGAGGAAGTCAGGCAGATGGAGACTATCGTCCGTCAGGCGTTCGAGGGATTTGAGTCATGACGATTTCCGCTTGCCGGCGGTCAGCTACTCGCAGTCCGAAACCAGGTCGCGGAGCGGGCCGAGATCGAGGGTCAGCTCCTGGCCTTGCAGGCCGAACGCGCTCTTGAGCTCGCCCATGCGGGATTCGAGCTTCATTAGGGTCAGTCCCAGCCGCTCGATCTCGTCGGGGCCTAGCACGCCACTTTCGACGCGCCGAGTGGCCTGCCGCTCAAGGAGCTGGCGCAGCAGCTCGATGACGCTCAAGACAAGGCGCGCCAGATCGCGCTCGACCTTGTCCGGGTCGGTTGCGATGCGCTGCGGCAACTCCAGGCGCCTTTCTCCCAGCGCACCCGCAAACCGGTCGAGTATGGCCTGGTCCTCGGGCGCGTGAAGCACCTTCGCCTCCCCCATCGGGGCACCGTCAACGTTGATGGTCATGAGCCAACCTTTTGCGCCGATTTGCCGACATGGGCACTCACAAAGGAATACGCGGGCCATGGCCCTGTGCAGAGCAGCGCAAGCTCCGGGCGTTCATCCGCGAGCCGCGCCACCAATTGCCGAAAGGACGGAAGACCGTCCCTGTTCACAAGAAATGCCGCCGAGACTGTGGGCGCTTCGACGTCATCATCCAGTTTGCTCGCAGCCGCATACTCGGCCAGAATCCGGTACGTCTTGCGAACAGGCTCAAGCTCTGGCCGGCGCCGATCGCCGCGCTCGTGCTCCTTGATCGACTTCGCCCGCAGGTAGGCTGTTCCGGGGGCCGTTGCCGACTGGGCGAGACCATGCGAGGGCGGCAACCGCGATGCGCTGCTGCTCGCGAAGGATATCTGCGTTGATCGAGGTTCGCGGAGCACCATGAACCTGATGCCGACCTCGACATGATCGCGCACCCGCGCGATATCCTCGACGAACATGGGATAGCCGCGACGCAGCATATCTTCCACCTCGTCAAAGGAGGCAAGCAGTGTCCCGAATCGCATGGGCAGGACAGTCCGCGCGCTCATCAGCGACTCCACGACCTGCTCGTGTTGCCACAGCTTTTCCGCGGTCGCCGTCACATGCGAACCAGCGCTCGGACTGACCACCGCGCCGATGTCGCGAAAGACAATCTGAGCAAGGCCAGATCCCCCGGGCAATACTGCGTCCGGCCGATCGGTGATCGCATACACATACGACATCATTCAGCAGCCTCCATCTCAGGCGCCGCGTTCTCGCATGCGTCACTGCGCAGTCGCGCTGCCGTGTCGACCGAGGCGAGGAGAACCTTAAGACCGACATAGATCAGATCGACGCCTGCTACCGAGATCGTGGCATCGCCCCACACCACTACACCTTTGTTGAGCGCCCGATCCAGAAGCTCGGACAAGGCGAGCTCATTCCTATCGATCAGACCGTGCTGCATCCTGAATGCCCTCTTGTCCGGCTGTCACGAAATGATAGGGAGGCCAAGGCCCCGTGAGCTCGTAGCTGAACCCGTTGGCGGCCGCCTCGTCCTGCAGTGGGGCGAGGGCGAACCGGAATTCGTCCAGAGCCTTCTCGTCCACGAGGTATGCGGCATTGAGAATCATATCCACCGATTTACCGTGTGCGGCTCGCGGCTGAACCGGGATCGCTGCGCTCTCGCGCGCACAGGCGTCAAGGCGTCGCCGACTTTGCTCGGCGCATCTGGCGATCGCCGCGGCAACTTCGGCATCGAGCGCGCGATCGAATTTCTTCTGCAGAAAGAACTGCGTGCCCGGTGATGCGGTGGTGACTGCCTCGCGCAGTCTCCGCATCGCGCCGGATGCAGCCTCCAGTCGGCACCGCAGAACCTCGGGGTCACAATAGAGCTTGACCCCCCACTCGGAGGCGCCGCTCACGCGATCGAGCGCCGCGTCCAGCTCGGCCCGGTGCCGCGCGAGAGCATCCGCCACTTGTGCGGTGTCGCGGTAGATCGAGCAGAACCTGAATGGGACGAGCGTGTAGCCCGACCTGAGCTGCTCGAGGATCTTTTCGTGCGCGAGAACCCGATCGCGCAGCCATTCTTTGTCCGCCAGCGCCGCACGCAGCTCGGGCGCACCAAAAAGGCTGGCCGGGACCGTGCTTCCGAAGGCGACCAGGTCGCCCTGCACCAGACTGCATACGGGGGCATTGCCGATGATGCCTTCGCCCGGCAGCGCAGTGGGTTCCCGATCGGGCGGAACGCGTGCCACGCCGTATATGTAGACGAGGCTTTTGCCGGCATCCTCGAGGGCGGGTCCACGTGCACTCATGGTGCCCCCTCCAGGCCCGCTGCCGCAAGCTCCTGGCGCCGCACCGCCACCAGGATCGCGCCCTCGACCGCGTCGCGGTCGAAGCGGCAGTCGTTTGCCACGCCAGCCATTGACGGCAACGCCGTCGCATAGCTTATCAGCGTCTTGTAGGCATCCGTCAGCCGCGCAGGCGCTCCATCAGCGGCCTGCAAAGCGGTGCCGTGATCTGGGTGAATCCGCTGGATCAGCCGGCGATAAGCCGTCTTGATGTCCGCGAGATTCGCACTGTCGCCTAAGTTCAGCGCCCGCCGGGCCTGATCGATGACATCGAAGGAGGGCAGGCTCACCTCGACGGTGGCAAAGCTGTAGGGCGGCAGGGGCCCCACGCAGCGGAAATTCAGCCGCTCGTTGAATTCCGCGTCGAGCTGCGCCAGCCGCTGGTCCAACAGCTCGCTCGCCCCCACCGGTATCAGCAGCGCCAGGTTAGCGACCATACAGTCATCCATAAGGGCGTTCTCGGCCACGTCGGTCCCGATCGGTCGCAAGGCCGCCAAAATGCCGCGCCGATAGGACTCGCGTTTGCAGTCGATCGATTCTTTCACCAATCGTCCCAGGGCTATCCGCGAGTCGTTTGTCGCCGCCGAACCCTGCGCCTCTATCTTGCTTTTTAGCTGAGCAACGGCCTCCTCCGCCGCGACCTCGCGGAGCGCTTCCTCCACACTCCACGTCACGATCAGCTCGACCTGAACCTGCTGTGAGATCTCTGCGAGCCGCGCCGCCAACACGGCGCCCCCCCGCTCAAGCAGTCTGGCCACGACAACCTCATCGGGCAAAGTCGTGCCGAACTTGACGGGAAGCGTCGGCGCGATGCGCATGACGGCTTCCACCACACGCTGATGGGCGAGCAGATAGCGAACGGCCTCCTCGCGCGACAAGGCCCGGAAATCGATAGGAGGACTGGCGCCGACGACAGCTGCAACGCCGTTGCCGCATATCGTGCAGACCTGCGGATCGGCCACCGATAGACCCCCAACGTCGAACGTCTGGCGATGCATGGCTGGAACGATGGCGTAGACATAGATTGGACTCATGGTCGGTTCCTGCTTGCATTACGCTCGGCGAGTGCCATCTCGAAGTGCCGCTTGGTGATCTTCAGCTTGTGCAAGCTAGCGTCCGCGCCCCTGGCCGGAATGACCATCTCGCGGATCGCAAAGAGCGCGGCCTGCCGGCAGAGGCCCTCAAGGTCTGCGCCGACCAGTCCCTCCGTGCTCTTCACTAGGGCTTGGATGTCGATATCCTTAGCGAGCGGCATGCGCCGCGTCTGAACTTTGAGGATTGCCCGCCTCGCCGCTGCATCGGGCGCCGGAAGCTCAACATGGAATTCCAGGCGCCCCGGGCGCAGAACGGCCGGATCGAGGCGATCGAGGCGGTTTGTCGCCGCCAGCACCACCACGCCCTTGAGTTCCTCGATACCGTCGAGCTCGGTGAGCAGTTGCGAGACCATGCGTTCGGTCACCTGACTGTCGCTGCCGCCGCCGCGGCGCGGCGCCAACGCATCGATCTCATCGAAGAAGATAATGCAGGGAGCGGCTTGGCGTGCCTTGCGGAATATCTCCCGCAGGCCGCGTTCGGATTCCCCGACCCACCGGCTTAGAAGCTGCGGGCCCTTGATGGCAATGAAGTTCGCCTCGGTCTCACCGGCCAACGCCTTGGCCAGCAATGTCTTGCCCGTGCCTGGCGCGCCGTGCAGCAAAACACCCTTGGGTGCGCGGACGCCGGCTTGGCGAAATAGCTCGTCATACTTGAGTTGCCAGAGCACGACCTCAGTCAGCAGCTTTTTGATCTCGTCTGCCCCGCCCACGTCGTCCCACCGCACGTCCGAAATTTCGGTGGCGACTTCGCGCAGCGCGGACGGCTCGACATCAGCCAAGGCGCATTCGAAATCGGCCCATTCGACCTTGAGCGCAGCCAGCTTGTCATAAGGGATCGCCGTCTTCTTGAAGTCGATGTCAGGCATCAGCCGGCGCAGCGCGCTCATGGCGGCCTCCCGGCACAGGGCGGCCAGGTCTGCCCCGACGAAGCCGTGCGTTATTGCGGCAAGCCGCTCCAGATCCACCTCGTCGGCGAGCGGCATCCCGCGACTGTGGATTTCGAGGGCCTCCCGCCGCCCTTCCTTGTCGGGGATGCCGATCTCGATCTCCCGATCGAAGCGTCCGGGGCGCCGGAGCGCAGGGTCGAGCGAGTCGGGAATGTTCGTGGCGGCGATGATGACCACCTGCCCCCTCGCCTCGAGACCATCCATCAGCGCGAGGAGCTGGGCCACCACGCGGCGTTCGACCTGGCGCTCGCCACCCATCTCTTCGCGCTTGGCGGCGATGGCATCGATCTCGTCGATGAAGATGATGGCGGGGGCTTTCCGCTCTGCCTCCTCGAATACCTTGCGTAGTTGTGCCTCGCTCGCACCGTAGAATTTGTCAATGATTTCTGGACCGTTGACGTGGATGAAATGCACGTTGGACTCGTGAGCCACCGCCCGCGCGATCAGCGTCTTACCGGTTCCCGGGGGGCCATAGAGCAGGACGCCCTTGGGCGCCTCGATGCCCAGATGCGCGAAGACCTCCGGGTACTTGAGCGGGAGCTCGATGATCTCGCGGACTCGGCGCAATTCCTTGTGCAGGCCGCCGATATCCTCGTAGGTGACGGCTTCGCGGCGCTGCTCCGCACCGCCCTCGCAGGTAATAGCGGTGCCGGGGCCGACGACCACAGGACCTTCGGGTGCCGCCTTGGCAACGACGAAGTTGCGCATCTGGGTGCCGAACGGATTGACGCGCACCCGGTCGCCGGGAACCACCGGAATACCGTCCAGCAGCTGCGTCAGATACCTGCCTTCCAATCCGCGTGCGGACCGCGTAGGCGCGTCCGTCGGTGCCAGCACGATTTTGCGCGCGCTCTTCGTCTCGGAGCGGCGGACCGTCACCTGCTCGCCGAGGCTCGCGCCAGCATTCGCCCGCGAGATGCCATCGATCTGAATGGAGCGCTTCCCGCGCAGCTCGGCATGCGCCGGCATGACGCGCGCTACCGTACTCTGCTTGGCAACGACCTCGATGACGTCGCCGATCTCGACACCAAGCTCGGCCATGTCCTTGGGATCCAGCCGTGCGAGACCGCGACCGACATCCTTGGGGAGTGCCTCCGAAACCCTATAAGTCGCTTTGAGCGGGCCGCTGTCCATGTTCCACTTTCTTATCCGCTGCCGCTCCCCCTCCGGCTTGCACCCGGCGCCCGTTATCTCGCGTCTGCGTCAGCCGCTCCGCGCCGCCGCGGGACCGGCGACGCTGCGTCGCTCCTGCTTGCGCTTTGCCACTCGCCGCGGGGGCTCGATCCCCAGCGTTGCGTCCAGATCCGTCAGGCGTTGTCGTAGCTGCCGGTTCTCCCGCTCGAGGTCATCGGCCCGCGCAGTGAGCTTCGGGTCCGTCTCCCACCAGTTGATGCCGAGTTCCTTTGCCTTGTCGACCGAAGCTATGAGCAGACGCAGCTTGATATTGAGCAGGTCGATCTCGACCAGCGAGATCGTGATGTCGCCGGCGATCACGATGCCCTTGTCGAGAACCCGCTCGAGGATGTCGGCGAGGTTGGTGGTCTGCAGCGAATGTTCCATGTCGAGGTCGACCTCTGATTAGCCCTGCAATCGCTACCTGCCGCCGAGTGCACCAACCATGGCGATCACGTCCGCAGTCTGCAGGCGCAGCTCCGAGAAGCCGTGACAGAGACAGCAGTTAGGATTGGCCTGGTCATAGCTCGCACACGCCATCAGCACGTTCACCTCGTCGATGAGGTCGTGCACGAAGGCCAACTTTTCCGACCCGATCCGCGCCGCGTTAATGGATTTGGTCAGCATCTCGATCTTGGCTTCCTGCTGACCGAAGAGGCCGGTGGGGCACTGGATCTGTGTTGCCATCTGGGTCATGGATCGCTCCCTGCTCATTGGTCCTCCGTCATCTGGTCACGGAAATAGCGCCGCCGGCGGTGGTAGCTCAGCAGGGAGCCATCAGGCGCGAACACGGCGTCATAGGCCGCGATGACATCGGTTGAAGCCGGAATGCGCTTGAGCTCGATCAGGTCGACCGTGACGTGCCAACCGTCCGGCTCACACGCCACGGAAGAGACGTGATCAGCTTGAAGTCCGCTGATGTGCGCGAGCTCTTTCATGGCTTGCACGACGACCTCTGCGGCCCTCATTGGTTTGGCGGTAGCCGGAACCGGTGCGGGGTCGCCGGCAACCATGTGCGAATGCTTTGCCCTTAGCTGTTCAGCCATCTGGTCGGTGCTCGGTGGACCGGCCGGATTCGATTGAGCCACTTGCGCCTCTGGCCCGTGCCCTTTTGTGGTGCGCGCAGCACTTTGGGACATGGTCTAGCTTCCTTCCTTCATCCTTCGCGCCTCGTTCAAGCGCTCCAGCAGTGCCGCCTCGGTTTGCTCGAATTCTTCGGTGGTGATCCTGCCGAGGTCGTAGCGCTGCTCGAGCGCCGCCAATTCCTTGCGGATGTTGTTCTCATCGTAGAGCTCGCTCTCGGCATGCGCGGCAAGCGTCTCGACGAGCCACATCAGGCCCTTGAACGGACCCAGGACCGGCGCCGTCACGATCGAGCCAAGAACCGACATTGTATGCCTCACAGCCAGTTGTCGTTCGCCGGCCGCCTGTGGCGGGCGAGGACCGTCACGTTGCCCACCGCATGCTGACGTTGACGAAGTTGTAGGGCGCCACGGGGCCGACGCTCTTTATGAGCAGTCGACCGCCGATGTCGCTGTCGAGCGAGCGCACGGCGGCATTGAATTCCTGCTCCCGCGTCCGTGCGATCAAGAGCGCGGCGTTCAAAACCATATGGTCCGCGAT
Organism: Hyphomicrobium sp.; assembly: GCF_009026145.1. Lineage (GTDB taxonomy): Bacteria > Pseudomonadota > Alphaproteobacteria > Rhizobiales > Hyphomicrobiaceae > Hyphomicrobium_A. The sequence continues at coordinate 71,210 of NZ_WBUE01000022.1, forward strand.
CGTGGGGTTGACCTGTGTCTTCTCGGCGAGCGGGCGTAGCCGTTCAAGAATGGTCTCCGCATCACGACCGCGCCGCGCCTTCAGCTCCGCTTCGACGAGCTCGCCGAGGCGAATACGGTCATAGTAGGTCTCCTCGAGCGAGCGCCCCGCTAGTCCATCGCGCATGCGCCGGATTGTCGGGTTCTTTTGCACGATTTCCTGGAAGACGATGTCCTCGTACCAGAACGCCTTGAGGCCCATCTCGATCCGGCCCTCCATTTGGTCGAGCAGCGCGCTCAGCTCCTTGTGCCGAGCCTTCAACAGCTGTTCGCGGACCGTCTTGGGACTGGGCGCCACGCAGTCGAAGCGAATGGGCAGCACGGTGTACTCGGTCATCACTTCGTCCAGGACCCGCATATGCGCCATCATGTTCCGGCGCGTATTGTCGTAGCGCGGCAGTGGAGAATTGCTCGCGGCCACTGCCAAGTCGCCGACGTTGATGGTGTGAACGATGTCGCCCCGTTCGCCTATTCCCAGCGTGTCGAACGTGCGCGGCTCCCGACAACGCAGGACACAATACAGGTATTGAGTGACGTCGCTTTCCGTGTGGACTTTGGGCGAGCGGGCATCTAGCAGCCTCATGGCGAGCCTCCCTTGGGATCGAGGACGCTGTCGCACCCGGTTGCCGGCTCCGATTTCGGCCGCCGCGACCGCTTCGGCCCGGCGCGTGTTCGGACCACATTGAACCGAACTGGCAGATTCTTTTCCCGCAGCACATCGCCGAGAAACGCCACTGCCTGGCTGGCCCAGGCCTTGGTCTCCGCCGGCGTGAGATTGACCTTGAGGCGCCGATAATGGTCGCGGAGCTTTTCGTAGAGGCGTTTGACTGCCGGATCGAGATGCCCCCACACGCCATCGTTCAATGCGCCCTCGAGATCCTTGGCATGGCGCGGTTGCCCGGCGCGCAGGAAGGCCGCGGTCTCGAGCGCAAATCCTAGGTGCGCTTGCAGATCTCCGACCAACAAAAGCGCGGCCGCCTGATCGGCGCCCAGCTTTCCGTCGGCAACCTGCTTGTCGAGGCTTTGCACCAACGACGGCCGCTTTCTCACACCCAAGCGAGCTGTCTCGAAGGCGTCGCTGTTGAGGTGAAACAGCGCGTTGCCGAAACCGGCCCGTATGGCAATCTCGTTGGCGAACACCTCCTGCGGAGCATGGAGGCATACCTGATCGGCCAGCAGGCGAAGAATATCGACCGCCACCTTTGGCATGCCGCTATCCTCCGTCACCTCCATGACGAGTTCGCGAGCGGCGTGAACCGTCTCGTTCTCGGCTAGAGGATGTCCGTGCTCATGCGCCAGCAGCGCGCGCAGGGCAACCTCGTCGCGCCAAGTGCCGTCCTGCTCCAGCACCCCGCGGTTCACGAATACGGCACATTCGGACAGGTCGGCCGCATCGTAGACGTTGACCATGGGGCGGCGGTCGACGTCGTCGGCGACAACCGAGGATAATGAGGTGGCTCGCTTGATTTGCGAAACCAGCGGCATCAGGTTCTCGAGCACAAACATGTTGACCCGCTTGTGTGGCCAGTTGCCCAGCCGAGCATAGTGTCGGATGACCTGCTGCTCCTCCTCGATCAAGCGAGCAAGACCCTGCCGCGTATCGGCCATCACTTGCAGCGTCGTATCGTCGACGCGCGTGCGGGAGAAATGCTCGATCGCATTGGACATGGCTCAGGACTTCTTCATCCGCAGCTCCAACAGGCCGTTCTTGAACGATCGCCGCATCGAGGCCGGATCGACCGCGCTCGGCAGCAGGATCTCCTTGGCATAGCGACGCTGACCAGACGAACTGAGCGCCAGGACGTCACCACGAACATCGATGTGGAGTGCATCTTCCGTCACGCCCGGAAGCTCGGCGGCGACAACAATCTCATTCTCTTCGTCGAAAACATCGATCAGCGGCTCGCGCACATCGACAACCTCCGGCCCTTCCTTGGTGGTGCGGATGTTGCCGAAGTGCTCGATGTGCGGCTCGCCGCCGAGACCAACCCGCACGCTCACGCCGTAGATGCCGTGCGCCTTTTCACCGAGGCCCTTGACCTTGAACTCGCCGGTTCGGCTGACTTGCTGCTCGCCGACCTCGACGAGTTTACCGAGCACGCCGACGAAGTCTCCAAGCCCCTTGAACAATGAGCCGAAGCCGATTTCGACCGTAGCGTGTTCCTCAGCCTCCGCGGCGTGTTTGCGTTGTTGACCTTTTCGCACTTGCATGACCGACCTCCGGTATTTGCTTTCGTTGGATCGTTGCCGTCTCAGTATTCGACACTGAAGTCGAGCCGTGGCACCGTGCCGCCGTATCCTCGATCGGTTTTGCGCGCGCGTTTGCGCCGATTGACTCCACGATCCGCTTCGCGGGACTGGCGGATCAGCCGCTCGAGTTCGGCTATCTCCTTTTCGAGAAGGATCAAGCGGCTCCTGGTCAGTCTCTGCTTTTCCGTCCACACTGCGAGTTGGCGTTCGAGCAACCCCCGATGATGGTCGAGGCGCGCGAGCTTGGCCGTGAGCTTGCCGTTGTGTTGATCTTTGGGTGGCGCGAGGTTGCCGACGGGAAGTCCGCGCGCCTCATGAAGTCCCTTGACGTGTGCCATCGCCGCGCCTCCTCGCCTCCTTGGCCTGCATACGGTTGATCCGGACATGCGAACCGGACTGTTGGTTCATCGCTGCCGCCGGCTCCGCCTCTGGTCCCAACCGCTCAGCCGTACCTTCATCGCCGGCCTCTCGCCCCGAGCAATGGTGGGCGATGAGGCTCATCAGCATCTTGGATTGCTGTTGGCGCTGGTCCGCGGACCGGCTGCTGAATGCGGTCCGTGGGCCGAGCAGGTCCATGCAGATCTGCACGAAACGCGGCTCGGCCGTGGACGTGCGCAGCTTCTGAGCGGAAACCATGCGGGCGATCATGATGCTGGTCCGCAGCGTCGGGGCCTGATCATACTCGCCCGATGCCCGGTAGCCGCGCACCAGATCGACGATTGGCGCCACACTGGATTCGGACAGGCGGGAGCGGGAGGCGGCGATGGCGAGCTCGGTGTCGCGGTCGAAATAGTCGACATCCAACATGATCATGCGGTCGCTCAACGCGTCCTGGGCATCGTGCACTCCGGAGTACTCCTGCGGATTGCTCGTGAAGATCGCCCGGAACTCGGGATGGACCTTGATGTAGCTCTCATTCTGATTGGGCACCGGCAGGACTAGGATCCGCTCCTCCAGAACGCCGAGCAGCACGTTGTTGGCTTCGGCTCGCGAGCGGGTGAATTCATCGTAGACCAGCGTGCAACCCTCCCGGCAGGCGGTGGTCAGACGATGATCGGACCAGCTGCGCGTGGCACCCTCCTCGTACTTCAAGACCGTATGGACGTAGCGATCGACGACCTTGCGGTACTGGTATCCGTACTGGCCACCCACCAGATTGGAGGTCGTCATCTCTTCGTCGCCGATCAGGAATACCACGGGGCGGCCGAGCTGCGCCGCCACATGAAAGGCCAGCGTTGTCTTGCCGGAGCCGGCCGGCCCGCGGAAGTGCACGGGAAATCCCTCTCGCAGGTAGCCCAATGAGCGATTTGCCAGGTTCTGAATCGCCGGCGTCTTCACGAAATTCGTACTCGGTCGCACGGCGATCGTTGTTCCTGCGAGGTGGCTTTCTGAACGCAAAGCAGTCGGCATCATTGGGTCTTTCTCCATCACGGCGCGTGGGTGGCCGCGCGCGGCTCCGCACATCCTGGAACGCTTTCGCACTGGAAGGCGCGATACCATTGCTGGCGAGCCAACTCGTATTGGCTGGGTTTGCTCTGCCAGGCGCGAAACTGCTCAAAGATGCGCCTCAGAGCGGGCTCACATTCGTGCCAGAATTCTTCATCGAGGGGTGAACCCGGCGGTCGCCCGCTGAGCTGCGCTTGGCGGCAGAGACCGGCCGTCATGCTTCGCTCGAAATCGCTGCTGAAGCCGGCAGCTACTTGCGTGACCGCATAGGCCACCGCGTCACCGAAGGCGAAGGCGAAGCCCGGGTGCAGTCCCAGCGACCTGCCAACGGCTGCGGCCAGCACCGACACTATGCGGGCGAGCGCCTCGGGGTCGCCGGCCGTCTTATCCTCACCGTTTCGCGTCAAGCGCACGATATCGGCATAGGCGAGCGGCTGGCCCCTCTGCCAATGCCGTGGTGGCAACAGAACAAACATGAACGCGCTCGGTTTGAACTCACTGACCGGTTCGCCTGCGCCCAAAGCGATTGATAGCCGCTGCCACAGAGTCTTGAGCAGCAATCGAGCGTCGGCGAGATCGGGCTGCAGAACGATTTCCGGCTGCAGGCCGTCGCGTACCACCACGCGGCAGCTGACCCCGGTGAAGGCCTGCAACGCGGGCGGCAGCGTTATTTCTATGCTGCCGCTCGTGCGCCCCGCAGATCTGATCTTGCAAATGTTGAGCTGCATTGTTTCTTCACTGCTTTTCTTCCGCCCTGCCGTCTGCGCTAGCGGCCCGTCTAGCGGCGCATCTAGCAGATCATATTGTGCCGCATATCACTCTCGTTTCGCGCACGCGCCCAAGTTGGGGGACTCATTTGCCCATGGCGCCGCCATTGAGCCCGAATGACTTCCAGATGTTGTGGGCTTTCATCTGGTCTGCATGGATCGCCCCGAGAAAGCCGGCCATGTGCGTACGCAATTTCCGACGATCGGAAGCAAGTGAAGCCCGTTGCCGCTTGGCCATCTTTTCATTCGCGCTCGCGAAGTTTGTTACGGCCAGCGCAGCGGCGGCACGGAGCTCCTCCGCCCGCTTCCTGATGGCATCGACCTGATTTTGCAGTCCGGCCCGCATAGGGCCGGCAGCCTTGCGGCGGCTGCTTTTGCAGCGCGCAATTTGATTGGCCGTGCCTCGCCGATCCGCTGCAACGTCCTTGAACTGGGAGGCGAGGAACTTTTGCGTACGTTCAATTTGACTGGCCGTAGCGCGCCGGTGAGCGGCGACATCCTTGGCCAGAGATGCGAGGAACTTTTGAGTCTGTGCGCGATAGTCACGGGCCATTTCCCCGCGCATCGTCGCACAAGCCTCCAGTGTGGACTTCGCGGCCCGCCGCATCTCCTTGATGGCGGCCATGCGGAACTTGCCCGCTTGTCGAAGCTCCTTCGTCAGCCGGTCCATATCATTTGACTGGGACATCGCGACACCATCTCTTTTGCGGCCCATCTGCTCGTTGCAAGTTTACGTCGTTGCAAGTTTGCGGCGCGAGGTAGATGAACCAACCGAACAGGGAGCGAGGCGACCTCAGATCTCATCGATTGCTGCCGTCTCCCCGCTCCAGTTTCAGATCCGATACAATCCCATACCGGATCCGATACCAGCTAGGAGGAACGCTGGTTGCTCGACGTTCAAGCAGTCTGAGCCGCCGTAAGACCGATGGCCTCAGCGTACTTCAGATAGGTGTCGACGCCGGCCACGACGACGCGGGCCTCGATCGCAAGCAGCTCAATTCCGACCAGCGAGACGCGGGCCCAGGCATCGATAACGACGCCCTTATCGAGGATGCGATCGACCACTTCAGCGAGACTTGTCGACGCGATGGTTTTTTCAACTGCCATTGCTTTCTCCTCAGATTGCGTGCGGTTGCTACAATGCATGATGAAAGCACATGCGCGCCGGGGCCATAAGCTGGGTCGAACACCCAGCGAGCTTGGGGTTTCCTGATTACGCACCATAGTCCGCCATCTTGAGCCACCAGTAGGGCTGTGGCCGGGTGGCGAGGGCGGCGCAGCCGAGGGCGGGGATCATGGCGGCGAGATCGAAGCGGTGGTTGAAGCGCCATTCG
>NZ_WBUE01000062.1 GCF_009026145.1 Hyphomicrobium sp.
TTGTGTGCCGAGCATGAACGACAGCTTGGAGGTGGAAGTCCTCTATCCAGCCTGATGGCGGCGAAGGATTAGCGAAGCGCAAGGGCGTCGCCGCGAGGCGGGGTCTGAAAGAAGCGCGGAGCAAAACCGCGGCCCGATGGACAAGAACCGGATAACGAGGCCTACCCGGCCGGACGAGCGAGCAAGTGATCGCGAAGTCCAAGGTCATCAAGGACCGGGGTGGTAAATCCGGCGGGCGTGCGGTGAAGGCGGTCGGTCTTACCTCGGGAGGTCTGCGTTGTGTCCCGGTAACGGGACTGAGGTCGTCGCAAGGCGGCCTGACCGCAGCGCAGAAGTCAGCAGAGGGCATAGTAGGCGGGAGCGTCCGCCGAAGGCCCGAACGGTGGAATGGCGAATAGAGCGGCGATCTCGCGCGAGCCATGCGGCAGAAGAATCAGGTGGAGCTGAACTTGGGCACCGGGGCAAGGGGTGAAGCCTTGAGCGCCGCCGCCCAAGAGACCGAAGCACGCGCGGCGAGAACCGATATCGAAAGCCGGTCGGCCTTGGTTGGGCCGTCGATGGAAGCGATTGTCGAGCGTGAGAACCTGAAGAAGGCACTGGCGCAAGTAAAGCGCAACAAGGGCGCGCCAGGCATCGACGGCATGAGTGTCGATGACCTGCCGGCCTACCTGAAGGAGCACTGGCCCGCGATCCGGGCACAGTTGCTTGACGGCGCCTACAAGCCGCAGCCGGTGCGGCGGGTTGAGATACCGAAGGCGTCAGGCGGCAAGAGGCCGCTCGGCATTCCGACGGTGCTCGACCGCTTCATCCAGCAGGCGGTGATGCAGGTGCTGCAGGCAGACTGGGACGGAACGTTCTCCGAGCAAAGCTTCGGCTTCCGGCCGGGCCGCTCGGCGCATCAGGCCGTGGCACGGGCGCAAGCGTACATCGCATCCGGCTACGGGTGTGTGGTCGACCTCGACCTGGAGAAGTTCTTCGACCGGGTCAATCACGACATCCTGATGGGGCTGGTGGCGAAACGGGTGCCTGACAAGCGCATCCTGAAGCTGATCCGGGGCTTTCTGACCGCGGGCGTGCTGGCGGATGGGCTGGTCAGTGCGACGGAAGAAGGCACGCCGCAAGGCGGCCCGCTCTCGCCGCTATTGTCGAACCTGATGCTGGACGTGCTGGACAAGGAACTGGAGAAGCGCGACCACCGCTTCGTTCGTTACGCCGACGACTGCAACATCTATGTACGCAGCCAGCGGTCGGGCGAGCGGGTGATGGCGAGCCTCGAGAAGTTCCTCGCCAAGCGTCTCAAGCTGACGGTGAACAAGGCCAAGAGTGCGGTTGCCAAGCCGAATGGCCGCAAGTTCCTGGGCTTCAGCTTCACCGGCGGGAGGGAGCCACGGCGGCGCATCGCGCCGCAGGCGATCGTTCGCTTCAGGAGCCGGGTTCGGGAACTGACACGGCGCACGCGCGGGGCGAGCCCTGCGCAGATTGTGACCGAGCTGTCGCGCTATCTGGTCGGATGGCGCGGCTACTTCGGCTTCTGCGAAACCCCGTCGGTGTTGCGCGCACTCGACCAGTGGCTCAGGCGACGCCTGCGCGCGATCGTCTGGAAGCAATGGAAACGCGGACGCACTCGTTATGCAGAGCTGCGACGCCGCGGCGTCGGCCGGGACTTGGCGGCGCAGAGCGCCGGCAGCCCACATGGCCCCTGGCGGCTCAGCAACAGTCCCGCGCTCACCATCGCCCTGCCAAATGCTTTCCTCGGCTCCCTCGGGTTGCCTTCCCTCGCACCCAACAAGGCGGCTAATCCATCGAACCGCCGTATACGGACCCGTATGTACGGTGGTGTGGGAGGGGAGGAGCCGTGAGGCTCCCCCCTATCCCGATT
>NZ_WBUE01000023.1 GCF_009026145.1 Hyphomicrobium sp.
GGGTAGTGCGCATGGGCCTTCCCACGGTATCAGCTGCATACGCCGATACGTCGGGTCGGACCATTGCTATTTCCTGATACCCTGATCAGGGGGTTTGGTTTGCGCAATCGCCTCTCGCCCGTCAAGCGGCGCTCCGACGCGGGTGTTTTCGCCGGGGCCCCGCGCAGCTATATTTGCCCTATGCCTGACTCCGACGGTCGCGAGCCATCCGCGCTCGCCGATCCCCTCGTCACCGACAGCTACGAAGTGATACCCGGCCGGCGCGATGCCGGCCTCCTGCTGCTGTGCGATCACGCCGTGAATGCCCTTCCCAGCGGGTACGGCACGCTGGGGCTGCCGGCCGCTCAGCTCGAGCGACATATCGCCTACGATATCGGCGCTAAGGCGGTAACCGAGCACGTTGCGCGGATGTTGGGAGTGCCCGCCATCTGCACCCGCTTCTCGCGGCTCCTGATCGACGTCAATCGCGGCCTCGATGACCCGACGCTGATCATGCGCATCTCCGACGGCGCGGTGGTGCCGGGAAATCGCCGGCTCGATGCGGCCGAGCGCGAGCGGCGTGTGCGCCTCTACTACGAGCCCTATCATCTGCGCATCGATGCCCTGATCGAGAGCTGCGTCGCCGCCGGCGTGCCGCCGGTGCTGTTGTCGATCCACAGCTTCACCGACCAATGGAAGGGCGTTCCGCGGCCCTGGCATGCGGCGATCCTGTGGGATCGTGATTATCGCTTTTCCGTCCCGCTGCTCGAAGCGCTGCGCGCCGACAACGGCATCGTCGTCGGCGAGAACGAGCCCTACGACGGCAAGCTCGCGGGAGACTGCATGTGGCAGCACGGCACGCGGCGCGGCCTCGCCCATACCATCATCGAGGTCCGCCAGGATCTCATCCGCACGCCCGAAGGTCAGCTCGCCTGGGCCGAACGCATCGCGGCTGCCGTGCAGGCCGTGTTCGCGCGTGCGGACCTGCGCGAAGCGATGCACACGGTGCAGTATTTCGGCTCGCACACCGACACCGAGGGAGCGCCCCCGTATACGAGCCACCCGGAAGGAAGCCCCGCATGATGAAGATCGATGCCGAGACCGCGATAGAGCTGGAAGCCGCGGCCTTCCGGCGCCTCATCGAGCATTTGCGTCAGCGCACCGACGTGCAGAACATCGATCTCATGAATCTCGCAGGGTTCTGCCGCAACTGCCTATCCAACTGGTATCAGGAGGCGGCGGCGGAGCGCGGCGTCGAGCTCACCAAGGAGGACGCGCGCGAGCGCATTTACGGCATGCCGTATGCCGAATGGAGGCAGCGCTATCAGCGAGAAGCTTCGCCGGAGGCGCAGGAAAAATTCGCGCACGCGGTGGCGGGGGCGCACAAATCCTGAGCCCGCACGCGCACTGTGACGTGGGTGCCGCAGTCCACGGACAAGATTTCTCTGGATGGCTCTCCCCCTCGCCTTGAAGCGGCAAGGCGGCGCCGATAGCGTTTCCTCTTCATCGTCACGACGGGAGAAGAGGGATGACGACGCTACAGGCCTCGGCGCAGAAGCAGCTGCGTCAGCTCGTCGAGCAGATCGAGCGGCTCGAGGAGGAGAAGAAGGCGCTCGCCGGCGACATTCGCGACAAGTTTCTCGAAGCCAAGGGCCTCGGCTTCGATGTGAAGGTGCTGCGCCAAGTGGTGCGGCTGCGCAAGAAGAGCGCCACCGAGCGGCAGGAGGAGGACGCGGTGCTCGAGGTCTACCTGCACGCGCTCGGCATGATATCCGACGCCGAAGCCCTGCACAGCGCCGCCGACAAGATGATCGCCGCCGAATAGACGAGCTGCTGCCGCTCACATCCGGCGCGGCAGCTCGCTCAGCTCGCGCGGCCTGGCCGGCAGATTGCGGCTTTCCGCTTCGACGATGAACTTGGCGGTAATCTGCACCGCCTCATCCACCACGCGGGCGCAGCTCTCGGCCGTAATCCACTCCGTCATCTCCTGGTCGAGCACCAGGCGCATCTCCTGGTCGACGACCCACGTTCCGACGTGTTGGCGCGAGGCTGCCCCGTTTTTGGTGTGGGCGACGAGAATCTCGTCGCCCTTGGAGATGAAGAACCAGGTCGGGAGCGGCTCTGCGTTGAGGCGCTGCGCGAGAGCCTGCAGCACCGCCCGACCCACTTCCCGCTTGGTTGCGGCGTCCTCGGCATCGCGGCGTCTTTTCTCGCGCTCTGCGGCGAGCGCCTCAGCCAAAGTCGTCATGGTCCAACCCTTTCAGTCTCCACGTTCCCCTAATTGGCTTGTACTCTCGAAGCGGCCCGCATCGCCGTGGGCGCGCGTGCGCTCGATGACCTCCGGATCGAGAACCGGCATCAGCTCGCTCACGTCCTTGGAGAGCTTCACCCGGCCGTCGAATTCGGCCCCTTCGGCGATCGACAGCTTTTGATGGGTGATATCGCCCTCGACCTGGGCAGAAGCCTGCAGCTTCACGGTTACCGCGCGTATCGAGCCGCGTACGCCGCCGCGAACCTCGATCGCCTCGGCGCAGACCATGCCGACCACCGAGCCCTCTTCCGTGATCACGACCTGCTTGCCGTGCACGTTGCCGCGGACATCGCCGTCAACCTGCAGCTTGTTGGCGGAAATAATGGTGATCCGATCACCGAGGATGGTCAGGTCGGTGCCGATCACCGACGTGCCGCTCGTCGCCGTTGCCGACTTTTCGAACGGTGATGGCGAGGGGCGAGGCGCCTGCGTGGCCGCTCCCAACGGGGCGAGACCGGGCTTCGGCTGGGGCAGGCCGTTCTTGGCATCAGTGCTAAACACGAGGTCACCTCCTGCGCGTCTGGCGCGCTCTCCGCATGAACTTGATTAGGTGCATTTCCCCGCTGCCGGGATTGGCACACACATCCGCGGCTATTTTTTGTCGAGATGGAGTCGGAAGGCGGTCGGCGATGGCCTCACAAACGCCCGGTCGGCGACGGAGTGTGAGACATCGAGAAGGAGCCATGCCTGTGGACAAGTACGCTCTCGTCGATCAAACGGTGGGATCGATCCAGCGCACCGCGCTGAGGATCGCCGCGCTCCCCATGGAGGTGCGCGATGAGGCGCTCGATGCTGCGCACCGCGCCTACGCCAATGCCATGCACGATCTGGGACAGGACAACGTTGCGGCGGGTCGCTGGGTCGAGACCGTGATGACCGCGGTTCGTGTGCTGGTGCACGAGATCGACCGCGATGCCGGAGGCGACGGCGCCCGCGCGTAGTCCCAAAAATACGTGGTCCTACACGGTCATTTAACAAACGCGCCGTTGATCGGAGCGCTGCGAAGGTTCACTATGTCCGCGCAGTTGAGCGTGGGCATTACCAATGCGTCCGCAACGACAGCATGTATTTCGGTCGGACGCGGCGGCCAAGCTGGATCGGCTCGAGCTCGTTGCTGCGCTCTTGGAGCGCGACGCCACCAACAATCGCGCCTTGCTGGCGGAGCTGGGTGCCCTTTCTGCGCGAAGGGCGAGCCCCGGAACGCGGGCACTGGGGCGCTGGCGCAAGCTCATCCACGCCTCCCGCACCGCCGCCCGCATGGTCGGCTCGATGGCTGTCGCGATCGCCACCAGCCGGCAGCTGCGCGCGGCTCTACGCGCGAGCTATGACTTCGCGGTCGATTTTGCCATCGTGCTGTCGACGGCCGCCGCCGCGGTCGTCATCCTCACCGCCGCCTTCGCGCTGACGGCGCCCCCCGTCTGACGTGGTGTGCTTCGCTCTCTACCGGGAAGCGGCTAGCCGCGCTCGTATACGGCGGCGCAGATGCGGTCGTCCTCGAGCTTCTTGGCAAGATCCGTGGCGCCGCCAGGCGCCTTGCCGGCCTGATGGTCGATGTGGCGCTGCTCGCACCATTGCCAACGCGGATCCTCCTTCGAGGTGACCGGGTTTGCTTCCTTGTTGATGGAGCCGGTGTCGATCTTTGCCGGCTCTTCCTTGCGCGCGACCGATCTTTCGGTTTTCGCGCGGCGGTAGTGCTTGGTCACCGACCCAGTGGTTAGTCCGTCGGTGGCGCAGCCCGCCAGCAGCAGCGCTGCGAGAACGCCGATCACGAAGCAAGCGATTCGATTTGCCGGCGACATGGTCCGCCCTCCAAAGGCCGTGCACGGGCGCGATGTCCGTACCCCGCCTCATGGGGCTAACTGATTTGCGTGGGCGCCGACAGATCGTGGTGGCCGATGGCGGCGGAGAGGGCAATTTTGGTGTGCAAATCGCCGCCAGTGCAGCTGGGCGTTTTATCGCAGTTGCGAAGCAAGCTCTGCCGCTGCAAGGCGAATCCTCTGGCGCACCTGGGGGCAAATCAGCGAAGCTGCTAGCTCGTGTATGGAGGAAAGTCGGCAGTGCGTGTGTATGGGCGCAATGGGGAAACGCCATGTCACGCAAACGGACCCAGACTTTGGAAAGCCTCACCGACAGCGCGATCACCTGGTTCTTCGTCGGCTTGATGATGATCGCCGCCATTGCTGCAGCATTCGGGCAGGTGGTCGGCGGCTGAGGACGCCGGGCAATGGGCGGCCTCCGAGGGCCGCCCGGTTTCGTTGCGAGATGCTCTGATCAGCAACCGTGCCGCCACAGGCAGCGGTAATACTTGCGTGTGCCCCAGCCCCAGCGCTTGGCGCAACGCCAGCTCCAGCGGCCGCAATAGCCGGTATGCTCGACAACCGAGGTCGCGGCTGCCTTGGACTTCGCCCAGCCGACGTCAGGCGCGCTGGCGGCCGAGGCTTGGCCAAACGTCAGCGGGGCTGCAAGCATCGTCGCGGCCGCGAGCAGGAGAGTACGACGCATGTTGTCCTCCATAGTCAGCGTTCAACTACGGCATCCGACGTAACCGCCCATTTCTTACATTTGTGTCAACCGCGGGCGGGTAAGCCAACCCAACGCCACGGCGCGCGAAACTGCCCCGGGGGCCGGGGTTCTTGACGAAATTGACATCCGTGGCGAACTAGGCTGATGCGCCATCCGGCACCATCTTTCCCATCAGGGTAGCCAAGCAGCGCTAATTGCGGAGAGCGACATGAGCCAGGATCCCATCGCCGACACCAGGAGCAAGCTCGATGACCTCGAGCAGCGCATCCACGCGGCCAAAACATCGCTCGGTGCGCGCGGCGAGATCAACACCGAGGCGCAGAAGGACTGGAGGGCGATGGTCGAGAAGCACGCTGACATCCGGCGCAAGCTCGACGCGCGCGCCGATCACCCCAACGGCGTAATCGAAGGCATCAGCTTCGACGTCGATATTCTGCGCAACTCGTTCGAGAAATGGGTGGCAAAGGTCGAGGGCAACTTCGACAAGTAGGGCGCTTCCTCGCCGCTGCGGCCGGCACAAAAAAAATGCGGCGGCCGAATTTATCGACCGCCGCATCGATACCGCAAAAATCGACAGCGTTAGATGATGTCGATCTCGGCCGGCATGTAGGAGGTGACCTCGAGGCCAACTTCCTGCTCGCGCACCTGCGGCTTGTTCCAGATCTTCATGGGTAGTTTCCTCCTTGAACGGAGGACGAAAGCGCTGCTCCGTCCCCCCGCGTGGGGTATAGGTTGCCGCACCCATGGCTGCAACCGAATTCTTGCGCTTTTGGTTATGGATATTGGCGTTTGCTCGTCTTTCCCGACGGCATCGCACTGCAGCAAGTCGGCGCCTTGAGGCAGCGGCAATTACTGGCCTTCGGTCTCGGCCGCGTCGCCTTCGTTCCACTTCTTGATCGCCGTCAGCACCGACTTGCGACACGGGCCCAGCGGTCCTTCGACCATCGACACTTCTTCGCCGCGGAACCCGGCGTCCTTGTAGTTCTTGGCGCAGTACTCTTCCTGCTGCTTCTCCAGCTCGGCGCGCGACTTCTTCTTAGCGGCGTCGGGATCGTTGATGTCGGCGATCTGGGTCGGGGCAGGTGCCTCGCCAGGCTGCGGTAGGCGGTCGAGCGAAGGCGGAATCACCAGCGGCGCCCGCTCGGCGAGTTTGGGATCGCCGGATTTTTTGGTGTCGTTGAGGCCGACCGCATCGAAAATGCCGCCATTGAACTGCACGTCATCCATGGAGCAGCCGGCGACGACAAGCGTCAGGCAGGCGGCGAGGACCGGCAGAACGGAGCTGGCAGGACGTGATCTCGGCGGCATGCTCTTCCCCCGTGGCGCCCCAGTACTCACTCGCAGCCCCGCATCTTCAGCGCGGCAGCGCTCAGCGCTAATGCCCTGCGCTACAACGACTTTGCGGCGTCTTTGCGACTCGCCATCAGGGAGTCATATAGCAGCCCAATGACCCCTGCAACTATAGCCACGTCGGCGATGTTGAACACGTACCAGTAGAAGCCGAAGGCGTGCAGGGAGAAGAAATCGGCAACTCCCCCCAGCACCACCCGGTCGATGGCGTTGCCGATCGCCCCACCCATGATGAGGCCGAGCGACACCGCGAGCACCCTCCCGGTGGCGCCGCGGGCGAGCCATGCCCACAGGGCGGCAGTGGCCGCGACGCCGAAGGTCGCCAGCATGAGTTGCCCGGCATAGCTGTCCTGATCGAACAGGCTGTAGCTGATGCCGATGTTCTTCACGTACACGAGGTCGAGAAACGGCGTGACGGCCACGCGCCCGCGGTCGGCGATCCCGTAGATCGCCAGCATCCACCACTTGTGCGCCTGATCCAGCGCCAGGGTGGCGAGGAACACGGCGAGGCCGAGCCGCGAGTACGGCCCCCACACCCAGCTGCGCAGCCCCGGCTGGCCCGTCGTCATGCCACACCTTTGGCGCGGGCATCGAACTCGCGCACCGCGGCGGCGTCGCGCGGCGACAGGTCGGGATAGTCGGGGTCGGTGCCGACGTCGGGAACGATGCGCCACGAGCGCGCGCACTTCTTGCCTTCGGCGAGCTTCGGCACGACGCCCACGCCGGGCACGTCGGGCAGCGTGAAGGCGCCCTCGGGGGGCGACTTGGCGATGAGGCGCGCGCCCGAGGTGATCGACACCTCGGCGAGGTCGACGCCTTCGAGTGCGCGCAAAAGCTCCTTGTCGGCGACGTAGACCTCGGGCGCGGCCTCGAGGCTGGAGCCGATGCGCTTTGCTGCGCGCTCCAGTTCCAGTGCGCCGGTGATGACGCGGCGCACGTCGCGTACGCGCTCCCACTTCCTGGCAAGCTCGTCATTGCGCCAAGCCTTGTCGAGCTCGGGGAAGGCTTCCAGGTGCACCGAGCCCTCGCGCCCCGGCACGCGCGCCAGCCACGCCTCCTCGGCCGTGAACGACAGGATCGGCGCCAGCCAGGCGACGAGCGCCTTGAAGATTTCGTCGATGACGGTGAGCGCGGCGCGCCGCTTGGCGCTCGAATACGGCTCGCAGTAGAGCGCGTCCTTGCGGATGTCGAAGTAGAACGCCGACAGCTCGGTGTTCATGAACTGCGACAGCACGGCGACGACCTTGCGGTAGTCGTAGGCGGTGTAGGCGGCGCGCACCTCGGCGTCGAGCTCGGAGAGCCGGTGCAGCATCAGGCGCTCCAGCTCGAACTCGCGCATGTCCTTGAACTTGACGCGCTCGCCCTCCTCGAGGTGTGCCAGCGCGCCCAGCATCCAGCGCAGCGTGTTGCGCAGCTTGCGGTAGGCCTCGGCGGCCGATTGCACGATGGCCGGGCCGAAGCGGATATCGTTCGTGGTGTCGGCCGAGGCGACCCACAGCCGCAGAATGTCGGCGCCGGAGGTCTTCATCACGTCCTGTGGCGACAGCACGTTGCCCTTCGACTTCGACATTTTCTCATCCCCCTTCTCGTCGAGGATGAAGCCGTGCGTCAGCACGACGTCGAATGGCGCACGTCCGCGCGTGCCGCAGGATTCCAAGAGCGAGGACTGGAACCAGCCGCGATGCTGGTCGGAGCCTTCCAGGTACATGATGCGGTCTTTGCCGCCGTCGCGCACGCGCTTGACGCCCGCGAGGGTGGGGAAGTGCTGCGCATCCTCCAGCGTGAAAGCGTGCGTCGAGCCACTATCGAACCACACGTCGAGGATGTCGCGCACCTGCTCCCACTGCGCGGGGTCGTCGACCAGGTCCTCGAGGAAGTGCTCTTTGGCGCCCGCCTCGAACCACACGTCGGCGCCCTTATCCGCGAACGCCTGCGTGATGCGGGCGATCAGCTCCTTCGACTTGGCGAACTTAGCCGAGGGGATGACCTCGCCCGTCTCCTTGTGGCGGAACACGGTGATTGGCACGCCCCAGGCGCGCTGGCGCGAGACGACCCAGTCGGGCCGTCCCTCGACCATGCCGCGGATGCGGTTCTCGCCGGTGCCCGGCACCCACTCGGTCTCCTCGATCGCCTTCACGGCGAGCTGGCGCAGCGTCTGATTATTGCCCTTGGGGATGCCCTTGACGGGCTTGTCCATGGCGATGAACCACTGCGGCGTGTTGCGGAAGATGACCGGCTTCTTGGAACGCCAGGAGTGCGGGTACTGATGCTTCAGCCGCCCGCGCGCGATCAGCGCACCCGCCTCGACAAGCGCCTTGATGACGGCGTCGTTGGCGTCGCCCTTGTCGCCCTTTTCGGTGAGGACGCGCTTGCCCTCGAAGCCGGGCGCCTCGTTGGTGAAGACGCCGTCGGCGTCGACGGTGAACGGGATCGTGGTATCGATGCCACGCTCTTTCAGCTTAGCCGCGCTCGCCATCCAGATCTGATAGTCGTCGGCACCGTGGCTGGGGGCGGTGTGCACGAAGCCGGTGCCGGTGTCGTCGGTGACATGATCGCCGTCGAGCAACGGCACATCGAAGCCGTAGCCGAGCTTGGCAAGAGGGTGCGCAGTCTTGAGGGCGCCAAGCGTTTCCGCGCCGACGGTAGCCCGCAATTCAAATCCCGTGACCTTCGCCGCGTTCATCACTTCATCGACCAGCGACGCAGCGATGAGCAGTTTGTCGCCCTTTCTCGCCCAGTTTCCCTCAGGCGCTTCCGTAACTTCGTAAAGCCCGTATTTGATGCGTGAGCTAAAGGAGATCGCGCGGTTGCCAGGAATGGTCCATGGCGTCGTCGTCCAGATCACAACGGAGGTGTTCGAAAGATCGACTGTGGTCTGCTGTGAGACGGACTTCACCGGGAACTTCACCCAGATCATGTCCGACTGATAGTCCTGGTACTCGACCTCCGCCTCGGCCAGCGCCGTCTTCTCCACCACGCTCCACATCACGGGCTTCGAGCCGCGATAGAGCGTGCCGTTCATGGCGAACTTCATCAACTCGCCGGCGATGACCGCCTCGGCCGGAAAGCTCATCGTAAGATAGGGATGCGCCCAATCGCCGATGACGCCGAGGCGCTTGAACTCCTCGCGCTGCACGTCGATCCAGTGCGCTGCGAACTCGCGACACTCGGCGCGGAACTCGTTGATCGGCACCGCGTCCTTGTTACGCCCCTTGGCGCGGTAGTTCTCCTCGATCTTCCACTCGATCGGCAGGCCGTGGCAGTCCCAGCCCGGCACGTAGTTGGAATCGAAGCCGAGCATGCCCTGCGATTTGACGACGAGGTCTTTGAGGATCTTGTTGAGCGCGTGCCCGATGTGGATGTGGCCGTTGGCGTAAGGGGGGCCGTCGTGCAGCAGGAACTTGGGCCGGTTGCGGCCCATCTGGCGCAGCAGCTTATAGAGATCGATCTCGCTCCAGCGCGCGAGCAGGCGCGGCTCGAGCTCCGGCAGCCCCGCCTTCATCGGGAAGTCGGTCTTGGGCAGGAATAGAGTCTTGCTCCAGTCGCGCCCTTCGCCGCCGGCGGGGATCGCCGCTTCCGCCTGCGCAGGGGCGCGCGCCGGTGCGGGCGCAGAGCCCTTCGCCCCGACCGCCTTCTCTTTCGTCTTGGCGGCGCCCTTGCCGCCGTCGTCCTTCGCCATCGCCCTATTTCCCGATTGCAAGCCGGGGTTCTAGCAACATGCCCCGCGCCTTGCCACCACCCTCTGTCATCCCGGAAGCCGGAGCGCAGCGGAGGCTATCCGGGACCCAGCACAAGAGTCGTCGAAGACCCAAATATATTGATGCCTGCGGCAGCACTTCTGCTGGGTCCCGGGTCTTCGCTCGCTGACCTGGCTCGCCCGGGATGACAGACGTGCCTATTCTTCCGCGGCAAGGATGTCGCGGGCGCGGGCACAGTCGCGCTCCATCTGCGCAATCAGCGCCTGGCTCGAATCGAACTTGCGGTCGGCGCGGATGAAATCGACGAACTCGACCTCGATCGTGCGCCCGTAAAGATCGCCGTCGAAGTCGAGCAGGAACACCTCCAGCACCGGCATGCCGTCATCGTAGGTCGGGCGCGTACCGAGGTAGGCGGCGCCATCGTGCCGCGCGCCGTCGAGGTGCACGCGGACGGCATAGATGCCATGCCCGAGGGTGGTGCCGCGCGGTAGCGGAATGTTGGCGGTGGGGAAGCCGAGGCCGGTGCCGCGCTTGGCGCCGCCGACCACCGTCCCCTCGACCCGCCAGGTGCGGCCGAGCAGCCGCGTGGCGCCCTTCACGTCGCCCTGCGCGAGGTGCAGGCGTATGGCGCTGGAGGAGAACACCTC
Organism: Hyphomicrobium sp.; assembly: GCF_009026145.1. Classification (GTDB taxonomy): domain Bacteria; phylum Pseudomonadota; class Alphaproteobacteria; order Rhizobiales; family Hyphomicrobiaceae; genus Hyphomicrobium_A. Next base: position 10,509 of record NZ_WBUE01000023.1, read on the forward strand.
GCCATCCTCGGCGACGGGCGGAATGATCGTGATGCCGAAGCCGAGCTTTTGCGCCGCCGCCTGCATGGTCTCCGGGGTGCCGCCGCGGTTGCGGCCGAAAAAGAAATCGTGCCCGATGATGACGTGGCGGGCAGCGAGGGCGCCGACGATGATACGGCTGACGAAATCGTCGGCCGATAGCGACGCCAGCTTGACGTCGAAGGGCAGCACGACGGCGAGATCGAGGCCGGCGTGCTCGAACAGGTCGAGCTTTTGCGGCAGCGGTGTCAGATGGAAGTGCGGCTCTTCCGGGTGGAAGAACTCGCGCGGGTGCGGCTCGAAGATGAGCGCGCCGGCGGGAGCGCCGAGCTCGCGGCCGATGGCCGCCGCCGCCCGCAGCAACGCCTGGTGCCCGCGGTGCACGCCGTCGAAGTTGCCGATCGCCAGCGCCGCCCCGCGCGCGCCCTGCGGCACGTCCTTATAGCCGTGAACGACGAGCATTCCGCCTCCGCCGCGAACGCACTCCCGCAAACGCGTGCGAGATCCGATATCAGGCCGGGCGCGGCGGGACCATCAGCACCGCCTCGCCCTGCACCACCGGCTTGCCGCCCACCGTGCACACGCAATCGAACTTGGCGCGCTTCTTCTCGGGCACGAGCTCGGCGATCTTCACCGTCGCCACCACCACGTCGCCGATCTTCACGGGCGCCTTGAAGGCCAGCGTCTGCGAAATGTAGACCGCGCCCGGGCCGGGCAGCTTCATGCCGAACACGGCCGAGATGTAGGCGGCCGACAGCATGCCGTGGGCGATGCGCTCCTTGAACATTGTCGTGGCGGCATAGTCGGCATCGACGTGCACCGGGTTCCTGTCGCCCGAGACAGCGGCGAACGCGTTGATGACGTCGGCCGTCACCGTATTGCTGATGCTCGCCTCCTGGCCGACACTAAGATCCTCGAAATAAACGCTCTTTGGCGTAGTGCCCATGCAGCAGCCCTTCCCGTGTGCGATCCGCCCCGGCAGTCGGCGGCGACACTATCCGTGGCCGCTGCAGGGGGCAACACGGCGCCCCGGCGTGCCCGCGGCCGGCGGCCGACGGCTTGGGTTGCCGCGGGGGCCCTCGCGGGCTATAAGGCGCGCAATTCCCCAGTTGCCCCAAAATACTTGGCCCTGCGGACCAACGCAGGAAGCCGGAGGTTAAGCCCCCATGAGCGATCGCAGACCCCTGATGCCCAAGGCGACGGCCGTATGGCTCGTCGAGAACACTTCGCTGACGTTCGAGCAGATCGCCGGCTTTTGCGGCCTGCACGTGCTGGAGGTGAAAGGCATCGCCGACGGCGATGTGGCGCAAGGCATCAAAGGCCTCGATCCGGTGACATCCGGCCAGCTCACCCGCGAGGAGATCGAGGAAGCCGAGCGCGACCCCACACGGGAATTGCACCTCGCCGAGCCCAAGGTGGTCGTTCCCGAGACGCCGACCCGCAAGGGTCCCCGCTATACGCCGGTGTCGCGCCGCCAGGATCGCCCCAACGCCGTGCTCTGGCTCTTGCGCAATCATCCCGAGCTGAAGGATAGCCAGATCATGCGCCTCGTCGGCACCACCAAGCCGACCATCACGCAGATCCGTGATCGCTCGCACTGGAACGCGCCGAACCTGACGCCGCAGGATCCGGTCACCCTCGGCCTGTGCTCGCAGATCGACCTCGATAACGAGGTCAAGAAGGCGGCGCGCCGGCTCGAGCGCGACCGCAAGGACAAGCCGGGCCTGGAAAAGGCCGGCACGCTGCTGCCGACGGAGGAGACGACGGCCCCGTCCACCGAGCGCAAGGTCGAGATCATGCAGCCCAAGCTCGAGGAGCAGCGCGAGGAGACCGAGCAGGAGGAGCAGGCGCGCGTCCTCGCCAAGCTCAAGGAGCTGTCGGGCGGCGAGCGCACGGACGAGGACGACGACCTCGACAAGGGCTGACGCCGCTCACGCGCGCGTCGCCGAGAGGGCCGATTGGGCGTTGCGGGGGAGGCCCCGGCGTAGCGCCTCGGACGCCAGCCACGCGTAGCCCGTGAGGAGCACGAGTGGCAGCAGCGGGATGCCGTTCACCTGCAGCATGATGGTCAGCGCAAAGGGTAGCGCCCACAGCGCGCCGACGATGACGAGGCTGATCGGTTCGGGGCGCGGGCGACCGTCGCGCAAATACCAGACGAGCGCCGCCAGCGGGATGGCGAGGTCGTAGGCGAGGACGTAGGGCACCATCAGCACCGATCCGAAGGCGACGATAGTGCTCTTCAAGGGCCAGGATGCCGGACTGCGCAGCGTCATGAAGGTCGCTGCCGCGATGACCGCCGCCAGCGCCGCTTGCAGGGCGAGCGCCGCCTTGACCGGCACACCGAGGCTCCACAGCGCGGTGTATGGCGTGATCATCTGATTGGTGAAAAAGCCGTCCATGTGGGTGACGAACGTCCACTGCAGCGGCATGGTCTGCGACAAATAGAGCTGCCAAGGCTCCAAGCCGAAGAGAGCGAGGCTCAGCGCGATGAGCGCCAGCGCGGTGGCGACCGCCGCGGCGATGGCGCGCCAGGCGCCTGCGAGCAGCAGCACCAGCGGCAGCAACAGACCGAGCTGCGGCTTGATCGTCAGCACGCCCATGAGGATGCCGGCGAGCACCGGGCGCGATGGCAGCACCCGCAGCGCGCCGACGAAGAGCACGGCAAGCAACAGGCCGAGCTGGCCGAAGATGACGTTGACCCACACGATGGGCGCCAGCAGAAGCGCGGCAAGCAGCGCCTTCTCGTCTCTGGCCGGCCGGCCACCGAGCGCGACGCCGACAAAGCCAATGGCGCCGAGCAGGCACCAGACAACGTAGGCGGCGAGGTAGGGCAGGGCGCCGAACAAAGCCAGTAGCGGCAGCGCGTGCGGCGGATAGGAGAACGCCATGCCGCTCTGCTCGGGCGAGAACCAGGCGCGCAACAGCGCATTGTAGCGGCTAACATCGTAGGCCGCCTCGACCTCGCCGAAGAGGGCGAGGCGGCCGCCCGTCCAATAGTTGAGAAAGTCGCGGCCGAAGTAGAAGCCCTGCGGCTCCATGAGATTGGCGTCGGGCCAGAAGTACATCGCGGTGATGGCGACGCCCGAAGGCAGGCCGACGAGGGCGCCGAGCAGCAATGCCTTCGAAAATTTGCCGCCCATGGAAGCGCGCCTTCGGATGCGGCGGGCAAGCTAGCTGCGGAGCGTAAAGAAAGGCCGAAACGGCAACACGAGCCGCGGCGTAAGCCGCTGGCTCATAGACTGCCGCCCGCAGCGCAAGCCTTGCGCTATGGCGCTACTCCAGTGCCCACGGCACCAAGATGAGCAGCATCAGCAAGATCCATAATGCGATCGACTGCTGCTTGAGTTCGCTCATGGCCGTCTCCCTGCAGACCATGCGATAAAACAGACTAGCGCCATATTTCCCGTCGCAAAAGCCACGACGTTGCAGATTCGCGCGGATTCGCACCGGCAAACCGCACAGTGATTGGGCAGCCGACATCGGCGTTGCCCACCCGGCTGGCTTTCGCTAGCGTTTTCTCGACATTACGGATATTCGCTGCAGTTCCTCCATCGAGCGCCGGCCCGACATGCCCTCCAATCCCTACAATGAGAATCTCGACAAGAACCCCGCCAACTACCAGCCGCTGACGCCTCTTCAGTTCCTGCAGCGTGCGGCGCTCGTCTACCCGAACCACACCGCCATCATTCACGGCAAGCAGCGGTTCACATACGCCGAGTTCTATGCCCGCTGTAGGCGGCTCGCGTCGGCGCTCAAGGGGCGCGGCATCGGGCCGGGCGACACCGTCTCGGTGATGCTCGCCAACACCCCGCCGATGCTGGAGGTGCACTACGGCGTGCCAATGGTCGGGGCCGTGCTGCACACGATAAATACGCGTCTCGACCCGCCGATCGTCGCCTTCCAGCTCGACCACGCCAACTCGAAGCTGCTCATCACCGACCGCGAGTTCGCCGCCACGTCCAAGGCAGCGCTGGCGCTCGCGAAGGTGAAGCCGGTGATCATCGATTACGACGACCGGGAATTTCCCCAGACCGGCTGGCGGCTGTCATACGAGGAGTACGAGACGTTCATCGGCGCCGGCGATCCGGAGTTCGATTGGCAGATGCCGTCGGACGAATGGAACGCCATCTCGCTGAACTACACCTCCGGCACCACCGGCAATCCCAAGGGCGTCGTCTATCATCACCGCGGCGCGGCACTGATGTGCTACGCCAACAACCTCGAAGCCGGCATGGGTCCGCACCCGGTGTACCTGTGGACACTGCCGATGTTTCACTGCAACGGCTGGTGCTTCCCCTGGTCGCTGTCGGCCGTCGCCGGCACGCATGTGTGCCTCAGGTGGGTACGCGCCAAGGCGATGTACGACGCCATTGCCGATCACCGCGTAACGCATCTGTCCGGCGCGCCGATCGTGATGTCGACGCTGCTCAATGCGGCGCCCGAAGAAAAACGGCCGATCAAACATCGCGTCTCGGTCAATCACGCTGCGGCGCCGCCGCCGCAAGCCGTGCTCGACGCCATGACGGCAGCCGGCTTCCACCTGACGCACCTTTACGGACTGACCGAGACGTATGGCCCGGCCGTCGTCAACGAATGGAACCTCGATTGGAACGCTCTCGACGCCGATGGGCGCGCTTTCAAGCGCACGCGCCAGGGCGTGCGCTACATGGCGCTCGAGGATCTCACCGTCATGGACCCGGTGACGATGACGCGCGTGCCGGCCGACGGCGAGACCATCGGCGAAGTCATGTTCCGCGGCAATATCGTCATGAAAGGCTACCTCAAGAACCTGACGGCCACCGCCGAGGCGTTCGAAGGCGGCTGGTTCCACTCCGGCGATTTGGGTGTGCTCTACCCGGACGGCTACATCCAGCTCAAAGACCGCTCCAAGGACATCATCATCTCGGGCGGCGAGAACATCTCCTCGATCGAGGTCGAGGACGTGCTCTACAAGCACCCCGCCGTCGCCTATTGCGCCGTCGTCGCCAAGCCGGACGAGAAATGGGGCGAGACCCCCTGCGCCTTCGTCGAGCTGCGCCCCGGGATGAGCGCCACCACCGACGAGCTGTTCGCCTGGTGCCGCGACCGGCTGGCGAAATACAAATGCCCGCGCCACATCGTGTTCGCGGAGGTGCCGCGCACCTCGACCGGCAAGATTCAGAAGTTCAAGCTGCGCGAGCTGGCCAAGGAGGCGTGAGCAAAATCACGTTCGCTGCGCCACCAGGCGGCGCACTCGCGATGACAACGTTGGAGGCGAGCGGGGCCCGCTCGCCCCAGTCCTTCCAGTCGAGGGCGCCTAGTGGCGCGTTTCGCCTCCACTAAGACGAGCGATCTCGTCCTTGAGCTTCAGCTTTTCGAGTTTTAGTCGGTGGATTTCCAGGTCATCCGAACCGGGACGGGAGACCTCTTCTTCAATCTTACGCTCGAGAAGTTTGTGCTTCTCCGCAAGCTCTGCAATGTGAGCTGCAAGCGCCATCATGGTCCTCCATGGATGTTGAAGAGACGCCTTAGCGTGACAGAACATCGGCACCTTGTCCAATCCCTGCCGCGGCTCATGATCGGGTAATTTTTGATGAAAATAGGAGCTTGGGCCGCAGCCGGCCTTATGACCCCGCAAGCGACTGGAAGGGCCGGAAAATATGCACGGCGGCCGGCGCCTACGACTTGCCATATACAAGGAACAAGACGATAGTCCGGCCGCTCGCGCGGTGTTGAAGAGGGGCATTGACCGGCCGGCCAATGAAGCGCATCGACGAGAGAGAGCTTCGGGAAGAACTCGTTCGGCTCAGGGCTGAGCACCGTGAGCTCGATGACCAGATCATTTTGCTCGAAGATCAGGCCTCGGCCGACCAGTTGCTGGTCAAACGGCTGAAGAAGAAGAAGCTCGCCATCAAGGACAGGATGACGGCCATCGAGGACCAGCTGCTCCCCGACATCATCGCCTGAAGAGGGCTCGGGACGCTCTCCGAGGGGTCCTGAACCGCGTCCGCGAGGGCTTCACAAAGCGCTTGTCTTGGGCGCCCCGCTCCTGTAAGCCCCCGCTTTCCTTGGCCGGACGCAGCGCAAAATGAGCACCGGGAAAGCCGTCGTCGGCATCATCATGGGCAGCCAGTCCGACTGGCCGACGATGAAAAACGCCGCTCACATCCTCGACGAGCTCAAAGTTCCCTTCGAGACGAAGATCGTCTCCGCCCACCGCACGCCGGAGCGGCTTTACGAGTACGCCAAAGCGGCCAAGTCGCGCGGGCTCAAGGTCATCATTGCCGGCGCCGGCGGCGCCGCCCACCTGCCGGGCATGACGGCGTCGCTGACGCCGTTGCCGGTGCTCGGCGTGCCGATCGCCACGACGGCGCTCGGGGGCGAGGACAGCCTCCATTCCATCGTGCAGATGCCGGCCGGCGTGCCGGTCGGCACCCTCGCCATCGGCGAGATGGGCGCCACCAATGCCGGGCTGCTCGCCGCCCAGATCCTGGCTCTCGGCGATGCGCAGCTGATGCAGCGCGTCGAGGCGCACCGCTCCGCGCGCACCGCCAAGGTGGCCGAGAGCCCGAAGGATGCGTGAGGCGGCTAGTGTGATGACGAAGTTCGCTCCCTGTTCTAGCCGCGAGCTTTGGCGAACTTCGGAATCGGGACACTAGGCTGATGCAGGCACTACCGCCGGGCTCGACCATCGGCATCTTGGGCGCCGGGCAGCTCGGACGCATGCTGGCCGCTGCTGCTGCTCAGCTCGGCTTCAAGTGCCGCGTCTACAGCGACGTGCCGGGGCCCGCCTCCGACCTCGCATTATCGACGACTATCGGCGCATTTGACGACTTGGCGAAGATCGCCAAGTTCGCGCAGGAGACCGACGTCGTCACCTATGAGTTCGAGAACGTTCCGGTCGAGGCCGCGGCGGCGGTCGAGCGTCTGCGCCCTGTTCGCCCTGGTCTCAAGGCGCTCGAGGTGGCGCAGGACCGCTACAAGGAAAAGAGCTTCCTGGCGGGCCTCGGCATTCCGATACCGCGGTTCGCCTTGGTCGAAAGCCCCGCCGATTTTGCTGCCGCCGTCGCCGCGGTGGGCGCGCCTGCGATCCTCAAAACCCGCCGCCTCGGCTACGACGGCAAGGGTCAGGCGCGCATCGGCGCAGCAAGCGAGATCGAAGCGGCGTTCGAGGCCATCGGCCGGGCGCCGGCGACGCTCGAGGCGCTGGTCAACTTCAAATGTGAGGTGTCAGTGCTGCTCGTGCGCGGCATGGACGGCGAGACGCGCTTCTACGACATCCCCGAGAACCATCACGCGGGCGGTATACTGCGCACCTCCACGGTGCCGAGCGCGCTGCCGCCCGAGCATCAGGCGCGCGCCCGCGACATTGCGGGCAAGCTCGCCGACGCGCTCGGCTACGTCGGCGTCATCGGGGTGGAGATGTTCTACGTCGGCGACGGACCCGAGCCGCTGCTGCTCAATGAGTTCGCCCCGCGCGTGCACAATTCCGGCCACTGGACCATGGACGCCTGCGCCGTCGGCCAGTTCGAGAACCACATCCGCGCCATCGCCGGCTGGCCCCTGGGCCCTACCGAGCGCCATTCCGACTGCCGGATGACGAACCTCATCGGCGAGGATGTGCATGCCTGGCCGAAGCTGGCCGCCGAGCCAGGCGCCTGCCTGCACCTTTACGGCAAGCACCAGGCCCGCCCGGGCCGTAAAATGGGGCACGTCAACCGGCTCGCCCCCTTGTCCAAGGGTCGCTGAGCGGGGTTGGCGTCGTCCGCATGGACAATTTAACCGCCGTTTGCTAGTGATCCGCCCATCCTCAACGGCAATCGGGATGCCGGCGGCACAGCCGCCGCACCGCTTGTCGCGTTTTTCATTGGTCAAAGGTCAGGCAAAGGAAGCAGCCGCTTGCAGGTTCTCGTCCGCGACAACAACGTCGATCAGGCTCTCAAGGCGCTGAAGAAGAAGATGCAGCGCGAGGGCATTTTCCGGGAGATGAAGCTCCGCAACTATTTCGAGAAGCCGTCGGAGCGCAAGGCGCGCGAGAAGGCCGAGGCCGTGCGCCGCGCCCGCAAGCTCGCCCGCAAGCGCGCCCAGCGTGAGGGGCTGCTGCCGGGCAAGGCTCCGACGACGCCGGCCGCCGGCCCGCGCCGCTAAGCCACTCCTTCTGACGAATTCGCGATGCGCCCTGAGCGGGAAGCTCACGGGCGCATTTGCTATTGCGCGGCACCCTCGATGCGGGCATCCGGCTCGTGCATCCTGGCGCGCAGCGCATCGACCCAGCGGAACAGCTCGTCGTAAGAGCCGTAGAGGTGATGGTCGGAGTGGCCGGCGCGCGGGAAGGTGACGATCTCCTTCGGTGCCTTCGCGGCGGCGTAGATCGCCTTGCCCATGTCGACCGGAATGACCCGGTCGTCCTCGCCGTGCATGACGAGTAGCGGCGCCTTAACGCGCGGCAGATGACGCATGGTCTCGTAGCGGTCGAACATGAAGGGTCGCACGGGCAGATACGGGTAGGCGAGCGCCGCCACGTCGACGATCGACGTATACGGCGCATCCAGCACCAGACCGCCGACCGCGTTATCGGCCGCCAACTGCACGGCGACGCCCGAGCCGAGCGACTCGCCGTAGACGATGATGTCGTCGGGCTCGATGCCGTCCTTGATCAGTGTCTCATAGGCGAGTCTGGCGTCGGCGACGTTGGTGCGCTCGCTCGGGCTTCCCGTCGAGCCGCCATAGCCGCGGTAGCTCAGGAACAGCACCCCATAGCCGCGACCAATGAAGCGGCGCACGCGCTCGGAGCGGCTCGCAAGGTTTCCGGCGTTGCCGTGGAAATAGAGCAGTGTCGGCTGGCCGGGCGCGGCGGGGGCGTACCAGGAGACGAGGCGCACGCCGTCGGGCGCGTCGATGACGCGCTCTTTGACGCCCTGGAGATTGAAGCTCGCCGGCGCCACGCGCTCGGGGTCGGGAAAATACATCAGCCGGCGCTGCAGCACGAAGGCGGCCACCGCCACCACGGCGTAGAGGGCAAAGAGCCCGTACGCGAGCTTTACGATCAGCTGCATGCGGTTCCGACGCGTACGAGCAAGGAAGCTTCCCTGACGATCTGCCCACCCCGCATCAGCTTAAACCGCGAAGCCCACGGTCGCGAAGCGCGTTCATCGGACTCGCATAACAAACTGGCCTAAGATGGCCTAAGCCTTTGCTGCAACCGATAATTGCGCTACAAGTGATATGCAACTTAAGCCAAAGCCATTGCCGGGGAGGGAATTTCCTTAGCTAGTCGTTTGAACAATCTCCCTTGTTTCGCCATGCCGGGCGCTTCGCCGCCCGGCTTTTTCGTTGCTCGCCGTCATTTGCCGAGCGCGCGCAAAGGGTCGAAGTAGGTGAGCCCCAGCGCCTCCGCCACCGCCGGATAGGTGATCTTCCCGTCGTAGATGTTGAGCCCGGCGAGGAGGTGCGGATCGGCGCGCAGCGCGGCCGCCGTGCCCTTGTCGGCTAGCGCCAGAACGAAGGGGAGCGTCGCGTTGTTGAGCGCGAAGGTCGACGTGCGCGCCACCGCGCCAGGCATATTGGTGACGCAGTAGTGCACGACGCCGTGCGCGACGTAGCTCGGGCTGGCGTGCGTCGTCGGGCGCGAGGTTTCCGCAAAGCCGCCCTGGTCGATGGAGACGTCGACGATGACCGAGCCGCGCTTCATCGCCTTGACCAGCTCGGTAGAGATCAGCTTCGGCGCCGCCGCGCCGGGCACCAGAACCGTGCCGATCACGAGGTCGGCCTGCAGCACGTAGTCCTCGATCGCCTGGCGCGTCGAGAAGATCGTGTTGAGCGAGGCGCCGAACTGTTGGTCGAGCGCGTATAGCCGCTCGATGTTGATGTCGATGCAGGTGACGAAGGCTTCGAGGCCCACGGCCATGCGCACCGCGTTGACGCCGGCGACGCCGCCACCGACGACGACGACGTTGGCGGGCGCGACGCCGGCCGAGCCGCCGAGCAGCATGCCGCGTCCGCCCTGCTCCATCTCCAAGCAATGGGCGCCGGCCTGGATCGCCATGCGTCCTGCCACCTCGCTCATCGGCGATAGCAGCGGCAGGCCGCCGCGTGCGCCAGTCACCGTCTCATAGGCGATGGCGGTGACGCCCGAGCGCATCAGGTCTTTCGCCTGTTGCGGGTCGGGCGCCAGGTGCAGGTAGGTGAACAGCGTCTGACCCTGGCGCAGCATGGCGCACTCGTTGGGCTGCGGCTCCTTCACCTTGACGATCAGGTCGGCGCCGGCGAATACCTCGGCGGCGCTGGGAACGATGGTCGCGCCGGCGCGGCGGTAGTCGTCGTCGATGATGCCCATGCGCTCGGCGGCATCCGTCTCGACCAGCACCTCGTGTCCGTGCAGGACGAGCTCGCGCACGCTGGCCGGCACCAGGCCGACGCGGTACTCGTGCACCTTCACCTCTTTCGGCACGCCGATGCGCATGCTGATCGCCTTTCCTCGTTGGGTCGGCTGCCCAAGGTATTGGTGCGCGGCCCGATCGCAACCGCGATCTTGCCCTCTCCCCAGCCGATGCGCACGGGTTGAGCAAATCGCGCCGCACGCCCGCGTTCTGCGGCGCCAAATCGCCAAGTGTTACGCCCTGCTTACGCATCGTTATCTTTGACGATGGGGCGTGGCATCGACCGCTCAATTTTTCGCGCTATGATGGGAGCCGCCGGTGCCCCCCGAAATCTTGCGCGCCCGAAGCTGCCGCAGATTGCGCACGCCGCGCCAACCCGAAATCGCCTAGGAGACAAGAGCCCATGCGGCTGCCCGCGACTCCAATTACGCCTACCATCGTGTTCGATCTCGACGGCACCCTCGTGCATACGGTGCCGGACATCGCCGCCGCGCTCGACGCCGCGCTCGCGCCCTACGGCGTCCAGCCGACCAGCATCGGCGAAGCCGCGAGCATGATGGGTGATGGCTTGAGCGAGTTCTTCTGGAAGGCGCTCGTTTCCAAGCGTCTCAATCTGCCGGCCGACGAAGCCGATGCCGCGCGCCGGCGCTTCATCGATACCTATGCAGCTTCGCCCGCGACGCTGTCGCACGTCTATCCCGGCATCCGCGCGCTGCTGCAAGAGCTGCGCGAGCGCGGCGTCAGGACGGCAGTGTGCACCAACAAGATCGAGCGCATCGGCTCGGACATCCTCGAGCGCTTCGACCTGCGCCGCTACTTCGACGCCGTCGTCGGCTCCGGCGGCGACCGTCCGATGAAACCGGATCCACGCCCGATCTTGGAGGCGGTGGCGCGCGCCGGCGGGCGCATCGAGCGCGCGCTGCTCGTCGGCGACACGGGCGCCGACCACGGCGCGGCGATCGCGGCGCGCATTCCGCTCATCCTGATCGACTACGGCTACAGCCATGTGCCGATCAGCGCGCTGACCTACGGCATCATCGTCGACAATCCGCTCAGCCTGCACGAGGCGGTCATGCACTTCGTCGGCATGGAGCACTTCCTCGGGCCCGACGCGGACCTGCACCACCCCTCCGTCGCTTAGGGGCACCTCAATCCCGACGCGCCCCTGCGCCCCCGCCCCTTCAACGACGCAAGTGCGAACCGCTACCCTTGGTTGTGCAGCCGATCCTGGCTAGGATTATTCTTTTGCGTAGCTGCATTTCGCGTCGGGGGGCGTGTTGTGGACCAGAGTGAAACGAGCGTCAGGGGCGCATTGCTATTATTCGTCATCATCTGCGCCGCGCTATTTGCTGTGTGGATTGTGATCGGACCGGGCGACCAATGGGCGACCGCGGTCATTGAGCAGGTTCGACTATCTCTGCAGATTGCCACCGACTGGTATCAGAAGACAGTCGATGGCCCGTCAAAGCTGATCGCGCCGGCGATCACCATCGCTAGCGGCAGCTACGCCATTTACAAGGGCTACAAGTACGCCGAGTCCCGCCTGCACTATCGCCTAAACGACTTTCTGGCGCGGGAGGAACAGCGTCTGGCAGACGCGCGCAAGCAGCTGCGCCTCATCATCGAGCGACCAAACGTCAATCGCAAGTTTCGCGAGCCAATCTTCCTTGAGAAGCCTTTGAAGAACGCGGTGCGTGAGCTGGGCTGGGGGAGCTACTTTCTCGGGCCGCAGCTCGGTTATGTCAGCTTCCAACTCGACACTTCTATCACTCAGCTCGAGCGACGTGTGAAATTATCAGAAGACCATCATCGTCATCTGGAGCGGCAATTGGCGACCGCTCATTTGCTCAAGGGAGCTATGCATGTTGCCGAAGCCTCCCGCACTGGCATGAGCAACGGATATAGTCGGCCACACGTCACGAGCGCGCTTGGTCATTTTCAATCCGCATTGGCAGTTGATGAGAAGGATTGCGAAGCGCTCGAATATGCCGCCCATGCCCACATTTGCCTAAAGCAAGATGGCGAGGCGAAGGACCGGCTTGGCGCGCTCTTGGAGCTGACCAGTGGGCAACCTAAGTCGCTCGCGCGCGCTCGCGCATTTCGATACATGGCCGATATCGAAGCGGCGCACGATCGCCCGAGAATCGCTCGAAGCAATCTGCGGGCAGCCTTGAAGGTTCTTCCGAACCTCCATTTCGAAGATCGGATTGAGGAAGCCGAGATTCACGAAGCCTTGGGCGATCGGCAGATAACACTGCACGCGCATATACAGGCGCAATCGCATTGGGAGATCGCGAAGGCCTTGTACGAGGAGATCGACATGCCGACCGCAAGAGATGGTCGAGCGCGTGTTGCGGCGAAGCTCGCCGCCCTCGACAAACTGCCCGACAAGGACACGGACGAGGACGAATAGCTTAGAAGCTCAGGCGCGTCAGATACCCGAGGAGATAGGCTGCGCCGCTTGCGATCAGCGCATGTCCTGCACTCTGCCACGCCGCCCAGCCGATAGCCGATCTCGCGTACGGTTTCGCATAGCTCTCCGCGAGTTCGCGATGATCTACTGCTGACAACAGCATCAGAGCGGCGGCACCAATGAGAAATGTCCAGATCGGCGCATTGAAGTATGCAGCCGTCGCCGTCGAAAGGATTGCGATATATGCCAGCATGCCCACCACCCCCGATTTGGGCGGTGAGTGAATATGATTCGTCCTCACATGGCGTGTTGCGGACTGTTGATAAATCTGGCTGCGACCGAAGCCTTGCCCCCCAAAAAAAAATAGCGCGGCGGGGGCCGCGCTATTCTTCGCCAACTAGCCCTGCTCAGTGGGTGTTCAGCCAGTTGTCGACGGCCTTCCTCACCTGGTCCTTGGCAAAGCCGTAGCGGGTCTGGATCAGCCCCTCGAGCTGCTCGCGGTTGCCGTTGATCTGCGCGAGGTCATTGTCGGTGAGCTTGCCCCACTGCTCCTTCACCTTGCCGCTGAACTGCTTCCAGTTGCCTTCGACGCGATCCCAGTTCATCGCTTACCTCCCGGTTTGAACGCCGACGCAGCGACGCAGACCCGTCCTGCCGGCGGCCGGATCGTTCCCGCGCGCGGGTGAACAAGTGGGTTACGGGGGGGCCGGCAATTAGCTCAAATTTGGCTGCGGCGCGCTGCGGTCGCACGCCACCGCCATTCTTTCGCCGAACTGTGCGGACGCATATGCCCGTGAGCGGGACCGGTATCTCGATAGATATCAGGGGGGTAGTCATGTTCTTTCTCGCTCGGCGCGCCCGCTCGCGGGGCGCCAACGACGATTTCTCATCCGACCTCGACGAGGAGAGCGAGCTTGCCTTCGATGCCGGCGAGCGGATTTGTCCGCCGCCCGACGACGGCGGCAGCAGCATGCTCGGAGCCAGCATCGTCATTGCGCTCATGCTTGGTGCCGGCTGGATCGTGATGCAGGCGCCGGCCGATTGGCTCGGCGTGGTCGGTGAGAGAGTGGCCGCCCTGTCAGCGCTGTTGCGCGATACGAGGCCTGCCGTCGTCAGCGCCGAATCGTCCGCCATCGCGACGGTCGATGCGTCAATCTCGGCGGTGCCGGAGGCGCATGTTGCCGACGCGCCGCCCGTGTCCGGTGAGGCGGTACCCGATGTGCCGGCGGTCTCGACGAACGCCGGCGCGCCAGTGGAGACCGGCTCGATCGATCCGGCCGCCGAAGCGCCCCCGGCGGAGCCGCTGCCGCCGCCCAAGGTCGATCCCGCCGACCCCTACCAGAAGCGCGCCGCCGCGGTCGGCCTGCACCCCGACCTTTCGCGCGTGCTGCTGAAGCGGATGACGTCCTCCGACTACCGCAATGCCGGCTACGCCATCGAAAACGCCGTCGCCAAGACCGCCGACGACGGCGAGTTCATCTGGCCGCGTCAGCGCAAGCCCGAGGAGGCGCTGTTCCGCGTCCGCTTCGTGCGCGGCGCTGCACCCCATTGCCGACGCTACGTCGTCACGGTGACCAAGGACAGGTGGTCGACGACGGCACCGCCGATGGAGAAGTGCGGTGCAGGCGATAGTAAGAGAGGGTGAGGTTGTCGTGAGGCCCGCGTGAGCCTACTCGCGCGCGTCGAGCTGGCGCAGGCAGATTTCCCGCCACTTGCTCTTGGTGATGTGCGTGCCCTCGTCCCAGGTGTCCATGCACTGCTTGAGCTTTGCTTCCCTCGATACGGTCGGCGCTTGCGAGGCAGTCGCCGCTTCGCCCGGCGTGGTGCCGTCGGGCCGGTAGTTGCGCGTGCCCTTGCGCTGCACGGGCTCCAGAATGGGGGATGGGTCGCGTTGGTCGAAGATGGGCGGCGCCGCGAGCACGGCATCGCCGAGCTGCGCCGCGCCCATGACAACCAGCAGAAGTAAGCGCGCCAGAACCATAACGAATTATACCACGGCCCGGCCGCGCTCGGATGCGGCGTGCGATCATGGTGAAACAATCGGCAAGGCCTGCGCTCCGGCGCCACGGCGCTAGCCAAAGCGCACGGCGTAGATCGGCGGCAGGTGCTGTGACAGGCATCGCCAGCTGTCGCCCTGGTCCTCCGACACCCACAGGTTGCCCGTCGTGCTGCCGAACGCGAGACGGTTGCCGGAAGCATCGATGTCGAGCGCGTGGCGGTAGACGAGATCGTAGGCGTGCTCCTGCGGCAGGCCTTGGCGCAGGGTTTCGAAGCTCTTGCCGCCATCGCGCGTGCGCGTGACCACCACTTGGCCGGCGACGGGAATGCGCTTCTCGTCCTTGATGGCGGGGACGAACCACGCGGTATCGGCGTCATCGGGATGCACGGCGACGGGGAAGCCGAACACCGAGGGGCTGGCCTCGCCGATCTCCTCCCAGTGCGCCCCGCCGTCGTCGGAGCGGAAAATGCCGTTGTGGTGCTGCACCCATAGGCGCTCGGGGCGCGCGCGGCACTGCACGAGGCGGTGCGGGTCCTGGATGTCGGGGTCATACTGCTGCTCGGGTGGCATGAAGGCGGCGCGCATGCCTTCTCCCGAGCAGTCCCAAGTGGCGCCGCCGTCGGTTGACGTCCACACGCCGCCGCAGGAAACGCCGAGCTTGACATGCTTGGCATCGCGCGGGTCGACGCAAATGGAGTGGATGCCCGGCAGGTCGGCGCCGCCGCCGAACCACTTCTTGCGCTTGGGATGGTCCCACAGCGAGCGCACAAGCTCCCAGCTTGCGCCATGGTCGGCTGAGCGGAAGAGGCCGCCGGGGATGGTGCCGCACCACAGGACGCCCGGCTCGGCGGGCCCGCCCGTCTCCAGCGCCCAGATCTTGACCGTCGACCACGGGATGGGCTTGCCCCACATGTCCTTGTCGTCCTCGCCCTCGGGCTTTTCCGGGTATACGGGGGCGGCAATCTCCTCCCAGGCGCCGCCGCCGTTCTTCCGGTGCAGCTTGACGCCGAAGTGGCCGTGGTCGAGGGCGGCGTAGAGCTGGCCGCCGCGGCTATCGGCGAGCAGCATCGAGACGTGGTCGGCGAGAAAGTCGGCGCCGGCGATGGACCAAGCCCCACCGTTGCGCTTCAGCGTGAACAAACCCTTGCGCGTCGCAACGAAGATGCGGTCGCTCATGGCGCCTCCCACGTGTGCTTTCGTTATCCGCCCGACAGCGCCTGTAGCACGTAAATCTCGCCGTTTTCGAGGACGGGATCGGAAAGATGCACGCGATCTGTAATGCGCTTGCCGTCGACGAACACCACCATGTGCTTGCGCAGGGCCGACTGGTCGTCGAGCACGTAGGCGCGGGCGCGCGCGTTGCCGGCGAGGGCGGCTTCGAGTGCCTCGCGCACGGTTCGCGCTTCAACGCTCACCGGCGGGCAGGCGATGTGACGCTGCAGATTGGGTGTGAAGACGACGCGCGGCATGCGCGCGATCTTAGCGCATGCCCCCGGTGTGAGCGACCTACTGGTTGGCTCCGCCGTCGCGCCTTAGGCTCAACATGCGCTTCACGTTGTCGGCAAGCTCCTCCGCGCTGAAGGCCGGGAGCGAGCATATCCGGTTGGCGCAGGCGAAGGCGGCCGGCTGGTCGAGCTCGGGGTATTGCACATCGGGATTCGGGAGCGGGCCCTCGCGCGCATCCCACCAGTCGAGCCGCTTATAAAGCGCCGGATAGGCGCGCCCGGCCTTGTGCAGCAAAGCCGCTTGCGGCGCGTCCTTGTAGCCGACGATCGTAATGTGCGTCGGCTCTACGGCGAGCTCCCGGTCGGCAAGCAGGGTTCCGGCCGCCGCCCATGGCGACTGGTTGAGGTCCGCGGCGGCGGCCAGGTAGCGCGCGCCGTGCTCGGCAAGCGCGCGATAGCCTTCCTGGCCGAGGTAGCGATAGAGGCGATTGGCCAAGCGGGTCGCGGCCACCTGCTCGTCGTGTGGCTTCGCCGCTTTCAGGAACACGCCGGTCGCGGCCTCGGGTGCGGCCGTGGTGCGAAAGCCGCCGCTCGCGTCCTTGAAGCGCGCCGCGATGAACTTCCCGGCGCCGTCGGCGACGCCAAGCCAGGCGCGATCGCCCGTTGCGGCATAGAGATCGAGGGCGGCATGACCCATGGCGAGCGTATCGCCGAGGAATGGTCCGCCGCGGTCATTGTCGCCGTGGCGAAAACCTCCGCCTTCGATCGAGCGATGCGCGATGATGTAATTCGCCGCCCGCAACGCCGCGCTCAAGGCCGCCTCCTCGCCCGTCGCGCCGTAGTAGGCAAGGAGGCCGCTGATGGCCCAGCCGTTCTCGCGCGCATACGCGTTGCGGTCGATGCGCGGCTCGCGGCCGAGCCTATCGCGCTCGGCGGCACTCAAGGCGTAGAACTCTTTGCCATGCAGCGTGGCGTCCACATCGGCATCCTGACTCGTGAAGAAGGCGCCGTCCGGCCCCTGCAGCTTGGTCAACAGGAAGCGCTTCAAGTCCTGCGCTGCCTGCAGGTAGAGGGGCTCCTGCCACAGCGCGTAGGCCTGGGCGTATTGGCGCAGGCCGCTCGCCTGGTAGGACATGATCTTTTCGTAGTGGGGCGACGTCCAATCGACGGTGTCCGAATACTGATAGATGCCGCCCCATTGCCGGTCGATCAGCTTCAAGCCGGCATCGAGCGTCTGGCGGGCACGGTCTTGCGCTTGCTTGTCGCCGCGCTCGGCACCGGCCAGCAGGGAATCCATGCCATCGGTATCGATGAACTTGTGCACGTCGCCCCAGCCGCCGTGGCGCGCATCGTAGAAGTCGCGGCTGCGGGTCAAAAGTTGGGCGCGCTGCTTGGCGCTGAGCAGCGGATCGACGGCCGGCACCACCTCGATCGCCGCCTGCACCGACGGCCCGGGTGACGGATCGGCGATCACCGCCTCGAGCAGCGACACCATGGCTGCCGGCTCGATGTAGCCGCGCCGCTTCACGATCTCGGAGCCATCGGGCGCGAAGATGATGGTCGCCGGCCAGCCCCAGTCGCCATAGCGGCTCGATAAGTCGGGCGAAGCGTCTTGGTCGACGCGCACGGGGAGATACTTCAACCTCAGCAGCTCGATCACCTTGGGGTCCTTATAGGTGGTCTCCTCCATGACGTGGCACCAATGGCACCACACCGCCTCGAGGTCGAGAATGACGAAGCGCTGCTCGGCGCGAGCGCGCGCGAACAGGCCGTCGTTCCAGCCTTCCCACGTGAGCGCCGCTTCATCAGCGCGCGCCGTTGAAAATAGGGCCAGCAGAACCGCCAGCATCACTCTTGTCGCAATCCGCATCTGGTCCTCGTGCTCTCTTGAGCCGAGTACGTGCGAAGTTGCGGCTAAGTTTCACAACTGGGCAGCGCGGCCTGCCGACCCGGGCGGAGGCGGAAACGCCCTCGCGATCTTCGAGCTGACGCGGGCAGGCAATGCGGCGCTGCAGGTTCGTCGTGACCGTCGATCTAGTATCCTACGCCGGTGAACCTGTAGCTCACCCCCGCCCGCACTATGTTGCCGTGCGTGTCGATATTCCAGCTGAAGACCGGCCCGACACCGCCCGCAAGACCGCTGGCCGTCGTGCTGCCGAGATCATAGTAGAGGTACTCGGCTTTGGCGCTCCAAGGCCCGCTGAAGTTCCATTCGGTGCCGCCGCCAACGGTCCAGCCGGAACGGAACGACTGATCGCTGGCGTTCATCGTGGATCGGCCGCACGGCGGCGTAACGAAGCACGTATCGAGGATGCTGACACGCGTCTGTGCACCGAAGTAGCCGCCGGTCCCATAGAAGAGCCAGTCGTCCGCAACGAACCCCATGCGGCCACGCGCGGTAAGATAGAAATCGGCTTCCGTGCGTGAGGATGTGTCCTGCCCCGCAAGTGGGGCGTGGGTGGGCGCGCTGCCGGTCAGGCCGAGGTCGCCAACATCGCCCTCCACGCCCAGCAATAGTGCGCCGAGCTGCCAATTGTAGCCGAGCTGGCCACCGGCAACGAACCCCGACGTATCGGAATGCCACCGGTCGCCGGGATCCAAGGGAGGACCTAGCTGGGCAGTTGCTGCCCCCCACGGGGGCACGTTGTACCCGTTCAAGTCGAATGCTCCCGTGGAGCCCCAGGTCCCGCCAAGATGAAGCCCACCGTAAAACCCGGTCCAATTCGTTGCCGCCAACGTGACCGGGGCCGGATACGACGGCATGCCATCGGCTCGCGCATGCTGGCTCGCGCCGAGGCTGACGATGCCGATTGCGAGTAGCGCAATATTCATATGACGCATGTGAATCGCCCTCCCAGGACGGTGAAGACGATTCGGATATGCCGATTCGCGGCCGTGCCGACGGGAGGCCCACGGACAATTACCGCAATCAACAGGGCCCAATAGGTTTCAGGCTGTAATGTGTGTGCGTGAGCGGTCAATTCCGCTTTGCGGTCAAAGGCCGACCGTGCTTGGCCGGCCTCAATGCGCCAGCAGCCCGGCGCGGCGCAGGATGCTCAAGACGGCCTGGCATGGCACCAGGAACGAGTGCCAATCGCCTTTCTTGCGAGGATCGACGTCGTAGCGAAAGCCGTTGTCCTCATTGGCAGCACCCTTGACGACGACGCCGACCAGCGTGCCCTTGGCGTCGATGACCGGTCCGCCCGAGTTGCCGGGCAGCGAGTCGACGCTGGCGGCGATGTACGTCGATAGCCTGCCGCGAAATTCGGCCTTCCCGAGGCCGACGAACTCGCCTTTGCTCCAGCGCTTGGCTTCACGGGATAAGCGCAGCGAACGGCGCTTGCCGACGCCAGGAAATCCAATCGCGTAAATTTCCTGGCGCAGGGCTTGCTCACACCGGTCGCCAACGGGAAGCGGGGCGCCGAGGCGCCGCTTTGTGCTTGCCGTGATCCTGACCACGGCGAGGTCGTAGGCGTCGTCGACATAGACGAGATCGACACCGTCGAGCCGCTGCGGTGGCGGCGCGAGCGTGATGCCGTCGCTCTCGAAGCGCGGCTGGTTGATATCCTCGGCGAGGTAGCGCCGTGGCTCTTTGCAGTCCTCGATGGCGTGCCCGGCGGTGATGAAATAGTAGTCGGTGCGCTTACCGCGCGGCGCCTGCCCCACGAGAAACGCGGAGGCCGTGTAGGCGCCGCTGCGGCCCTCGCAGACGAAGGCATAGACGGACGGCCACACGGCCCGAACGGCCGGCGGCTGTTTGTCGGTAAAGAATCCCTCGGCGGCGCGGCAATGCGTCCCCGGCGCCAACGTCATGAGCGCGCACGCGAGCGCTCGCAACCAAGACGCGGTGTCCGGCCGCTTCCCCTTCACCACGATTGAGACAGCGTCGGCGGCTTTCACGCGCAACCTGGGACGCTGGTTGCGTAGCAATCGACGATGTGCCGGCGCTCCCCGATCAGCGTTCACGTCCACCCCCCCAAACCGTCGCTGCAACGGCCCTGCGCTTAAAGCATCGCGCACGTCAAGCGCCAGAGGGAATTTGCCCGACCGGGGGGTGACGCTGTCGCAGCGATGCTGCTCATTTTATCGATGCTGAAAATCAGTTTGGCAGACTGTGCATCCATCCTCATTCGCCTGCCTCACCCAGAACGAAGCGCAGCAGTCCGACGGCGTTGGAGGTGGCGTCCGGCCCGATGCCGAGCTGCTCCGCCGGAAGATTGAAGCGGTTCACCCAGTAGGTGGGATAGCCGAAGCTCTTGGCGCCGTACGCGTCCCAGCCGCCGAACGCGGCGAACGCGATTTCCTCCTTCTTCAGGCCGAGCTGCTCCATGCCGAGCGCGTAGGCGCGCGGGTCCGGTTTGTAGGTGCCGTTGACCTCGGTCGATAGCAACTCGTCGAAGAGATCGACGATGCCGGCGCCCTCTGCATTGGCGCGCAGCATGCGGCCCGAGAAGTTGGCGATGGTGATGAGGCGCACGCCCGCAGCCTTCAGCTTGCGCAGCATGGCGATGCTGTCCGGCCACGGCTGCAGGGTAAGGTAGGCGCCGAGCAGGCGCCGGCGCACGTCCTCCGGCAAGGGAAGCTGCATCGCTGCGGCCGTGTAGACGAGCGCGTCCTCGGTGACCTTGAAGAAGTCCTCGTGCCGGCCGGTGATGGAGCGCAGGAAGCCGTACTCGAACTGCTTGGTGCGCCAGGCCTTGGTGAACGCGAGGCCCTTCCCCGGATACGCCTTCTCGACCTCGGGCACCACCGAGTTCGGATTGAAGATGACGAAGTAGTCGAACGCGACGGCCTTGAAGCGCGGCGCTGCCTGCGCCTGGGCGGCGATGGCAGCGAGCAAGGCGACGAGCAACATTGGCAAGGGAAGGCGCATGAGAACCTGCGGGCGACGAGCCGATCAGGCACGCAGCCCTCGAAAGCGTGTCCTCGAAGTCCGGCCCGGCCTCAGCTATTCGGCCGTCGCTGGGAAAAGTTTCGCGCGCCGCCGATGCCGACAACGCGCTCAGGGGAAGCGAGTGAAATCCCGGAGGTCCGCCCGGAACATCCCTTGTCATCAGGCGTTTGCGTCGATGGTCCTCGGAACCATGCATTCAAATTCGCACGGGCCGGATTTCGCGAGCTTTGCTGCGGCCGATGAGGCACGGCGCGGCTGGGGGCGCGTGCTTGATTTCTGGATGGCCCGTCGGGAAACGCCGTATCGGCTGGTGTTGGAGCGGCCGGGCCTGAGGCTTCGATGCTACGGCCGGCCTGGAGACCAGCCATCCTGGCTGATCATCCCGGCGCCGATAAAAAAGCACTACATCTGGGACTTGTTGCCACCGGTCAGCGTCGTGCAGCGCTGCCTTGAATCGGGGTTCAACGTCTATCTCCTCGAATGGACTGAGGCTCCGCGGGACGACCCGAACATCGGAATAGCGACCTACGCCGATCGCCATATTCTCGACTGCGCAAACGCAATCGGCAGACCGATTGTTCTCGCGGGACACTCTCTTGGGGGCACGTTTGCGGCGATCTTCTCCTCGCTCCATCCTGAGAAGGTGGGCGCGCTCGTGCTGCTCGAAGCGCCACTCAGCTTCGCCGAAGATACCGGTGCTATCGCTCGGCTCATTCGCCAATTTCCGAGCGTAGAGGCGCTAAGCGGTTTCGACGATTGTCCAGGCGTACTTCTCGGCGCCCTTGGCGTCGCCGCCTCACCGGAGAGCTTTCTCTGGTGGCGTTGGCGCGACGGGGTTGCCAGCCTCGTGGACCCCGAGGCTCTTTACACGCACCTCCTGGTCGAGCGATGGCTACTTGATGAGCTGGCCATGCCCGGCGGGCTCTTCGCTGATGTCGTCGATCTATATCGACAGGATCATTTCATGCGCGGAACGCTTCGCGTGGGCGACAAGCCAGCCGCGGCGCGGAACGTCACTGCGCCCGTCCTGGCCGTGATCGATCCTGAAAGCGACGTGGTTCCACCGAGTTCCGTCATGCCATTCCTCGATGTGCTACCCGGCCGGGACAAGAAGCTCTTGCGCTACGAGGGTGACACCGGCATCGCACTCCGGCACGTCGGCGTTCTTGTCGGACGCAATGCCCATCGTACCTTGTGGCCGGAGGTTCTCGCCTGGGTGAATAGCCGAAGCGCGCACTAGCGCCTTTCTAGTTTCGGCGGAACGCATGTCGTCTAGCCGTTAACCCCTCACCCGGAAGCTCGTCCATGCGGAGCATGGCTTCGCCATGACCGCTTCCGACCTCTCCCGCCGGGAGAGGTGGTGTGCGAGCCACTTAACCTCTCCCCGGTGGGGAGAGGTTGCGCGAAATCGCGTTTCGCCGCGATAAGCGCGGGCGAGGGGGCGCGAGCGGGATCGGCGCATCTACAAGCTGGTTTAGTGCGCCAGCGCCTTGACGATCTCTTCCGTCATCTTCTTGGCGTCGCCCAGCACCATCACCGTGTTGTCGTTGTAGAACAGCGGATTGTCGATGCCGGCGTAGCCCGAGGCGAGCGAGCGCTTGTTGAACAGCACGGTGCCCGCCTTCCACGCCTGCAACACCGGCATGCCGTAGATGGGCGAAGACTTGTCGGTCTCGGCCGCCGGGTTGACGACATCGTTGGCGCCAATGACGTAGACGACGTCGGCCTGCGGCATCTCCGAGTTGATGTCCTCGAGCTCGAACACCTCGTCGTACGGAACGTTGGCCTCGGCGAGCAGCACGTTCATGTGACCGGGCATGCGGCCGGCGACCGGATGGATGGCGTACTTTACTTCCACGCCTGCCTTCTTCAGCGCATCCGCCATCTCGCGCAATGCGTGCTGCGCCTGCGCGACCGCCATGCCGTAGCCCGGCACGATGATCACACGCGCGGCGTTCTTCATCACATAGGCGGCGTCCTCGGCCGAGCCGAGCTTGACCGGCTTCTGCTCGGCGCCGCCGGCGGGGCCCGCCACCTCGCCGCCGAAGCCGCCGAGGATGACGGAGATGAACGAGCGGTTCATCCCCTTGCACATGATGTACGACAGGATGGCGCCGGAGGAGCCGACGAGGGCGCCGGTGATGATGAGGGCGATGTTCGATAGCGTGAAGCCGATGCCGGCTGCCGCCCAGCCCGAGTAGGAGTTGAGCATCGACACGACGACCGGCATGTCCGCGCCGCCGATGGGAATGATGATCAGGACGCCGAACAGCATCGCCGTCAGCGTGATGCCCCAGAACAGCAGCGGGTCACCGCCCGACTGGCAGAACAGGTAGATGAGGTAGACGAGGCCCGCGAACAGCGCGAGGTTGATGACGTGGCGCGCCGGCAGAATGATGGGCTTGCCGGACATGCGCGCCGACAGCTTCAAGAAGGCGATCACCGAGCCGGTAAAGGTGATGGCGCCGATGGCGACGCCGAGCGACATTTCGACGAGGCTGGCGAAGTGGATGGCGCCGCGCGTCCCGATGCCGAAGCTATCGGGCGCATAGAGCGCCGCGGCGGCGACGAACACGGCGGCGAGACCGACGAGCGAGTGGAACGCGGCGACCAGCTCCGGCATCGCCGTCATGGCGATGCGTCGCGCAGTGACGGCACCGGCGATGCCGCCGACGGCGAGGCCGCCGCCGAGCAGGATCCAGGTGAGCGGCAATTGCGGGTTGGCCACCGCCAGCGTCGTTCCCATGGCGATGAGCATGCCGAGCATGCCGGCGTAGTTGCCGCGCCGCGAGGTGGCGGGGCTCGACAGGCCGCGCAGGGCGAGGATGAAGAGGACGCCGGAGACGAGGTAGAGGCCGGCGACGAGATTGGGCGTCAGCATTGCTCTCTTCCCCCGTGGGCGCGTGCTGTTCCGGTCACCGCTTGTCGCCCTTCTTCTTGTACATGGCGAGCATGCGCTGGGTGACGAGGAAGCCGCCGAAGATATTCACGGCCGCCATGGCCAGGGCCAGCACGCCAAACGTCTTGGAGGCGAGCTCATCGCCGCTCATGAAGCCTTCGAGGCCCCCGTGCTCGACCGCGACGGCGAGCAGCGCGCCGACGACGATCACCGACGAGATGGCGTTGGTCACGCTCATCAGCGGCGTGTGCAGGGCGGGTGTGACGCTCCACACGACGTAGTAGCCGACGAAGATCGCCATCACGAACACCATCAGCTCGTAGACGACGGGATCGATGGCGCCGCCGATGCCGCTCGCTGCAAATGCCTGTGTCGGTAGCAGCGCTGCAGGAAGAGCGATCCACTTACGCGAATTGTTCATCTCACGCTCCCTGCAGGCTGGGGTGAACGATCTTGCCGTCGCGCGCAACCAACGTGCCCTTGACGATCTCGTCGTCCCAATTGACCGCCAGCTTCTTTTCCTTCTTGTCGATTAAGGTCTCGAGGAAGGCGTAAAGGTTCTTGGCGTAGAGGCTGGAGGCGTTGACGGCGATGTCGCCGGCCAGATTGAGCGGGGCGTAGATGCGCACGCCATTGTGCTCCACGGTCTTGCCGGGCTGCGTCAGCTCGCAATTGCCGCCGCGCTCGGCGGCGAGGTCGACGATGATGGAGCCGGGCTTCATGCTCTCGACCATGGCGCGCGTGATGAGCCGCGGCGCCGGACGGCCCGGGATGAGCGCGGTGGTGATGACGATGTCCTGGTTCTTGATGTGGGAGGCGACGAGCTCGGCCTGCTTGGCCTGGTACTCGGCCGACATCGGCTTGGCGTAGCCGGCGGCGGTCTGCGCCTGCTTGAACTCCTCGTCCTCCACGGCGATGAACTTGGCGCCGAGCGAGGCCACCTGCTCCTTGGCGGCGGGACGCACGTCGGTAGCCGAGACCTGCGCGCCGAGGCGGCGCGCGGTGGCGATGGCCTGCAGGCCGGCGACGCCGGCGCCCATGACGAAAACCTTTGCGGCGGGAACCGTGCCCGCCGCCGTCATCATCATCGGCATTGCCTGCTGGAACATGGCCGCAGCATCTACGACGGCCTTGTAGCCGGCGAGGTTCGCCTGGCTCGACAGAACGTCCATCGACTGCGCGCGCGTGATGCGCGGCATGAACTCCATGCTGAACAGCGCGGCATTGCCCCCTGCCAGCGCCTGCAGCGCGGCGCTGTCGCCGTAGGGATCGAGCATGGCGACGACGAGGGCGCCGGGCTTCAGCGCAGCGACGTCGGCGGCACTCGGGCGGCGCACTTTGAGGAGGATATCGGCGTCGCGTAGCGCATCCGCCGCGGTGGCAACAATCTCCGCCCCTTGCGCGCGGAGCGCATCGTCGGAGAAGCGCGAGCGGGCGCCGGCGCCCGCCTCGACCTTCACATGCGCGCCGAGGCCGACGAGCTTCTTGACCGTCTCGGGCGAGACCGCAACGCGCGGTTCATCCGCAGGCTCGGCCGTAACCGCTATGGTGACCATGCACGCGTCCGATCGCAGGGAGGTTTCTCACACACCGCCGGATCCGGGCGCCCTAAGGTCGGCGCCGAGCTTCCAGCGCGCGGCGCGGTTGTTCTAGGTGAGGAAGTAGCCCATCCCGGCCAGCAGCACCACGAGACCGGCGATCATCACCTTCGTGAGCAGGATGAACTGCCTATAGGTCTGCTCGGCTTGGGCGTAGTCCATGTTAGGATTGCCGCCAGACAAATCGATCGCCACCGTGCCCCTCCCTCGGGTTCTCTTGATCTTGGGTTTCCCTCGTTACCTCAACGCCGGCCGCCTATCAAGCGGCCACAACCGCGCGCCCGTCTGTTCAGTCGTACTGGGTGGCGCACCTGAAAACTGCTAGCCTGCGCGGCCAAAGCGGTCCCCAAGAAAGGCATGGATACCTTTCAGCTCATCCAGCGGCTGGCAGTGGCCCTCGCCATCGGTCTCATCATTGGCATCGAGCGCGGCTGGAAGCAGCGGTCGGAGCCGGAGGGGGAGCGGGCGGCGGGCCTGCGCACCTTGACCCTATCCGGCCTTTTGGGAGGCGTGTGGGGCGCGCTGGCCCTCGGCACGGGCGTGTGGGGCCTCATCGGCTTGGGCGCCGCCTTCGTCGGCTTTACCGGGGTAGTTGCACTCTTCCGCTATCGCGAGATGCAGCGCGAGGGCAGCTTCGGCGCCACCACGGTCATCGCCGCCATGCTCGCCTTCGCCCTCGGGGCCCTGGCGGTGCTGGGCGATCCGCGTGCGGCCGCCGCGGCCGGCGTCGCCACAGCCTTGCTGCTGGCGCTCAAGGCGATGCTGCACGCCTGGCTCGAGCGCCTGACGTGGGAGGAGTTGCGCTCCGGCCTCATCCTGCTGGCGATGACGGTGATCGCGCTGCCGCTGCTGCCCGATCGCGAGCTGGCGGCCTGGTTGCCGGTCAACCCGCGCGAGGTGTGGCTGATGACCATCTTCATCGCCGCCCTGTCGTTTGCCGGCTACGTCGCCATTCGCATGGCCGGGCCCGGGCTCGGACTACTCCTGTCGGGCTTGGCGGGGGGGCTCGTGTCCTCGACGGCGGTGACGCTCAACATGGCGCACCTGGCGCGTGGGCATGCCGCCCACCGCGGGCTGTTCGCCGCGGCGACCGTGCTGGCGGGGGCGATGATGATGCTGCGTGTGATGGTCGTCGTCGCCGCGGTCAACTACGCGCTGCTCCCACTCCTGGCGCCGCCGCTGGCGCTGGGCGTGCTCACGCAGGCTGGGTTCGGTGCGCTGCTGGCCAGACGCGCCGGGGACGCGAAGAAAGCAGCGCCGCTGGCACTCAAGAACCCACTTGATCTCGTCCCCGTGCTGCAGTTCGGCGCCCTGCTCGCCGTGATCATGGGGCTCGCCAACGGCATTGCCGCCTGGGCCGGGGCGGCCGGCGCCTACGTGCTCGCCGCCATCTCGGGCATCGTCGACGTCGACGCCATCAGCCTGTCGATGGCGCGCCTCGCGCCGGAGCGGCTCGACGCGACGAGCGCGGTGATCGCCATTCTTATCGCGGTGGGCATCAACTCCATCGCCAAGGTGGCGCTGGCCTCGAGCGCCGGCGGCATGCGCTTCGCCAAGCTTCTGGTGCCGGTGCTGATCGCCACGCTCATCGCCGGCGCCGTCGGTCTATGGCTCGCCGTGCAGGTGTAAGCCCTCGCCTGATCGCTACGAGGACTCACCACTGTTTGGTGACGGCCAGACGGAACGATCGGGGCTCGAGCGGGTGGAAGTGGATACCTTCCACTGGGGCTGCGCCTGAAGGGAAGCGGGATTCGTAGAAATAGTCGATCTGGCTCGCGGTCTCATCGAAGAGGTTATAGGCGTCCACCTGCATGGCGAGGCCGGGGCCGAACGCGTATCCGAGTCGGGCAGACATGGGCGTGCTCGATTGGGAACGCACGCTGTTGTCCTCGATCAGCGGGCGCGGTCCGAAGTAGCGCACGTTGATGCCGCCGTAGAAGCCGCCCCAGACATCCTGGAACGAGAGCCCGGCCGTCACGACGCCTTCGACGGCGCCGGGGATGCGCCGCCCTTCGGGCAGATGATCCGTGAACCGGGCTCGCGTATAGGCCGCATCGAGGTCGAGGAAGAGCCAGCGAAGAAGCTGGGCTTGCAGGGTGAACTCCGCGCCGATGCGGCGGCTCGGCCGGCTCGCCTCCGTGGTGCCGGCATCGCCGACGAAGAGGATCTCGGAGTTGAAATCCAGGATGAAGGCCGAGAGCGTGCTCGTGATGGCGCGCGTTGGTTGTGTTCTAAGGCCGACCTCCGCGCCCTTGGAGCGCACGAGCAGGGGAGCCGTATCGACTGGATCGAGGGTCACAGGATCGATCGTCGTGACCGTTCCGCGGGCATCGTTGCTGTGAAAGCCGGTGCCCGCGTTCAAGTAAAGCTCCGTGTCGGCCCACGGACCGAGCACCAGGCCGGCTTTCGGGCTGAGGATCGAATCGGTCTCATCGCCTGAGTTCGCAGCCCGATCATTCGCCACGTCGACGTGATAGAGGTCGCCCCGCAGGCCGACGGTCGTGCGCAGCCAGTCGGTCCAGCGCAGCGTGTTCTCGACGAACACGCCGGCGCTCGCCTCGCTTACAGAGTCTTCGCGCACCGTGGAAAGCCGGTTGCGCTCCTTGGTGTTGAACAGCCCAACTTCGATGTCGTCGTAGCGGGTATCGATGCCGACGGTCGTCGCGCTCTGCATGCCACCGGCGAGCGTCGAATAGTAGGTCTTGCTGGCGCTGCTGCCCGCCAGCACGCGGTCGTCCGCCTGCTCGAATTGGTCGCCATTGAGAGGATCATTGAGGAAGTAGGTGAAGTTGTTGAACAGCGTCAGATCGCTTTTGACGAGGTAGGCGTTGATGCGCGTTGCTGAGCCCGCGTCGGTCGCATGCCAGCGTGCGGACAGGCTGTAGCGGTGCGAGACGCCGCCGTCGGTCGGGTCGATGGCGCCGAAGCGGTTGAGGTCTCCAGACGCGACAGCGTAGAAGGGTATCTGGTCGGTCGAATTCCAGCGCCCCGAGTAGGCCATCGCCGTCAACGCGAAGCCGTTCTCGTAAGACCCGTTGGAATAGCGTGCGATTCCGTTGAGACGGAGCAGATCGTCAGGCTCCTCCCAGGGACCATCGAAGCGCGCGATCTCGCCGGCAACCATCATTGTGCCGCCGAGGCCCATCGGCGCGGACGTGGCCGCAACCGCGCGCCGATGCCCGAACTCGCCGATCTCGACCTTGGCGAAATTGGGCTGCGGCCTGTCGAAAACGTCGAGATGAATGGCCCCTGCGGAAGCGAAATCGCCCTCCGAGGCGAAATACGGCCCCTTACGGAAGGCTATGCCGCGGACGATTTCGGGAATGATGAAATTGGTGTCGGCATAGCCCTGGCCATGGCCGTGCGTGCGCATGTTCACGGGCATGCCATCCATGGTGATGGCGAGATCCGTTCCATGATCGAGATTGAACCCGCGCAGGAAGTACTGGTTGGCTTTTCCCTCGCCGCTGTGCTGGGTGACGATCAGCCCCGGCACGGATTCGAGCAGCTCGCCGGTCCGATAGACCGGCCTTGCCGCCAGCTCGGTTGCCGTGACGACACCCTCGCTCGCGGACTGCGCCACGCCGATCTGCACGCCACGCGGATCGAGGTCATCGACGGGGGCGAACTCCAGCGCCTTCGCGGCCCCTTGTAGCGGGACGCCAGACGCGCTGGCCGCCTGCGCCGGCTTCGCGGTCGGCTTCGATGTCTTTGCCGACTTCGCCGGAGATGTCGTGACCGTTATGGGCGGGAGCTCCTGCACCTCCTGGGCAAGCGACGGCGCGCAGCATTGCGAAACAAGGAGACTCGACGCAACGACAGAACGAATACGCACACCAAGCTCCCCGCATACGCACTACGAAACAACATTCCACGCAACGGTAACAAACGCGGAAGTGCGATGAGAGGACGGATGATGTGCTTCGAGTCATCGGTAGAGCACTGCTGCTAAAGCAGCACAGTGGAAAGAACGTTGCCACCTCGTCATCGAGCAACGCCTCCTAGGAGATTGTCCCGGCACCGGTATCCAACTTTGCCCGTACAGCGCCGGAGGACCGCCACATCGGGTAAAATTCTAATCAATCGCCAATCCGGCCTGCAAACCGACGGCAACGTCTTCTCTGCCAGCATCGCATCGGGCACATGCAATTGTCGGGGTCACATGCGACTGCAAACACCGCGCCTGCACACCTCCGCCGGACGAGTTCCCATGAAGCGGCCTCCGCTCGAGCGCCACTCCGCCATGCGATACGCGCTCGTCTACGCGCGCGGCACGCGCCAGTGCGCAACCATCCGCAGCATTTCGCGCCACGGCATCAGGCTCGACGGTGCTTTCGGGCTCGAGCCTGGCGACGCCGTCACCGTCGAGCTGCCGTCGATGCCCGCCCTCGATGGCAAGGTCGAGTGGTCGGTCGCCGCATTCTGCGGCATCGCATTCAACTCTCCGCTGGCCGAGACCGATCCGGTGCTGACCGACACCTTGGCGATGTAACGCGACGAGCCGCTCGAATGGCAGAAGCTGCTGTCAGGGCGCCTTGCGCAGCGACATGATGTAGGCGGCGAGCGCGAACATCTCGTCCTGCGTCAGGTGGTGGTCGGGCATCATCGGCGGCACCGACTTCAGCCAACCGACGACGCCGTCGAACGTCTGCAGCGGCCGGTTGGCGACGGCGGCGAAGCCCGGCACGCCCATGGGACCGCGCTTCTCGCCCTGACCGGGATTGAGATGGCACTCGGCGCACAGCGCCTTGGCGAGTTCCTCGCCCTTGGCGACATCGTCGCCGCGCGCGGCCGGCGATAACGCGACCAGCAAGGCAAGAGCACATACCGACGCGCGCAGGTCATCGCCAAGGGTTTGCCGCCGCATCGCTGCTCCTACTCCGAGGTTCGCACCGGGACGAATCGATTGTCCCGACAAAGTGAGCACACGAAAAGTGCCGTGCATTTGACCTGAATCACGGCGCGGCCCGCTCCGCTGTGCAGCCATGCCGCTCGCCGCTTGGCGGCGGGTCGCAACAGGGAGCAGGATCGTGGAACAGAACGAAGGCATGCTGGATCGCACACTGCGCGTCATTGTCGGGCTGGCGCTCATCGCCTCGCCCCTCGGCATCTACGGCATCGAGAATGCGAACGTGTGGGGCTGGGTTGGGCTGCTGCCGCTGGTAACCGGCCTGTGGGGCTTCTGCCCGGCCTACAAGCTGTTCGGCATTAAGACGCGTTCGGCCTGAGGCGCATTGCGCGGCTTCATTCCGGCAGCGGCACGCCGGCGGCGATGAAGGCCCGCCGCTGGCGCTCGGCCACGGTGGCGAGGTCGAAGCCCTCGATTGTCTCGTTGAACAGCCGGTACCAGTTCTGACGTGCGTCAAGGTGCAGGAACACGCCGCCAAGACCGATGGCGGCGCGGTCCATGAACACGAACTCGCGCGGCACCTTCACCGGGCCCTTGTCGCGCAGGATGCGGTGCACGGTGAAAGCTTCCTTGCGCCCGTACTCCCCGGGCGTCGTGCTCTCGGCGATCGAGCGCTCGCGGTCGTCGAGCAGCGGGCCGTAGATGAAGCGCGCCCAGATGGTGAGGCCGTCGATCAGCTCCGATGACAGCCCGCGGAAGCCCCACGTCTCGTAAGCGTGCACGATGAGGTCGCGGTCGCCGCGCAATAGACCATTGTAAAGATCGATGACGCCCTGCACGAATGGCGTGCGGAAGCTGCGGATGCAGCCGTAGTCCAAGAGGTTGATGCCGGCCGGCGTGCCGAGCGCACCGGCACCGTCCGCTCCGTCGCCCTCGGTGAAGATCGTGTAGTTGCCGAGGTGCGGGTCGCCGTGGATGACGCCGTAATGGCTGAATGGGAACCACCAGGCGCGAAACATCGCCCGCGCGATGGTGTTGCGGTGCTCGAGCGGCGCTCCCTTGTAGTCGAGCAGCTTGCGGCCTTCGAGCCAAGTCATGGTCAAGAGGCGCTTGGTCGACAGCTCCTGCAGCACCTCCGGCACGTGGATGTGCCGATCACCGGCGAAGATGCTGGCGTAGAGCTTGGTGTGGCGCGCTTCCAGCTCGTAGTCGAGCTCCTCGCGCAGCCGGGCCGATATCTCTTTCAAGATCTCGCCGGTTTCGACGGCGGGGTTCAGGCGCGCGTGGATGGCGAACACGGCCTTGAGCTGCATGAGGTCGGCTTCGACCGCCGACGGCATATCCGGGTATTGCAGCTTGACGGCCAGCGCGCGTCCATCGTGCGCCGTGGCGCGATGTACCTGCCCGAGCGAGGCGGATGCCGCGGCGTTGACATCGAAGGCGGAAAAGCGCTTGGCCCAATCGGGGCCGAGCTCGGCCTGCATGCGGCGCTTGGCGAACGCGGGGCCCATGGCCGGGGCCGACGATTGCAGCTGCGCGAGCTCGCGGGCGTAGTCGGCGGGCAGTGCCTCGGGAATGGTGGAGAGCAGCTGCGCCACCTTCATCAGCGGGCCCTTGAGGCCGCCGAGCGCGGCGGCGAGGTCGGCGGCGCCGCGCGCCATGTCGTGCTCGACGCCGAACAGGCGCTCGCCGGCGACGCGCGCGGCGAGCCCACCGACGTTGGCGCCGACCTTCACGTAGCGGGCGGCGCGCGCCGAGAAGCGGTTTTCCTCGTTGTTCATAGGTGAGCCTCGACGCGGCGCGTGTCTCGAACGCATATCGGGACGCCGCCTCGCCTGGGCAAGGCGACGTACGTCAGACTGCGACCTGGGTGCCGACCTCGACCACGCGGTCGGTGGGGATCTGGAAGTAGGTCGTCGCATCCTGGGCGCTGCGGGCCAGGGCCACGAACAGTCGGTCCTGCCAGGCGGGCATCTCCGACTTGGGCGTCGGCTTCAGGTTGCGCCGCGACAGGAAGAAGGATGTGGCGCTCATGTCGATGTTGAGATCCTTGCGCCGACAGGATTCGAGGATCTTCGGCACGCTCGGCGTCTCCATGAACCCGTAGCGCGCCACCACCCGAATGAAGGTATCGGTGACGCGGTCGACGGTGACGCGCTCGTAGCGCGGCACGCGCGGCACATCTTCGGTCCTGATGGAGAGGATGATGTTGCGCTCGTGCAGGATGCGGTTGTGCTTCAGGTTGTGCATGAGCGCCGTGGGCGCGGCGGTGGGATCGGCGGTGAAGAACACCGCGGTGCCGGGCACGCGATGCGGCGGCTTGGCCTCGAGCTTGCGCAATAGCCAATCGAGGTCGGCCTCGTTTTTGCGCGTCTGCTTGGCGAGCAGGCGGGCGCCGCGCACCCACGTCACCATGACGAGGCCGACGCATCCCGCCATCAGCAGCGGCACCCAGGCGCCCTCGAAGATCTTCAGCATGTTGGCGGCGAAGAAGGCCTGCTCGATGAACAACAGCGGCACGATCAGCAGCGCCGTCTGCCAGACGCTCCATCCCCACATTCTCCAGATGACGAAGAAGGCGATCAGCGAGGTGATCACCATCTCCGCAGTGACCGCGACGCCGTAAGCCGCCGCCAGACTGCTGGAGTTCTTGAACAGCAGCACCATGAACAGCACGGCGATGAGCAGCAACCAGTTGACGCGCGGCATGTAGATCTGCCCGGCCATGCTTTCGGAGGTGTGCTTGATGCCAAGGCGCGGCAACAGCCCGAGCTGAATGGCCTGCCGCGTCAAGGAGTAGGCGCCCGTGATCACGGCCTGGCTAGCGATAATGGTCGCTGCCGTGGCGAGGATCACCATCGGGATCAGCGCCCACTCCGGATAGAGCAGGTAGAACGGGCTCTCGAGCGCCTGCGGATTGGAAAGCACGAGCGCGCCTTGTCCGTAATAGTTGACGGTGAGGGCCGGCAGCACGAAGCCGAGCCACGCCGTCTGAATGGGCTGGCGGCCGAAGTGACCGAGGTCGGCATAGAGTGCCTCGGCGCCGGTGACGGCGAGGAATACGAGACCGAGCACGGTGAGGCCGACGACCCCGTGCTTGAGGACGAACTTCACGCCGTAATACGGGTTGAGGGCGACGAGCACGTCCGGATTGGCGAAGATGTGGATGAGGCCGCCGATGAACAGGGCGACGAACCACACCGCCGTGATGGGTCCAAACAGCGCGGCGACCTTGGCGGTGCCATGCGATTGGGCAGCGAACAACCCGATGAGGATCACCACGGCGAGCGGCAGCACCAAGTTATCGAAGGCCGGCGAGACGAGATGCAGGCCCTCCACCGCCGAGAGCACCGAGATGGCCGGGGTGATGACGGCGTCGCCGTAGAAGAACGAGGCTCCAGCGATACCGAGACCCATAAGCAGTGGGGCGCTGCGCTTGGCCACCGACTGGCTGAGGGCCATGAGCGCGAAAATGCCGCCTTCCCCGCGGTTGTCGGCGCGCAGCAGGACGAACACGTACTTGAGGGTGACGATGAGCAACAAAGCCCACGTGATCAGCGACAGCACGCCGAACACGGCTTCGCGCCCGGCGAAGCTCGTCGCCTTGGCCGCATGAATGGCTTCCTTGAAGGCATAAAGGGGGCTGGTGCCGATGTCGCCGTAGACGACGCCGATGGAGCCGATCACCAGCGCCCAGAACCTCCCGCTCGGTACTCCCTCGGCGGAAGCCTGGTCGGCGCCCTTCGTCACCAACTGCGATTGTGCCACGTCGGCACTCCACATAGAGCTGGCTGCAGTGCAGCAATTGGCGGGCGCTTCTAGCCCCTAAGCGGGTTGAGGGAAACCCCATAATCGCTAAGGGGAACGCTTCATAGCCTTGACAATAGCCCAAGATTCTGAAGCGGGAGGAAAGGTGGAAGCGGCATGCGCCTGCCTGCGCGCAGGGGTGGTGCCCTGCTGAATGTACCGCCTTGGTATGGGTAGGCTGACGCCGGCGATCAAGCGGCGGCATCGGCCGCGGCGAGCTCGTCGATCATGCCCTCGATGACTTTCAACCCCTTGTTCCAGAACTCGGGCTTGGAGGCGTCGAGGCCGAACGGGGCGAGCAGTTCCGAATGGTGCTTGGAGCCGCCGGCTTTCAGCATGTCGAAGTACTTCGCCACGAAGCCCGGGTGCGCCTCGTCGTAAAGGCCGTAGAGCGAGTTCACCAGGCAATCGCCGAAGGCGTACGCGTAGACATAGAACGGCGAATGGACGAAGTGCGGCACATAAGCCCAGAACACTTCGTAACCCGGCTTTAATTCGATGGCCGGCCCGAGGCTCTCGGCCTGCGTCTCGAGCCAGATGGCGCCCAGCTGGTCGGGTGTGAGCTCGCCCTGGCGGCGCGCCTCGTGCAGCTTGCGCTCGAAGGTGTAGAACGCGATCTGCCGCACCACCGTGTTGAGCATATCCTCGACCTTGCCGGCGATGAGCGCCTTGCGCTCTTTGGGATCGTGCGTCTCCTTCAAGAGCGCCTTGAAGGTGAGCATCTCGCCGAACACGGAGGCGGTCTCCGCCAGCGTCAGCGGCGTGGGTGCTAAGAGCGCGCCTTGCGGGCGTGCAAGCATCTGGTGCACGCCGTGGCCGAGCTCGTGCGCCAACGTCATCACGTCGCGCGGCTTGCCGAGGTAGTTGAGCAAGACGTAAGGGTGCACCGACGGCACCGTCGCCGCCGCGAAGGCGCCCGGCGCCTTGCCGGGGCGGGCCGGCGCGTCGATCCACTGCTTGTCGAAGAACTCGCCGGCGACGTCGGCCATCTGCGGCGCGAAGTCGTGATAGGCGCCGAGCACCAGGCGCTGGGCGTCGCGCCAGGCGAAGGTGCGCTCCGGGCGCTCGGGCAACGGCGCGTTGCGGTCCCAGTGCGACAGCCGCTCCTTGCCGAGCCAGTTCGCCTTCATGCCGTAGTAGCGGTGCGACAGACGCGGATAGGCCGCGCGCACGCTCGAGACGAGAGCATCGACCACCTCCGCCTCGACCTGATTGGCGAGGTGGCGGCTCGCCGCGACGTCCTTGAACCCACGCCAGCGGTCGGAGATCTCCTTGTCCTTGGCCAGCGTGTTGGTGATCAGTGTGAACAGGCGCACGTTGTCCTTGAACACCTTGGCGAGAGCCTCGGCACCTGCCTGGCGCTTTTTCTCGTCCGGGTTCGACAACAGGTTGAGCGTCATCTCCAGCGCCAACGGCTCGGCCTCGCCGGCGACGGGGAAGCGCAGCGCGGCGATGGTCTCGTTGAATAGCCGGTTGAAGGCACCGCTCGAGGTCTGGCCTTTCTCGTGGAACAGGCGCTCGAGCTTCTCCTCCAGCTGATACGGCTTCTCCTTGCGGATGTTGGCGATCCACGGCTTGTAGCGGGCGAGGCGCTCGTTCTTCAGCGCCGCTTCCAGCACCGCGTCGTCGATTTGGTTGAGCTCCAGCTCGAAGAAGATGATGTCGGTGGAAATGGCGGTGAGCTTCTCGGCGATGTCGCCGTAGAACTTGGCGCGCTCGGGGTCTGCCTGGTTGCCGGCGTAGTGAAGCCCGGCGAAGGAGCCGAGGCGCCCGGTCAGCTCGACGAAGCGCTCGAACTCCTCGATGGCGAGAGCGAGCACGGCGCCGTCGGCGGCGAGCGCGGCGAGCTTGCCGTGATAAGCCTCCTTGAGGCGGCGCGCCTCATCGGCTGCACGCTGTAGATCGCGGGCGATTTCCGGCGCCGTCGGCGAGGCATAGAGGTCGGCGAGGTTCCATTCGGGCATCAGCCCGAGTGCCTGAGCGGCCTTCGCCGCCGCGCCATCTTGCGCGTTGAAGTTGCGTCGCATGTCGGGGGCGGCTGCGTCAGATCGCATCATTTGCTCCGCTGATGAGGGACATGGGGGATTTGCGCCGCCTCGTGGCGAGACGCGCGCGTGGCATGGAAGACTCGCTGTGCCCAAAAAAGGCTCAACCTGGGCTCCGTCGCAACAGCTTATTTACCCTTGTTGGGCAGTCTTGCCTTTGTTGAGTGAGCTACCGGTGGCCGAGTGTCCAATCCTGGAGCAATTCGGGGGGTCCGACCGGGGCGGTCCGTTTCAGGTTGAGTTCGAGTGCCTCATGGTCAAGAGTCTGCTTATCGTCGATGACGATCCCACCCAGCGCCGCATCCTCGAGGAAACGATCAAGCGCCTGGGGTTCGGTACTAAGACCGCCGGCTCAGGCGAGCAAGCCCTGCAGATCCTAGAAGGGCCGGAGCGCGGCGACATCAGCCTCGTGCTTCTCGATCTCGTGATGGGCGGCCTCGATGGCATGGGCGTGCTCGACAAACTCAACGGCAAGACGGGCGTTCCTCCCATCATCGTGCAGACCGCGCACGGCTCGATCGATGCCGCCATCAACGCCATGCGCGCTGGTGCCGTCGACTTCGTGGTCAAGCCGGTATCGCCCGAGCGGCTCGAAGTCTCGATCAAGAGCGCCTTGAAGATCGAGGCACTGGCCGGCGAGATCAACCGTATCAAGAAGAAGGTTGAAGGCACGCTCACCTTCGCCGACCTCGTCGTGCGCGGCGATGGCATGGAGCGCGTCGTGGCGCTCGGCAAACGTGCCGCTGCCTCCAACATTCCGGTGCTCATCGAGGGCGAGTCGGGCGTCGGCAAGGAGCTGATCGCGCGCGCCATCCAGGGCGAGAGCGAGCGCGCCGGCAAGCCGTTCGTCGTCGTCAACTGCGGTGCCATCCCCGAGAACCTCGTCGAAAGCATCCTGTTCGGGCACGAGAAGGGCTCCTTCACCGGCGCCGTCGACAAGCGCATCGGCAAGTTCCAGGAGGCCGACGGCGGCACGCTGTTCCTCGACGAGATCGGCGAGCTGCCGCTCGACGCGCAGGTGAAGCTGCTGCGCGCGCTGCAGGAAGGCGAGATCGATCCCGTCGGCTCCAAGAAGTCGGTCAACGTCAACTTCCGCCTGATCTCGGCCACCAACCGCAACATGATCCAGTTGGTGCGCGAGGGTAAGTTCCGCGAGGATCTCTACTACCGCCTCAACGTGTTCCCCATCTGGGTGCCGCCGCTGCGCGAGCGTCTGGGTGACGTCGCCGAATTGGTGCAGCACTTCATCGCGCGCTTCGCCGCCGAGGAAGGCAAGCGCATAAACGGCATCAGCGAGGAGGCGCTGCGCCTCATCAAGAGCTATCCGTGGCCCGGCAACGTGCGCCAGCTCGAGAACGCGGTGTTCCGCGCTGTGGTGCTCGCCGACGGACCGGAGCTGACGGTGGCGGAGTTCCCGCAGATCGCCGCGCACGTCACCGGTTTCGACACCGCCGTGCCGGCCGCGCCAGCGCCGGCGCCGAAGCCGGGAGCGTTCAAGGGCCCGGCGGTGCTGGGTGCCGAGGACATCATCCCGCAGACGATGGAGATCCGCGCGCACGGCGGCGACAGCGCACTCGGCATTCCGGTGGTGACGGAAGCGGGCGATATCCGCCCGCTCGACGAGATCGAGGCCGACATGATCCGCCTGGCGTTGGGCCGCTACCGCGGGCACATGACGGAGGTGGCCAAGCGCCTGAAGATTGGCCGCTCGACGCTTTATCGCAAAATGCAGGAATACGGCCTCGAGCCGCGCGCCTAACCGTCGGCGGCGGGTTGCTCCTGGCTCGTGAGACGCGCCGCGCCGCCCTCGGGCGACGCGGCGTTGTCATATTGCACAGGGCCGCTATCGGGCGCGTTTGGATTTTGGCTGATTTGGCTCCGCTAGCGAAAACAGCCGCGTCTGGCGAACGTTTTGTCCGGTGACTTGGAGAGAGGCGTCTATGTTCCTCTTCCATTTGGATCCCCGTCCTCTCGCGTCTTCCAGAGCATCCTCGAACCCAGCCGGGTCGGTTTCGATGAAGACATCGATCAGGTCTTTGGCTTGCTTGAGGTCTTTGGCACGCTTTGGGGAGTTGAGTTTGCGTTCCTGTGCCACAAGCAGCTTGTGGATCGCATAGCGCACCGGCGGCGGCACGCTGACCAGTACCCCGGTGCCATAAAGTGCAACCGCCTCGATGCTCTCTTCGCCTAGATACTCCATAAAGCTCAACGCTTCGGCCGAGCAAACAAGCCCGTCGATAAGTCGAGGTGATGTCCGGTTCCGGCCGAATTTGGTAAGAACATCGACTTGGAAGTTGTTCGACGCCCTGAACACTTTCGGCAGCTTGTCGTCGCGGCTCATCAACGCCTGAAAGGTCGGGTCGGCACGCTGGAGTATCTTTTCAAGGTCCTGTGGCTGGTCCTTGGCGATAAATGAAGAGACAAGCAGGTCCGCATCATTTGTCATCAGCGCGCTTGAGGGCAAATATGCACCGACAATGCATGGGTAGGTCTGATAGGCGGCTGTTCCGATCAGCATGACGCCTTGTTTGAAGAGGCCTTCGTTGGCGATGACCTCTAAAACTCTGCCAAGAGGCAGGGTCGGCGAAGGGATTCGTGCTTTCTTCAGCGCGGACACGGTGGTGCGCAATATTCTGGCGCGGCTCGCCGCGTCCGAGATCGCGTCGGCCCTTGCTCGGACCTGCGGATCGTCTGCGCGTCCGAGTGAGACCTGTCGACGTTTCGAACCGTCCTTGGTCGTCAGGTAGAGATAATCGTTGCCCTTGATCTTTCGGGTCGAAATCGAGCCATGCTGCACTTCGGGCAAGCTGAGAGTCTGCAGCAGATCCGCGTACATGGTCTGGAAATTGAGCGGTATAGGGCGCATGGTTAGATACAATTATGATTTTTTGTATCTAACTGCAAGGCCCCAGGTTAGATACGACTTTTGTTTTTTGTATCTAACAGCCCGCCGCGCCTGCCGAGCGCCAGAGGGGCTTATCCCCGCGCGCGCCGCCGCGCATAAAATCCCGCGCCAGCCCATTTCGAAGACCCGGGGTGCAGACGTGCGCTGGCGGACCTGCAGGAGATGGGCCGGCACGATGTCGCCAGGGCCGTAAGCGTAGCCCTAAGGTCCATTCTGCCGTCATGCTGGAAGCATGCCTCCGGCATGACGCGAAAATGTCGGTGACGCCCCGGGCATCGGAAGCGATCCGGGGAATGGTGGGTGACCGGCGCTCGTGCCTGGGTGGGGCGGCGATGGCCGCTTCCAGACCTAGACAATAATGAGGGCCAGGACCGCCCCGCTCCCCGTGTCGATCACCCCGGGCTCCCCGCCGCGGGGCGCGCGGTCCTGCCTCGCTCCACAACTGTCATCCCGGTCATGCCGGAGGCATGCTTCCAGCATGGGCGAGTGTAACGGGCGAAGACCGGGGACCCAGCATTGGAATCGCGCAGCTCAGAATCCTAATGAGGCTTCGCCGCACATGCGCTGGATCCCGGATCACGCTCGCGCGTGTCCGGGATGACAGACAGAGACCTGACCTGCGCACCTGCAGCCCCGGGTCTGCCTGCCGCGGGGCATCGACGCATGGGCATGTGATTTCCCAAATTGCGGACTTTTGCCGTCGCAATTGCGCAACAGTCATCGCCCACCTTCGCGCCCATGCGCCGCAGGCGATCCTCGCTTGTGGCAAGTGTGCCGCGGCTCGGCTAGCGTGCCCGCGGGTACCGGTGGGAGGCGTTGTATGTTGGGTTGGCGTCAGGTGGCTCTGGGCATGGCCTCGAGCCTCATTTTTGTGGCCGCAGCCGAGGCGCAGCAGCCGGGTGCGCCGCGCATCGCCACCGCCGAGCCGCTTCCCGCCACCGCACCCGCCATCACGCCCGCACCCGCACCGCAGGACCCGATCGGCATCGCCCTGCAGCAGAAGCTCGCGCCCGCCAAGGCCCGCGCCGACGATCAAGACGCTCAGGACCGCGCTGCGCTGGCCGGCTTCTACGCAACGCGCGTCTACGCGCCCATCTGGGTTTTCAAAACCGGCCTCAACGACAAGGCGGCGGACGTCATCACCGAGTTCGGCAAGGCAGCCGACTGGGGCCTCGAGCCGGCCGACTTTGCCATCCCGTCGCTGGCGCCGGTGCCGGGGGCCAGCGAGCCGAGCCCCGAAGCGCTCGCCGAGGCCGAGCTGACGCTGTCGCTGTCGGTGTTGAGGTATGCGCGCTATGCGCGCGGCGGCCGCATCATGGATCCGGCGACGCAGCTCTCCTCCTATCTCGACCGCAAGCCGCAGCTCCTCGAGCCCAAGGACGTGATCGAGAAGATCGCCGCGGCCGACGCGGCGGACGCCCACCTGCGTGGGTTGCACCCCAAGCACCCCGAGTTCGAGAAGCTGCGCCAGAAGATGCTCGAGCTGCGCCAGGCCAAGGCCGCGCCCGAGGTTATCAAGCTGCCGCCGGGCAGGGTGCTCTCGCCGGGCAAGAGCGACCCGCAGGTGGCGCTGCTGCGCCAGCGCCTCAAAGTGGCCCTCCCCGTGGGGGCCGATCCCAACTTTTACGACGAGCCGCTGAAGGCGGCCGTGATCGCTTATCAGACTGAGGTCGGCACGCGGCCCGACGGCTACGTCGGCAACGCCACGCGCGCGCTCCTCAACGACGTCGAGGAGCTGAGCCCGCAGAAGCTCATCGCCAACATGGAAGAGTGGCGCTGGATGCCGGAGGACCTCGGCGACCTCTACGTCACCGTCAACATCCCCGAGTTTACGCTGCGCATCGTCAAGGGCGGCGCCGTCGTCCACACCGAGCGCGTCATCACGGGCCTGCCCGACAAGCAGACGCCGGTGTTTTCCGAGACGATGAAGTCGGTCGCCTTCCAGCCGCGCTGGAACGTGCCGAACTCGATCAAGGTCAACGAACTGTGGCCGAGCCTTGCCCGCGGCGGCACCTATTTCCGCCGCCAGGGTCTGCGTGTGTCGAAGAATGGGCGCGACATCGACCCCGACAGCATCGACTGGGCCTACACTGACATCCGCAATTACGACGTCTATCAGCCGCCCGGCGCCGGTAATGTGCTCGGCGAATTGAAGTTCAACTTCCCCAACAAGCACGCCGTCTACATGCACGACACCAACGCCAAGGGGCTGTTCGAGGAGACGAGCCGCACCTTCAGCCACGGCTGCATGCGCGTGCGCAATCCGCGCCGCATGGCGGAAGTCCTTCTTTCTGAAGACAAGGGCTGGGACGAGGCGCGCATCGCCGACGTCATCGCCAACGGGCCGCCCAATAACGAGGTGCAGATCGACCGCAAGATCGGCGTGCACATCACCTACTTCACCGCCTGGGTGGACGACAAAGGCGAGCTGCAGACGGCGCGCGACGTGTATGGGCACGAGCAGCGTATCCAGCTGGCGCTGGCGGGCCGCTGGACGCAGATCGCCAAGGGGCCGAACCACCTCGCCCCGGTGCGGGCGCCCGAGGGCGTCACGTATGCGGGAGGAAACCCGTTCAAGAGCGTCGGCGACTTCATCTCATCAGCCCTCGGAGGCTTCTAAACTTGCAGCAATTCGGTTAGTCACAACAGTGGGTTAACTCGATCCTCTGTTGCCATCGTATTGCCCTTTGACAGCCGCGTTACGCCCCCATTCACCCCTTAGGAAAACGGTTACCAATCGTTAAGGGTTGCTGATTAACCCTGAGGGAACGTGAATGCCGGTCGCACACCCGGATGCCCGTAAGACGCTCTGCGTTGGGCGGCCGCGACCGGTCAGGACACGGGGTGGCACGTTGGTATTGCGTAAGAAGGCTATCCTCGGCGGCCTGGCCGCTGCGCTATTGGGCATGAGCGCCGGCTCGCCCCACGTCGTCGCCGCCTTCGGCTCGACGCGCACGATCTCGTTCTTCCATATCCACACCAAGGAAACGCTGACCATCACCTACAAGCGGGATGGCAAGTACGATCCCGAGGCGCTGAAGCAGATCGACTGGATCATGCGCGACTGGCGTCAGAGCAAGGCGATCGAGATGGATCCCAAGACCATCGATCTGCTTTGGGAGATGCACACCGAGCTGGGCAGCAAGGAGCCGATCCACATCATCTGCGGTTACCGCTCCGAAGCGACCAACAACATGCTACGGCGGACCGTCGGGGGTCAGGCCAAGAAAAGCAAGCACATGACCGGGCAGGCCATCGACGCCACGTTCCCGGACATTCCGCTGAAGCAGCTGCGCTGGTCGGCCATCATCCGCGAGGTCGGCGGCGTCGGCTACTACCCGACCTCCGGCATCCCATTCGTGCACGTCGACACCGGCGCCGTGCGCGCCTGGCCACGCGTGCCGCGCACCGAGCTGGCGCTGCTGTTCCCCAACGGCAAGACCAAGCACAAACCGGCCGATGGCGGCTCGATCGACATGGACGATGTGCGCAAGGCGCGCGCCAACAAGGAAGTTGCCACCCAGGTCGCCGCCTATTTTGAGCTGCGCAACAATCCGCGCCCGGCCGTCTTCGCCGAGGTCCCTGCGCCGATGTTGAAGGGGCCGCCGCAGGAAGTTGCGCGCCCGGCGCCGGAAGTGCGCGTTGCCTCGCTCGATGCCGCCCCGCTGGCGGCGCCAGCGCCCAAGCTCGTGCGAGGCCCGCGTCCGGCCGTGCCGCCGCCCTCAGCGATCGACCGCGGTCGCCTCGATCAGCTGGTGACGCTGGCTTCGCTCGATCCGGCCGACGCGCTCGTGCCGTTGCGCTCCGCCGACGCCGACCGGCGCGGGCTCGACACCCTCGTCAGCGCGGCGGCGATCGAAGCGTCGGCGTCACCCGCTCCCGTGGCGCAGGCCGTGCCGCCGGAGACCCAGGTCGCCGCCCTCGATGTCGCAAAAATCGACCCGGTGGAGCCGCCGAATGGCGCGCACGGACGCTGGGCGCCGGCACCCGAGTTCGACGACGATCACCCCGAGGAGCTTTCCTACCGCCCCTTCCCCGTTGCGCCGCTGCTCACCCAGTCGGCCTCGGCCGACGATGAGGCTCTAGTCAAGATCGTGCATCCGAACCTGGAGCGCACGCTCGATCTGCTCGACGATCGGCAGATCGTGCTGCCGATGCGCCTGCGTCCGGGCGATCAGATCGCCGAGGTGCTGTGGGCGCAGCAATTCCAGGGGAGCGCGGTTGATTTCTCGGCGCACGAGCGCGACCCGCAACGGGCGGCCACCGGCCTCACCTCGCGTCCGGTCAAGACGACGGCGCGTTGAGCGGACGCGTGTGGCGCGGATTCTTGCGCCCCGGCGGGACGCAGCCGCGTGACCATGCAACCTTGATGAGCCGTCCCAGCTCGCGGAAATCGCCGGCGCGCGGCGAGGTCGAGCGCCACGCCAGGCCGACCGTGCGGTATGGCTCGGGCTCTACGAAGCGCGTGACGCCGATGTCGCGTCCGCGCACCTCGACATTGAGGCACATCTCGGGCAGCAGCGTGATGCCGTAGCCGGCCGCCACCATCTCGACGATGGTCGACAGGCTGGAGACGCCAAAGGTGTTGACGGTGGAGACCTGCTGCAGATTGCAGTAGGTGAGGGCCTGATCGCGCAGGCAGTGACCCTCCTCCAACAGCAGCAGCCGCTCGTGCTCGATCAGATCCTTGGTCGCCCGTACGCGGCTATTCAGGCGGCGCGACTGCGGCAGCGCCAGTAGGAAGCGGTCGTCGAACAGCGCCATCGTCTCGATCTCGGCCTGCACGATGGGCAGCGCCAAGAGCAGCACGTCCAGCTTGCCGTCGATCAGCTCCTGCAGGAGCGGCATCGTTTGCGTCTCGCGCACGTGCAGCTCGAGGTGCGGGTAGCCCTCGCGCAGCAGCGGCAACAGTGGTGGCAGCATGTAAGGCGCGATCGATGGAATGACGCCGAGCCGCAAGGAGCCCGACAGGACGTTGCGGCAGTGCTGTGCGTACTCGACCATCTCGTGCACGTCGCCGAGGATGCGAGCGGCGCGCGCGGCGATCTCGCGGCCCTTGTCCGACAACAGTACGCCCGAGCGCGTGCGCTCGACGAGCATCAGGCCGAGTTGCTCCTCGAGTTCGTGGATCTGCATGGAAAGCGCCGGCTGGGTCACGGCGCAGGACTCGGCGGCGCGCCCGAAATGCTGCTCGCGGGCGAGCGCGTCGAAGTAGCGGAGCTGCTTGAGCGTCACATGCGGTGGCATAAGAATCTCTGATCCAAGCGAGAACAATATACGATTAGAACTTATGTAAGGGCCTGTCTATATGAGGGCGTGAGTTCTGGTGCACACGTCCATGTGGACGTCGGCGCGCCATCATAGACCGGCGGGGCGGGGGAAACCCCTCCCCTCAGCCGTGGGCGCCTCGGCCGAGCGCCGAATCG
Source organism: Hyphomicrobium sp. (assembly GCF_009026145.1). Classification (GTDB taxonomy): domain Bacteria; phylum Pseudomonadota; class Alphaproteobacteria; order Rhizobiales; family Hyphomicrobiaceae; genus Hyphomicrobium_A. The sequence continues at coordinate 55,165 of NZ_WBUE01000023.1, forward strand.
GGCCGAGGCGCCCTCTTTTTTGCCTGTTGATTGAGGATTGTCCGGGGGCTTCGCTCCGGCGCCGCGTGCTTATGTCCGGCGTCGTTTGACGAGCGCAAACCGACTAGCGCGCATCGGCAGTGAGGGCACGTCCCTGCGAGCGCACGGCAACGCCCCATGGGTAACGTCCAACTTTGATGGATTTGACGGGGCGCAGCGCGTTGACGTCGATGACGGTGACGTCGTTCGAGACGCCGTTGGTCGTGAACAGCAAGTCCTCCTCCGGCGTCACCGCCACGTGCCACACGCGCTGACCGACGAGCAGATACTTGGTGACGGCGTAGGTGCTGGTATCGACGACCGCTACACGGTTGGCGGGACCCAGTGCGACGAAGGCGACCGCACCGTTCTTGGCGAAGGCAAAGCCGACCGGCTGAATGTTCTCGCGCGAGACCCCTGGGATGTCGAACGTGATCTTGCGCTCCACCTTCATGGTCACCAGATCGATGATCGAAAGCGTGCCGCCGATCTCAGAGGAAACCCAGAGCTTCTTGCTGTCGGCTGTGAACGCCGCGTGGCGCGGGCGTTGGTCGACGAGCACGTTGTCCACCACCGCGAATGTCTTGGCGTCGATGATGTGCGCCATGTTCGTCGTTTCCGACGTGGTGACGGCGAGGCGCCCGTCGGGAGACACAGCCATGCCCTCGGGCTCTACGCCGACATCGATCTGCCGCACGACCTGACGGGTGTCGACGTCGACGACGGTGGTAACGGCGTTGTCCTCGTTGGCAATGAAGAGGTGCTTGCCGTCGGGCGCCAACGCAAATTGCTCGGGGTCGGCGCCCGAGGGCAGATCATGCACAAGCGTCTCCGTGTCGACGGCATACACCTGCACCGCGTCGTCGTCGCTCGCGCACACGAGCAGATGCTTTTGATCGCGGGCAAGGAGGACGCCGCGCGGACGCTTGCCCACCGGAAACGTGCGTACGACCGTCAGCGTCTCGCTGTCGATCACCGAGATCGTGTTGTCCTTCTCGTTGCTGACGTAGACGTCGTGCGCCAGCGCCGGCGCCGCGGCAGAGCACGCGAGCAATGCGGCCAATATCCCTCGCACGGGGCGTCCCTCCCGAGATCTCGTGCTGCCACACGCGCCAGCGTTAGGTGCGAGGAGGGCCCGGTAGCGTTGGACTGGCATCGCAGGCGGCGTGGCGGCGCCGGCGATCCTCCTCTTCGGATCCGACACTTAACGCGGGCCATGGAACGGCGAAATGCGACATTGGTAGTGCTCAATGGGGCAATGCCCGTCACGGATGCCATTTGCCAACCGAGTTAGACCAAATGGCAATTTCCGCCGCCGCCGCTCAACGCTACCAATGGTCACGAGGAAACGACCGAAAAATAAGAACGCAGAAACTGGGGAGCGCTTGGAATGAACGCCGCGCGTCTATTCGTGGCGATTGCCGCATGCTGGCTTTTTGCTTCACTCACAACGCGCGCCATCTATGCCCACGGCGACGTGACACCGCAGCCCATCGACACCGCGGGTCTCGATCCGCTCGGCGATGAGTGGCGCACCGAAAACCCATATCGCGGCAATGATCTCGCCAAGAGCATCGGTGCCTCCGGGTACAATCAGAACTGCGCCCGCTGCCATGGGCTGGAGGTCATCTCGGGCGGCCTCGCCCCCGACCTGCGATATCTGGAAAAGGGCAAGGTCGGGGACGAGTGGTTCATCGAGCGCATCCGACACGGCGCGAGGAAGTCGGACGGAGCGACGGTGATGCCCGCCTTCGAACCGATCTTTAGCCAGGAGGCGATGTGGGCGATCCGGACCTTCATTGAGTCGCAGCACGTCGATTGAGGCTGCCCATGCGCGCGCTCAGGAATGGCTTGCTGTTGCTGTGGGGGAGCCTCATTGCGCTTCTGGCGCCCTCCGGCTTGGCGCCCGCTCGACCCCTCGATGAGGTCATTGAAAGCAAGTCCTTGCGCGTCGTCGCTTATCTCGACAATGCGCCTTTCTCCTGGCTGGACGGCAACGAGCCAAGGGGCATCGACGTGGATCTCGGGCGCGCCCTTGCCCGCAGGCTGGGCGTAAAGGCAGAGATCGTGCTCCGCATGCAAGGCGAGAAGCAGGACGACGACCTGCGCGTGAATGTCTGGAAGGGGCCGCTGACCGGCGGCGGTGTCGGCGACGTGATGATGCACGTGCCCTACGATAGAGAGTTGGCGCTGCGCAACAGGGAGGCGGTGGTTGGCAATCCCTATTTCGAGGAGCGCGTGGCGGTCTTCGTGCATCCCGAGCGCCCCGACGGGGCGTTCGATTTCACCGCCTTCAAGACCGAGAAGATCGGCGTCCAGATCGGTACGGTGGCCGACTACTTCCTGATGACGTACGAGGATGGGGCGATCGCCGAAAACGTGGCGCATCACGTCAAGCCCATCGAGGGCGCCAAGCGCTTCCTGGCCAAGGAGACGTCGGCGTTGATGGGCGTGCGCTCGAACGTCGAGGGTCTTCTGCACACGCTCAACGGAAAGGCACGCATGCTCGAGCCGGCGATGCCGGGCATCGTTCGATCACGGTGGGTGATCGCCATGGCCTGGAAAGAGAACAGTCGCGACCTCGGATATGCATTGGGGGCGGCGCTCGAGATGCTCAGAACGTCGGGCGAGCTGCGCAAGATCTTCGCCCGCTACAAGGTCACCTACGCTCCGCCGCCCGAGCCATAGCCGCTGCGGGGAGGACAGATGAGGAGTGCCACGTTCGCTTTCGCATTTCGCGGCGGCGGGGTGCTTCTATTTTTGTTTCGTCGCCAAAAACCCGTGCGGCAATTTTGGAAAGCGCCGCGGGAATGTTCGACCTTTTTCCAATTAGTAATCCAGAGATCCCGCGCTAGGTTTCGTTCGGCTCTGTCTTCGGGCGCATTGAGACGCACTTTCAAATAACGAAGCGGGCAGGAAACCAACCCAAAGGGGATTTCGATGAAAACGTGGAAATGGCTTGCGGGCGCAAGTGGGCTCGCCATGTCTATTGCGCTGGCCGGTCCGGTCGTGGCCGATGTCAGTATCGATGACGTCGTCAACGACGCCGCAACGACGACCGACGTGGTCACCGTCGGACTCGGCCCCCAGGGGCAGCGCTATAGCCCGCTCGACAAGATCAACAAGGACAATGTCGGCGAGCTGGTCCCGACTTGGGCGATGTCGCTCGGCGGCGAGAAGATGCGCGGACAGGAGACGGCGCCGCTCGTCAAGGATGGGGTCATGTATGTGACCGGCTCCTACAGCCGCATCTGGGCCATCGACATCAAGACGGGCCGCGAACTGTGGGAATACGATCACCGTCTGCCGGAAGGAATTCTGCCGTGCTGCGACGTCGTCAATCGCGGCGCTGCGCTGATCAACGATAAGGTCATCTTCGGCACACTCGATGCCAAGCTGGTCGCCCTGGACGCCAAGACAGGCAAGGTCGTGTGGACCAAAGAACTCGGTGACTTCAAGGCCGGCTTCTCCTATACGGCGGCGCCGCTGATCGTGCCGTCGCAGGCACACGGCCCGCTAGTGGTGACTGGCGTGTCCGGTGGCGAGTTCGGCATCGTCGGGCGCGTCGATGCGCGCAAGGTCGACAACGGCGACCTCGTCTGGTCGCGTCCCACCATCGAGGGGCACGTCGGCACTTTGAACGGCAAGCCCTCGACCATGACCGGTAAGGCGGGCGAGTCCTGGCCCGGCGATCTGTGGAAGACGGGTGGCGGAGCAACTTGGCTCGGCGGAACGTACGACCCGGAGACCAAGCTGATCTTCATCGGCAGCGGCAACCCGGCGCCGTGGAACAGCCACATGCGCCCCGGCGACAACAAGTGGTCGTGCTCGCGGCTGGCCATCGACCCGGAGACGGGCGAGATCAAGTGGGGCTACCAGACGACGCCCAACGACGGCTGGGATTACGATGGCGTCAACGAAGTCGTCTCCTTCGACCTCGACGGCAAGAAGGCGGCGGCCACCGCCGACCGCAACGGGTTCTTCTACGTGCTCGACCGCACGAACGGGGAGTTCATCTCGGCGACGCCGTTCGTCGAGAAGATCACGTGGGCCAAGGAGATCGGCAAGGACGGTCGGCCGGTGTTCGTTGCCGAAAACCGCCCAGGCAACCCCAAAGGGTCGGCCGACGGCAAGCAAGGCAAGTCCGTATTCGCCGTCCCGAGCTTCCTCGGCGGCAAGAACCACATGCCGATGGCCTACAGCCCGGCAACCAAGCTCTTCTACGTGCCGTCGAACGAGTGGGGCATGGACCTGCACAACGAGCCGGTGACCTACAAGAAGGGCGCGGCCTACCTCGGCGCCGGCTTCACCATCAAGCCGGTCTTCGAGGATCACATCGGGGCGCTGAAGGCGATCGATCCGGCCACGGGCAAGATCGTGTGGTCGTACAAGAACAAGGCTCCGCTGTGGGGCGGCGTGTTGACGACCGGCTCGGGCCTCGTGTTCTTCGGCACCCCGGAGGGCGACTTCAAGGCTCTCGATGCCACAAACGGCAAGGAGCTGTGGAGCTTCAACACCGGCTCCGGCATCGTCGGCGCGCCGGTCACCTGGGAACAGGATGGCGAGCAGTTCCTGTCTGTCGTTTCCGGTTGGGGCGGTGCCGTACCGCTGTGGGGCGGAGAGGTCGCCAAGACCGTCGCCAACTTGAATCAAGGCGGCATGGTGTGGACGTTCAAGCTGCCGAAGAAGCTGGCTGCCAACTAGCGCCGGTTCCTCCGCTTGGTGCAAGCAGCCGGGGCAAGCAGGTCATCCTGCTTGCCCCATGCTTTTATGCGCAGGGCGCTACGCACCACGGCACTGCATGCGTAGTAGCCGATTGTGGAGCTCGCCGAGCTCCTTCCTGATCTTTATGTACTCCTGCCTACGCACCTCTCGCTCGGCCGCCGTCGGCTCGCGGTCGAAATGATCGAAGCGCTCAAGGATGCGCGCCGACTCGGCTTCGACGCGCTTCAGTTGATCCTTGATGCGTTCGCACGCCATCAGGCTTTCAAGGGACTCCGTGTCGAGCATGGTGCAGCCCTCGCCTCTGCAACGCGAGCAGACGACTGTAGCGGTCGGTTGCCGTCGCTCTAGAGCACGCCGCCAATTATCCCCCATGGTCGTGCTGCGCAAACGGAGTTCAAGATCGAATGTGGCAATGTCGATGCATGCCGCGCGTCTGAGCGGGACCTCAATCAATGCCACGACATGGTCACGCACTCGCCGCGTTGGTGGCCAACGACTCGATCAAATTGCTGAGCGCTATGGGGTGGTAGCTGCATCGGGGGACAAGATGCTGCTAGACACAATTGCGACCATCATCCTCGCCGGGATGATGCTGATACCGGTCGTCAACGTCTTCGCGGGGGTGATCGTCGGCGCCGGACTAGGTGGCACCATCGGTGCCATTGTTGGGCTTCTACTCGCCCTGTCGATAATGGCCGTGGAGAGCTTCATCGCCACGCGCCTCAGCTCCTTCGAGCGAAAGCGCGAGATCAAACGCGCCAGAGCCGCGCGAGCGCCACCGCCGGCCGAGCGGCCCTACCGTCACCCGGATGCGGCGCTCGCTGGGGCCTTCGCATCACGCGCAAGCATGCAGCAGGCGGATCTGCCGCTTGCCGCGCACCACATGGGAGAGGACGCACTGGAGGCGCCGCTACTTACCGGCGTCATGGGCGCCGCTCGGCCATACCACTCATCCGCCTCGATTTCCTAACAGTCGAATGATGGAGGAACGCCGATGGACACCAAAGGCATCATTGTTTTGCTGGCCGTCATCGTCTTGATCGCAGCCGGCATCGCGTACTTCGCGGCGGGACCTGGACCCATGCCGGCCAGCGATGCGGCCCCGCCCGAGGCGAGCCCTGCGGCAAGCTCGGAAGCCCCGGCGAATCCGGTGGCCCCATAGCACTTCCGGCACGGCGCCAACTGAGCGGCCGGCTCACGCCGAACCGCACTCTGCTTGGCTCCAACCGGCACGCGAAGGCGATCGCGGCGAATTCCGCGGTCCCTTTCGTCGTGGTCGAGGGCCGGCGCAGCCGAGCAGGATCGAACCGCTGGCCTCGCGAATAAAGGTGCATCACGCGGGATCGATCTTCGTCAACTTCAGAACGTAGTAGTTCGATCACGGCACGACACGCACTGGAATGGCGGGAACCAGCCGGCCATCCCAATCGCGCCAGCCGTCTGTCCCTTCGGGGAACCAGTAGAGCGACGTATAGCCGAGCGCTGCCGCCCGCTTCACCGCATTCCAACTCATCCAGCAGTCCGACTGACAATAGATGATGATCGCCCGCGAGCGATCGCCACCCGTTAGGCGCTCCAGGTTGGAGCGGAAGTAGGCCTCGAGCCGTGCGTCCAGCCGTCCCTTGCCGACATCAGGCAGCCACGTCGAGCCCGGGATATGGTCATGTGTTTTGGAAAGCCGCCACTGGCCCGTAACCGGATCGGACCCCGCACCATCCGAGGCCATGACATCGAGCAGAATGGCCTTCTTGTCCTTGACGAGCGCCTCCACGTCGGGAGCGAAAATCCGGCTGGCCCCCGGCGCGTCCTCGGGCAGGGCCGCACGGTAGCGCGCGATGCGATAGCCAGTCCCGGAATCGAATTCGATGCCTTGCATGAGCTCGGTGCCATCGGCGTGCGGCCCTGAAAAAGCAAGGGCAAGGGTGAGAAGCATTGCACCAGCGCGCCAGCGGCGACCTCTCGGCGTCAGTGTGGTCTCGATAGGCCGATGTAAAGGCGCATCATCCGGAGGAGGCGCGCCGCTGCACCACAAGAACAGCGCCTGACCTTGAATGATTTCTCGGCTCTCAGAGTTCGTCGTCGCCGATCGAACCAGTGCTGCATTCGTTTGAGACGTAGGTACCCTGGGTCTCCACACGTTGAGAGGCGTCACGTTTGGCCGACAGGCAGAGAGAGCGAACAACTGTCGTGGCAAGTTTGTCTCTCCTGCCCAAGGCAAGATCGAATGCCGACATAGCGTGCGCATAGCAGCAAGAAAGTGCGACGTTGGCGCGCGACGGCTGACTTGAATCCCATCTTGATCGAAACCGCTTCAACCCCGCAAGTCGGGTATTCAACTTCCGCACTCCGTCACACTTAAGTACAGTGGCCCGGTGCATTGCACGGTCACTATAGTACGCTGCACACAGATGAAGGGTCCTGCCTTAGCACCTATGCGCTGGGAGAGGAGCCGCGCTTGATCTCGCCAGCGATGATGCGAGTGTAAGTAGAGCTAGAGCCCGTCCTCAGGACGTACGGTGCCACTTGCACATCGTCACCCCATACCGAGAACGAGCCCTGCGAGCCTTGACTGTCCTCGTCTTGGGTTTGCTTCTCGGCTGCCTGCCCGCCAAGGCCGATCCGCCCCCAGATCCGCTGAAGTCTCCTATGTGGAAAGACATGGTGCGGAAACTGCTGGCGGACGCACCGGTGGAGTTTGATGACCGCGTAAAGGTCATCGTGCCGACAGTTGTCGAGAACCAGGCCCAGGTACCGATCACAGCGGATGCGCGGGCTCTCGGCACCGTACTGAAGCTCGTCGTCTTCGCTGACCTCAACCCCCTTCAGCATGTGCTGACGCTCACTCCGACCAACGCCGCGCCCTACATCTCCTTCCGCATGAAGATTGAGCAGGCGACGCCCATAAGGGCCGCTGCCATGACACCCGACGGCGTCTGGCATGTGGGTGGCGTTTTCCTCGAAGCGGCTGGAGGAGGCTGCTCGGCACCCGCCACGGCGCGCAAAGATGCTGACTGGTCCGTCACGGTGGGACAGGCCCAAGGCCGTATGTGGCGCGAAGCGGACGGCCTAGCCCGCGCGCGGTTCCGTGTCCGTCATCCGATGGACACGGGCCTCGCCAAGGACAACACGCCAGCCTACTTCATCGAGAGGCTCGACATGCGGGCGCAATCCGGCGAGCCCCTCGCCACGCTCGAGATGCTGCAGCCGGTGAGCGAGGATCCGACGCTCACTCTTCTTCTGCGCCTGCCGGCGAACGACGCCAGACTCGACATCGAAGGTCGCGACAACAACGGCGCCATATACCGCTCGAGGCTGCCTGCCTCCTGGCGTCAGAGCGTGATCACATCGCCGGTCGCTCCATGCTGACGCGGCGCGAGATCCTGGCACTCCTGCCTGCGGCCGTGCTCGCCCCGGGAATGGCAAGTGTCTCACCCGCTCGGGCGGCTGCACTCAGCTATACACTCAAGCCTCGCCAACTCAGCGACGGGATCTGGCTCCTCTCCGGCGCCCAAGAGGCGATCACGCGCCAGAACGGCGGCGCCATTGCGAATGTGTCCATCCTCGATACCGATGCCGGAGCCGTCGTCATCGACACTGGCCCCTCCCGGCTCTACGGCGAAGCTCTCGCCGCACTCGCCCGCGACCTCACGGGCAAGCCCGTCGCGCGCGTCTACAACACCCATTTCCACCCCGACCACGTCTTTGGAAATCAGGCCTTCGAGCCCGAGACAATCGCCGCACCGAAAGGAGTGATCGACGGCCTCAAGGACTTCGGCAACGGGTTCGCCGATGGGATGTACTACATCACCGGCGACTGGATGCGAGGAACGGAGCTCGTGCTGCCTGGCACCCTCCTCGAAGCTGGGGTCGAGGACTTCGGCAACCGCCGCATTCGCGCCCTACCCATGCGCGGGCACACCTCTTCCGATCTCGTACTCTTCGACGAGAACTCGGGATTTGTCTTTGCCGGCGATCTCGTCTTCCTCGACCGGGCGCCGACCACCCCGCACGCCAATATCGAGCGCTGGCGCATGGCGCTCGCCAATCTCGGAGGAATCCCGCATCGCTTCATTGTTCCAGGACATGGTCCAGCCGAGAACAGTACGCGGGGCCTCGATCAAACTCGGCAGTGGCTCGAGGCGGTGGACGGGATTGTGCGCGACGCCTTCGAGCGTGGCCTCGATGTCTCGGAGGCTGCAGCATTGCCATTGCCCGAGTGGACGAATGGTATGGCTCTCGCACGCTACGAATTCGAGCGCACCGTGATGCACCTCTACCCAAAGCTCGAGGCCGAGAAGTGGCCCCGTGTTGATACCAACCACTGAGTTCTTCTTTTACGTATGAGCCTTGTCACCAGTTGGCGCGGTGGCCTAGGGTGACGAAATAAGTGGACCTGGCACCTCGCCTGTTCCTCGTTCCAAGCACTGGTCGTCCCCGTGTCTCAAGTGGCCCATAGCACTGGCGAGCCGAGGGTCTCATCGGATCATTGCTTCCCTAGTGCCTGGTTGAGCCTGTTCCTGACACTCGATCCCAATTGCAGAAGTCGCCAGCCCTATGATCAGCGGCGCTGAAGCCGTCGCGAAGGCGTGAGCGAACCAACAACCAACGCGCAATCCGGCGGCGAAGTCGTATGGGTCCCTCGGCGCGGTTGATGCCTCAGGCCTTTCGATGAGGAGTCATCCACGACAGCCACAACAGCGCGCCAGCTATCGTATAGCGTAGCCCGTCTAGCCGCTTGACATGCTGTCGAGGCAGCCCAGCCCTAGTGCTGGGTCGCGCGTCCTCTGCGAACCGCTCTGGGGGCGTCGAGGCTCGAAATTCTCGCCCACTGGAAGACGTAGCCGAGCCGACGCTGGATGATCGCACTTGCAACATCGTCAAATGACACGGGGCAGAGCGGCCAGTCATTCTCGCCCGGCAGGCGCACGTTTAGCCTCCGGATCAACTCTTCTTCGTCGCAGGCGAGTTGGAGACGCATGCCGCTTTCGTTGTCGAAGATCGAAGACGCTGCTTTCTCACGCCACCGGCGCGGATGCCTGAACCGGGCGGCGACTTTCTGAAGCGTGCTCTGCGGCTCGAACTTGAAGCGGTTACTCATGACGTTTCCCCCACGTGTGCTTGATTGAGAATGCACACCAGAGGCTGCACATACCTGGAAACGTAGGAAATTTTTAGGCGAGCCGACGAGATCGTCGGCATGCTGCCGCAGCCATGTGCTAACGGCGACCTCGGACATCTGGCGCGTCGTTTCGACAGACGCTGTCTCAGGGCGCGCGTCCTAACAAAATCTGATGGCGGTGCGTTTGTGCCGCTGGGAGGGGATCGCCGTGGTCACGTTGGCCGAAGCCGTAGCCGCTGAACGCTCCAAAAGACGGCAGGACAGGGAGGACGCATCAAAAAGGAAGCAGGTGGGGCGAGCACTGTTGCAGGCTTTGCAGCAACGTCTGGACGCCGAGCCGCTTCCTGCATGGTCCTTCGCGTTGGATGACGATCGTATCCATGTCTGTCGTAACAAAAACGGTTCTCCGCGGAGGGTCGGGACATGGACGGTAGACCACGAGCTGCGGCTGGTGCTCGGCCAGGAAATGACCGAGTGGATCACTGCCGAAAGCTGTAACCGCGTGATCGATGAGGCCGTGCAGATCACGGCCAGGTTCATCATCGATGCCGAAGAACGTCAGAATGTCCCTCAGAGCCGCCTAGCGGCGGCGGCGGAGAGGTGGCGGACCTTCTTCCGCGCCTTTGGCGCGCCACCTAAGCTGGTGGGGGGCGATGGCAAATCTGGGCGCTGATGTTGTCCGTATGCGTCTTATGAGAGGCAGTTGGTGGACGGCAACGAAGGCGGCGAGCGCACTAGCACTCGCGAACCTTCAAGCCATCCCTGATCTTGTTGGGGTATTTGATTGGTGGAGCCGAGCGGGATCGAACCGCTGACCTCGTGAATGCCATTCACGCGCTCTCCCAACTGAGCTACGGCCCCGACCGTTGGGAACGATACCGGGGGCGCTGGGCTCCCCCGATTGAGTGGGCCTCTCTAGGGCCTTCGCCGCAAAACTGCAAGGGCGAAGTTGGCGCCGCTCATCGCCTGCCGCGGAATGAGCGTCGCGGCGGCGACGCCCGATGCGGAGCGCCGATCAGCGCTCATCTTCGCCCTCGACCGGGCCGCCGATGATGTTGGAGACGTCGCCGCCGTCCTCTTCCTCTTCCTCGAGGAAGGTCTCATCGGCCTCCTCGCCGGCCGCGTCCTCGGCCTCGTCAGCCTCGACGTCGACGAGCGCATCCTCCGCCTCGGCGTCCCCGGCTACGGGCTCGAACTCCGGCTTCTTCACCTTGCGCTGCGCCTTCTCTTCCTGCGCGACGACGGCGGCGGTCGTGGGCGAGTGGGCGATAGCGTACTTGGCGCCGCAGATGGGGCACACGATCGGGCTGCGGTTGAGGTCGTAAAAGCGGGCGCCGCACTCGCTATTCTGACACGTGCGCTTGGTCCCGCGGTCTTTATTGGTCGCCATTGGAGCCAACCTTTAGTGGTGTGGGGGATTTGTCCGCGATCTGCCACATGCCTCGGGGCTTGTCAAAAACAAAGCTGGACAGCGGCGGCGTTGACAGGAGAACCGGCCGTCGGCTCTATCGCTCGCCAATAAGAGCCCCCATGATACTCCGCCAGCGCTGGAGCTTTGAGCCGCTTGCCTTCCGATACTGCGATCGCCAGCCGACCTCTGGCCGCGCACGCCGCCGGGCCCCTCAAGGGACGCGTGCGCGTACCGGGCGACAAGTCGATCTCGCATCGTGCCCTGATGCTCGGGGCGCTGTCGACCGGCGTGACGCGCCTCAGGGGCCTGCTCGAGGCCGAGGACGTGCTCAATACCGCCAAGGCACTCGCGGCATTGGGGGCGCCAATCGAGAAGGTCGGTGGCGAATGGCGCGTCACCGGACGCGGGGTCGGCGGCCTGCGCCAGCCCACAGGGGTCCTCGACTTTGGCAACTCGGGCACCGGCACGCGGCTGATGCTCGGCATCATTGCCGGCCACGACATGACCGTCGAGCTGACCGGCGATGCCTCGCTCAGCCGCCGGCCGATGGGCCGCGTGCTCGGACCGTTGCAGCAGATGGGCCTCGAGATCGAGGGCGGGCGCGACCGGCTGCCGCTCATCGCGCGCGGGTCGGCGAACCTCGTACCCATCTCCTACGCGCTTCCCGTCCCATCGGCGCAGGTGAAGAGCGCCGTCCTGCTCGCCGGGCTGCATGCCGCCGGCGAGACGACCGTCATCGAGGCCGCGGCGACGCGCGACCACACCGAGCGCATGCTGCGCCACTTCGGCGCCGAGCTGTGCGTCGAACAAAGCGGGGCCAAGACGCACATTACGGTCAAGGGCGAGGCGGAGCTGCAAGGCCGCGACGTCGTCGTGCCGGCCGACCCCAGCTCGGCCGCGTTTCTTGCCGCCGCGGCGGCGCTGGTGCCGGGCTCGGACGTCACCATCGAAGGCGTGCTCGTCAACCCGACGCGCACCGGCTTCTACGAGGTGCTGCGCGAGATGGGGGGCGAGGTCGCCTTCACGGCCGAGCGCGATGAGGGGGGCGAGCCGGTGGCCGACATTCGCGTACGCCATGTCCCGCTCACCGGTGTGAAGGTGCCGGCCCATCGCGCCCCGAGCATGATCGACGAATACCCCATACTTGCGGTCGTCGCCGCCTTTGCCGAAGGGGAGACGCACATGGAGGGTCTCGCCGAGCTGAAGGTGAAGGAGAGCGACCGGCTGGCGGCGACTGTTGCCGGGCTCACCGCCAATGGCGTCGTGGCAGTCGCCGAGGGCGACACGCTCACCGTGCGCGGGTCCCGCGTGGTGCGCGGCGGCGGCACGGTGGCAACGCACCTCGATCACCGCATCGCCATGGCCTTTCTCACCATGGGCCTCGCCAGCCGGGATCCGGTCACGGTCGACGACACCACCATGGTGGCGACGAGCTTTCCCGAGTTCCTCACCCTCATGGAGAGTATCGGCGCCCGCTTCGGGACCAGCGCGGGGCGCCCGCGATGATCATCGCCATCGACGGCCCGGCGGCATCGGGCAAGGGAACGCTGGCCAAACGCATCGCCGACCTTTGGGGGCTGCCGTGCCTCGATACGGGGCTGCTCTACCGCGCCGTGGCGCGCGACGTTGCCGCCCGCGGCTTCCGCCTCGATGACGCGTGGGCGGCGCTGGCCGCAGCGCGCAGCCTCGACCCGGCCGAGCTTGCCGATCCAGATTTGCGCACGCCGCAGGCCGGCGATGCCGCCTCGATCGTCGCCCGCATCCCTCAGGTGCGCGCGGCGCTGCTCGCCTATCAGCGAGGGTTCGCCGCCCAGCCCGGCGGGGCGGTGCTCGACGGGCGCGACATCGGCACGGTCGTTTGCCCCGGTGCCGACGCCAAGATCTACGTGACTGCCCGCTCCGAGGTGCGCGCTAAGCGCCGGTTCCTTGAATATATGGCCCGGTCGGAGCCCGTCACCTACGAGGCCATCCTCGCCGACATCCTGCGCCGGGACGAGCGCGATGCCTCGCGCGACAGCGCGCCCATGCGGCCCGCCCCCGACGCCGACTTGCTCGATACGTCGGACTTGGATATAGAGGCGGCATTCGACGCCGCTGTCGGATTGATCAAGAGGAAGATCGGCCAATAGGACGCCCGAAACGGGCTTCCAATTCGTATTGGCAGGGTGCACGACCCATCACAGCGGCCCCGATCTCAAACACACCGCCGGCAGGAGACTGTCCACTCACGCGCGTCGTGACGGAGGCACTTGCCGCATTCTGAATCCCAAGGGCCGCAGCAGCGGGCCACATCAACGTTTCGAGGAGCTGTTAACGCATGTCGCAAGCCACCGTCTCCAAGGACTTCAGCCCGTCGCGCGACGAGTTCGCCGCGCTGCTCGCCGAGAGCCTTGCCAAGGAGGACCTGTTCGAAGGCAGCGTCGTCAAGGGCAAGATCGTCGGCATCGAGAAGGATCTCGCCGTCATCGACGTCGGCCTCAAGACCGAGGGTCGCGTCGCGCTGCGCGAGTTCGCCGTCGCCGGCAAGCCCGCCGACTTGAAGGTGGGCGACGAGGTGGAGGTCTACCTGGAGCGCGTCGAGAACGCGCTCGGCGAAGCGGTGCTGTCGCGCGATAAGGCCCGCCGCGAGGAGAGCTGGACGCGCCTCGAGAAGATGTTCGAGAAGAACGAGAAAGTCTCGGGCGTCATTTTCAACAAGGTCAAGGGTGGCTTCACGGTCGACCTCGACGGCGCCGTCGCCTTCCTTCCCGGCTCGCAGGTCGACATCCGCCCGGTACGCGACATCGGCCCGCTGATGCATCAGCCGCAGCAGTTCCAGATCCTCAAGATGGACCGCCGCCGCGGTAACATCGTCGTCTCGCGCCGCTCGGTGCTGGAGGAGACGCGTGCCGAGCAGCGTGCCGACATCGTCGCCCGCCTCGAGGAGGGCCAGGTGATCGACGGTCTCGTTAAGAACATCACCGACTACGGCGCCTTCATCGACCTCGGCGGCATCGACGGCCTCTTGCACGTCACCGACATGGCATGGCGCCGCGTCAATCATCCCTCCGAGATCTTGAACGTCGGCGATACGGTGAAGGTGCAGATCATCCGCATCAACCCGGAGACGCAGCGCATCAGCCTCGGCATGAAACAGCTGCAGGCCGATCCGTGGCAGTCGATCGAGGCCAAGTACCCGGTTGGCGCGCGCGTCAAGGGCACGGTCACCAACATCGCCGACTACGGTGCCTTCGTGGAGCTGGAGCCGGGCGTCGAAGGCCTCATCCACGTTTCCGAGATGAGCTGGACGAAGAAGAACATCCACCCCGGCAAGATCGTCTCCACCAGCCAGCAGGTCGAGGTGCAGGTGCTCGAGGTCGACGCCAACAAGCGCCGCATCTCGCTGGGCCTCAAGCAGACCCAGGACAACCCGTGGGAGTCGTTCCTGGCGGCGCACCCCAAGGGCACCGAGGTCGAAGGCCCGATCCGCAACATCACCGAGTTCGGCCTGTTCATCGGCCTCGATGGCGGCGTCGACGGCATGGTGCACTTGTCCGACCTCGACTGGACGAAGCCCGGCGACGAGGTGATCAAGGACTACAAGAAGGGCGACGCCGTCAAAGCCGTCGTGCTCGACGTCGACAGCCAGAAGGAGCGCATCTCGCTCGGCATCAAGCAGCTGTCGGGCGATCCGATCGACACGCTGTCGAAGTACAAGAAGGGCGACACCGTCACCTGCACCGTTATCGCCGTGCAGGAGAACGGCATCGAGGTGAAGACCGCCGACGGCGAGCTCACCGCCTTCATCAAGCGTTCCGACCTATCGCGCGACCGCTCCGAGCAGCGGCCCGAACGCTTCAACGTCGGCGACAAGGTCGACGCCTTCGTCACCAGCGCCGACAAGGCCGCGCGCCGTCTGTCGCTGTCGATCAAGGCGCTCGAGATCGCCGAGGAGAAGCAGGCCGTCGCCCAGTATGGCTCCTCGGATTCGGGCGCTTCGCTCGGCGACATCTTCAAGGCCGCCATCCGCAAGCGCGATACGGCCGAGGGCGCCGACGAGGAGAAGGAGTAACCGGCCTCCGTATCTCGGCGGTCACGACAACTCGGCGCGGCGGGGGGACAACTCCTGCCGCGCTAGCATTTTGGCAAGGCTCGAGGAGCGGTTCCCTTGTCGGCCGCGCAATCCTTGCCTAACGTCGCGGGCAACGCGACTTTCTGAACGCTGCGGTTGTATGCGGAGACCTTGATGACAGCGGAGATCGACACTGTGCTGGACCGGCGTCGTCTGCGCCGCCGCCTCACCGTGTGGCGGGTGCTGGCGGTGGCGGCGGTTGTGGCCGCGCTGTTCGCCTTCAGCGC
Source organism: Hyphomicrobium sp. (assembly GCF_009026145.1). Lineage (GTDB taxonomy): Bacteria > Pseudomonadota > Alphaproteobacteria > Rhizobiales > Hyphomicrobiaceae > Hyphomicrobium_A. The sequence continues at coordinate 70,776 of NZ_WBUE01000023.1, forward strand.
CGGCAGCGATCAATGGTCGGCGTTCGGCACCAAGCAGATCGCCCGCGTCGCCATCTCCGGCACCATCACCGAGGATCGCGACCAGCTCGAGCTTCTGAAGAAGATCGCGGAATCGGACAACGCGGCCGCGCTGCTCGTGTTCGTCAACAGTCCCGGTGGCACCACGACCGGCGGCGAAGCGCTGTTCGCGGCGCTGCGCGAGGTCGCCAAGAAGAAGCCGGTTGTCGCCCAGTTCGGCACCGTCGCCGCCTCGGCGGGCTACATCGTCGGTCTCGGCGCCGACCACATTGTAACCCGTGCCAACACCATCACCGGCTCGGTCGGCGTTCTCGTCCAGTGGCCCGAGGTGAGCCAGATGCTCGACAAGCTCGGGGTCAAGTTCAACGAGATCAAGAGCGGCAGCCTGAAAGCCGTGCCCTCCCCCTTCGAGCCGCTGAGCGAGGAGGGCCAGAAGGTGACCCAGTCGATGATCGACGAGGGCTTCCGCTGGTTTCTCGGCCTCGTCGAGCAGCGGCGCGGCATCAAGCCGGACGACATCCCGGGCCTAACCCAGGGTCGCGTCTTCACCGGCCGCGAGGCGGTGCAGCTGAAGCTCGCCGACTCGATCGGCGGGGAGGAGGAGGCGGTCGAGTGGCTGCGCACCGTGCGCAACGTCGACAAGAGCCTGAAAGTCGTCGATTGGAAGCCGCAAAGCGCCGGCTCGCTGGGTCTTTTCAGCTCCCTGGGGACGGCGGCAGCGAGCTTTTTCAACAACACCTCGCTGGGTCAAATGCTAGCGCGCGACCCCTCCCTGTCCGGTCTTGGCCTTGACGGGCTCATCTCCGTTTGGCACCCTTCGGAAAAGTAATAGATTACAGATATTTGCGGCGGGGCGAGCGATGATAAAGTCAGAGTTGATCCATAAAATCGCGAATACGAACCCTCATCTTTACCATCGCGATGTCGAGCGCATCGTCAAAGTGGTGTTCGACGAGATCGTCGAGGCGCTGTCGCGCGGCGACCGGGTGGAGCTGCGCGGGTTCGGCGCGTTTACCGTGAAGCACCGCGCGGCGCGCCAGGGCCGCAATCCTCGCACTGGCAAGTCGGTGTCGGTGGCCGAGAAGTTCGTGCCGTTCTTCAAGACCGGTAAGGAACTGCGCGATAGGCTCAATCGCGGCAAAGAAAGTCACTAGTGTCCCGATTACGAAGTTCGCCCGCGTTCGAGGCTGGCCTCGCAAGCGAACTTCGGAATCAAAGGGCCACTAGAATCATAGAGTTGCTAGTGTGATTCAGATCGAGAAATTCGCTCACTACCTTGCCGCCAGCACCGGCGAATTTCTCGATCATCACACCAGCGCATTGCGAGGCTGTCGACTGTGCTGAGGCGGATCGTCTGGCTGCTCATCGCTTTCCCGGCCGGGCTGTTGCTCGTCACCCTTGCCGTGGTCAATCGCCACGAGGTGCGCCTCGTGCTCGACCCGTTCCGTCCCGAGACGCCGGCCGTGTCCTTGGCCATGCCGTTCTACGCCTATCTCTTCATCACGCTGCTCGTCGGCGTGCTGCTCGGTGGCGCGGCGATGTGGTTGAGCCAGGCGCGATGGCGCCGCGATGCGCGGCTGCAGGGCCGGGCGGCGGCACGCTGGCATGCCGAGGCCGATCGCCTGACGCG
>NZ_WBUE01000050.1 GCF_009026145.1 Hyphomicrobium sp.
ACTACATCGAGCGGTTCTATAACCCCCGACGGCGGCATTCGACGCTGGGCTATGTCAGCCCAGTGGCGTTCGAGGAGCAGATGCGATTAGCTTAGGTGCGTGTCCACGAGACCGGCAGCAGCTCAGTGGTGTGTGGAAACCGGAACAGGTGCTACCAAGTGAAATCAGTCTGGCCGAGGAGCTCGGCGTAAGCATTGGGACCTTGCGCAAGGCGTTTGATCGGCTCGAAACCGAGCGTCTTCTCATTCGCCGCCAGGGACGCGGCACGTTCGTCACGAACCGCGCCAGCGAGGAAATGCTGATGCGCTTCACCAGGATCCGCGACTCAGCCGGGCGGCCTCTACGCAACGAGGCGCAGCCGCTGGAGCAGAGCCAGGGACCGGCCGATGTGCTGGAGCAAGAGCGCCTGCGGCTGACAGCAGAGGATACAGTGCTTCGTACGCGGCGGTTACGCTGTCATACCGGTCGTCCTCTCACGTATGAAGAGAGTCGCCTGGCGCTCGCAAGATTTCCAGGAATGGACGAGGGTCGCGTGCCCCATGACTATCGAATCACGGCGCTGGCCCAAAGGTACGGTCTACATCTCGAACACGCCTGCGAGCGGGTGAGTTTGGCTGAGGCCACAGGCGAGGTCGCGCATTTGCTTAGTGTTGAGTCAGGCAAAGGACTACTGAGGCTAGACCGGGTGATCTACGCCACGCACGATCAGCCGATCGAATGGCGCATCGCCCTGTGTAATCTGGGGGAACACTCCTACTTTGCCGACATGCGGTAGCGAGGTTCGATGTATCGTGCACTGCTTGCGCGTACCTCTGTCGCCACTTTTGGTTCTGCGGATATTAGCAAGGTCAATTGCATTGCGTGAGATTGGGTAATCATAGCATTACCATTTGCGCGAAACTCACTTGAGCCGATCAGCACGCGCCAATTCTATAAGGCGTCCGTAATTTCTTGCTGCGATAAGCGTGGCGGGCGGAGGCATGGCCCGTGCGGCGCGCATCTGCGCTCGATGGCGTACACGCACCCGCACGTGCCAGCAATGGCGTGAGACACGGCGGGCAATTGTTTCCCTTATACGGCGGCCCTAGCGCATGAATGATGGACAGCGGCGGAAGCGTTCATGGCAGAATAAGGAAACTAGCGTCCGTCCGCCTCGGCAGCATTCAACAATTGGAATTGAGGCTGTTGTCTCAAGCGTAAAAGCCTGGAAGGCAGCTCTTTTACAATGCGGTCGCAAACTATCCGCGTTGCTGGCGATTCGGCTAGGATCCAAACCTATTTCGGCGCGCGATCACGGTGTGCTACTCAGTGCGCAACGCAGGGAGGTCCTGGCGGCACGGCTTAGAGTAGCGGCCATTCTTCTCGGCCTTGCGACCATCGCTTGGATACCCATCGATGGTCACCTGCTAAGTTGGGATTGGCGGATGCTATGGCTGCTGATGGTCGGGCGCATCACGGCTGGCGCTATGTTCTTTGCGATCGGGTGGAGGCTGCAGGCGGCGGCGGGGCTCCGGCAGGTGGCCTGGTCGCTGGGTGCCGTGGTGTACATTGGCGTGGCTTTCTTTGTCTATGCACACGTCGTGTTCGCGATGGCCGACAAACTACTGCTGGCAAATGCGAGTCATACGCAATATGTACTGCTGCCAATAGCGCTGGCAGCCGCCATTTCCATTTTTCCGCTGACCGTCATGGAAGCGGGCGTGCTGCTAATTGGCCCGCTCGCGTCGATGCTGTTGGAAATTGTACTAAATGACGGTGGGGAAGGGTTATCTGAAGCCGGGATTGCGGCGCTCTTGATGTGTGTAGTCGTCGTAACAGCGATGATCAGCTCGGTCAGTCAGTTAAAGCTTCTGCTGGCCCTTGAGGAACACTCGACAATGGATCTGCTTACCGGTGCGCTGTCGCGCCGCGCCGGGACAGAGCTGCTGAATTTGCTTTTTGCCAAGGCGGAGCGGGCGGGGAGCCCTTTCTCGATTTCCCTCATCGACCTCGATCATTTTAAGAGGGTCAACGATGGGCATGGTCATGATGCCGGGGATTGCCTTCTTCGAGGCGTGGCGAAAACTTTGAAGGCGAGGCTGCGGCGCGAGGATGCCCTCATTCGATGGGGAGGGGAGGAATTTTTGCTCGTGCTTGCGGGCATGCCGGCAGACGCTACCGCAGAGCTTGTGGCCGAATTGTGCGGATCTGGGCTGGCCGCTCGACCAGATGGCTCAATGCAGACGGCCAGTGTTGGATTGGCCGAGCGCCAATGCGATCGGGCCGGTAGCTGGGAGGAGCTGGTCGAGCTTGCCGATGCCCGGATGTATGAAGCCAAGAGGTCCGGACGCAATCAACTTACTACACTGGCGGGCCAATGCATACCCCTCGCGCGAGGCGCGCGCACGTACGTGGCGCCAACGGCGCAGGTGGTAGGCGCCGACCCGCGCGCCGCATGATGCTCGCGGGGTCCGGTATGCAAGTTATTACCCGCCTAGTGAGACCACCATTGCCATTAGTACTGAGGAAAGAGGGCTAGGCAGCTGCTGCTCGTCGCAGTCTACGGCGCGCTCTAGCGCAGCGTGGGGCCGACCATATTCGAAAAGGACAATGATGCTTTTAGAAGAGAATGGGTAGATATGATTCTTGGTGGTCCGAATAACCGGGTTCATGAGGCCGGACTGGTCGCCGCCGCATCCGGTGGAGATGCGCGGAGTGAAATCTGCCCGGGCGTTGCACCAACAATCGCCAGCACGCCAGGGCGCGAAACCCGTGAACGCACGTTGGTCCAGTTTGTAGCAACCGGCGCGCTTTTCAGTGTCTGCGCTGGGGCCGGCGCACTTGTCGGCCGAGTATACGATCTGACTGCGCTCAAGGGAGTGGGATCAGCTCTTGCGGCAATCGAGGTAAGCACGGCGTGCGCCTTTATCGCCGCCGGTGTCGGTCTTTGGTACCTACGCCGCGCCCCTTCGCCGCAAACCTATCGGCTTGCGAGATTCCTTGCCCTTTATGTGACAGCGCTGGGCGCCGCAGCGTTGGTCCCTTATATCGTGTCAATAGGTCTCGGTGTTGATCTATTGTTGCCGACGAACGAGCGTTCATCGCTTTGGCGGGGGACGATGTCGCCTGCGGCGGCTTTAAATTTTGTGTTTCTTGGTGTGGGCCTCTGTTTTTTGAGGGCGCGCCAATCGCAGTTCGCTGCCCTCTCCCACTGGTTAGTTATTCCTCCGCTGGCGGTCGCCAGCCTGGCCATTGTCAGGCACGCATACGGTATCGATTCTTTGCCGTCCCTTTTCATGGGGGTGCATACCGCCGTGCTATTTTTGATCCTAAGCTTATCCATTCTGGTCGCTGATACGCGCCTGGGGTGGACGCGGATTGCTCTGAGCGGTACTACCCATGGCGCGTTGCTTGTACGTTGGCTACTTCCCGCCACTCCGCTGGTCCTATTTTTGCTGGGGTGGATCCGGTTGGCGGGCGAACGGGCCGGACTCTACGACGGTAGGGTCGGCCTGGCGGTCATGGTGCTGCTAACCAGCGCAGTTTGCATCCTCGCGATCGGTCTGACCGCGACCGTGTTGAATAGACGCGATGTTGCTCGGCTGCGCTCCGAGGCTCGGATAGCCGGTCTGAATTCGAAGCTCGAGCAGCGGGTGCAAGAGCGGACCCAGCGGCTCACTAAACTGTCGCAGGAATTGCGGGAGGCAAACACCGCTCTCGAGAAGCTTGCTTATTTCGATCCACTTACGGGCTTGGCAAATCGAACCCTGTACTGGCGGGAATTAGACAGGGTCCTGAGCGACAACAGCCGAGCCGGTGCTGAGGCAGCTCTTTTGCTTCTAGATCTGGATCGTTTCAAGGAAGTGAATGATTGCTTTGGCCATGCTGCTGGCGACGAGCTGCTGGTAAAGGTCGCCCGCTCGCTAGCGCGCCTACTTGATAAGAGCGATCTTTTCGCGCGCCTCGGTGGCGATGAGTTCGCCGTCGTTGTTCCCCGGTGTGAAGGCCGCGCTCATGCCGAGCGGATCGCGCGACAGCTGATAAAGGGCGTTTCAGATACTGTCCGGCTTGAGCGAGGGGAAACTTCAATCGGGGTCAGCATTGGCGTTGTGATGATGCCGCAAAACGGCACTGACGCAAGCGATCTGTTGCGGAAAGCCGACCTTGCACTTTACCGCGCCAAGGCCGAAGGGCGCGGTCGCTTTGCGTTTTTCACGCGCGATATGAGCAGTGCGGTGCAAAGCAAGCTCGCGTTGGCGCATGACTTGCGCCGTTCTGTCCGCCAGAAGGAAGGACTGATGCTGCACTATCAGCCACAGGTTGATCTCAGATCGGGGCAGGTGACGAGCTTTGAGGCATTATTGCGTTGGACGCATCCTACGCGCGGTAATGTGTCTCCGAGCGAGTTCATTCCGATTGCTGAGAGTTCGGGCCTAATTTGTGAGCTTGGCGCTTGGACCATGAGAGAAGCTGCGGTCCAGGCGCGGGCGTGGTTGGATATGGGCGAGCTGCCTCGTCGCGTCGCAGTCAACATATCGGCTACACAGATCCTCCATACGGATATAGTCCGGGAAATAAAGAAAGTTCTAAAAGACACAGAGCTCCCACGGCACCTCTTATCTCTAGAGCTCACCGAGAGCGTCTTTGCCGATCATTCAGAGCGGCATCTCGGTCGTGTGCTAGGAGAACTCAAGCGGCTCGGAGTGACTTTGGCGCTTGACGATTTTGGGACAGAGTATTCGTCGCTGAGCCGTCTAACCCAGTTGCCCTTCGACGCTCTCAAGATCGATCGTCTTTTTGTTCATGATGTCAAAAAATCAGGGCGCGCGCGCGAACTCTTGCGGGGGATCATCGCATTGGGCCACGGGCTGGGGATGCAGGTGTGCGCAGAAGGTGCCGAAACGTCGGAGGAACTTTCCATTCTCCGTGAGCTGGGATGCGATACGGTTCAGGGCTTCGTGTTCGCACGCGCCATGGCAGCGTCAAGGGCGCTAGCCTTCGCTCGCGGCGCGTCGATAGAGACTTCGCACCAGACCGACGAGTTGCCTGCGAGTTCGTCGAGCTTGCCTCGCTGTGCGCGCCCTGGTCGCGCCGTCAGGGACCGTAAGCGCCGATGGCGTGCACCCCGCTGGTGTGTGCAGGTGCCAGCGCGGCGAGGAATTCACGCTGGTAGCACCAGCGAATGTTCGAGTTCATCGCACCGATAAGCGGCAGAAGATGCGGCTTACGGTCAACGAGGGGCATGGGAGACGTACGATTGCTGGAGAAAGCGCTACGGGGACTAGCAGTGCAGGCGCCTATGGAGCCGTGGGCATCGGCGTCATTCAGTTCCTTATCGGCACCATACAAGCCAGTGTCCGCCGAGACTAGTTGCGTGATTGCGACCAACGGCTCGATGCCGACTCACGGACGCCTGTTTTAGCGTTGCGAGCGGTCGATGCGATGCGGCTCGTGCATGTCCCCGACGGGCCAGCCAGTCGCGTCATACTTCTCAGGAGCGGGCGCAGTTTAAGGTTCTCTTTCTTATAATTTTGAAGAAATGCGGGCTTTCGGACGGCGTCTTGACCTTTATCAAGCCCGATGCGCTCAGAAAATAAGCATCCTGCCGGATTACAGCTGCCAAGCGGGTCGCAATTGCAGGTGTCTAATGGCTTCGAGCATTCCATGGTCGGCCTCCCTGGCGCTGGCGCCGATCCCCCAGCGGCCAGAACAGATCGGCACTGGCGAGATGTTAGAGGCAGCGCCTGCCACGCAGGTGCCCAGTCTTAGCATCCTCTGGCTATCCGCCGTTCCGGCCCCCAGTTTCCGGCCTTCTTTTGCGCAGCTCCTCGTCGGCGAAAAGGCGCGGCCGGATGCCGTAGTCGTTGGCGGTGTCCGCGACCGAGAACTCTTATCAACGTGGCTCTCGAAGGCGGCGGCAGCGGTTGTGCCGATGATCGATACCAGCGAAGGCACCGTGACCGGAGCCGACCTCTCGCTTCCCCTCGTCTCCGCCGAAGGCTTCGAGTTGGCGCTGGCTGCCTTGCGACCGGTGATCGAGCGCGTTCGCACGCTCCCCGCAACCTACTTCCAGAGCACCGATCCTGGCCTTTGGCTTCTCGCCCGATTGGCGACGCGTGAAATGGCTCTTGAGCCTCAACGAGACGTCGGCGCAAAGGCAACTGTTCGCTATGCGCAGACGAGTATGCTGCCTAACCTGTTGGCGAGTGCCGAGCGGCTCTACCGGTCCGAGCATCTTGAGCGACACTTCTTCGATCGACTGAACCTATGTCCCTCTTGCTCGTCAGCGCGCCTCCTCGTGCGCGAGGAGTGCCGCAGCTGCCGCTCGTCGGACGTTGTCGAAGAGCCCATCATTCACCACCTGCGCTGCGCCTACCAAGGCCCCGAGCGGGACTTCCGCGACGGACGGCATCTTACGTGTCCCAAATGCCGAAACCGGCTCGAGCACTTTTCGGTCGATTACGACAAGCCGGGAATACTGACCGTGTGCAATTCCTGCGGCCATACGAGCGGAGAGCCGGCGGTTGGCTTCGTCTGCCTCGACTGCGCATCGAAAGGTGACGCGAACCTGCTCAGACCGCAGATCATCTATTCGTACGCTCTGACGGAGTTGGGGCGGCAGGCCGTATTCAACGCGTTCGCCGAAAGCGATGGTGAGACGGAAAGCCAGCGGCTGCGGCGCACGGTGCGGCAGTTTGTGGCGGAACACCGTGCGCTGGCCATTCCCTGCGCCATTCTCGTCGTCGAGCTGCATCCGGCGCGCGTCGGCGGAGAACTCGGAGGAGGTGACGATTGAAGAAGCCACCGAGTTCTTTGGCAGCATGTTGCGCGAAACCTTCTCGCCAGAGACAGACATTCTTCGTCTCGGCCGCACGTTCACAGTCATGATCAGTGGCCACTCGCCAGCGGCGATTACGACAGACCTGGAGCAGATCCGCACCTCGGTCGAAGGTCACCTCTCGGTGCCGCTAAATGTGAGCTACAGGGTGATGTCGCTCGACGACTTCGAGAGAACGCCATAAAACAATGCTCGACGAGGCACTCGGTTCGGCTTGGACGTTTCTGGTGAGTCTCTCGCCATACGCGCTGCTGTCCATCTTCTGGTTCACCGCGCTCTTGGAGATACCCCGCTATTTCCTGAGCTTTGCCGCAACAATAGTGGTGCTTTCATTGCGGAGCCGGCGGCCTTTGAGTAAAGTTCCGCCGCTGAAGGTCTCGATCGTCATTGCGGGGCATAATGAGGCAGGCTCTATCGACCGATGTGTCTCCTCACTGCGAGAGCAGACGCTCACGGCCTTCGAGATCATCTGTGTCGACGATGGCTCCACCGATGGAACATTTAACGCCATGCGGAGGCTTGAACGTCAGGGCCGGGTGCAGCGCACAGTGCGCTGTCAGCTAAGAGGTGGCAAACCAGCCGCCGTCAATCTCGCGGCTCGACTGGCGACAGGCGATATACTCGTCGTCATTGACGCTGACTGCTCGTTTGAGCGCACCGCCATTGAGGAGCTCGTGCGGCCATTCGCTGAACCCGGTGTAGTGGCGGTTTCCGGAAATATCCTCATTCGCAACTGGCAGAAGTCGGTCATTACATCGCTGCAGGCGATCGAGTATCTCATCAGCATATCGCTGGGGAAGACCACCTCAGATGTCTTCAATCAGGTGACTTGCGTTTCCGGGGCGTTCGGCGCCTTTCGCAAGGCGGCTTGGGAACGCGCGGGTGGTCTCGACCCGATCTCGGGCGAAGACTTCGACTTGACCATGCGCCTGCGCATCGCCGGCGGGCGCGTGATCTTTGCGAGACGGGCCGTCTGCTATACCGACGCGCCCGAGACGCTGATGGGCCTTGCCCATCAACGCAACCGCTGGGAGCGTGACGCCTTCTGGATCCGCTTTCGCAAGTTCCGCCGGACGCTCACCCCATCATCAGATGGCATCCGTTGGCAGGAAACAATCCATCAGCTCGACTTCTTCGTCTTCAATGTTGCCTGCGCGATGCTGTTCCCGTTCTACGTGCTGGGGCTGTTTCTCCAGTTCGGAGAGTTCGCCTTCATTGTCTTACTGGCAGCCGGACTTGGCCTGTATCTTCTCGACGGACTGTCCTTCGCACTGGCTGCATGGATAACGGGTAAGGCGCAATACTGGAAGCTGGCGCCGTTTCTTCTGCTCTACGGCCCCTTTCAATCGTACGTAATGCGGTTCATTCGCCTGTGGGCCTACGTGGACGAATGGATTTTCTCAAAGTCGCGCGAGGACAACTACATTCCTGCGAAGGTGCGCGCATGGTCGATTTGGCGATGAGGCAGTGACGATGATCACCTCGCTACGCAACAGAATTAGACCGGACGACCTAAAGACCCAGGTTCGTGGCGGCGGGAGGGGTCTTGTTCGCCGGATCTACCTCGCATCGGTGCTCATTCTCCTGTCCTTCATCTTCTACTACACGGTAGGCCAGTTCCTATTTCTCGAGGCCTATGGGCTTGTCGATAGAGACCGATCGGTTGTGGCGGCAATCTCCAACTCGCGTGTGGCCGAGGTCTATGTCCACCCTGGTCAGTGGGTGGAGAAGGGTACGCCGCTGCTGAAACTGCAATCGCCTGACGTGTTGATGGAGCTCGGTCGCTATGAGACCCGACGCGGAGACGTTCTGCGGCGTAGCGCTGAAATTCAGAGACGGCTTCAGGTCATTGATGCCCTCAAACCTCTCGCTGCAACACGGCAGGCCAAGGCTGCCGCTCTTGAATCCACTTCGACAAAACTGGGGGCCGGTGGCTTTGCCTCGGCGTCTCATCTCGCAGGCGTGGCGCGCGATGCCTACGAGTCGGCGCGAGAACTCGCGGTTCTCGAAGCCGAAGAGAAATCGCTCAAAGAAGAGGCAGAGATGCAGGCAAAGATGCGCACCGATCTCGATGCGCTCATCAAGGAGCTGAAAAGTATCTATGATTATGGCCATGTGGGTGGGGTACACGCGGCAGCGGATGGGACGGTGGGACCGCGTATCGCTGATGTCGGCCAAGTTGTGCGCACGGGTGATCCGTTGCTGGAGATTCTCACGGGACCGACCTACGTGCTCGCTTATCTGCCAAGTGCCCGTGCGTACGATCTCGATGATGGCGACCAGGTCATCGTGACAGACGGATCTTCGCGGGTCAAAGGTGAGGTTGAGCGACGAAAGAACGTTGCTGATCGCCTTCCCAGCGAGTTCCAATCGCAGTTTGGTGCTGTTGACCGCCGGGAGGTCTTTCGCGTGAAGTTCGCCAGCGCGCCGCCCTTTGCTCTCCTTTCGAAAGTCCGTGTTGTCAACCCGGCCTCACCGTCCAACGTCATCGCGCTGATTCACGGGGCGATTGACAATCTTGTGGAGAGGACCCTATTGCGGCTCGATCATCATACGCCGCGCTCAAGAAACTGATCGGCTCAAGCGCGCTCCTGATTACGCACCATCCTAAGCCCTAATCGCGCCATCCGAATCGGCGGAGAATGCGCGCGATTTCAGGGAGATGAGCGATGGCGCGCAACCGCATCCAGTTCCAGAAGGGCCTCTCGGAGGCACGT
>NZ_WBUE01000024.1 GCF_009026145.1 Hyphomicrobium sp.
GTTCGGCCCCAGGCGGGCGCGCTCGCGCACCCGCCAGTCGGGCGTAACGTTATTGCGTCGCACAGCTCCGCCAGCCCCGCGGCGCGGGCCCTGGCCGCGGGCGATCTCGCGCACCACGGTGCGGTTGAGCGCCCACAGCGTCTCGCGCAGCTCGCGCTCGTAGTGGGCGCGCACCGCGGCGTCGCCGATCTTGCCGACCATGGCTTTGAGCCGCGCCTCGAAGGCAGCGCGCTGCTCCGGCGTCGACAGATCCTGCTCCTGCGCTTCGCGCTCCCACAACACGTCGAACAGCGCGCGCGTCTTGCCGAGCTCGGCGGCGAAGGCCTGCGGGCCCTGCTGGCGCACGAGGTCGTCCGGGTCGAGGCCGCCCGGCAGGAAGGCGAAGCGTACGCTGAAGCCGGGCTTCAGCAGCGGCAGCGCCGTCTCGACGGCGCGGAATGCTGCCTTGCGGCCCGCCGCGTCGCCGTCGAAGCACAGGATAGGCTCATCGGCCATTCGCCACAGGAGCTTCACCTGCTCCTCGGTGAGCGCCGTGCCGAGCGGCGCCACGCTCTCGCCGAACCCCGCCTCGGTGAGCGCGATGACGTCCATGTAGCCTTCCACCGCGATGACGCGGCCCTTGTCGTGCGCGGGCCCGCGTGCGCGGTGGGCGTTGTAGAGATTGAAGCCCTTGTGAAAGAGCGGGGTGTCAGGCGAGTTGAGATACTTCGCCGGCGCGTTGGGATCGAGGGCGCGACCGCCAAAGGCCATGACCCGCCCGCGTAGGTCGGCGATGGGAAACGTCACGCGGTGACGGAAGCGATCGTAGGCGACGGGGATGTCGTCGCCGCCGATCAGCATGCCCGAGGCGATCATCTCCTCGACCTTGAAGCCGGCTGCCGCGAGGTGGTTGCGCAGGCCCGCGCGGTCGTTCGGCGCATAGCCCAAGCGGAAGGAGGCAATGGTCTCGCGGGCAAGGCCGCGCTTTTCCAGATAGCGCCGTGCCTCGGCGCCCGCTCCCGTCATCAGCGCCGCTTCGAAAAACGCCGCCGCCATCTCGACGATGCGGTAGAGCCGCTCGCGCTCGTCCTCGCGCGCTTCATCGCGGGGTGAGAGCTTCGGCATCGGCACGCCGGCCTCCTCGGCCAGGCGCTCGACCGCCTCGGGGAACGTCAGCCCGTCGGTCTTCATCACGAAGGTGAAGATATCGCCGTGCTCGCCCGAGGCGAAGCAATGATAGAAGCCCTTCTGGTCGTTGACCGTAAAGGACGGCGTCTTCTCCATCTTGAACGGGGAGAGGCCCTTATATTCGCGCCCGGCGCGCTTCAGGGCAACCTTGCGGCCCACGACGGAGCTGACGCTGAGGCGCGCGCGTATTTCATCGAGGAAATTTGGTGGATAGCGCATCGGGCTCGCATGGGTCGGCAAAGGCACGCGTATGTCTGACCTACGCGATTCGCGCCGCCACCGGCCCTGCGCCGATCAATTTCAATCGGTTATATGCGCAATCCACAGGCTCGCGTCGTGTGCTTGGTCTGTTGCGCAAGCCTCCGCTCTAGGTGTCATCCTCGGGCTTGCTCTCAACCGTCATCCTCGGGCCTGTCCCGAGGACCCACATTAACTGCGGGTTCCCAAGTTCAGGTCGCTTGGTTGGCCGTGGGCGGCAATTTTCCTCGTCGGAGCAAGCGTCGAGTTGGATCCTCGGCATAAAGCCGAGGATGACATGTGGGGCCGTCGTAGCGGCCTACTTCAGCAGCCCTTTGGTGATGGCGCTCGCTTTGCCGAAGTCCATCTGCCCGGCGTACTTGGCTTTCAGCGCCGCCATCACCTTGCCCATGTCCTTGGGCTCCGCCGCGCCGACCTCCTTGATGATCGCCGCAATCGCCGCCTTGGCCTCCGCCTCGCTCATCTGCTTGGGCATGTAAGCCTCGATGACGGCGATCTCGGCCGCTTCCTTCGCCGCCAGCTCGGGGCGGCCGCCGGCGGTGAACTGCTCGATGGAGTCGCGGCGCTGCTTGATCATCTTGGCCATGACCGAGAGGATGTCGGCGTCGGTGATCTTGTCCTTGCCCGAGGGGCGCGCCTCGATGTCGGCCGACTTGATGGCCGAGTTGATGAGACGCAGCGTGCCGACGCGATCCTTGTCGCCGGCCTTCATCGCCGCCTTCAGGTCGTCGTTGATCTTGTCGCGCATCATTGCCTCCATCACTGCGAGGCGGTTGTTTAGGCGCCACGCCTGCGCGGCGCAAGGCTGGCGGGAATGGCCGCTACTCTTTGGCGTCGGCCGCGCCGGGCTCGGCGACGTGCTCGACGCTTTCCTGCTCGTTGGGATCGGTGCGGGCGACGATCGCCTCGGCCGGCTCGGTTGCGGAGAGGTTGATCGGCTTATGCGGCAGGTCGGCCGGAATATAGATGAAGTCTCCGCCCTCATTGATGATGCTCTTCTTGAGGCCTTCGCCGTAGAGCGTCTTCACCTTGCCCTTGATGAGGTAGATCACCGACTCATAGCCCTTGTGGATATGCGCCTTGGCGGCGCCGCCAGGCGGAATGATGACCTTGTTCATCGAGATGTGCTTGGCGCCGGCATTCTGCCCGGAGATGCCCTGGAAGATCGGAAGGCCCTGCTTGGTGCCGGTGGTCGCGGCGGGGCGGATGGTGACGATCTCCGCGTCGGCGGGATCGGCTTGCGCGGAGACGGGAAGTGTTGCCAGCACCGCGGCGAGGGCTAGGGTCACGGCGAATTGAAAGCAGCGCATAAGCCATCCTCTTTGCTGGGTGGGGGTCCGTTCCTATCACCAATATGTTTGCGCCCCTGCCCGAGGCAAGGCGCACGAATGTGTCCGTCATCGTTTGCGCTGGTTTTGCGCGCACGTTTGCGGCAAGTCATGGCGCCGCCGCGGTGCATTGCATCGATGGGGCGGATGAGCGAGACGAGCGATGCAGAGACCTCTTCATCAGGTGGTCGACCACGTCGCGGCAGCGGCGCCGGGACTGCTCCAGCGCTTGGCTGCGCGGGCACGTCGCCACCGCGCGCTGGCACTAGCACTGGTGCTGGCGACGGCCGCGGCTGCGTTCTGGTCGTGGCGCACCCTGCGCGGCCCGGAAGTGGCGGTGGTCTCGCCGGTCATCGGAACCGCGGTGGAGATCGTCTACGCCACTGGCGCCGTGGAGCCGGTGCGCTGGGCCAAGGTGACCAGCGTCATCCGCGATCGCATCGTCGAGATCTGCGACTGCGAGGGCAAAGCCGTCAAGAAGGACGAGGTGCTGGCCCGCCTCGATGACAAGGAGCAGAACGCGGCGCTCGCCGAGCTCAGGGCGCGCGAGGAGTTCGCCAAGCGCGAGCTCGAGCGCCACGCCACGCTGGTCGAAAAGAAGGTGGTGTCGCCGCAGGCGCACGAGCGCGTGTCGATGGAGCTGCGCACCATCCAGGCGCTCATCCTCGTGCAGATGGAGAAGATCGCCGATCGCACCATCATCGCGCCGATCGACGGCATCGTGCTGCGGCGCGACGGGGAGGTGGGCGAGATTGCCGAGGCGGGTCAGATCCTCTTCCGCATCGGCGCCGAAAAGCCCCTGCAGGTCGTCGCCGAGGTGAACGAGGAGGACATCCCGCGCGTCAAAGTCGGCCAGACCGTGCTGTTCCGCACCGACGCGTTTGCCGGCCAGCGCATCGAGGGCAAGGTGCGCGAGGTCACGCGCATCGGCGATCCGATCGCCAAGACCTACCGCATCAAGGTGGCACTGCCCGACGATACCGTGCTGCTGCCCGGCATGAGCGTCGAGGCCAACGTCATTACGCGCGAGAAGGCCGGTGCGCTGCTGATCCCCGTCGCCGCGCTGCAGGGGAGCCGCGTGTTCGTCGTCGACGGCGACCGGGTTCGCGCACGCAAGATCGAGGTCGGTATTCGCGGCGCCCGCTCGGCTGAGGTTGTCGCGGGCCTCTCCGAGGCCGACCGCATCGCCCTTCCGCCGCCCGGCGGCCTTACCGACGGGGCCCGCGTGCGCGTAACCCAAGCGCCGACGGCCGCCCCATGAACCTCGTCCTCGACGTCGCCCTGACGCACGTGCGCAGCCGCGCGCGCCAGACGCTGGTCGCGGTCGCCGGCGTCGCCACCGGCGTCGGCTTTTCCATCATGATGGCGGCGCTGATGCAGGGCTCGCAGGACGACTTCATTCGCCAGCTCGTCAACGCCATGCCGCACGTCACCGTCTACGACGAGCGCCGAAATCCGCCCGAGCAGCCGGCCGAGGTGGCATTCGACGCGGCACAGATCTACGGCCTGACGCCAGAGGTGCGCCGACGCGGCATCAAGAATCCGCTCGCCACCATGGCCTCGCTCGAGGCGTGGCTGCCGGGGGGCATCGCGCCCTCGGTCAAGGTGCAGGGGATCATCCGCTACGCCTCGCGCGACGTGGGAACGAGCATCTTCGGCATCGATCCGCACCGCGAGCCGAAGGTGTCCGAGCTCGTCAAGCAGATGCGCGAGGGAACGCTCAGCTCGCTCTACGGCGCCACCAACGCCATCATCCTCGGTGACCGGCTGGCGGAGAAGATCGGTGCCCGCGTCGGCGCCAACATCACCGTGCAGACGAGCGACGGCGCCCGCATCAATGCCCAGGTCGTCGGCATGTTCCACGCCGGCGTGCGCTCCATCGACGAGGGCACGGCGTATGTGCTCGTGCGCACGGCGCAGATCCTCGCCAAGCAAACTGGCCTCGTCAACGAGCTGCGTGTGCGCACCGCCGACCCGATGGCCGCGCAGAACATAGCCGTGCGGATGGAGAGCGAGACCGGCTACAAGTCCGTCTCGTGGCAGGAGGCGAACGAGGATCTGCTGTCCACCTTCGTCATCCGCAACGTCATCATGTACACCATCGTCGGCGCCATTCTGCTGGTTGCCAGCTTCGGCACCTACAACATCATCTCGACCATTACCTACGAGAAGGCGCGTGACATCGCCATCATGAAGTCGCTCGGCCTCACGGAGCGCACGGTGCGCCTCATCTTCATCGTCGAGGCACAGGTGATCGGCCTCGCCGGCGGCCTGCTCGGCTTCGTCCTCGGCTACCTGCTTTGCCTGGCGCTCGCCTCGGTCGAGTTCAAGAGCCCGTTCATGGACGCCAACCGCATCCCGCTCGCCTATTCCGCCTGGCACTACCTCATCGCGCTGTTCGTGGCGCTCGCCTCCTCGTTCGCCGCCGGCTTCATGCCCGCCCGCAAGGCATCGCGCGTGCACCCGGTCGACATCATCCGCGGTGCGACATGACGCGGAGCCAGACAACGACGCTGGCCGACAGGCGAGCGGGCGGCGCGCAACCGCTGATCGAAGCGCGCAGCGTGACCCGCATTCTGGAAGGGGTCGTGCCGACGACGCTGGTTCACGACATCGACTTGGCGATCGGCGACAACGAGTTCGTCGCCGTCACCGGACCCTCCGGATCGGGCAAATCCTCGCTGCTCTACTTGCTCGGCCTGCTCGATCTGCCGACCAGCGGGGAGGTGCGCATCCACGGCAAGTCCACCGCCCACATGAGCGAGGCGGAGCGGGCCTATACGCGCCTGTCGGAGCTTGGCTTCGTGTTCCAGTTCCACTTTCTGCTGCCGGAGTTCTCCGCCCTGCAGAACGTGACGCTGCCGATGCGCGCCCTCGGGCGCTTGTCGCGCGAGGAGATGGATGCGCGCGGCCTAATGCTGCTTGCCTCCCTGGGCCTTGCCGAGCATGCCCACAAGCGCCCCGACCAGCTTTCGGGCGGCCAGCGCCAGCGCGTGGCCGTGGCCCGCGCGCTCGCCAACGACGCCCCCGTCATCCTCGCCGACGAGCCGACCGGATCGCTCGATTCCAAGTCGAGCGAGCAGGTGTTCCAAATCCTGCGCGATCTGGTCGATGAGCGCGGCAAGACAGTGGTGGCCGTCACCCACGACCTCGACCTCGCCCGGCGCATGGACCGGCAGGTCGAGCTCATGGACGGCGCCATCGTGTCCGATAAGCGAGCGGGACGATGATTGGCGCCCGGCATTGGCTTCACAGTTGACCGGCGGGAAGCCTTCCCATAGGTTCCGGCCGCATTCCGCCCCCTTGCCTCGCGTCCGCACGGCGCCTCGGCCGCGCCCGTTGCGCCGCGCCCCGCGCGAATGCCCGGAGCCGCCATTGACGACGACGCCATCCGATCCGCTGCCGCCCTGGGCCGACACGCCGCTCACCGCGCGGCTCGTTCTGGCGGACGGCAGCGTCATTGCCGGCGTCGGCCTCGGGGCCACCGGCACGGCCGTGGGCGAGGTGTGCTTCAACACGGCCATGACCGGCTACCAGGAGATCCTCACCGATCCCTCCTATGCCGGGCAGATCATCACCTTCACCTTTCCCCACATCGGCAACGTCGGCGTCAACAACGAGGACACCGAGACCTCGAACCTCGCCGCCCGCTCGGGTGTGCGCGGCTGCGTATTGCGCGCGCCCATCACCGGGCCGTCGAACTATCGCGCCGCCGAGCATCTCGATCGCTGGTTGAAGCAGCGCGGCATCATCGCCATTGCCGGCGTCGATACGCGCGCGCTCACCGCCCGCATCCGCGAGCAGGGCATGCCCAACGGCGTCATCGCGCACGAGCCGTCGGGCAAGTTCGACCTCGACAAGCTGAAAGCGGAAGCCGCGGCCTGGCCGGGGCTCGACGGCATGGACCTCGTGCCGGAGGTGACCAGCGGCCAGAGCTACACCTGGGACGAAACGCGCTGGGTGTGGGGCAAGGGCTACGGGCGGGCGGAGAACGCGCCGTTTCACGTCGTCGCCATCGACTATGGCTTGAAGCGCAACATCCTACGCTGCCTCGCCAGCGCCGGCTGCAAGGTGACGGTGGTGCCGGCAACGACGCGCGCCGAGGATATCCTCGAGCGCCGCCCGGACGGCGTGTTCCTGTCCAACGGCCCCGGCGATCCGGCGGCGACCGGCAAGTACGCGGTGCCCGAGATCAAGAAGCTCGTCGCCTCGGGCCTGCCCGTGTTCGGCATCTGCCTCGGGCACCAGATGCTGGCGCTGGCGCTCGGCGCCAGGACGCACAAGATGCGCCAGGGCCACCACGGCGCCAACCACCCGGTGAAGGATTTCACCACCGAGAAGGTGGAGATCACCTCCATGAACCACGGCTTCACCGTCGATCGTTCGACGCTGCCGGCGGGGGTGGAGGAGACGCACGTGTCGCTGTTCGACGGCACCAACTGCGGCCTGCAGGTGAAGGACAAGCCGGTGTTCTCGGTGCAGTACCACCCCGAGGCCTCGCCCGGTCCGCAGGACAGCCACTACCTGTTCGAGCGCTTCGTCGATCTGATGCGCCGCCGCAAGCCCGGCTGATCGCCGGCCGCCGCGCTTTACCCTACAAAACATTAATGCGGTCGGGGCTCCCGCCCCGGCGGGGTGCCGTTATAGTGTACCGCTATCGGGAATTATGCGACACCGGCATGGAAAAAG
Source organism: Hyphomicrobium sp. (assembly GCF_009026145.1). Taxonomy (GTDB): domain Bacteria; phylum Pseudomonadota; class Alphaproteobacteria; order Rhizobiales; family Hyphomicrobiaceae; genus Hyphomicrobium_A. The sequence goes on from NZ_WBUE01000024.1 coordinate 7,443, forward strand.
TTCCCGAGGCACAGTAAGCAAGCGGCCCGACGGCCATCCTTGGCCCAACGGGCGGCATGACGTGGGAGGAATTGATGCAGCGCGGCGCGCTCCTTTGCGCAATGGCGGCTTGGCTCGCGGCACCGGCGCTGGCCGACGAAAAGTGCCGGCAAGCCGTTGCCGCCGCCTTCGACAAGCAGCGCGCCTCGCGCGTCTTCGTCATGGTCTCCGAGCTGAAGAGTGAATCGGGTCCAGTGCAGATCAAGGTCGAGTATCAGCCGCCCGATCGCATGCGCCAGACCATCGTCGCCCCCAACCAGGCGCCACTCGAAACCGTGCTCTTCGGCAACCGCGCCTACAGCCGCCAGGGCGGCGCATGGGAGGAGCTGATGCCGGCCGTGGCGCAGACCATCATCGCGCAAGTCCGTGCCGCCGTGGTCGATCCGCCGAAGGACGTCGGCAATTTCGATTGCCTCGGCACGACCTCGCTCGACGGCAAGGACTATCTGACGTACCGCAGCGTCGAGAAGCAGGCGGACGCCGGCGCCGCTACGGGGGCTCCGCAGCTGCATCGTACCATTTATGTCGACCCGGAGTCGGGTCTGCCGGCGCGCAACATCGTTGCCGACGACAAAGGTGACGAGGTCGTATTCAAGGCGACATACGACTATCCGGAGAAGCTCGAGATCGAGGACCATCCGGACGCCCCGCTGGTCAAAATGAGATAGGCGCTCCGCGCTCGAGCGTGGCGCGGTTGAAGTGTCGAGGACGAGTAACGATGGAGAAGCAGACGATGCGCCGGTTGTTGACGGCCCTAGCCCTGATAATCGCAGCCGGCCCCGCCGCCCATGCGGGCTGCAAGGATGAGGTCGCCTCGGCGCTCGAGCGCCAGCGCAAAACCAGCGGCTTCCGCATGCAGACGAAGATGCTCTCGGACCAGGGCGTGGTCGACATGACGGTCGACTACATGCTGCCCAACCGCATGCGCCAGGTCATCAAGTCGACCGCCGAGCCGAAGCCCGTCGAGACCGTCGTCATCGGCCGCGACGCCTGGAGCCGCATGGAAGGGGAGTCGTGGCGCCCGCTGCATCCACAGGTCGCCGACGCGCTCGCCGCGCAGATGCAGGAGACGCTGGGCGATGACCAAGGCGCGCTGGGGGAGTTCGAATGCCTTGGCAAGCAGGCAGTTGCCCAGCAGAACCTTCTCGCCTACCAGGGCGAGAACGTTGAGCCGGGTCCTGAGAACCTCAGCCCCGGCGTCGCCGAGAAGCCGAAGCTGCCCGACCGCCCGGTGCGCGTGATCTACGTCGATCCGATCACCGGCCTGCCGATGCGCAGCATCTACGCGCGCGCCAACAAGCTCGACAAGCCGATCTTCGAGGCGACGTACAGCTATCCGGCCGATATCAGGGTGGACGCTCCCCCGGCGCCGGGTGCCCCGGTCGATAAGCCGGCCGAGAAGAAGTAGGCACGAGCCACCGCCAGCGCGGTCTTTTCGCACGATTTTGCGCCTCGCGCCGGCCAAACGCCGGTGCACAGACGCGCGTGCGCGAATTGGGGCTATAGCCAAAGCCGCCGATCATGAATAAAAGGCCGCCTCATGCCCAAACGCACGGATATCAAGTCCATCCTCATCATCGGGGCCGGACCGATCGTCATCGGCCAGGCCTGCGAGTTCGACTATTCCGGCACGCAAGCCTGCAAGGCGCTGAAGGCCGAGGGCTACCGCATCATCCTCGTCAACTCCAATCCGGCGACGATCATGACCGATCCGGAGCTGGCGGACGCGACCTACATCGAGCCGATCACGCCTGAGGTTGTCGCCAAGATCATCGAGGCGGAGCGCCCCGATGCGCTGCTGCCGACCATGGGCGGGCAGACGGCGCTCAATACAGCCTTGGCGCTGGAGCGGCAGGGTATCCTCGAGCAGTTCGGCGTCGAGATGATCGGCGCCCGCGCCGAGGCCATCGACAAGGCGGAGGACCGCAAGCTGTTCCGCGAGGCCATGGAGCGCATCGGCCTTGAAAGCCCGCGCGCCGCCATTGCCTCCTCGCCCCCCATCCGCGATGCGAGCGGCCACATCGTCCGCTACGACACCACGGCCGGCTTTGCCGAGGCCATGCGCCTGCTCGACACCATCGGGCTTCCCGCCATCATCCGCCCGGCCTTCACCCTCGGTGGGACGGGCGGCGGCGTCGCCTACAACCGCGAGGAGTTCGAGCAGATCGCCCGCTCCGGCATCGACGCTTCCCCCGTGGGCCAGATCCTCATCGACGAGAGCCTGCTCGGCTGGAAGGAGTACGAGATGGAGGTGGTCCGCGACAAGGCGGACAACTGCATCATCATCTGCTCGATCGAGAACGTCGATCCGATGGGCGTGCACACCGGCGATTCCATCACCGTGGCCCCGGCGCTGACGCTTACCGACAAAGAATATCAGATGATGCGCAACGCCTCGATTGCGGTGCTGCGCGAGATCGGCGTCGAGACCGGCGGCTCCAACGTGCAGTTCGCGGTCAACCCGGCGGACGGGCGTCTCGTCGTCATCGAGATGAACCCGCGCGTCTCGCGCTCCTCGGCGCTGGCGTCGAAAGCGACCGGATTTCCCATTGCCAAGGTCGCCGCCAAGCTCGCCGTCGGCTACACGCTCGATGAGCTCGCCAACGACATCACCGAGGGCGCCACGCCGGCGTCGTTCGAGCCCACCATCGACTACGTCGTCACCAAAATCCCGCGCTTTGCCTTCGAGAAGTTTCCCGGCTCCGAGCCGGTGCTGACGACAGCGATGAAGTCGGTCGGCGAGGCAATGGCCATCGGGCGCACGTTCGCGGAGAGCGTGCAAAAGGCGTTGCGCTCAATGGAGACCGGTCTCTCCGGCTTTGACGACATCGCACTCGAGGGACTTGGGGCGGGCGACGATAAGAACGTCATCCGTGCGGCCGTGTCCACGCCGACGCCCGACCGGCTGCTCAAGGTCGCGCAAGCGCTGCGGCTCGGCTTCGATGTCGAGCAGGTCTACAGCTCGTGCCGCATCGATCCTTGGTTCCTCAATCAGATCAAAGAAATCGTCGAGCAGGAGGAGCGCGTCAAAGCGCACGGGCTGCCGCAATCGGCTGGGCAATTGCGCGCTCTGAAGGCGATGGGCTTTTCGGATGCGCGCCTCGCCAAGCTGGCGGGCATCAGCGAGAAGGAGGTTGCTGCCCGGCGCGCGGCGCTCGGCGTGCACCCGAGCTACAAGCGCATCGATACCTGCGCGGCCGAGTTCGCCGCGCCGACGGCGTACATGTACTCGACCTACGAGCGCGGGCTAGTCCTGTCGGAGACGGGCAACGGCGCGGGCGCGCCGGCGTGCGAGGCGCGCCCATCGGAGGCACAGAAGGTCATCATCCTGGGGGGCGGGCCGAACCGCATCGGGCAGGGCATCGAGTTCGACTACTGCTGCTGCCATGCGTGCTTTGCGCTGACGGCTGCCGGCTTCGAAACCATCATGATCAACTGCAACCCGGAGACGGTGTCGACCGATTACGACACCTCGGATCGGCTGTACTTCGAGCCGCTCACTGCCGAGGACGTGCTGGAGATCGTCGCCAAGGAGCAGTCGAAGGGCACACTCAAGGGCGTCATCGTGCAGTTCGGCGGGCAGACGCCGCTGAAGCTTGCCGCCGCCCTCGAGGATGCGGGCGTGCCGATCCTCGGCACCTCGCCGGATGCCATCGACCTCGCCGAGGACCGCGACCGCTTCAAGGTCCTGATCGACAAATTGGGACTGCAGCAACCGCAGAGCGGCATCGCCCGCTCTCCGGGTGAAGCGCGCGCCGTCGCCGATTCCATCGGCTATCCGGTCGTCATCCGCCCCTCCTACGTGCTCGGCGGTCGCGCCATGGAGATCGTGCACGACGGATCGGAGGTCGACCGCTACGTCGCGCGCCTGTCGGCAACGCTCGACCGGCCGTCCGAGCTCGTCGTCTCCGATAAGCGCCCGCTGCTCATCGACCGCTACCTGACGGACGCCGTCGAGGTGGATGTCGACTGTCTCGCCGACGGCAAGGATACCTACGTCGCCGGCATCATGGAGCACATCGAGGAGGCCGGCATCCACTCGGGTGACAGCGCCTGCTCGCTGCCGCCCTACACCCTCAATGGGGCGACGCTCGCCGAGCTCGACCGCCAGGCGCGCGAACTCGCCATGGCGCTGAAGGTGGTCGGCCTGATGAACGTGCAGTTCGCCATCAAGGACGGTGTCGTTTACGTGCTCGAAGTCAATCCGCGCGCCTCGCGCACGGTGCCGTTCGTCGCCAAGGTGATCGGCAAGCCGATCGCCGCCATCGCCGCCGAGGTGATGGCCGGCAAGCGTCTCGCCGACTTCGGGCTCAAGGCGCCGCAGCTCAAGCACGTCGCTGTCAAGGAGGCGGTGTTCCCGTTTGCGCGCTTCCCCGGCGTCGATCCGATCCTCGGCCCCGAGATGCGCTCCACCGGCGAGGTGATGGGCATCGACAGCGACTTCGCCATGGCGTTCGTGAAGAGCCAGCTCGGCTCCGGCCAGGTACTGCCCATGCACGGCACGGTGTTCATCTCGGTGAAGGATAGCGACAAGGAGCGCATGGTTGCGCCGGTGCGTCAGCTCGAGAGCATGGGCTTCAAGATCATCGCCACGCGCGGCACCAAGCGGCACCTCGAGGCGAACGGCATCGCGTGTGAAGCTATCAACAAGGTATTGGAGGGGCGCCCGCACATCGTCGACGCCATGAAGAACGGCGACGTGCACCTTGTTTTCAACACCACCGCGGGCGCCAAGGCATTGGCGGACAGCAAGGATATCCGCCGTACCGCCTTGCTACATCATATACCATACTATACAACCGTAGCCGGTGCGGTGGCAGTCACCCGGGCCATTAGAGCCCTGAAAGCGGGCACGTTGCGAGTTGCCCCTTTGCAAAGCTTCGTGACGCACCCATCCTAATCCATCGGGACCGCCCGTCCTCGCGGATGGCGCGGTCCATTCCACACGTTGGCAGCCAACGAGTGTCGGTGGTCCTGGCAGCCCTGCCAGGCCGTAGGGAGATGTTAGGGAATGACTATGGAACGGGTCCCGATGACCATCGAGGGCTTTCGCACGCTTGAATTGGAGCTGCAGCGCCTCAAATCGGAGGAGCGTCCCCGTATCATCCAGGCTATCGCCGAGGCGCGCTCGCACGGCGACCTCTCCGAGAACGCCGAGTATCACGCCGCCAAGGAGGCGCAGGGACTCAACGAGGCCAAGGTCGCCGATCTCGAGGATCGCATCAGCCGCGCCGACGTGGTCGATACCTCGAAGCTGTCGGGCAACACCGTGAAGTTCGGCGCCACGGTGACGCTGGTCGACGAGGACACCGACGAGAAGGTCAAATACAAGATCGTCGGCGACTTCGAGGCGAGCGTGCGCGACGGCAAGATCTCGATCTCCTCGCCGATCGCGCGCGCGCTCATCGGCAAGTCGAAGAACGACACCGCCGAGGTGACGACGCCCAAGGGGGCGCGCTCCTACCAGATCCTCAAGATCGAGTGGAAGTGACGGCGCGCTTCTGCGCGCCGTCATCCTCGGACTTGGTCCGAGGATCCAACTCGACCCATGCTCCAGCGCCACATGATAGGCTGCCGGATTCGGCGAACTCCTAACCTCGGAGCTCGCTGATCCGTGGGCCCTCGGGACAAGCCCGAGGAAGACACCTGAATTTGTGGCAGCGACGAGATCCTTTTTGCGCCGTGTTCCTACTTCTCCGGCACCGAGATCGGCACGCCCGGCTCGCGCTTGGCGCGACGGATGGTGAGGAACGTCTTGACGCTGGCGACGTTGGGCGCCGCCGTCAGCTCGTCCAGCACGAACTCCTGAAACGCCGGCAAGTCCTTGGCCACGCACTTGAGCATGTAGTCGCTCTCGCCCGACAGCATGTAGGCTTCGCGCACGATCGGCCAGCCGAGCACCCGATTTTCGAAGGCGCGCAGCTCCCCCTCGGCCTGGTTATGCAACCCTACCATGGCGAAGGCCGTCAGCTCGAAGCCGAGTGCCGCCTCGTCGAGCAGCACCGTATAGCCGGCGATAAGGCCGGCCTGCTCCAGGGCGCGCACGCGCCGCAGGCAGGGCGGTGCCGACAGCCCGACGCGGGAGGCCAGCGCGACGTTGGTCATGCTGCCGTCGGCCTGCAGCTCCTTGAGGATGCGCCAATCGACGGGGTCCAGGCGCAAGGCCATCGCGCAATTCTCTCCGCGGATGCAGTCAGCGCCGACAGGGGGACGCCGGAGCGCCTGACGTTGCACCAAGCCGCGAGCTTTGGCTAGCGCCCGGGGCCGCTTGTGCAGCGCCCTCGCAGTTGCGTCGCAAAGAGGGATGGACAGCGCGCGCGCCAATGGCGACAAGCTCGGGGCAGCGACATGGATGCAGCCGCCAAACAGCAGCGCCCGCTACAGGGCCTCAGCGCGTGGATCATCACCACCGGCGCCGCCGGAATGGACGCGCAGACGCGCGGCGTCGCCGATGCGCTCGGCCTCGCCTACGAGATGAAGCCCATCGCGCCGAAGGGCCTCTTCAAGCTTTTGGCGCCGTGGGGGCCGGTCGCACCTTCGGAGCGGTTTGGCGCGCCGGGCACTCCTTTCGCTCCCCCCTGGCCCGAGGTCGCCATCGCCCTCGGGCGCACCAGCGTGCCATACCTGCGCGCGCTGCGCCGACGCTCGCCCGCGACGTTCACGCTGCTGATGCTCGACACCAGGGCCGGGCTTTCTGCCGCCGACCTGATCTGGGTGCCGCAGCACGACCGCCTGCGCGGGGATAACATCATCACCACGCTGACCGCGCCGCACAGCTTCACGCCCGAACGGCTGGCCGCGCTGCGCCGCGCCGTGCCTGCGGACATCGCGGCGCTGCCGCGCCCGCGCGTCGCCGTGATCTTGGGCGGCAAGAATGCCGTCTACGCGTTTCGTCCCGAGGACGATGCGCGCTTCGCCGGTGCGCTGGCCTCGCTCGGCGCGCTGGGTGCCAGCTTCATGATCACGCCGTCGCGGCGCACGCACGCGCGCCTGCTCGAGGTGACCGAGGCGGCGACGCGTGCCTTCCCGCGCATGTTGTGGAACGGGGAGGGCGCCAATCCTTACCCCGACTTTCTCGGCCACGCCGACCTCTTCGTCGTCACCGCCGACAGCGTCAACATGACGGGCGAGGCGGCGGCGACCGGGCGCCCGGTGCTGGTGTTCACTCCGTCGGGCGGCTCGGCCAAGTTCCGCCGCTTCCACGCGGCGCTGCATGCCCACGGCGCCACGCGGCCGCTGCCCGACCGCCTCGACGCGATTCCCACGTGGAGCTACCCACCCTTGCACTCCGCCGCGACGATCGCGCGCGAGGTCGAGCGCCGCTGGCTCGCCGGCCAGGGAGCGCGGACGTGATGCAGAAGGCGTCTCCGCCAAGCATCGACGTCCTGTGCGCCGGCGGGACGCTCACCATCCCGCAGCTCACCCTGCCGGCGCGCGCCTGGCGCATCCTCGAGATGGCGCTGCTCTACGTGGCGGCTCCCTTCGCGGTCGATCGCGCGGTGCATGGCGAGGGCGTTCCGGTGTTCATCGCCCTGCTGCCGGTGCTGGCGGTCGTCGTCGTGTTTCTTGCCATCGACCGCTCGTTCTCACTGCGCCGCGAGCTCTCCCGCGGGTTCAGCTTCGCGCAGCTCGGCTCCATCCTGGCCGTGTTCGCCGTCGGCGGCGGTGCCGTCGCCGCCTACGTCGCCCACTATCACCCGGCGCTGTTCCTGGAGTTTCCGCGCAACCGCCCGGAGACCTACCAGCGCATCATGCTGCTCTATCCGCTGATGTCGGTCGTTGTGCAGGAGCTGGTCTACCGTACGTTCTTCTTCCATCGCTATGGCGTCTTGTTCGGGGGCGCGTGGTGGCTGGCGATCATCCTCAACGGGGTGTTGTTCGGGCTCGGGCACGTCGTCATCGGTACGCCGCTCGCCGTCTACGGCACCATGGCGACGGGCGCGCTGTTCGCTTGGCGCTACGCCATGACGCGCTCGTTCTGGGCGGTGTTCCTCGAGCACACGCTGTGGGGCGCGCTGGTGTTCACGGTGGGGCTCGGACGCTACTTCTTCACCGGCGTCGGCATCCTCTCCTGGCGCTGAACGTCAAGCGGCCTCCGGCCGGTGAGCCGAGTCTGTGATGTTTCTTCTTGCACACGGCCTGCAGCTCCGCCCAGGCCCCGGGCGCCATGGTGTCGACGCGCACGCCCTGCATGGCCAGCGCCCGAATGCGCCGCCGCGTCAGATAGAACTCGGATCGATCGGAATCGGCGCGCACGTTGCTGCAGTTCGGGCGCCTGACACCGGGAACGTAGTAGCCGCGTGGCAGCCAGTCGCAATCCGTGTAGCCGCCCATGGCGGTCCAGCAGACATAGGTTTTGCGGGCGTGACCTGCATCCGCCGCATTGCCGGCCGCCATGCTGCAGAGCGCTACGGCGCTGAGCAGAGTGAGGATCTTACGCATTGTCCGTTTTCCTCCCGCGCGCCGCGGCGGAGGCGGACCCGAGCGCATGCAATACTTTTCGATCACAATATGCCTGGCACGGCGCGCCCAATGCTCCCCCGCACGCGGCCAGGCACCACGCTAGCCAGCGGCGAATGCCTCGCAAACGCCAAAAGCGAAACAGCGAGCCTTTCATCAAGCTGACGCGGCAGATAGGCAACAGAGACCGTCGCTTGCACAGGTTGGCTGCCAACGAGTTCGAATGTGCGGGCGCACCAAGAGCCTGACGCATCAAGTCGTGCCAGCAGCGTTGCACCGAATTCAAGTGAGGTGACGGGAGGACGGGGCGGGACTAGATCTTAGGCGTCCTCGAAAGCCGATTTCAATTCGCAGGGATGGAGCCGCCGGTGCCTGACACGCATGGCGTTCTCGACGGACGCAAATGCTGGATCATCAGCGACGGTAAGGCCGGCAACGACGCGCAAACGGTCGGTGTCGCGAGCGCACTCGGAGTCGACATCACGGTCAAGCGTGTCGCGCCCTCCGGCATTCACAAGCTCCTGTCGCCTTGGATCGGCGTTGCCTCGCGCGAGCGGTTCGGGAAAGAGGGCAGCCTGTTTGCGCCACCCTGGCCCGACATCGCGCTCTCCATCGGGCGCCTGACGACGCCATACATTCGCGCATTGAAGCGCCACGCCGGCGAGCGGACTTTCACCGTCATCTTGCAAGATCCGAAAGTGTCACTCGGGACGGCCGATCTCTTCTGGGTGCCGGAGCACGACCGCCTGCGTGGCCCGAACGTCATCACGACGTTGACGGCGCCACATCGGTTCACCGCTGAGCGTCTCGAAACGATGCGGCGTGCCATGCCGCCCGATATAGCTGCGCTTCCCCAGCCGCGCGTTGCTGTTCTGCTCGGTGGCTCCAACGGCGACTATCTCTACTCCGTCGGCGCGCTCGAGCGCCTCGCGCACGCGCTTTCAGCACTCGGCAACGACGGCGCAAGCTTTCTCATCACACCCTCGCGACGTACCGAGCCGGCGATTGTCGAGTGCGTGCGTGCTGCGACTGAGCGCTTTCCCCGCATCTTCTGGGACAGGACGGGAGACAATCCCTATCCGCATTTCCTTGCGTGCGCGGACGTGTTTCTGGCGCCGGCCGATAGCGTCAACATGACCGGCGAGCCGTGCGCTACCGGACGCCCTGTGTACGTCTTCCATGCGGATGGCGGCTCAGCGAAATTCGCGCGCTTCCATAAAGCCTTGGAACGCCATGGTGCAACTCGGCGGTTGCCAGAGCCCTGTAAAGGTATAGAGCAATGGAATTATAGGCCGCTCAACTCGGCACCAGAAATTGCCCGGGAAATCGCGCGTCGGTTTCGACTGGGACGCCACGCATGCTGATCAACGTATAGTGGGGAGCAAAAACGAAATTCGCCGCCCCGCGTGGTGCGGCCAACGCCTGGCTTTGGCATCCATATCGTCATGAGTCGATTTGGGAGCGCCATGCCATGCCAGCATCCGCACAAGAGATCGCTCGTTCGTTGCGTGAGAGTTTCCGCCGCGCCAGCGTAAAGCGTGAGCCATACCGCCACTGGTTCTTGCGTGACTGCCTTCCCGCCTCAGTCGTCGAGGAGATTCTGGCGCTGCCAATTGCCGCCGCCGACCTCGGCGGCGTTTCCGGCAAGCGTGAGCTGCACAATGCTACCCGGCAATATTTCGATGCGCCGAACCGGGCCGCGTACGGCTGCGTGGCGGCGGTCGCCGGAGCTCTCCAGGATCGGCAAGTCACAGAGGAGATCGAGCGCACTTTCGGCGCCAGACTCGATGGCAGCTATTTGCGCATCGAGCTTGCCCAGGACGTCGATGGCTTCTGGCTGGAGCCGCACACCGACATCGGCGTGAAAACCTTCACGTTCCTGCTATACCTATCGAAGGATCCTGCGCACGCCGACCTCGGGACCGACATCTACAACACTGACAAGAAGTGGGTAGGTCGCTCCCCCTTTGCTTCGAACGCAGGGCTGATCTTCGTACCCTCGACCATCAGCTATCATGGCTTCGAGCGACGCAAGATCGAGGGCGTGCGCAAGTCGCTGGTCATCAACTACGTCACCAACGAGTGGCGCGCGCGCGAGCAGTTGGCCTATCCCGAGCAGCCCGTGCTGGCGCTCGAGCCCGTAGGCGCGTAGACGGGCTGCTGTAAGAGCGATTTGCCGGTCCGGGGTTCACGCCCCGGACCGTTGCGTTTGCCGACCGCTGCCAAGTTCCCTATATAGCTCAGCAACTTGATCGGCGCGCATAACGCGCAACCGCCGCCTGCGGCAAGCGGCCGGTGCCCGCCGCGACCGACCTCCGTTGAGGCCCGCGCGCCAATCCGCTAGAAGGCCGCTAGCTCAATCCCGGCATTGCGATTTTGAGGAGGCCGCCCCCGTGGCGAACCCGCAGTACGTCTATCACATGTCGAAGCTCTCCAAGACCTATCCGGGGGGCAAGCAGGTTCTGAAGGACATCTCGCTGTCGTTCTTTCCCGGCGCCAAGATCGGCGTCGTCGGCCTCAACGGCGCCGGTAAGTCGACGCTTCTGAAGATCATGGCCGGGCAGATCACCGACTATATCGGTGAGGCGTGGGCGGCCGACGGCATCAAGGTCGGATACCTGCCGCAGGAGCCCGAGCTCGATCCCGACAAGGACGTGCTCGGCAACGCCATGGAAGGCGTCGCCGAGAAGAAGGCCATCCTCGATCGCTACAACGAGATCGCGGCCAACTACTCCGAGGACACCGCCGACGAGATGACGGCGCTGCAGGACCAGATCGACGCGCAGAACCTGTGGGATCTCGATACGCAGGTCGAGCAGGCGCTCGACGCGCTGCGCTGCCCGCCCGGCGACGCCGATGTGACCAAGCTGTCGGGCGGCGAGAAGCGGCGCGTGGCGCTCACCAAGCTCTTGCTGTCGAAGCCCGACATCCTGCTGCTCGACGAGCCGACCAACCACCTCGACGCCGAGAGCGTCGCCTGGCTGGAGCGCTACCTCAAGGAGTACACCGGCTGCGTCATCCTGGTGACGCACGACCGCTACTTCCTCGACAACATCACCGAGTGGACGCTGGAATTGGATCGCGGCCAGGGCGTGCCCTACAAGGGCAACTACTCGAGCTGGCTGGAGCAGAAGGCCAAGCGCCTGGAGGTCGAGAAGGGCCAGGAGGAAGCCAAGCAGCGCACCTTGAAGCGCGAGCTGGAATGGATCCGCTCCTCGCCCAAGGCGCGGCAGGCGAAATCCAAGGCGCGCATCACCGCCTACGAGAAGCTCGCCGCCGAAGCCGGCCGCGAGGACGTCGGCAAGGCGTCGCTGCAGATAGCCACCGGTCCGCGGCTCGGCGGGGTCGTGGTCGAGGTCGACGGTCTGTCGAAGGCATTCGGTGACAAGCTGCTGGTCGATGACCTGTCGTTCAAGCTGCCGCCCGGCGGCATCGTCGGCGTCATCGGCCCCAACGGCGCCGGCAAGACGACACTGTTCAAGATGATCACCGGGCAGGAGAAACCGGACAAGGGATCGATCCGCCTCGGCGAGACCGTGAAGGTCTCGTACGTAGACCAGAGCCGCGACCACCTCGACGACAAGAAGACCGTGTGGGAGGAAATCTCCGGCGGCCTCGATCAAATGCTGATCGGCGGCAAGAAGGAGGTGCCGAGCCGCGCCTATTGCGGCTGGTTCAACTTCAAAGGACCCGACCAGCAGAAGAAGGTCGGCCTATTGTCGGGCGGTGAGCGCAACCGCGTGCATCTCGCCAAGATGCTGAAGGAGGGCGGCAACCTGTTGCTGCTCGACGAGCCGACCAACGACCTCGACACCGAGACGCTGGGCGCGCTGGAGGCGGCGCTGGAGGATTTCCCCGGCTGCGCCGTCATCATCAGCCACGACCGCTTCTTCCTCGACCGTATCGCGACGCACATCCTTTCCTTCGAGGGCGACAGCCACGTCGAATGGTTCGAGGGCAACTTCGCCGACTACGAGGAGGACAAGAAGCGCCGCCTGGGCGATGCCGCGGTCGAGCCGCACCGCATCAAGTTCAAGCGCTTCGAGCGTGCCTAGGAGAGCTGCTTTCGGTCCACGATGGGGTGGTGAAGGTCGCGGCCAGGTCTGCCGGTGATGCGGCGGTCCGTAAAAGTCGCTGACAGTTAGACGAAAGCGCTGATGCCCGAGTTCCGATTGCTTTTGCCACTTGGCAGACGAGCTGTGGATGCTCGGTGCGCGCTGACAGACAATCTCTCCGTGAGCCGACGATAACCTCATAGGAGAGGAAACATGAAAAGCCTGCTTTCGCTCATGGCGTTGGGCCTTGTGGCGGCGGTGGCCGCTCCCGCGTTCGCCGAAGATGCTCCCCCGACGACAAAGGCTGAATGCGAGAAAACGCCGGACATGGAATGGGACGAGGCCGCTGGGAAGTGCGTGAGAGAGTCGCCTGGCGGTTAGGGTCCCTGGCGCGCATATCCGATATGCCTATCTGAGCGGCGGGTTCACGGCCCGCCGCTCTGCATGCGGCAAAGTCAGCCTCCGTCCAAGCCCGCGCCTTGAGTCGCACGCGCCGCGCAACTAGGCTCTCGCGTGCGAGGGGCCAACGGAGCAGAGCCCATGAGCGCGACCGTAACTCCCAACGACATTCTTCAACTCGGCATGGGGTTCTGGGGATCGAAGACGCTGCTCAGCGCCGTCGAGCTTGGCGTGTTCGGCGAACTGGCCAAGGCGCCCGCGAACATTGAGACCCTGACGCGGCGGCTCGGCCTGCATCCGCGCTCGGCGCGCGATTTTCTCGACGCCCTCGTCGCCTTGAGGATGCTCGAGCGCGTCGACGGCATCTATCGCAATACTTCGGCTACCGACCTCTTTCTCGACCCGCAAAAGCCGAGCTACGTAGGCGGCGTCCTGGAGATGGCCAACGCGCGGCTCTACGGGTTCTGGGGCTCGCTGACGGAGGCGCTGAGGACGGGTGCGCCGCAGAACGAAAGCAAGGGCGCGGGCAGCGACCTGTTCGAGGCGCTGTACGCCGATCCCGAGCGCCTCAAGCGCTTCTTGCGGGCGATGAGCAGCATCAGTGCCGGTCCCGCGCAGGCGATCGCGGCCAAGTTTCCCTGGGCCGACTATAGTTCATTCGTCGATGTCGGCTGCGCGCAAGGCATGGTTCCCGTCACCCTCGCACACGCGCACGCCCATCTTACCGGCTACGGGTTCGACCTCCCCGAGGTCGGGCCGGTGTTTAGGGGGTTCGTTGAGAACAGCGGGCTCTCGGACCGCATATCCTTCGTGGCCGGCAACTTTTTCGAAGATCCGCTGCCGACGGCCGACGTCATCGTCATGGGTCACATCCTTCACGACTGGGACCTCGAGCAGAAGCGCGCGCTGATCGCCAAGGCGTACGAGGCGCTGCCGATGGGCGGTGCCTTCATCGCCTACGACGCGATCATCGACGACGAGCGGCGGCAGAACGCCTACGGCCTGCTGATGAGCCTCAACATGCTCATCGAGACGACGGGCGGGTTCGACTACACGGGCGCCGACTGCCAGGCATGGATGCGCGCGGCCGGCTTCTCGGCAACGCGGGTCGAGCCGCTGGTGGGATCGACGTCGATGGTCATCGGCCGCAAGTAGCCGCATCGGGATTGCCTGGCGCGCCCTACGGGGCGCGCCACAGCCGAGCCCAAATCTCCTGCCATTGCCGCGGCCGTTGAACGTGACGCAAGTCGATGGGGGAGTGCATGGGGCGGTTTGCAGATCGCGTGCGCGCAAGCGATCCGGCGGAGATCGCGACGCAGGGGATCATGGGCCTTGAAGGTGGCAAGCTGGCCGCGGTCTTGTCGGCTGTCGCGCTGGCGTTCTCCGGCTACAGTCTGTGGGAGACCTCGCTCAAGCAAGCCGATGTGCGCGTCTTCGTGCCGCCCGTCATCCAGTACGCGGCCCCCTATCAGAACTCCAATTTCGAGGTGATCGCAGTGCCCGTCACGCTGGCCAACGAGGGCGCGCGCACGGCGACCGTTCTCGCCATGGAGCTCGTGGCAACGGATGCGCGCAGCAAGCAAACGAAGCGCTTCTATGCCGCCGACTTTGGCCGCTGGAGCATGGAGCGCACGCGCGCGGGCGCCTACGAGCCGTTTGCGCCCTTATCGCTCGCCGGCCGCTCGAGCCGCACCGAAACCGTGCTGTTCTACACGCGCGGCGAGGACCAGAAGCCGGACCAGCTGATCCGCGAGCCGGGGTCCTATTCCTTCTCGCTGGTCCTCGACGTCGCCGAGAGCGACAAGAAGCCGACCGTGACCTTCGATCGGGCGTTGCTGAACTATGACGCCCGCGCCTTCACCGAGGGTACGCTGCCGCTCTACAGCGGCGACTGGCGCGCCTCCAGCAACGCCAAGCGCGAGTAGACGAGATCGCCAAGAGTCCGGCGGTTGTGCTAAGAGGTGGGGTGAAGGGATTGCGTCTTGAGCCAAATTCTCCGCCCCGCCGCGCTGTTGCGAGCGCTCGCAGCTGTCTGCGCGCTGGTCGCCGCGACAGGTATGCCGACGCGCGCTGAGGATGCGGCGGCCGCCGCCGGCACCTATTGCCTCACAGGCGTGCACGAGGTCGGCTCCTGCATGCGCCTGTCGCCCGATGGCACGTTCGAATACTTCCTCGCCTATGGCGCCTACGATGAGAGCGCCGAGGGGACTTGGCAGATGGGGAAGGGCGAGGTCATCGTCACCACGCCCGCCTACGACAAGCGCCCGGCCTTTTCCTTCAAGCGCATGCAGCCCAGCGGCACCGATGCCTTCGACGTCATCGTCGAGAGCCAGAGCGGCCAGCCCATCGCCGGCGTGGACGTGAGCGTGACCTGCGACGGGCAGACCAAGTCTGCCGGCGTGACGCAAGCCGGCGGCTTCGCGGTCGACTGCGCCGGTGCGCCCATGGCAATTGCCTTGGGCCTCGGCATGTTCGGCATCGCACTGCAAACGCTCGATGTCTCGGCGCATGCCGGGACCGACAAGGCCTATGTGTTCGCGTTCGAGCCTGGCGATCTGGGCAAGAAGGCATTCGCCGCGCAACGCCTGCGCGTCGATGGCGATGCGCTCGAAATGACCTACGCCGACACGCCGATCAGGGAATTGCAGGGGCGACCGTTCCGCTACGTGCGCGAACGCTGACGGACTGTTAGCCATGACCCTTTATGGGTCTGTTGGGGACGCTCCTCCTTCGTGCTCAGGGATGACATGCGGCGCCCGCCACACTAGATGCACGCCACAGGGAAAGTCCCCGGTCGCCCCGCGATCCGCCGATCGCCGCGGATGCTGAACACGCCGGAGCCCGGCTGATGCAAGAAAACATTGCCTTGGCCACGACGAAGGCGCGCCGGCGCGACTGGATCGGCCTCGCCGTCATCGCCATCCCGTGCCTCATCTACTCGATGGACCTGACGGTGCTGTACCTCGCGGTGCCGCAGATCACCGCCGACTTGAAGCCGAGCGCGGCGGGGCTTTTGTGGATCGTCGACATCTACGGCTTCATGGTCGCCGGCGCTCTCGTCACCATGGGCACGCTCGGTGATCGGGTCGGGCGCCGCAAGGTGCTGCTCATCGGCGCCGCCGCCTTCGGCGTCACCTCCGTGCTTGCCGCCTATTCGACCAGCGCCGGCATGCTGATCTTTGCGCGTGCCCTGCAGGGCCTGGCCGCCGCGACTTTGGCGCCGTCGACGCTCTCGCTCATTCGCAACATGTTCCTCGATCCACGCGAGCGCGCGCTCGCCATCGGCATCTGGGTGGCGAGCTTCTCGGCCGGCGCCGCCATCGGCCCGGTGTTCGGCGGCTTGATCCTGGCGCACTTCTGGTGGGGTGCGGTGTTCCTGATCAACGTGCCGGTGATGCTCATGCTGCTGGTTCTCGGACCGCTGCTGCTGCCCGAGTTCCGCGATCCGCACGCGGGCCACATGGACCTGGTCAGCGCTGGCCAGTCGATCATCGCCGTGCTCGCCGTCATCTACGGCATAAAGCGCATCGCCGAGGACGGGCTGGCGACGCTGCCGGTGATCGCCATCGTCATTGGCGTCATCGTCGCCATGGTGTTCTTCCGCCGCGAGCGACGCCTTGCCGACCCACTGATCGACGTGCGGCTGTTCTCGGCTCCCGCCTTCGGTGCCGCGCTGGCTACCAACGTGCTCGGGCTGTTCATGGTGCTCGGCGCCTTCCTGTTCATCACCCAGTACCTGCAACTCGTGCTCGGCCTGGGGCCGCTGGAGGCCGGACTGTGGATGGCGCCTTCCGGCGTCGTCTTCGCCCTCGGCTCCATGGCGGCGCCGCCCCTGGTCCGCAACTTCCAGCCCGCGACGGTGATAGCCACCGGCCTGCTGCTGTCCGCTGCCGGCTTCGCCTCGCTCACCCAGATCGCCGATGCGGGATCCCCGTGGCTGCTGTTCGGCGGGATGCTCGCCTTTTGCATCGGCATGTCGCCGATCGGCGCCATTACCACCGATCTCGTGCTGAGCGCGGCACCGCCCGAGCGCGCCGGTGCTGCCTCGGCCATCTCGGAGACGAGCTTCGAGCTCGGCGGGGCGCTCGGCATCGCGGTGTTCGGCAGCCTGTTCACGTTCGTCTATGGGCGCGCCATGCGGGCAACCGACTTGCACGCCCTGCCGGTAAGCGCGGTGGAGAGTGCCAAAGATGGGCTCGGCGGCGCCATCAACGCGGCGCAGGCGCTGACCGCCGAGCAGGGGGCACAGCTCCTGGTCGCGGCGCGGGCGGCGTTCGTCTACGCCTTCGAGGTGACGTCGGCGGTCTCCGCAATGTGCGCCGTCCTCGCCGCGATGACGGCGGCGCGGCTCCTGCGCGGCGCCGGTACGCGCGGTTAGCGATAGCGCCTGCCGGCGGCCGGCCGCTTGAGCGCATGGCTGCGCAAGCGTAGATAACGTAAAGGACGGAGTCGCAGCCGGGCGCGATAGCGATTGGCAGGTGCCCTATGTCCGATCAAACCGTTGCGGTGTTTGGCGGCACAGGCTTTCTCGGCCGGCGAGTTGTGCGCCATCTCCTCGACAAAGGCTTCTCGGTGCGGGTTGTCTCTCGGCATCCGCAGTCGTCTGGCGCCTCCGCTCGACAGGGCAGCACGCCCATCTTTGCCGACATCCACGACGAGCGGTCTGTCGCCTCGGCCATCGCGGGCGCACAAGGCGTCGTGAACGCCGTCAGTCTCTATGTCGAGCATGGTGTGGAGACCTTCCATGCGGTGCATGTGGAAGGCGCCGGCCGGCTGGCGCGACTGGCGAAGGATTGCGGCGTGCGGTGGCTCGTGCAGGTGTCGGGGATCGGCTCGGATGCAGGATCCTCCTCGCTCTACATCCGCAAGCGCGGTGAGGGCGAATTGGCCGTGAGGGCGCAGTTACCGGGCGCGATCATTGTGCGGCCGTCGGTCATGTTCGGACCCGACGACGTGTTCCTCAACACCATCGTCAGGCTCCTGAGGTGGTTCCCGGTCTATCCCATGTTCGGGCGCGGCGAGACACGCCTGCAACCGGCCTACGTCGAGGATGTAGGCGAAGCCATAGCGCGTCGTTTGCAGGCAAGCGAGGCGCCCGACATCACCTACGAGCTTGGCGGGCCGCACATCTACACCTACGAGCAGCTTCTGCGCACGATCGCAGGCAGGATCAACCGGAGCCCGATGCTCGTACCGGTGCCTTTCGCGGCCTGGCATGCCTTGGCGCGGATGACGGAATTGCTGCCGAAGCCGGCGCTGACCCGCAATCAAGTGGAGCTCATGGAGCTCGACACCATCGCGGCAGCGGGGATGGCCGGGTTTGGTGCGCTGGGGATAGCGCCCCTTTCCATCGATCACGTTCTCGATCAGATCGCGCCGCGTGCAGCGGCGGCCGTCCATTGAGCTGCCCCCTCGGCGTGAGGGAAATCGTCAATTCTTTCGAAAGCCAAGGGAACTTTGGTGCGCCAAAAGCGGTTCACCGAGACGAAGATTAGCCTCGTCATGAAAGGAGAGCCCGAGGCGAAAGGTGGAAAAATGCAGGAAGTCTCTCGCCAGCAAGTGCAGCGATTGCTGTTCCGTGCCGACGCCCGGCTCGTGGAGGTCTTGCCCGAGCCAGATTACCGCAAGGCGCACCTGCCCGGCGCCGTCAACGTGCCGTTCGACGACGAGTTCGGCATGCACGTCCAATACGTGATCCCCGACAAGAACACGCCGGTAATCGTCTATTGCGCCGACAGCGAGTGCGAGTTGTCACCCAAGGCGGCGAAGCATCTCGACAAGCTCGGCTACAACAAGGTCTTCGATTACCGCGGCGGCAAGGCCGATTGGCAGCGAGCGGGCCTGCAAGTGGAGCGGGGCTCGATCGAGGACGCGCGATGATCCGCGAGCAGAGGCGCCTAGCCGGAACCGACGCGATCAATTCAACATCCACTCCAGCTTGATGTCGGCATCCAGCAACTTGGATACCGGGCAATCCGTCTTTGCCTTCTCCGCGATCTTCGCAAATTCCTCGCGGTCCATGCCCGGCACCGTAGCGTTGAGCTTCAGCACCGAGCTGGAGACCTTGTAGCCGTTACCCGTGGACTCGAGCGTCACCCCGGCATCGGTATCGAGCTTCGATGCCGTGTGGCCCGATTGGTCGAGCGCATAGGCGAGCGCCATCGAGAAGCAGGCGGAGTGCGCCGCCGCAATCAGCTCCTCGGGATTGGTGCCGCGCTCATCCTCGAAGCGCTTCTTGAACGAAAGTTTTTGGTTCTGCAGCGCATTACTCTGCGAGGTGACTTTGCCCGCACCGTCGCGCGCGGATCCTTCCCATACGGTGTGGGCATGCTTGGTCGTGTGCATGGCACCGCTCCAGTCTTTTGACCACGACATGGTCAAACTGACTATCCGGCGCAAGGTTCCCGCCTGCGGGGGCCTAATGCTCGTTGTGCTCGATCACCCGCCTAGTGCGGCAGGCCGGCGATGCAGGCCGGCCCATCGAGCACGCTCTTACAAGCCTTCGCCTGCTCCGGATGCCCGCGTGCCTCCTCAACGGCGCTTTTCTTATCGTGCGGAAGCCCCTTGATGTGCTCGGGGCCGTCGAGCACGCTCGCCTGTCCACTACCGGGGCGGCGCTGCTCGAACCTTCGATCTATCTGGTTCATTGCTCAGGCCTCCATTGGTCGTCGGCTGACGCGCTTCAGCACGTCGCCGACGAGCGTACCCGCTCCGTACCAGCCGGCCTGATAGTTGTTACATAGGTGTATGACCGGAACCAGCCAACAGTGTTCGGCTGTCGCAGCTAGCGATGCAGCGCGGCAGGCTCGCCAGGGGCCACCACGAGCTTCTGCACCGTCGAGAGCGTATCTGCCTCCGCCGCCGGCTTGTCCCAGCGGATGCGGTGCACGCGCGGAAAGCGCATGGCGAGGCCCGACTTGTGGCGGCTCGAGGGGAACACGGCGTCGAAGGCGATCTCCAGCACCAACTCTTGCTCGACGGCGCGCACCGGCCCGAACTGCTCGATGGTGCTGTTGCGCACGAAGCGGTCAAGGCGGACGAGCTCCTCGTCGGTGAAGCCGGAATACGCCTTGCCGACCGGCACCAGCTCGCGCAGCGTTTCGCCACCCTCCCCGGCAACCTCGCGCCAGACGCCGAACGTATAGTCGGAATAGTAGGACGAGCGCTTGCCGGAGCCGCGCTGGGCGTACATCAGCACGCAGTCGATGGTCAGCGCGGCGCGCTTCCACTTCCACCAGTGCCCCTTGGGGCGACCGGAAAGATAGGGGCTCGTCTTGCGCTTCAGCATCAGCCCTTCGATGCCGGCCTCGCGTGCGCCGCTCCACAGCGCGCCGAGATGCTGGAAGTGCTCGAAGGCGACGAGCGCGCTGACGTCGGTGAGGCGTGGATGGTGTCGCGCGTGCCAGGCCTCGAGGCGCAACCGCCGCTCGGCGAAGGGGAGGGGGCGCACGTCCTCGCCGTCGTCGATCAGAATATCGTAGAGCCGCACGAAGGCAGGGTAATCGCGCAGCATCTTGGCGGTGACGGTCTTGCGGTTGAGCCGCTGCTGTAGGTCGTTGAACGGGGCGACGACGCCGTCGCGTACGATGAGCAGCTCGCCGTCGAGCACGGCGTTGAATGGGGCGAAGGCGGCGACGATCTCCGGGAAGCCGGACGAGATGTCGTCGCCCGAGCGCGAGAAGATGCGCACCTCGCCCATGCTGGAAGCATGCCTTCGGCATGACCCGGCCGCCACCTGCACGCGCACGCCGTCCCACTTCCATTCCGCGGCGATGTCCTCCGGGGTCAGGCTCGCCCAGTCGCCTTCCTCGATCGGATGCGCGAGCATCAGGGGGCGGAATACCGGCTTGCCCTCGGCATCGGGGCGCGGGCCGCGGCTCTCGAGCCAGGCGAAGAGATCGGTGTAGGGCGGGTGCAGCGCGTGCCACATCTCCTCGATGTCGCTGAGCTCATGCCCGCTCATCTGCGCCAAGGCCGTCTTGGCGAGGCGGGCCGAGACACCGACGCGCGGCGCGCCGCCCACGAGCTTCAGGAGCGCCCAGCGCCCGCGCACGTCGAGGCGGTCGAGGAAATCGTCGAGCACCGGCGCCACGGCATTGCGCGGGGCGAGCTCGAGTGCGGCGACGACCTCGGCAAGGCGCGGGGAGGCGCGTGCGCTGCGCTTATCGGGCCACAGCAGCGACACCGTCTCCGCCGTGTCGCCCACGTAGTCGCGCGACAGCTGATAGAGCACGGGGTCGATCTTGCCCTCCATCAGCTCGGCAAGGGCGCGGCGCAGCGGCAGGCGGGGGAACAGGCCATCGGTGAGGGCGGCGAGCGCAAAGCCGCGATCGGGGTCGGTCGCCGAACTGAAATACTCGGCGAGCAGCGCCAGCTTGCCGCTGCGCGATGGCGTCGTCGTCAGGCAGTCGAGCAGGTTGGCGAACTTTTGCATGCTAGTGTCCCGCTTCCGAAGCTCGCCAGAGCTCGCGGCTGGGGTTGGGAGCGAGCTTCGGAAGCATAAGGGACACTAGAATCATGGATTTGGTAGTGTGATTCAGATCGAGAAATTCGCTCGATACCTTGTCGTTCATGATGGCGAATTTCTCGATCATCACACTACTAGTCGCCCTCGTCCTCGAAGCCGACCAGCGACAGCGCGCGCGCTTTGCGACCCATAAGCCCGAGCTGGTAGACGAGCGCGTCGTCGCGGCCGTGCGTGACCCAAACGTCCTCGGCCCCCGTCTCGACGATGGTGTCGAGCAGCTCCGGCCAGTCGGCGTGATCGGAGATGACAAGCGGCAGCTCGACGCCCGCCTGGCGGATGCGCCCCTTGATGCGCATCCAACCTGAGGCGAAGGCGGTGACGGGATCGGGGAAGCGTCGCGACCAGCGGTCGTCGACGGAAGAGGGAGGGCACAGCACGAGCGCGCCGGCGAAGTCGCCTGTCTTGTCGCTGGTGACAGGACGCAGGTCGCCGAGGTCGACGCCGAGCCGCTGATAGAGCTGGCATAGCTCGACCAATGCGCCGTGCAGATAGATCGGCTTGTCGTAGCCGGCCTCGCGGCACAGCTTGATAACGCGCTGGGTTTTGCCGAGCCCATAGGCGCCGACGAGGTGCGCGCGCTCCGGTTGGCGGGCGATGGAGGCAAGCAGGCGCCCGACCTCGGCTTCGGCCGGCTCATGGCGGAACACTGGCAGCGCGAACGTCGCCTCGGTGATGAACACGTCGCACGTCACGACCTCGAAGGGCGCGCACGTCGGGTCGGAGGCGCGCTTGTAGTCGCCGGAGATGATCACCCGCTGGCCTTGCCAGTCGAGCACCACCTGCGCCGCGCCGAGGATATGGCCGGCGGGGATGAGGCGCACGGCTACGCCGTTGATGTCCCGCGCTTCTCCCAGCGCTTGCGGCTCGAAGCCGCCGGCGCACCCTGACCCCATGCGTGTCTTCATGATTTCAATGGTTTCGCGCGTCGCCAACACAGCGCCGTGACCCGATCGCGCGTGATCGCTGTGGCCGTGGGTGATGACGGCGCGATCGACGGCGCGCGCCGGATCGACGAAAAAGCCGCCGGGCTCGCAGAAGAGCCCGCGGTGAGTCGGATACAGCCATCGATCGACGCCGGCAGCGCCCATGCAATCCTCTTGGGAATGAGCCTAATGTGGTGTGCAGGCCCCCGCTTCGCCAAGCATTCTCGCTACGCTCCGGCAGATTGAGGCGGAGGCATTTCGCACGCCCCGCCAGCCCCCTTGCCCGCCGAATAAAGTTCAGGCGTTAACCTCGTTGTCACGAGGTGGCCAAAATGTCGCGCGATGTCTGCACCCGAGGGCACTGGTTTGTACCGCTTCCAGGAGAGCGCATCGTGAGGGAATGCAGAGAGGTGCTGTCGGCCTATGTACCGGTCAGGACGCCAGCCCGAGACGCCGTTGATTTCGAGCTGCCGCTGAAAATCTACATCATCGAGACGGTCGAGCGCGAAACGCGCGTCAAGCAGCTGCGCCAGCTGGGCATTATCGCGGCGCTCGTCGTCGGCATGTTCGTCTGCCAGTGGCCGGTTGCGTTCAGCTCGGCCAATGCCGTGCCGAGCCTGCCGATCAGCGCGACCGCGGCGGGAGCCCGTGGGCCGGCGATCGTAGTGCCGGAGCGGCTCGCGTTTGCCGCCGGAATGCGGGACGCCTACTGAGCACGCGCTCGGCGCCACAGGAGCGGCGCGTCTCGCGCGGGCAGTCGCTGCGCTATCGCGTTATGGAGTCTTGCCGGGTTCGGCGGCGGTGCCGGCGGTGAGGCACGATAGGTAGATCGTCGAGCCTGCCACGGCGCCCCACAGGATCACGGCCTCGCGTCCCTCCTTGGCGACGGTCCAAATCGTATCGGTAGGAAAGTGCCCCTGCTTCTGCGCGACCGCATGTCCCGCTGACTCGAAGCTTTTGCGGGTCGTGGGCATGATCACGTCGGTGCCGCCCGATCCCGGCGCCCAGCCGAGGAAAGAGTAGTCGGTGCAGGTCTTGCCCTCCGCCGCCGCGATCTCGCTGATGAGGCCCTTCTTCTCCTCGAAGTTCTCACTCGACCAGGTCGTGGCCCCCGGCGCGACGACGACGCCCGTCAGCCGATCGCGATCGACGGGGCGGTCCGTTGCTGCTGCCGATGCAAGAGTGCTGATCAGCAGTGCGGTGAGCGCGAGGACCTCCGTGGTGCGCGAAGCGGTCATGCCGTCTCCCAATACGCTGTTTCGCGCCCGGCTGCGGAGGGCCGGACCATTCGTCGAGCGCCCTTGTGGCCCAACGCGCCCGGCAACGCCAGCCCTGTGCGCGGAAGCGTCGGACGGGAGGGCGGCATCGCTTATCGCCGCCGCGGCACCGACGTGAGCAGCGTCGAGACCGCCGGGCAGCCCAGCATCTTCTGTAGGGCGGCGACGAGCTGATCCGTCGTCTCCACGGAGATATAGAGCCCGCCCGTGCTGTCGGCGAGGCAGCGCGACTGCAGATATCCGGTCGGCGTGGCCGTATCGCGCATGCGATACCCGATGACGTGGACGGTGAGGTTTTCGCCCTGCGCCCGCAGCGCCCTGGCCATGGAGCAGGGATCGCCGCCGCACGTCTCCTCGCCGTCGGTCAGCAGCACGACGACGCCCGACTTGTGGGGAAACTGCAGCACGCGCGCCGCTGCGCTCACGGCCGCCGTCAGCGGCGTGCGTCCCGCCGGGATCAGCCGGTTGATCGCCGTCATGATGCGTTCAGCGGAATAGGGGGCGGGCTGCAGCAGCAAGTCGATGTTATCGCACCGGTTGGCGGGTCCCGGGCCGTAGTCGATGAGGCCGAGGTTGCGCGTCGCGGCGACCTCCGGCAGCACCTTCCCCAGCGCCTCCTTCACCTTCGCGATGCGCGGCGTGGGCGGATTGTTGAAGTCGGTGCCGGCCATGGATCCTGAGGCATCGAAGACGAGCATCGCGTCGTCACGGCACGTCGGTGGAGCTTTCTGCGCCACGGCGCAGGGGGCGGCGGCCAGTGCCGCCGCGAGAAGCATCGATACGATGACGGGTGGAAATTTGCCCATGTGCCCTGGCGCGCTCAGCGACAGGACCTACTGAACCACAGACCGCGTCGCGTTTCACGCCTCTTCAGGCGAGTGCGCTCAGCTCGGCGAACTCGGCATCCGACAGGATGATGCTCGCCGCGGCGACGTTCTCCTCCAGATGCTTCACTTTCCCGGTGCCGGGAATGGGCAGCATGACCGGGCTGCGGCGCAAGAGCCAGGCGAGGGCAATCTGCCCCGGGCTGGCGTTGTGGCGATGGGCGACGGCATCGAGCTTTGAACCCGGCCGCGCCAGGCTGCCCGCGGCGAGCGGGAACCAGGGAATGAAGCCGATGCCGTGCTTGGTGCAGAAATCGACCACGTCCTCACTCGAGCGGTTGGTGAGATTGTAGAGGTTCTGCACCGTCGCGACCTGGAAGAACTTCTGCGCCGCGCCGATCTCCTCGACCTTCACCTCGCTCAAGCCGACGTGGCGAATGAGACCCTCCTTTTGCATGGCGCGGATGGCATCGAACTGCTCGTCGCGCGGCACGCCGGGGTCGATGCGGTGCAGTTGCCAGAGGTCGATGCGCTCCACGCCGAGCCGGCGCATGCTGACGAACACCTGCTGGCGCAGGTAGTCGGGCCGGCCATTGGGGACCCATTTGTCGGGCCCGGGACGCAAGAGGCCGCCCTTGGTGGCGATGACGAGACCCTTGTAGGGATGCAGCGCCTCGCGGATCAGCCGCTCGCTCACCTCCGGCCCGTAGCTGTCGGCAGTGTCGATCAGATTGATGCCCAGCTCGGGGACACGGCGCAGCGTACGCAGCGCCTCGGCGCGATCCTCCGGCTCGCCCCAAATGCCTTTGCCGGTGACGCGCATGGCGCCGAACCCGAGGCGGTGCACGGTGAGATCGCCACCGATGTCGAAGCTTCCCGACGCTGAGGCGTTGGCAGTCGTCGTGACAGCGTTGGCAATCGTCGTCATGCGGCTTCTCCTGCGATGCGCCATCGAACCCGGGCCTTGTTAATGCAAGGTTGAGCATCCATGCGCGCACGATGCCTATCGGGTGCAGCAAGCGATGTAGGCGCTGCAACGCGCCGCAACATCCTCCGCGACAGTTTTTCCGCGACCGCTTTTGTCGTGCAGAGCGCAGGGAACCAACGCGGCGGGGAAGTGTTGCCCTCCCAGCGAATGGAGGACAGATGATGCTTACGAAAACAGCCCTTGCCGCTGCCGTCGCCGCCGCCGGCGTGCTGCTCGCTACACCGCAGAGCGCCAGCGCGCTGCCGCAGGCGAACGGCGCCAAGCAGATCAACACCAGCAACGTGGAGAAGGCCGGATACTACCACCACCACCGCGGATGGCGGCGCGGCCACTATCGTCGCCACGGCCATCACTATGGCCATCGCCACTACCGCCGTCCGGGCTTCGGCATCTACCTCGGCTTCTAGTTCCCCGTATCCGCGTTGCAGCAAAAATGCCCCCGCAGATTGCGGGGGCATTTCATCGTGGTCAGACGCTCGGTCAGTAGCGGGTCGTGAGCGTTAGGTAGTAGGCCTGTGGCGAGCCGGGCGTGATGTTGTTGTTGTTGTGCGCCGTCGCGTAGTACTCGGTGTCGAATACGTTTTCGACGTTGAGCTGCGCTTCGATGTTCTCGTTGATGTCCCAGAACAGCGCCGCGTCGACGCGCGCAAAGCCGGGCAGCGTTATGCTGTTGTTTGTTCCTGCGAACATCGCGGTGCGGCTGATCACGCCAACGCCTGCGGCCCAATCGGGGAGGAAGTGATACTTGTTCCACAGCGAGAAGGTGTGGTGCGGAACAAGCGGGACCTCATTGCCCTCGATCTGGCTCGAACTCGTTCCCACGAGGACCTCGGCTATCTGATAGCCATAGCCCGCGACGACCTCCCAGTCGTCAGTAAGGTATCCGGTGAGCGCCAGCTCGCCGCCTTGAGTGCGTGTTTTGCCAAGTTGCCCAACCTGCCCCGTGCCAGTGGTGACGAACGAGTTCTCGCGATCCAGCATGAACAAGGCGCCGGTGAAGAAGAGGCGGGGAGTGACATCCCACTTGAAGCCGATTTCCCGGTTGAGGAACTCCTCGGGCTGAAGGTTTGCAGTTCCCGTTACGCCGCTGGAGAGGTTGGCGAACTGATCACCCGTCGAGGGTAGGAACGATTTCGAGTAGCTCACGTAGAAGGACAGGTAATCGAGAGGCTTGAACACCGCCCCCACGCGCGGCGACCAGACGTTGTCGACGCGGTCGAGTTGCTGGCCGCTGGTCTTGTTGGTGAAGTCGACATCAAAGTGATCGAAGCGGATGCCGCCGATCACCTCGAAATAGCGGCTCATCTCAATCTGATCCTGTACATAGACGCCTGCCAACGCCAGCTCGGTGTGGAGCACCGGGCCCTTCGGTTGGTTGAATGGGAAAGAACACGTCGTCGTCGGTAGCGTCACCGTGCACACTGTAGGAGTGCCTACACTTGAACTGGGGGACCGCTGATTGGTCGTATCCTGATAGCCAAACTCGGTGCCGGCGAGCAGCGTGTGGCGGATGCCGCCGCCCATGTCGACCTTCGCCGTGAGGTCCGTCTGGTTGAAGATGCTCTCGCGCTCGGTCAGGTTGCCATAGGCGCCCAAGTTTACCTGGTCGCTGATGCTCACCGTGCTCGTCGGCGTGATGTTCTGGTAGTACTTCTCGTAGCTGCCGTATTGCGTATGGTTCTTCAGCTTGATGCCATTGTCGAATTTGTGCTCGACGATCGCCGTCGCCACGTGTGAGTTGAAGTACGTGAAGCTCACATCGGGATTACCGAAGTAGGTGCTCAGATCGACATCAACGGGCTTGCCCGTCTGGCTATCACCCGGAATCCCGCGATCAACCGTGCCGTCATGGTTGTAGTACTCGTACGCGAGGTGGACGACAGTGTCCTCGTCCGGACGGAAAGCGATTTTGGGATTGATGCCGTAGCGCTCCAGCTCCGTGAAGTCGCGGTAGCTGCCGGAATCCTCGTACATGCCGAGGATGCGGAACGCGAAGTCGTTGGTAATCGCCTGTCCGCCATCGAGCTCGACGCGCTTGGTGTCGAACGAGCCGTAGGTCGTCGTCGCCTCGTAGAGGCGCTCACCCTCCGCCTTCTTGGTGACGCGGTTGATGACGCCGCCGCCGCCGCCGCGCCCGAAGATCATCGCGTTGGCGCCTTTGAGGACCTCGACGCGCTCGATGTTGTAAAGGTCGCGGAAATACTCGACGTCATCGCGCACGCCGTCGACGAAGAAACTAGAGGTCGAGCTGACGCCGCGGATGGTCGGGGCGTCGCGGTGGCCTTCACCCTGCCCGACAACGACGCCGGGCACATACGTCAGCGCCTGCCTGAGATCGCGCGAGCCCTGGTCCTTGGCCTGCTCTTTTGTCACGACGGTGATCGACTGCGGAATGTCGATGAGCGGCGTATCGGTCTTCGTCGCCGTCGAGGTCTGTGTCGCCAGATAGCCGACGACGCCACCCGGGTTGGGGTTGCCGAGCGGGCCGCCAGAGGAGGATTGCGTCGGCTGCGCCGGAGCGGTGTCGGGCGTGGCAACTGCCGTCGTCGTCGGAGCGGGCTTTTTCTTGGCCGCGGACTTTTTCTTAGGCGCCGGCGCCTGGGTCGCTTCCACTACAACCGGAGGGAGCTGGTCCGGTTTTGCTGCTTCCTGCGCCGCGGCGGGACCGACGCTGGCGCATGTCGCCGCCAGGCAAGCAGCCGAGATCTTGTAGCTTTTCCGCGGGTCGAGGCCTTTCGAGCCCGCGAACTTCTTCTTGCTGACGCAATTCCACGCACGCCCGCTGAGACGCAACACGACTGAACCCCCCTACGCGATACAAATGGACTTTGAGGACTGACGATCGGCGGACGGTAATATTGCTGACTGTGTTCGTCTAGTTTTCACGGCGTGGCTGAGGAGATTCGCCGCGGGCGATGCATCCGCGCCACAATCGGCGTCGGTGGCGGCGCGCGATGCCGCAGGCAAGACGAGAAGGCGAGCCGCGTCCGCTTGGCCTTTCGTAGAGTAGCGCGGGCGCGCAGAGTGTCCATTCTCGCGCGCGAACGCGCCGATCCGCCGCTCGTCGACATCAGCCCTTCGGTTTTGGGAGTGGTGTCTTGATAAGAATGGTGAGATCTGATCGGTAGATCTTGGGCCGAAGGCTTGCGAGCAGCGGGGTTGCAGATGGCAGCAGGCAAATGTGTACTCGTCGCAGATCCCATCCACGAGCAGGGGAAGGCTTTGCTGGCCTCGACCCCGGGGCTCGCCGTCGACGTCGCGACGGGTCTCGATGAAGGCGCGCTGTGTCAGCGGATCGGCGACTATGATGCGCTCATCGTGCGCTCCAAGACGCGCGTCACGGCCCCTGTCATCGCAGCGGGAAAAAAGCTGCGGGTCATCGGCAGGGCCGGCATCGGCGTCGACAACATCGACGTCGCGGCGGCGACGGAGCACGGTATCGTCGTCTTCAATACGCCCGACGCCAACGCCACGACGACCGCCGAGCTGGCGCTAGCGCACCTCCTATCTCTCAGTCGCCATTTGCCGCAGGCCGACCGCTCGGTGCGGCGCGGCGAGTGGAAGCCGGGTAACTTCATCGGCACCGAACTGGCCGAGAAGACCGTGGGCATCGTTGGCTTCGGCACCATCGGGCGCATCGTGGCGCGGCGGTGCCTGGCGTTCCGCATGCGCGTGCTCGCCTTCGATCCCTTTGTCGTGCCGGACGTGATCCGCGAGACGGGAGCCGAGCCCGCCGACCTCGATACGCTGCTTGCCTCCGCCGACTATGTGACGCTGCACTGCCCGCTCAACGACGCGACGCGCAACCTGCTCGACGCCTCGCGCCTCGCCAAGATGAAGCCCGGCGCGCGGCTGATCAACTGTGCGCGCGGCGGGCTCATCGACGAGGCGGCGCTCCTCGAAGCGCTCGCCAGTGGCCATCTGGCCGGCGCCGCCCTCGACGTCTATGGCAAAGAGCCGCCGGGAGACTCGCCTCTCTTGCGCCTCGACAACGTGGTGATGACCCCGCACCTGGGCGCCTCGACGCAGGAGGCCCAGCAGGCGGTGAGCGTCAAGATCGCCGAGCAGATCGCCGCCTTCCTGGTGACGGGTGCGGCGCAAAGCGCCGTCAACCTGCCCCGCATCCCGAGCGATCAACTCATCCGCGCGCGACCCTATCAGCAACTCGCGCTGGCCCTGGGGCGCCTCCTATCGGCGCTCATGCCAGGGCCTATCGCCGAGCTCGAAGTGGCCCTCTTCGGCCGCATCGCCGATGTCGATCCACGGCTCATCACGGCGGGGGCGCTGGCTGGCTTGCTGAGCAAGCGCCTTGCCGTGCCGGTCAACGAGGTCAATGCGTCGACGCTCGCCCACCGCCAGGGAATCGCGGTGCGGGAGGTGAGGGCGCACGAGGCGCGCGATTACGTCTCGCTCGTAGAGCTGCGCGCCAAGACCGGCGAGGCATCGACCAGCGTCGCCGGCACACTGCTGGGAGAGAGCCACCCGCGCCTCGTATGTATCGACGATTACCACGTCGAAGCGGTGCCGGAAGGCTGCCTCATCTTCACCCGGCACGACGACCGTCCCGGAGTGGTCGGCGCGCTGGGGGGCATCCTGGGACGGGAGAACATCAACATCTCGCGCATGCAGGTCGGCGTCGCCGAAGGCAGGCCCGAGGCCATCGCGCTGGTCGGCGTTTCCGCGCCGCTGCCGCCCAAGGCGCTCGAGGAGGTGCGTGCGATCCCCGCCATCCGCCAAGCCGTACAGATCGAGCTGTAATGAGCGAGCGGTCGAAATTCGCGGCAATCTGCTTCGACTGCGACAGCACGCTGACGCGGATCGAAGGCATCGACGAGCTTGCGCGGCGCGCCGGCGTCGTGGCCGAGATCGCGCCGCTCACCACCGCGGCCATGGACGGCACATTGGCGCTTGATGAGATCTATGCCAAGCGACTGGAGATCGTGCGCCCGGATGGGGATGCGCTCGCATGGCTCGGAGCGCGTTACGTCGAGGAAATGGTCGACGGCGCCCTCGAGACGATTGCTGCGCTGCAGGCGATCGGCAAGCCCACCTATCTGGTGAGCGGCGGCTTTCTTCAGCCGGTTGCGACGCTGGCGCGCGCCATTGGCATCGATGTTTCGAATGTGCGCGCCGTCGAGATATACCTCGACGACAGCGGCAGATATGCTGGTTTTGATGCGAGTTCGCCGCTCACGCGCAGCGACGGCAAGGCGGAAATCTGCCGTGGCGTGGCGGAGCACCACGGCTCGGTCGCCATCGTCGGTGACGGAATGACTGATCTCGCCGCCCGCGCAGCTGGGGCCTATGTGGTGGGCTTCGGCGGCGTCGCACGTCGACGCGTCATGGTGGAGGGCGCGGATTGTTTCGTCGCCGAGGCGCCACTCACGCGCACGCTGGACGCGCTGCTCTCCTCCACGGAATTGCAGGAGGCGCGCCGCGCCACGGGCGCAAGGTCAGTGTCAACAAGATCTTAAGGGGGATTGACCCCGCGCGCGACGCGCACCACGTTTGGGCTAGTCAGTGCAAGGCTTGCGGGAGAGTCCGGAGGGTTCTCCTCTGGCGCCGAAGGAGCAACCGCCCCGGAAACTCTCAGGCAAAAGGACCGCAGCCTAGATGACGCTCTGGAAAGTGGCCGGATCCGCGCCGGCCCACCGAAGAGGATAAGGCGCTCCCGCTATAATGGTTGGCGGCAAGGCGTCCAATCTTTCAGGTTTCAGGACAGAGGGGGCTCGTGCCGGCGCATGAAGGCGTGCGCGAATGAGCCAAGGAGCCTCTGCATGAGCGGTCACGGCAATTCCAGTTCGGTTGCGGGGCTCAAGCGCACGCCGCTGCACGGTCTGCACGTCGATCTCGGCGCGCGCATGGTGCCGTTCGCCGGCTACGAGATGCCGCTCCAATATCCAGCCGGCATACTCAAAGAGCATCTGCACACGCGCGCCGCCGCCGGGCTGTTCGACGTTTCGCACATGGGTCAGGTCGCGCTGCGGGCGCGATCGGGCGAAGTGTTGGACGCGGCGCGGGCGCTGGAAGAACTCGTGCCGGCGGACATCGTCGGACTGAAGGCCGGGCGGCAGGTCTACACCTTCTTCACCGCTGCCTCGGGTGGGATGCTCGACGATCTGATGGTCGCCCACTTGGGCGATCATCTGCACCTCGTCGTCAATGCCGCGCGCACGGCAGCCGACGCGGCGCATCTGCGCGCGTTCCTCGTCGATCGATGTGAGGTGGAGCTGCTGAAGGAGCGCGCGCTCATTGCGCTGCAGGGCCCCAAGGCAGCGGCGGCGCTCGAGCGCATCGCACCCGAGTGCGGACGGATGGCCTTCATGGACGTGCGGACGTTCGAGATCCTCGGCGCGCAGTGCGTCGTCTCGCGCTCCGGCTATACCGGCGAGGATGGCTTCGAGATCGCCTCGCACGCGGACATCGCGCGCGAGATCGCAGAAGCTCTGCTCGAGGATCCGACGGTTGCCCCGGCCGGCCTCGGCGCGCGCGATTCCCTGCGCCTCGAAGCCGGCCTTTGCCTCTACGGATCCGACATCGACGAAACGACGACGCCGGTCGAGGCGGAGCTGGCGTGGGCAATCCCAAAAGTGCGCCGGCACGGCTGCCCCCGCGCGGGCGGCTTTCCCGGCGCCGAGATCATCCTGGCGCAACTGGAGAACGGCGCCGCGCGCCGCCGCGTTGGACTGCGCACGCAAGGCAAGGCTCCGGTGCGCGCGGGCGCGCCGTTGTTCCCCGCCGAGGGCGCCGACAAGTCTGTCGGCGTCGTTACCTCCGGCGTCTTCGGACCCAGCGTCAACGCGCCTGTCGCCATGGGGTACCTGCCCACCGAGCTGGCGGCGCCAGGGACGCGGATCTTCGCCGAAGTCCGCGACAAGCGGCTCCCCGTCGAGGTGAGCCCGCTACCCTTCATCACCACCCACTATCAACGCGGCCGCAGCGCAAGCAATTCGAGGAGGGAGCCTTGCTGAAATTCACCGAGGAGCACGAATGGCTGAAGCTCGACAGCGGCGTCGCCACCGTCGGTATCACCGCGCACGCCGCCGAGCAGCTGGGCGACCTCGTCTTCGTCGAGCTGCCGGAGGTCGGCGCCAAGCTCGAGAAGGGCGAGCGGGCGGCGACGGTCGAATCGGTGAAGGCTGCGTCCGACGTCTATGCCCCGCTGTCAGGCGAGGTGGTTGAGACCAATGCGGCAATCGTCGGCGAGCCCGGCGTCGTCAACAGTGACCCAATGGGTGCGGGCTGGTTCTTCAAGCTCAAGCTCGCCCGCATCGAGGATATGGAGGAGCTGATGGATCAGAACGCCTACAAATCCCTCATCGGCTGATGGTGATCGGCATGGCCAGCGATAGATACGAGCCCTACGACTTTGCCAATCGGCGCCATATCGGGCCGTCGCCCGAGGAGATGGCGCAGATGCTGCGCATCGTCGGCGCCGAGGACCTCGATGCCTTGATCGAGGAGACCGTACCGAAGGGGATACGGCAGACGGCGCCGTTGGAATTCGGCCGTCCGCGCTCGGAGCGCGGCGCGCTCGATAAGCTGCGCGAGACGGCCAACAAGAACCGCGTCCTCACCTCGCTCATCGGCCAGGGCTATCACGGCACGATCATGCCGCCGGCGATCCAGCGCAACATTCTGGAGAACCCGGCCTGGTACACGGCCTATACACCTTATCAGCCGGAGATCAGCCAGGGCCGCCTCGAGGCGCTGCTCAACTTCCAGACGCTGGTCAGTGACTTGACCGGGCTCGACGTCGCCAACGCCTCGTTGCTCGACGAGGCGACGGCGGCGGCGGAGGCGATGGCGCTGGCGCGCCGGGTGACGAAATCGAAGGCCGAGTCCTTCTTCGTCGACGGGCAATGCCTGCCGCAGACGCTCGCCGTGCTGCAGACCCGCGCCGAGCCGATGGGCTGGAAGCTCATCGTCGGCGATCCGTTCAAGGATCTCGATCCCAAGGCGGTGTTCGGCGCCATCTTCCAGTATCCCGGCGTGAACGGCGACTTTCACGACTTCTCCTCCGTCATCGCCAAGCTGCACGCCGCCAAGGCCCTGGGCGTCATCGCCGCCGATCCCTTGGCGCTTACGCTGCTGAAGCCGCCGGGCGAGATGGGGGCCGACATCGCCATCGGCTCGATGCAGCGTTTCGGCATGCCGATGGGCTACGGCGGCCCGCATGCCGCCTACATCGCGGTGAAGGACGCCTATAAGCGCGCCCTGCCGGGGCGGCTCGTCGGCGTGTCGATCGACGCGAGGGGCAATCGCGCCTACCGGCTGGCGCTGCAGACGCGCGAGCAGCACATCCGCCGCGGCCAGGCCACCTCCAACATCTGCACCGCGCAGGTGCTACCCGCCGTGATCGCCTCGATGTACGCCGTGTTCCACGGCCCCAAGGGGCTCAAGGCGATCGCCGAGCGCGTGCATCGCAAGGCGGCGCGCCTTGCCGACGGACTGGCTTCGCTCGGCTTCAGAATCGCGCCCGAATCCTACTTCGACGCCATCACCGTCGAGGTCGGTCCCTATCAGGGGCTGATCATGAAGAACGCCGTCGACAATGGTGTGAACCTGCGCAAGGTCGGCAACGACCGCATCGGCATCACGGTGGACGAGCGCACGCGTCCCGCGACGCTCGAGGCGGTATGGCGCGCCTTCGGCGGCTACAACCTGGTCTACAAGGACGAGTATCCCGAATACCGGCTGCCGAAAGCGCTGCTGCGCCAGTCGAAATATCTCACCCACCCGATCTTTCATATGAACCGCGCCGAGAGCGAGATGACGCGCTACATGCGCCGGCTCGCCGACCGCGACCTGGCGCTCGACCGGGCGATGATTCCGCTGGGCTCGTGCACCATGAAGCTCAACGCCACGGCCGAGATGCTCCCCATCACCTGGCCGGAGTTCGCCGAGATCCACCCCTTCGTTCCGGCCGGTCAGGTGCGTGGATACGCTGAGCTGATCGAGGATCTTTCGGCGAAGCTCTGCCAGATCACCGGGTACGATGCGATCTCCATGCAGCCGAACTCGGGCGCGCAGGGCGAATACGCCGGTCTTCTGACCATTCGCGCCTATCACCAGAGCCGGGGCGAGGGGCACCGGAACGTCTGTCTCATTCCCGCCTCCGCGCACGGCACCAACCCGGCCTCGGCGGCCATGTGCGGCATGCAGGTCGTCGTCATCGGCACGGACGCAAAAGGCAATATCGACCTCGAGCAATTCCGCTCGCTCGCCAAGCAGCATGCGAACGATCTCGCGGCGTGCATGATCACCTACCCTTCAACGCACGGCGTGTTCGAGGAGACGGTGCGCGAGATCTGCGACATCACCCACGCCAACGGCGGGCAGGTCTATCTCGACGGCGCCAATCTCAATGCGCTCGTGGGGCTGGCGCGGCCGGGGGACATGGGCGCCGACGTCAGTCATCTCAACCTGCACAAGACGTTCTGCATTCCGCATGGCGGCGGCGGCCCCGGCATGGGTCCGATCGGCGTCAAGGCGCACCTCGCCCCCTTCCTGCCGGGCAATCCCGAGGCCGGCGGGGCGAGATGCGTGTCGGCGGCGCCGTTCGGATCGGCATCGATCCTACCCATCTCCTGGAGCTACTGCCTGATGATGGGCGGGGAGGGTCTAACGCAGGCGACCCGCGTCGCGATCCTCAACGCCAATTACATCGCCAAGCGGCTCGAGGGTGCCTACCCGGTGCTTTACACGGGGAGAAACGGGCGCGTCGCGCATGAATGCATCGTCGATACGCGCCCGCTGCAGCAGAGCGCCGGCATCACCGTCGACGACATAGCCAAGCGCCTGATCGACAGCGGCTTCCATCCGCCGACGATGAGCTGGCCGGTTCCGGGCACGCTGATGATCGAGCCGACGGAATCGGAAACCAAGGCCGAGCTCGACCGCTTCTGCGATGCCATGCTCGCCATCCGCGAGGAGGTGCGTGCGATCGAGGATGGGCGCAGCGACCCGCACAACAACCCGCTGAAGAATGCCCCGCACACGGTGGAGGATCTGGTCGGCGATTGGCGTCGGCCGTACAGCCGCGAGGCTGCCTGTTTCCCGGCCGGCGCCTTCCGCGTCGACAAGTACTGGCCACCGGTCAACCGCGTCGACAACGTGTACGGCGACCGCAACCTCGTGTGCTCGTGCCCGTCGCTGGATAGCTACGTGAAGGCCGCTGAATAGGCGCTCGAACTAGACCTCGGGGAGGAATCCGGCTCCCTCCCGCATCAGAAAGTCCCACATGGCCAGCCCGGCGGGCAGGAGCTGCTTTTGCTCGGCTCTGACGGCGTACCATTGGCGCACGATCGGCAGGCCTTCGACGTGCAACACGCTGAGCCACCCGGCCGCGATCTCGGCCGCTACCGTGTGCGCGGAGATGAAGGCGAGGCCGAGCCCGGCCATCACCGCCTGCTTGATCGTCTCGTTGCTGCCGAATTCGGTGACGGCGCGCGGCACGACCTCGTGCTTTGCGAACATGCGCTCCATCAGCGTGCGCGTGCCCGATCCCGGCTCGCGCAACAGGAACTTCTCGTTGGCGAGGGCCGCGAGTGTTACGCGACGCCGCGCAGCCAGCCGGTGTCCGGCCGGAGCGACGATGATGAAGGGATGGTCGCCGATGGTGCGGTGGGCGGCGGCGAGCGTGCCGGGAGGCGATCCCATGATGGCGATGTCGAGCTCGAACCGCTCCAGTGCGGCGACGATCGTCTCGCGATTGCCCTCGATCAATTTGACCTCGATGCGCGGGTGCGCCGCCGCGAAGGCGGCCACGGCACGCGGGGCGAAGTACTTCGCCGTGCTGACCACGCCGATCGAGACCCGGCCGCGGGTCAGCCCTTTCATTTCGCTCAGCGCCTCGCTGCACTCCAGTAGTGCGGCCTCGATGCGCGTTTGCAAGCCGAGCACGTACTGGCCCGCGTCCGTCAGCCGCAGGCCCTGCCGCGTACGCTCGAACAGCACCAGTCCCACGGCGCTCTCGAGCAGCTTGAGCTGCAGCGTCACGGCCGGTGGCGTCACCCGTAACTCATTGGCGGCGAACGTGATCCGACCGGTTCGCGCGACGGCCTGCACGACGCGCAGCTGCTTCAGCGTCACGTCGCGCATACGGCGTTGATTCAGTTTTTCTTTCACGGCCGACAACATATTGAAAATTCACAATCGACCGACGCTATCACACGATAGACATGCTCGATAATGCGACGGACAGCCCCTGTTTTGGGGGCCGAGTCCCAAATTTGGGAGAGGGACCCGCAATGCTTTCCAACCCCGAGGTTGAAGATCGGCTGTCGCCGGACGCAGGCCGCAGCAGGGTTGGCGAGGGTACAGATCAAACCTGCCGCGTCGTCATCGACGGCACGGCGATTGAGGCCGCGGCCGGCTCCCCTATCCTCGCGGCGGCGCGGAAGGCGGGGATCTCCATACCCTCCATGTGTGATGATCCCCGCCTGAAGCCCAGCGGCGAGTGTGGCATGTGCCTCGTCGAAGTGGCCGGGTACGGCGCGCCGGTCAAGGCGTGCAGCACGCTCGTTGCCGACGGCCTCGACATCAAGACCATGACGCCGGCGCTGAGCGCTTTGCGCAAGTCTCGGCTCGATGGCTTCCTCTCCAATCACAACGCCTACTGCCAACCGCCGTGCCAGGCCGCCTGCCCGGCCGGCATCGATATCGCCGGCTACATCGCGCTCATTGCTGAGGGCAAGCACGTCGAGGCGACAGCGCTGATCAAGGAAATGCTGCCCCTGCCGGGCATCCTTGGGCGCGTATGCCCGCGGCCATGCGAGGACCCATGCCGGCGCCAGCAGATTGACGGTGAGCCCGTCGCCATCTGCGCCCTGAAGCGCTACGCCGCCGACAAGGCGCGTGAGTCCGGCCTGCCCACACAGCCGTCACCGAAGCCAGCTACTGGCAAGCGCGTTGCCGTGATCGGGGCCGGACCCGGTGGCTTGTCGGCCGCCTACTATCTCGCTCTCGAAGGACACGCGGTGACCCTGCTCGAGGGCGAGAAGGAACCGGGCGGCACGTTGCGTTTCGGCATTCCCTCCTACCGCCTGCCCAACCACATCCTCGATGAGGAGATCGCCGACATCCTGTCGCTCGGCGTCGAGCTCAAGACCGACCAATGGGTGGGCCGCGATTTCACGATCGGGAGCCTGCGCGCGCAGGGCTTCGATGCCGTGTTCCTGTCCATCGGCGCCATGCTCGGCAAGAAGTCGCGCATTGCGGGTGAAGACGCGCAGGGCGTGATGCCGGCGGTCGAGTTTCTCCGCCGCGTCAACTGGGGTGAGCGTCCGGCCATCGGCAAGCGCGTGATCGTGGTCGGTGGCGGCTTCACCGCCGCCGACGCGGCTCGCACTGCCCGGCGCGAAGGGGCGTCCGAGGTCATCATGATGTACCGGCGCACAAGGGCGGAGATGACGGCCGCCGCACATGAGGTGCACGAGTGCGAGGTCGAGGGCGTCAGGTTCGATTTCCTCGCGGCGCCCGTGGCCGTGGTGGTGGAGAACGGCCGCGCCATCGGCGTCACGGCGCAGCGCATGGCGTTGGGCGCGCCCGATGCGAGCGGGCGTCGCAAGCCCGAGCCGGTGGCGGGATCAGAGTACTTCACGCCCGCCGACACCATCCTGATGGCCATTGGCCAGGACGTCGACACGACCGCACTGGCCGAGGCCGATCTCGGCACCAACCGCTCGGGCCACATAGCCATCGACGAGGCGACGATGGCCACCAGTCTGCGCGGCGTGTTCGCCGGCGGCGACTGCGCCACGGGTGCGGCGACGGTGGTGGAGGCGGTCGCGGCAGGGCGCAAGGGCGCCTATGCCATTCATGCCTATCTGAACGGGGCCGATGAGCGCGGCATCGCCAAGGCCATTGCGCGCCCGCTTCCGAAGTTCTTCGACATCGGCGCCACCGCCAAGCAACCGGCGAAGATGGCCGAGATGCCGGTGCTCGATGGGGCCGCGCGCGTCGCCGCCTTTCGCAGTTCCCGCCACGTCGGCCACGATGACAACGACGGTGCCTTCGCAGAGGTCGAGCTGGGCCTCTCCGACGACGTCGCCCAGCGAGAGGCCGAGCGCTGCCTGCAGTGCGTCTGCCAGGCGGCTGGGACGTGCAAGCTGCAGAAGTACTCGCTCGAGTACGGCGCCGGGACGACCGCCTACGTGGGCAAGGCCTATGCGCCGGAAAAAGAGCGTGTCTTCGAGCCCATCGTGTCGTGGCCGTTCTTCGAGCTCAATCGCGAGAAGTGCATCAAGTGCATGGCGTGCGTGAACGTCTGCGAGACGGTGCAGCATCGCAACGTCTACACGACCGACAGCGACGGCTATCCGGCGCTGGTGAGCGGTACCTTCGATTTCCGCGATACCGAATGCAACAACTGCGGCCAGTGTGTCGGCGTGTGTCCCACGGGAGCCCTGAAGAGCCTGTTCGACACCGGCGTCTTGCCGAAGTCGGAGCGCAAGAAGACGGATAGTGTCTGCAACTTTTGCGGCACCGGGTGCGCCATCGAGTTCGAAACCGAGGGCGACAGGATCGTCGCCGTCAACGCCTCGACGCGCTCGCCGTCCAACTCCGGCAACCTTTGCGTCAAAGGCCGCTTCGGCATGGACTTCATCCAAAGCCCGGAACGCCTGACCAAGCCGCTGATCCGCCGCGGCGGCAAAGGCAGCCCCTTCGAGGAGGCAACGTGGGAAGAGGCGATCGCCCACGTGGCGCGCCGCCTCAACGCGATCAAAGCCGCGCACGGACCGCACAGCATCGGCGCCCTTACCTCGGCGCGCGTCAGCAACGAGGACAACTACGTCCTGCAGAAGCTCATTCGCTGCGCGGTCGGGACCAACAACATCGACCATTGTGCGCGGCTCTGCCACATGGCGAGCGTCGTCGCCTTGAAGCAGGCGATCGGGTCGAGCGCGCCCTCCGCCTCGGCCACGGACATCGGACTAGCGAATGTCATTCTTGCGGTCGGCTCAAATC
Source organism: Hyphomicrobium sp. (assembly GCF_009026145.1). GTDB lineage: Bacteria > Pseudomonadota > Alphaproteobacteria > Rhizobiales > Hyphomicrobiaceae > Hyphomicrobium_A. The sequence goes on from NZ_WBUE01000024.1 coordinate 46,906, forward strand.
CCACCGTGTCGCATCCTGTCATCTCCAGCGAGGTGCTGCGCGCCAAGTATGAGCGGGGCGCCAAGATCATCGCTGCCGACCCGCGCCGCACCGAGCTGGTCGGGCATGCCGACATCTGGCTGCGCCTCAAGCCCGGTACCAACGTGTCGCTCTTGAACTCGCTCGCGCACGTCATCGTCGGGGAACGGCTGGCGAACGAATCCTTCATCAAAGCGCGCACGGCGAACTACGAAGCGTTTGTCGATAACCTAGCGCGATACAGCCCCGAGAGGATGGCGATCGTCACCGGGGTGGAGCCCGAGCTCGTGCGCGAGGCCGCGCGTCTCTACGCCAAGGCGGAGCGCGGCATGCTGCTTTGGGGCATGGGCATCACCCAGCATCTGAAGGGCGTCGACGGCGCGCTCGGCATGGCGAACCTGGGGCTGCTCACCGGCCACGTGGGCCGTCCGGGCACCGGCTGGATGCCGCTCCGCGGGCAGGCCAACGTGCAAGGCGCCTCCGACATGCAGGGGCACCACAATGCCCTGCCGGGCTACCAGAGCATCACCGACCCCACGGCGCGCGCCAAGTTCGAGAAAGCGTGGGGCGTGAGGCTGCCCGACAATCCGTACATGTCCATCATCGAGTTGGAGGCAGCAGCCGCCACCGGCGAAATCCGCGCCATGTACATCATGGGCGACAACGCGCTGTCGGCGAGCCCGAATACCGCCGCGGTGGAGAAGGGCCTGCGCAACCTCGAGTTCCTGGTCGTGCAGGACATCTTCATGTCCGAGACGGCGCAGCTGGCCGACGTCGTGCTTCCGGCTGCGGCGTTCGCCGAGAAGGAGGGCACCTTCACCAACACCGAGCGGCGCGTGCAGCTCTTGCAGAAGGCCGTCGATCCGCCGGGCCAGGCCCGCCCCGATTGGCAGATCGTGTGCGATGTCTCGACGGCGATGGGCTATCCGATGTCGTATCCCAGCGCGGCCGCGATCATGGAAGAGATCGCTTCGCTGGTTCCCTCCTATGCCGGCATCCGCCACGAGCGGCTGAAGGGCAACGGCGGTTTGCAGTGGCCGTGCCCGGACACCTCGCACCCCGGCACGCGCTTCCTCTACGCGGAGCGCTTCCCGACCGAGGATGGACGCGCCAGCTTCACCGTGCTCACGCAGCAGCGCGCCATCGAGGATGCGAGCGCCGACTACCCGCTGATCGTCGATACCGGGCGCCAGCTCGAGCACTACGATACGGGCACGATGACGAGCCGCTCGCAGGGGCTGAACTACATGCGGCCCGAGGGCGAGGTGGAGATCAATCCCGAGGACGCCAAGCGCAGCGCGCTCAAGACCGGCGACTGGGCACGGCTCACCACGCGCCGCGGCTCGATCGAGGCACGCGTGCTCGTCACCGACCGCATGCCGGAGGGGATGGTGTTCTATCCCTTCCACTATCCAAAGCAGTCGGCGAACCGGCTCATCGGCACCGAGTTCGATGGCGCTTCTCGCACGCCCGCCTTCAAGGGGGCGGCGGCGCGGATCGAGCGTATCGTGCGCAACTGGTAACGGCCTGGCGCCCGTCTTGGCGCATTGCCGGAGAAGGCTCGAGCGCGCAGCTTTCGTTTGACGCGCTCACGCCAGGGCGGCCACACTCGCGCCTTCCGATGCAGGGGGAGTGCGATGAACGAAGCCGCCGCCAAGCCGGACGACAAGCCCGCGACCGGCGAGCCTTCGCTGGTCCGGGTCATGGGCCCGTGGCTGCTGTTGCTGTTCATCGTCGGCGACATCCTCGGCACTGGCATCTATGCGCTCACCGGCCAGGTGGCCAAGCACGTCGGCGGCGCCGTGTGGCTGCCATTCCTCGTCGCCTTCCTCGTCGCCGTGCTGACCGCCTTCAGCTACCTGGAGCTGGTCACCAAGTACCCGAAGGCCGCCGGCGCCGCGCTCTATGCCCACCGTGCCTTCGGCATCCACTTCGTCACATTCCTCATCGCCTTTGCCGTGATGTGCTCGGGCATCACCTCGGCGTCGACGGCCTCGCGCGCCTTCGCCGCCAACTTCTCAGACTCGCTCGGGCTAGGGCTCGCCGGCGGCGTCGGCATAACGCTCATCGGCCTCGCCTTCATGGCGGCGGTGGCGGCCATCAACTTCCGCGGCGTCGGTGAGAGCGTGAAGCTCAACGTGCTCTTGACCTGCGTCGAGCTGTCGGGGCTCCTGATCATCATCGCCATCGGCCTGTGGGCGATCGGCGCCGGCACCGGCGATCCGTCACGCGCGCTCACGTTCAACACCAGCGCCGACGGCGGCGCCTTCTGGGCGGTGATCGCCGGCACCACGCTCGCCTTCTTCGCCATGGTCGGCTTCGAGGATTCGGTGAACATGGCCGAGGAGACCAAGGATCCGAGCCGCATCTTCCCCAAAGTGCTGTTGACCGGCCTCATCCTCACCGGGCTCGTCTACGTGCTGGTGTCGGTCTCGGCCATCGCGCTGGTGCCGCCGCGGGAGCTGGGCGAGGGCGAGACGCCGCTCTTGAAGGTGGTGCAGGCGGGCGCGCCTGCGTTCCCGCTCGGTGTGTTCGGCTTCATCACCATGTTCGCCGTCGCCAACAGCGCCCTCATCAACATGCTGATGGCGAGCCGGCTGATCTACGGCATGAGCCGCGAGCATGTGCTGCCGCCGGTGCTCGGCAAGGTGCATAGCGCCCGGCGTACGCCCTACGTCGCCATCGGCTTTACGACGCTCCTAGCCTTCGCGCTCATCACCTTCGTCGGCGAGGTGCCGGCGCTGGGCGGCACCACGGCGCTGCTCTTGCTGTGCGTGTTCACGGTGGTGAACGTTGCGGTGCTCGTCCTACGCAAGGACAAGGTCGATCACGGCCACTTCAGCGCACCGACCATAGTTCCGCTACTCGGCGCGCTCACCTGCGGCTTTCTCGTCGGGCCGTGGACGGGGCGCGATCCGCAGCAGTACGTCATCGCCGGTGTGCTGCTGTCCATCGGCGTTGTCCTGTGGGGCGTGACCATGGCCATCAACCGCGCCACAGGCGTGAACGTCGAGGAGCCGCGCGCCGAGGACTTCGGCGCCCACGGCCCACACAACTGAGCACGTCATAAGATCTAGGGTAGGGGTGTCCGGAGCAACCGCAGTTGCTCCGGACCGTCACTTCAGCAACCGTGGCGGCGCATGCAGCGGCGGTACTTCCAGCCCCAGCCCCAGCGCTCGCGGCAGATGTAGTTCCATTTGGCGCAGCGACGCCAGCCGGCCTTCTCGATCATCGACTGAGCGGGGAGCAGCTTGCCCGTCGTCAGGCCGTTCACCGGGGTGGCCTGGGCGGGGGTGAGCAAGGCGGCTGCCGACATGGCACAGACCGCGCTCGCAATCACGAGGGTTCGAGACATTGCGGGTACTCCGTTTGGAATGGACTTGATGTGAGGCGCCCGGCGCCATGAACGCCGTCCGCGCGCCTAGAAAGGCTCCCGAAGCCTGAACGGCGGATGAACCGGAATTGACATTTGGTTGCGGCGAAATACGCCCCGCTCAGGGCTTACTTGCCGTTGGCCTTGGCCTCGTCCCACAGCGCGTCCATCTCGGCGAGATTGGACTGGGCGGGCGATGACCCGCGCTTGGCAAGCGCATCCTCGATGTAGCGGAAGCGGCGCCTGAACTTCTCGTTTGCTGCCCGCAGCGCCGCCTCGGGATCGATCTTCAGGTGACGGGCGACATTGGCGACGACGAACAAAAGGTCGCCGAACTCCTCCTCGATGTCCGGGTGGGGCACGGCCGCGTTCTCGGCGATGGCCTCGTGCAGCTCGGCGATCTCCTCCTCGAGCTTGGCGAACACAGGTGCGAGCGAGGGCCAATCGAAGCCGACCTTGGCGGCTTTGTTCTGCAACTTGATGGCGCGCGTCAATGCGGGCAGCGCGACGGATACGTCGTCGAGGACGCCGCCGCTCGTCTTTCCATTGTTGCTGTTCTCCGCCTGCTTGGCGCGGTCCCAGAAGCCCGGGGCGGCGCCGGCGGCGCGCTCCTCCTCGGTACCGAACACATGCGGGTGGCGGCGGATCATCTTCGCCGTGATCGCCTCGACGACGTCGCCGAAGGCGAAGGCACTTCTCTCCTCGGCCATGCGCGCGTGGTAGACGACCTGCAGCAACAGATCGCCCAGCTCGTCCTTGAGGTGGGCGATGTCGCCGCGCGCGATGGCGTCGGCGACCTCGTAGGCCTCCTCGATGGTGTAGGGGGCGATGGTGGCGAACGTCTGCTGCTGGTCCCACGGGCAGCCGGTCTTGGGATCGCGCAGCGCGGCCATGATCTCGATGAGGCGGGAGATGTCTTTGGAGGGCGTCATGCGCGGCACCCTAATGGAAGCCGGTCGACACGGCGAGACGGCATGCTGGCGCTGCCCCTAATGTCGTCATCCCGGCTAGAGCGGGATCCAGGCCAGTTTCAACGATCGCTTCTGGTGAAATCTGGCTGTGCGAGTTCGGCGCGGTGAGCTACTGCAGTGTCGCCGACGCGGAAGCTTGCGTCATCCCGGCCTGCGCCGGGATGACGGGAGTGTGCCGCCACCGGGTGCCGTGTGTCACGCGCCGCAGACGGTCTCCTCGCTGCAGTAGCGCCGGCGCGCAGCTTTGCGCCATTGTCTCCCCGTCCCCGTCCGGTCTAGCATCAGACTAGGGGAAGGGGGCGCGTCCGCGCGATGGATCGCCCGAGCGGATACGACGCATGATCATCCTGCGCATCCTCAGCAACGCCATCATCATGGCGGGCGAGGTGGCGGCCGTGGCCGCCATCGCCGCCTTCGCCTTCTATTGCCCGTTCGTGTTTGCCGGCGTGACGGCGGCGCTGAGCTTTCTGCTCGGCCTCAGGCTCGAGGTGGCGCGGCTGCGCTACGAGCTGCCGTTCTATTTCGGCGGGCTCGTCAGGCGCAGCGCCGTCCTCACCGCGATGGTGGGCTTCCTCGAGGCGGCGTTCAAAGGCATCGTGGCGGGTGTGGCGACGCTGTTCACCTTCTCCGGCACCGATACCGACCGCCGCTTCTGGGTGGCGGTGGTGTTCGCGCTCTGCATCTATGCCGGCGCGAGCCTGTTGCGCCTGCTGTCGCTCAAGTCGGACGCGCTGCCCATGCGCTGGGGCTACTTCCGCCTGGCGCCGCTGCTCGGCCTTCTATTCTCGATCGGCATGGCCGTGCTCGCCGCCGCCGCCGTGCTTCCGCAATCGACCGTCAGCGACATCGGCTGGAAGATCATCTTCGAGACGCCGGAGCACCCCTCGATCGAGCAGGTGAGCGAGCTGCTGTTCCAGATCAAGCAGGCGTTCGACCAATTCATCGTCACCATCCTGAGCCAGATCGTCGATGCCGATACGGCGCGAATCATCGCCATCGTCATCAGCGTCAACGTGCTGTCGGGCTTCGTCAGCGCGCTCTACGCGGCGCTCATTGCCGCCGGCGTGCGCCGCGCCGAGGACGCGCTGCTGTAGATTTTTGACCTCGCCCGTCGCCGAGGGCTCACGCCTTATCTTGTGTTGCGGTAGAGTGGCCTATTCATTCTCTTATTTGCTCTCAGAGATATTGCCATGGACATTCTGCGACGCGTCTGGGCGTGGATTGAGCGCCTCTATTCCCTCGCGATGTCTTTGCCTTCCTGGCTAACTGGCGCGATCGCGGGGTTCTTCGGTCTCGTCGGCGGCGCCGCGTTTGCATGGAACTACTTCGAGACCTCCATTGTGGTCGATTACCCAAAGGACGTGATCCAGTGGCTATCGGTCAACCGCATGCCGGCGGACCACTACAACATTCTGGTCGCCGACCTCGAAGGCGACACGGGCCATGAACAGAGCGGCCATATCGTTTTTGCCCTGGAGAAGGGATTTGGCGGGTTCGATCCAACGTCGCCCGTCCAGGTGCAGCTGGCGATGCGCGAGCTGAAGATCGCCTGGTCTGGGGACGCCGCCGCGCGTGCCCATGCCGAGCGGGAGGGTCAGAGCTGGCTCGAGACCTTCAACGCCGACGTGCTGATTTGGGGCTCGCTGGCCGAGGAGGGCACACGCGTGCTGAGGCTCCGGTTCCTATCCAGACACGGAGGATCCCCGAGCGCCGCAAAGGGATATCAAGTCGGCAACGAGATGCTAGAGCTCGAGCCGAGTTTCGGTACCGACCTGGCCGAGATTGTCGTCGCCCAGGCCGTCGCAGCCGCCAACCCCACCTACGGCACGGGAACCTATATTGGCGAGGTGCTGAAGCCGCAGGTGAGGCGCCTCGAAGCGATTGTCAGGCGTCCTTCTGCTGCGCTCTCGGACAAGAACCTTGCCATTTTGCGCGAGTCCCTCGCATCCAGTTTGGCGCGGCTCGGGGATCAGACGGGCGACTCAGCGACGATCGAGCGCGGGGTCGCGGAACTCCGCGCGGTCGCGAGCTATTGGCAGGACAAGGATGAGCAGCGCTGGGCTGCCACGCAGGATCGGCTCGGCAACGCTCTCATGCGTTTGGGGGAGCGCTCCAGCGGCACTGCCAAGTTCGAGCAGGCCAGGGCCGCGTTCCAGGCGGCGCTCAGCCACTTTGCGCGCGATACGCATCCGCGCGAATGGGCGGTGACCACCAACGACCTCGGCAATGCGCTGCTGAGAATGGGCGAGCGAGAGCCTGGCACCGCTCGTCTCAAGGAGGCAGTAGATACCTTCAAGAGCGCTCTGGACGTCATCGATCCTGATTGGTCTCTCGATTGGGCGAAGGTGCAGAACAACTATGGCACTGCGCTCGCCACGCTTGGCGCGCGCGAAAGCGGCGGCGAGAACCTCGCGAAGGCCATCGAAGCCTACAAGACCGCCCAGTTGGCGCAGCCGCGCGACGTCGTTCCCCTCGACTGGGCGATGACGGAGACGAATATGGCCGCCGCCTTGGTGCTCATCGCGCTCCGCGAGAACGACCGCCCGAAGCTCGACGCTCCAGTGGCCATGCTCGAGGAGGTAGTCAAGGATCTCAAGCGCGAGCAGGCGCCCCTGCAATGGGGAGCCACGCAGCAGATCCTCGGCTTCGCACTCGTCAATCGCGGAAAACTGGCGCAGGAGCGGACCGATTTGGAGCGAGCCGAGACGGCTTTTCGCGATGCGCTGACCACCAGAACACAGCAACGGGTGCCCATGCCATGGGCGCTGACGCTCACCTCGCTCGCCCAAACCGAGCTGCTGCTGGCCGAGGGGGACGCGGGGCCGGGTCGTATCCTCGACGCGATCGATTCGTTGAGCCAAAGCCTCAAAGTCCGCTCCCCGACGGAGACGCCGCTGTTGTGGGCCGAGTCGCAGATGCTGTTGGCGGAAGCCAACCTGCAACTCGCCAAACGGGCGCGGACGTGTGAGCCGGTTGCGCGCGGCAAGGCAGCCGGCGATGCGGCCATGGGCGTGCTGCGCGCACGGCCGGGGGACGATCAGCAGCGCACCTCCGCCACGCTCGCCGCTCTGGGACAGCTGGCGAACGAGCTCAACTGTCCAGCCGTCTAGTTCGCATAATATATATTATGGAAAATATGTCTCTATTAACGTGTATTTACGGATACTTACGGAGACGGCGATGGAAGGCTCAGAGCCGCCTTGCGCCTTACTTCTCGCCCTTCTCGTACTTGTCGGCGACGAAGCGGTCCAAGAGCCGCACGCCCCAGCCCGAGCCCCAGCTCGGATTGATCTCCGACTTCGGCGCGTCCATCGCCGTGCCGGCGAGATCGATGTGCGCCCACGGGGTGTCCTTGACGAAGAACTTGATGAAGGCGGCGGCGGTGCAGGCGCCCGCCCAGCGCCCGCCGATGTTCTTGATGTCGGCGTTCTTAGATTCGAGCATCTTGTCGTAGGCCTTGTCGAGCGGCATGCGCCAGATCTTCTCGCCCGTTTCGGCCGAGGCCTCGAGCAGATCGTGCGCCAGCTTGTCATCGTTGGAAAAGAGGCCCGCGTACTCCTTGCCGAGCGATACCATGATGGCGCCGGTGAGCGTCGCCAGATCGATGATGAGGCGCGGCTTGAATCGCTCCTGCACGTAGGAGATGAGGTCGACGAGGACGAGCCGCCCCTCCGCGTCGGTGTTGAGAATCTCCACCGTCTGCCCCGAGTGCGCGCGCACGATGTCGCCGGGTCGCGTCGCCGTCCCCGACGGCATATTCTCGACGAGGCCGATGATGCCGACGACGTTGACGGTGGCCTTGCGCTCGGCGAGCGCCTGCATCAGGCCGACGACGGCGGCCGCGCCACCCATGTCGCCCTTCATGTCCTCCATGCCGGCGGCTGGCTTGATGGAGATGCCGCCGGTGTCGAACACGACGCCCTTGCCGATGAAGGCGAGGGGCTTTGCTCGCTTCGACTTGGCGCCGTGCCACTGCAGGATGGCGACGCGCGCCGGGCGCACGCTGCCCTGCGCCACGGCGAGCAGCGCGCCCATCTTGAGCTTGGCAAGGTCGTCCTGATCGAGGATCTCGACCTCGACGCCGGCTTTCTCCAATTCTTTAACGCGATCGGCGAATTCGACCGGCCCCAGCTCGTTGGCCGGCTCGTTGACGAGGTCGCGGGCGGTGAGGGTGCCGTTGGCCACCGCCTCGTAGTGCTGATAGGCGGCGCGCGCCTTGTCGGGATCGGCGCAATGCACGACGAGCTTCTGCAGCCCGTCGGGCTCGTTCGGCTCGTCCTCCGACTTGTTGGTCTTGGTGAGGTACTTCTTGAATTCGTACTGGCGCAGGGCGACGCCGAAGGCGAGCAGGGCGGCGAGCATCTCCGGCTTCATGCCGCCGGTGTCGGACGCCTCGGCGATGAGGCTCGCCGACTTCGTCTTGCGCGCGCCGACTGCTGCCGCCGTCGAGCCGCCGAGCAGCACCCAGTCGTTCTCCTTCAGCTCGCCCGTCTTGCCGGTGCCGAGCAGGATGATGCGGTTGACGCTGCCGAGGCGCGGCGGAGCGAGCACCTCGACCGTCGACTTCTTGCGCCCCTTGTACTGGGCTGCCTCGGCCGCCTTGAGAATGGCACCGCCCGCGCGCTGGTCGATCTCACGCGCGCGGCTGCCCAGCGCCACGTCGGTGCCGGCGAGCGCGACGACCGTCGGCTCGAGGTCGGCGGAGAGCGGTTGGAAAACGATTTCGGGGCGGCTGGTCATATAGGCGAAGCTCCCAGGTGGGTTGCATGGAGGTCTCCCCGCCCGGGATGCAGAATGATCCGCACGCGAACCCCCGCCGCCGAGCAGGGACCCGAGCCATGCAGGGAAGGCAGGGAAGTCCGAAACATTGGTTTCTCCGAGCTAACCCGCGGATGCCGCGCTGGCAAGCGATGGGAGCCAAAAGTGCCATCACACCAGCGTGGCGGCCCCGGTGTTCCCGGTGCGTTCGCGTGCCTCGGCGGACCCTGGCGGCGGCGGCGCCGTGATCGGCGCGCGACGGGCTAGGCGCCGAGCGCAAGTCACTGGGGAAAAGCCGAATTTCCGCCACGCTGAAATGGAACGAAGCGGTATGGGACGAGCCGGGGAGGGCCGGCAGGGCGCGGGCGCCCCATTCATCACACTCGGTCAGCATGACGATTTTCGAAAGGTATGTCTTTCGGCAGGCCGGGTCCGCGCTGCTCATCATCCTGTTGTCGCTGTCGAGCATCGTCTGGGTGGCCCTAGCGCTGCGTCAGCTCAACGTCGTGACCAGCCAGGGTCAAGACGTGTGGATGCTGATCAAGATGACGACCCTGGCGCTACCCAACCTGATGGCCATCATCGCCCCCTTCTCGCTGCTCATCGCGTCCATCCACACCCTCAACCGCCTCAACGGCGATTCCGAGCTGATCGTCTTGACCGCCTCCGGCGCCACCGTATGGCGGGCGGCCAAGCCGCTTCTGACGCTGGCACTGCTGGTGGCGCTGGGCGTCGCCTTCGTCAATCACCTCGCCATGCCCTGGAGCCTCAAGCTGCTGCGCCAGTACATCGTGCAGGTGCGCGCCAACATCCTGACGCAGGTGATCCAGCCGGGGGCCTTTTCCAGCCCCGAGCAAGGCCTGACCTTTCACATCCGCGAGCGCGCCCCGAGCGGAGAGCTGCTGGGGCTGATCGTCCACGACACGCGCAACAAGGAACTCAACCAGTCGTACCTTGCCGAGCGTGGCCTCATCGTCGAGCACGATCCCTCCAACTTTCTCGTCATGAGCAAGGGACACATCGTGCGCCGCACCGACAAGGACGAGCCGGCGCAGATCATCGCCTTCGAGAAGTATGCCGTCGACCTCGACCAGTTCGAGAAGAAGCTCTCCGAGGACGAGGATCTAAAGCCGCGCGAGCGCTACCTGAGCGAGCTTCTCTACCCCGAGCCCACGAGCAACAGCTATCGCAGTGCGCCAGGCAAGTTCCGCGCCGAGTTGCATGAGCGTTTCTCCAGTCCGCTCTACCCGATCGCTTTCGCACTCATTGCACTCGCCGCCGTCGGGCAGGCGCACTCGACGCGCCAGAACCGTGTGCAGCAGGTGGCGATCGCCTTCGTGCTGGCGGCCGCGCTGCGCCTCGGCGGCCTGGCGCTCAACAACATCGTCGTCCTCAACGCCGCGGCGGCGCCACTACTCTATGCGCTGCCCTTGGTCGCCATGCTTGGGGCACTCACGCTGATGGAGCGGGCGCGCCGCAGGCTGACGACCTCGCGCTTCCCCGGGCTCATTTTCGATCCGATCGTGGATGGCTTTGCGCGCCTTGCCGACCTGGTGCGCCGCTGGCGCGTTGGGCGGCGCGCCGCAACCGGCGGGCGGAGGTAGGCACCGTGATCGGCACCCGCACCCTCGGCCGCTACATCGCCGTCCGCTTTCTCATGGCGATTCTGACGACCTTCCTTCTCTGCTCGGTGCTGATCTATCTCATCGACTTCGTCGAGCTGTTGCGCCAGTCGGGCAAGCACGGCGAGGTGCCGCTGCCGACCCTCGGCCTCATCGCGCTCTTGCGCCTGCCCGCCTATGCCGAGTTTCTCATCGCCTTCGCCGTGCTGGTCGGCTCCATCACGGCGCTGCTCCAGCTCAGCCGCAAGAGCGAACTCACCGTCATGCGCGCCGGCGGCATGTCGGTGTGGCAGTTCCTGCGCCCGGGAATTTTCGTCGCCTTCGTAGTCGGCGTGCTCACGGTCACCGTCTTCAACCCCATGGCGGCGGCCGGGCGGGATGCCGCCGAGGGTCTCTTTGCCGAGGCATTCGGCAAGGAAACCAACCTCTTACGCTCCCGCTCGGGCTCCTCCTGGCTGCGCCAGAACGGGGCCGACGGGCAGTCGGTCATGAGCGCTGCCATAGCCACCAACCGCGGCCTGACGCTACACGGCGTGTCGGCGTTCATTTTCGACAACGAGGGCCACTTCGTGGAGCGCGTCGACGGCAAGCGCGCCGACCTGCACGAGGGCTACTGGGAGGTCAAGGAAGCCTGGGTGGTGCGCATCGGCCGCGAGCCGGAAAAGTTCGATATCTACCTCGTCTCCACATACCTTACACCGGACCGCGTCAGCGACGCCCTGGGAACGCTGTTCTCGGTGTCCTTCTGGGAAATGCCAGCGCTGATAGAAGTGGCGGAAAAGGCTCAACTTTCATCAGACCGGCTGCGTGTTCAGTATGAAGCTCTGATGTCAAGGCCATTGTTGTGCGCGGCGATGGTCCTTTTGGCGGCCACTGTGTCGTTGCGGTCATTCCGCGGTGGGGGCATCCAGACTATGGTTATTGCTGGACTGGTGGGGGGGTTTGGCTTCTTTCTTCTGTCAGAAGTCTCCCGACAAGTCGGTGTGGCCGGATTGACGCCCCCCTGGGCGGCGATCTGGTTACCCGTGGTCCTCGTGATGATTGTCTCGGCTGCAGTACTGTTGCACCAGGAGGATGGCTGAGTGATGCGTCTAACGCGGGCACCGCAAGAGGGTTGCGGATCGTCACGCGTCACCTGCCGGCACCGCAAGGCTGCCGGCCGGGTGCGTTTGGGCGTGCTCGCTGTCCTGCTCGCTTGCCTCGGCGCCGCCCACGACGCGCACGCTCAAGACCCATCGACGCTGGCTCCCGACGTCTCCCAGTCGAGCTCGTTCCCCAAGCAGAGCCTGGTCGGGCCGTCGCGCAACATCGACAAATCGCAGCCGCTCTATCTGCAGGGCGACGAGCTGATCTACGACACCGGCGGCAACAAGGTGATCGCGCGCGGCAATGTCGAGATCTACTACAACAACTACATCCTCACCGCTGACCAAGTGGTTTACGACCAGTCGGCCAACACGCTGACGGCGGTCGGCAACGTCGTCTTGAAGGAGCCGAACGGCAACGTCGTCCGCGCCGACCGCTATACCCTCACCGACGACTTCCGCGACGGCTTCGTCTCGCAGCTCTCCATCGTCGCCTCGGACGACACGCGCATCGCCGCAGAGTCCGCGCAACGCCGGGCCGGCAACACGACGGTCTTCAAAAACGGCCGCTTCACGCCCTGCAAATCCGACGGCGGCATGCCGCCGCTATGGTGCTTGAGCGCGGCAACCGTCATCCACGACCAGTCGGCCGCGACCATCACCTATCAGGATGCGCAGTTCGAGCTGTTCGGGGTGCCGATCCTCTACACGCCCTACTTCGAGCACGCCGATCCGTCGGTGAAGCGCAAGTCCGGTTTCCTGATGCCGCAGCCGTCGGTGTCCGACACGCTCGGCTACAGCACCACCATCCCCTACTACTTCGCGCTGGCGCCGAACTACGACTTCACCTTCTACCCGATGTACACCTCGCGCCAGGGCGTGCTGTGGCAGGGCGAGTGGCGGCACCGCACCGAGGACGGCCAGTACTACATCAGGGGTGCCGGCATCGATCAGGATGCCGCCGACCTGCCGTCGGCCATCACCAACCGCGACCAGTACGACGGCTGGCGCGGCAGCCTCGAGACCAAGGGTCTGTTCTCGCTGTCGAGCTGGTGGAAGTTCGGCTGGGACGTGACGTTGGAGAGCGACGATACGTTCCGCCGCTTCTATAAGCTCGACAACATCCTGCTCACCGACCGCGTCAACAAGGTCTTCCTGGCCGGCATCTCGGACCGCAACTACTTCGGCGCCGAGCTCTATCACTTCGGCGGACTGATGTTCGACACGCAGGGATTCGGCGACTCGCAGTCCTACGCCTACCCGATCATCGACTATAACTACGTGTTCGCCGATCCGATCTTCGGTGGGGAGCTAACCTGGAACACGAACGCCTTGAGCTTCACCGACAACCAGGAGCCCACGGTCACCTCCATCAACAACATGCAGATGAACCGCATCGTCACCGAGCTGAACTGGCGGCGGCGGTTCACCGATCCGTTGGGTATCACTTACACGCCCTTCGGCCAGCTGCGAGGCGACCTCTATCAGATCAACAATTACGTCGACCCAGAGTCGACTGCTAATCTGGGCATGCCCACCGAAGTGAGCGAGACCTCGCTGGCCAGGGGGCTGGCGCTCGGCGGCGTGACGGTTGCCTATCCATGGGTTGCAAACACCACCTCCGGGTCGCACGTCATCGAGCCCATCGGCCAGATCATCGCCCGCCAGAACAGCGTGAGGCAGGACAACCTGCCCAACGAGGATGCGCAGAGCCTCGTGTTCGATGATACGAACCTTTTCGAGTTCACCAAGTTCTCCGGCTATGACCGCATCGAGACGGGCACGCGCGCCAACGTCGGCCTGCAGTACACCTTCCAGGGCAACAACGGCGGCTATGCGCGGGTCCTCGCCGGCGAGAGCTTCCACCTGGCAGGTGACAACGCTTATGCCGATCCCGGGAAAGACTCCCTTCTCAACCCGACGTTCACGCCCTTCAGCGGCCTGCAGAACGACCGCTCCGACTACGTGCTGGGTGCCTACCTGGCGCCCTGGAGCTTCATCCAGCTGATCTCGCAGTCGCGCTTCGACCAGTCCGATTTCTCCCTCGCGCGTCAGGACGCCGGCGGCCAGCTGAATATCGGCCCGTTCGCCATGAGCGCCATCTACGCCTACCTCAACACCGACCCGACCAACGGCATCGACACGGCGCAAGAGGACGTCTACGCCAGCCTCGGCATTCGCCTGACGGATCACTGGAGCGTCGCCGCGGCCATGCGCTACGACATCGACGATGACGAGCTCGCCTCCGACATGTTCCAGGTGAAGTACGCCGACGAGTGTTTCGTGCTGACCGCGACGTATACGGACAACTACTACACCAACCCGGATCTGGTGGATGGCCAGACGCTCATGCTGCGCTTCGAGTTGAAGCACCTCGGCGAGTTCGGCTACTCGACCGACGTCCTCAGCTCGAGCTTCAGCGAGCAGCAGTCCGCCAGTACGCCTCAATAGCCGAGGCACGGGGCATGACCCTCCGACCGCCCCTTGCAGGCTAGGGCGCGTCACGGGGCCGCCAATGTTTACGTCGATAAGCGACGCCAGGTTGCGCCGGCGCGCCGACTTGCTGCTATCTATAAAGGCTGAAGGCGGCGCATCGCCGGGGCGGCACCGCCCGGTCTAGGTACGCCGCCGTGCGCACACTGCAGGACTGGAAGACGCACCCATGGCCCGAAACGTGGCCCCTATTCAAGCCCGCTCCACGCCTTTCCGGCATCGCGCGGCGTGCGCGATGCGCTGCTTGCTCGTGCTCACCCTGACCGTCGCGCCCGGTGCCCTGCTCGCCCAGGACAAGCCCACCGTCACCGCCAAGGCCACGGCGGCCGAGGGCACAGCCGACCGCCCCATCCAATCGATCGTCGCCCTCGTCAACGACGAGCCCATCACCGGCTACGAGATCGAGCAGCGCGTCGCCCTGTCGATGCTCGGCGCCCCCGACGTGCAGAAGCGATTGCAGGCGAAGCTCAAGTCGCCGAGCATGAACGAGCAGTTCAAGAATTTCGCCATGAAGCGGCTGAAGGCGAACCCGCCGAAGACGGAGGCCGAGCAGCAGGCGCGCGTCAGACAGCTGCAGGGCGAGTTCGTCGCCAGCATCAAGAGCCAGATCGAGAAGGAATACGTCCCCACGGCCCGCAAGCAGGCGCTCGACGAGATCATCGAGGAGCGTCTCAAGATGCAGGAGGCCAAGAAGCTCAGCGTCGTCGCCGCCGACGAGGAGGTCGACCGCATCGTCGCCGGCATGGCCGAGCGCAACAAGATGACGTCCCAGCAATTTGCCGAGCACATCTCCAAGATGGGGGCCAACATCACCGTGATGCGCGAGCGCATCCGCGCCTCGCTGTCGTGGACAGACGTCATCCGCCGCAAGTTCGGCCATCAGATTACAGTCGCCAGCCGCGACGTCGATCGCATCGTGGCCAGTGCCGAGGGCCAGGACGACGTGGAGCTGCGCATCCATCGCGTGCTGCTCAGCGTGCCCACCAACCAGGATCAGAAGCGCCTCGCCCAGCGCCTGAGCGAGGCCGAGCGGCTGCGCGTCAAGTTCGAGGGCTGCAAGAGCATGGAGACGATGGCGCGCGGCGTCCCCGGCGCGCGCTTCGACAACCTCGGCGACCGGCGGCCGAGCAGCTTGCCGGAGCCGACGCGCAGCCTGTTGCTCAACGCGCACGACGACGAGCTTCTCCCCGCCACCATCGGCGAGAGTGGCGTCGAGCTGTGGGCCGTGTGCAGCCGCAAGGTCATCAAGGCGGCGGACAGCAAGCGCGAGACGGCCGAGAACCAGCTGCGTCAGAAAGAGTTCGAAATCCTCTCCAAGAAGCACCTCAAGGACCTGCGTACGGATGCCCACATCGAGTTCCGCTAATGACTAGCGGGACGGACAACAGACGCCGGCGCCCGCTCGCGGTGTCGATGGGCGACCCCGCCGGCATCGGGCCGGAGATCACGCTGCGCGCCTGGCTCGAGCGTAGCGACAAGGGTCTCGAGCCGTTCGTGGTCTTCGCCGACAAGGACGTGCTCGGCGAGCGGGCGCGGCTGCTCGGCCTTGCGGTTCCCGTGGCCGGCGTCGGCGCCCCGGGCGAGGCGTTGGAGGTCTTCGGCGCCGCCCTTCCCGTGTTGCACAGCCCGCTCCCCGTCCGCCCGCGCGCCGGCGCGCCCGATGCCGCCAACGCCGCCGGCGTCATCGATGCCATTGAGGCGGCAACGGCGGCGGTCGTCCGCGGCGAAGCCTCCGCCGTCGTCACCAATCCGATCGCCAAGCACGTGGTGCACGGCGCCAACTTTCCCTTTCCCGGCCACACGGAGTTTCTCGCCGCGTTGGCCGAGCGGCACTACGGCAAGCCCTTCCGGCCGGTGATGATGCTCGCCGCGCACGAGCTGCGTGTCGTGCCCTTGACGGTGCACTGCGCGCTCTGCGCGGTGCCGAAGATGATCACCCGTCCCCTCATCTTCGAGACCGTGCGCACGACCTACGCGGCCTTGAAGCGCGACTTCGGCATAGCCGCGCCACGCATCGCCGTTGCCGGTCTCAATCCGCACGCCGGCGAAGAAGGCACGATGGGGCGCGAGGAGATCGAGACCATCGCCCCGGCGATCGCCGACTTGCGCGCGGAAGGCCTGTCGGTTACGGGGCCGCATTCGGCCGACACCCTGTTCCATCCCGCGGCCCGGCGCGGGTATGACGCCGTCGTCGCCATGTACCACGACCAGGCGTTGATCCCGCTGAAGACCATCGCCTTCGACGAGGGCGTCAACGTCACGCTCGGGCTGCCGTTCGTGCGCACCTCGCCGGACCACGGTACGGCGTTCGACATTGCCGCCGAGGGCCGCGCCTCGGCGGCGAGCTTCATCGAGGCTCTGAAGCTCGCCTCGGCCATCGTCGCGGCGCGCGCGGCGTCACCATGACCGCCGGGGATAGAGATCCCGGCAGCGGGGCGAGCCCCGACGGATTGCCGCCGCTGCGCGAGGTGATCGGTGCCTTCGGCCTCAAGGCCAAGAAGAGCCTCGGCCAGAACTTCATCCTCGACCTCAACCTGACGCGGCGCATCGCCCGCGCGGCCGGGTCGCTCGCGGGACGCACGGTGGTCGAGGTCGGTCCCGGACCGGGCGGCCTGACGCGCGCGCTGCTCCTGGAGGGTGCCGCCCGCGTCATCGCCGTGGAACGCGACGAGCGCACGCGCGGCGCGCTGGAGATGATCGCCCAGCGCTACCCCGGCAAGCTCGAGGTCCACTTCGGCGACGCGCTCGAAGCCGACTGGCCACGACTCGTCGGCCCGGCGCGCGGGCAGGCGGTTATCATCGCCAACCTCCCCTACGGCGTCGCCACGCTGCTGCTCACGGGCTGGCTTGACAGCGAGCCGTGGCCGCCGTGGTTCGAGCGCATGGTGCTGATGTTCCAGAAAGAGGTGGCGGAGCGCATCGTCGCTCATCCCGGCAGCAAGGCCTATGGGCGCCTGTCGGTGCTGGCGCAGTGGCGGACGGCCGCGCGCATGGTGCTCAACGTGCCGCGCGAGGCGTTCACCCCGCCGCCGAAGGTCACCTCGGCGGTCGTCGAGTTCATCCCGCACAGGGAGCCCTCCCCGCCGTGCACGCCGCAGGCGCTGGCGCGCGTCACGGCGGCAGCGTTCGGCCAGCGGCGCAAGATGCTGCGCGTCAGCCTGAAGCAGCTCGTCGGCGCGCCGGAGCAGCTGCTCGAGGCGGCTGGCATCGCCGGCAACCTGCGCGCCGAGGACGTCGCGGTCAAAGACTTCGCCCGCCTGGCGCTGGTCTACGAGCGCTCCGCGCTACGCCGCGTCTAGATCCTGGCGCGTCGTCGCCTCCCCTGCCCGTCATCCTCGCGCAGGCGAGGGTCGACGCAGTTGCCGCCAATGCGACGACAAAGGAGCAGCTGCGAGCTGGCCCTGTCACGAGGCTAGCGCTTGCGAGGGATTGCCCAGCAGCTCGTCAAGCGCTGCATGCCTATCCTCGGGTAGTAAGCTTCCGCTGCCGGCGCCGCGACAAGAATGAGGGTCGTAGTCTCACCCGCGGCCGCGTGCGTCTCCTCAATGAGGCGCTTGCCGATGCCCTGCCGCTGGTAGTCGATGTCGACGGCGAGATCGGACAGGTAGCAGCAGTAGGAGAAGTCGGTGACGGCTCGCGACACTCCAACGAGGTGACCGGCATCACGAGCCGTCACGACGACGTCGGCGTGACGCAACATCTTGTCGAGACGCGCAAGATCTCCCGCAGGCCGTCGCTCGGCAAGCGTCGACGCTACCAACACGTGCCGAAACTCATCGGCGGACAGGTCCGGTTCCAATGCAAAGACAATGGGCAATGGATTTCTCAATCTAGCGGCCGCAGTCGTTGGGCGCCGGGCGTCCCTTGAAGCGGTCGCGCATCCAGTTGACCGCAGCATAGGCGCTCTTCTCGGCGGCAAAGCCGTGCGACACGTTCTTCAACATCATGAGCGTAACAGGTGTCCCGGCCGCGCACAGCTCCTTGGCAAAGCGCACGGTGAGGCCCGAGTTGACGGTCACATCGCCTGTCCCCTGGGCGATGAACACCGGCACCTTGATGTGCGCGTGGCCGGGCGAGTTCTGTTGCATCAACTCGCGCCAAGCCGGGATCGTCGTCGGGTCAGCCTTGAGGAACGCCTTCCTCAACGGCCGCGCGAGCTGCAGCATCTTCAGCATCTGCGAGATCGACTGGATGCAGCTTTCCGCCACCTTCTCGAAGCGCTTATCGACTCCCTCCTCCAGCACCTCGTCGAGCGGCAGGTTGTAGGTCCGCGACCACGATAGGAGCGCCATGGCGGTGAGGCTGTTGCCGGCTATGGAGCCCTTCTGCGCCTTGAACAGATCGACGAGATTGGTGGCCGGCGCGGCGGCGGCAACACCGACGAGCTTCAGCTCTGGCGCATATTCGGCCGCCAATTCGCCGCTGAACAATGAGGCATGCCCGCCCTGCGAATGTCCCCACACCGCGAAGCGATTGGTGGCGTGAGCACCGGCGAGATTACGTGCCGCACGCACCGAATCGAGCACGCTTCGCGCCTCGCTGACGCCGACCAGATAGGCGTGCACGCCGGGCAGCCCGAGGCCTTCGTAGTCGGTGGCGACGACGACATAGCCGCGCGCCAGCATGTCCTCGAGCCCGGGGATGGTTCCGGACAGGTTGGGCAAAAGGGTCGGGGCACAGCGCCCGGCGACGCCGGTCGTGTAGTGCGCCCAGGCGATCACGTCGCGCCCCTCGCTCGGCCCGGGGGCTGCCGGGTAGATGACCGTGCCCGACACCGCGATCGGCTCACCCTTGAGATTGGTCGAGCGGTAGACGATGCGGAACGCCTTGGCGTTGGCGGGAGCGCCGCCGATTTGCGGATGGACGTGAAAAACGCGGCCCGGCTTGGCGCGGCGGATTTCGGCCTGCGATACGTCGAGCTTTATATCCGGCGCGGCCAAAACCGCGGGCGCTGCCTGCGCGACCGCCAGGCCGGCGAGGATCGATACAACGATGAGGCGAACGAGGGGGGTAGTGGCCGAGGAAACGCGCATGCTGAAACTCGGTAATTTCAGGGAGCTGATGCTTCATAACGCGAGCCGCCGCCGCTGTCTGCAGGCGCTGGCAACAAGGTATATGGGCGGCAGCGTCGACTTGATGACAGTGCCTATTCTTCGGGCAGAAGGGCTCAGCGCTTGCAGCCGTTGGGTGCCGGGTGGCCATGGAAGCGATCGGCCATCCAGCGCACCGCGGTGTCCGCCCCATCATAGCCGGCGAAGGAATGCGAAACGCCCTCGAGCCATTTCATCTCTACGACGGCGCCACCCGCGCACAGATGGTCGGCGAACTGCTGGGTGATCTGCGGGCGTACAAGATCGTCCGCCGTCCCCTGCAGGATGAGCACCGGCGCTCCGGCGGGCGCCTGCCCAGGCGTGTTCTTGTGCATGATGCCGCGCCACGGCTCGATGGTGGTCGGGTCCACCTTCAGGAACGCGCGCTGCAGCGGCGCCTCGATCTCCTGCAGCCGCAACAGCTCGGTGATGCGTTCGATGCAGGTCCTCGCCACCGCCTCGAACGTGCGCATGGCGCCCGGCTCGACGACGTTGTCGAGCGGGATGTCGTAGAGCTTTGACCATGACAGCAGCACCATGGCCGTCAGGCTGTTGCCGCCGATGGAGCCGCGATCGGCCCTGAACAGCTCGCCGAGATACGTTGCCGGTGCCGCCGCCGCGACGCCGACGAGCTGCAGCTCGGGCGCGTAGCCGGCCGCCTGCTCGCCGGTGAACAGCGCCGCATGTCCACCTTGCGAATGTCCCCACACGGCGAAGCTGCTGCCAGCTGCCGCGTCGGGCAGCTGGCGCGCGGCGCGCACGCTATCGAGCACGCTGCGTGCTTCGCTCACCCCGATGAGGTAGGGATGCATCCCCTCGCCGCCGAGGCCGGCATAGTCGGTAGCGGCGATGACGAAGCCGCGCTCCAGCATCTCGTCGATGCCGGCGATGGTGCCCGACAGATCGGGGAGCAGCGTCGGCGCGCATTTCTCGACCACGCCCGTCGTCGGGTGCGCCCAGGCGACGACGTCGCGCTTGGAGCGTGGCGTTGGCCCATCAGGAAACAAGACCGCGCCGGAGACGGCGATCGGCTCGCCGTTGAGGCCGGCCGAGCGATAAAGAATGCGATAGGCCCTGGCGTTGTCGACCGAGCCGCCAACTTGCGGCCATACGCGCAGGATGCTCCCCGGCTTGGCCGCGATTATCTCGTGGCTGCCGACGTCGCCGAGCGGATGCCCGGCTCCGGGCTGCGCCGGGGCCGCGGGCAGGAGCGCGGCGAGAAGCGCGCAGAAAGAGCCGGCGAGGCGACGCATCACAACTGGCTCTGCATGTCGCGCACGAAGGCGGTGAGGCCGTTGAGGCGCTCGCGCCGCAGCCGCTCGGCGGTGAGAATGGCGGTGAGGCCCTCCATCGACCGCGTCAGGTCGGTATTGACGATGACGTAGTCGTATTCCGGCCAGTGGCTGATCTCGGCCGCCGCCTCGTCCATGCGCCGGCGCACGACCTCGTCGGGGTCCTGCGCGCGCGCGCGCAGGCGCTCTTCGAGCGAGGCGGCCGACGGCGGTAGGATGAAGACGCGAACGACGTCGTGCTTCATCTTTTCCGACAGCTGCTGGGCGCCCTGCCAGTCGATGTCAAACAGCACATCGTGGCCCTTGCCGATGGCGGCTTCGACCGGCGCCCGTGGCGTGCCGTAGCAGTTGTCGAACACGCGCGCCCACTCGAGAAGCTGATTGTTCTCGGCCATGCGCCGGAACGTCGCCTCATCGACGAAGGTGTAGTCGCGGCCGTCGACCTCGCCGGGACGAGCTTTGCGCGTCGTCACCGACACCGACATCGAGATGTCGGCATCGGCCTCGATGAGGCGGCGCGCGAGCGTGGTCTTGCCGGCCCCCGAGGGCGAGGAAAGCACGAGCAGCAGCCCGCGCCGCTCTATGGTTGACGTCTCCGACATGGCGTTGCCCGGCGAGGCTTCCCTCTCGTCCTCTAAGTCTTGCCGCTACTCGATGTTCTGCACTTGCTCGCGCAATTGGTCGATGACCGTCTTCAGGGCGAGGCCAGCCCGCGTGATCTCCACGTCGCTCGCCTTCGAGCACAAAGTATTGGCCTCGCGGTTGAACTCCTGGGCGAGGAAGTCGAGCTTGCGGCCGACCGCGCCGCTCTCGGCGATCAGCTCGCGCGCCGCGCTGACGTGCGAGGTGAGGCGCTGCAGCTCCTCCTCGACGTCGGCCCGGGTCGCCAGCAGCACGGCCTCCTGGTGCAGGCGTGTGGGATCGAGGCCGTTGCCGGCTTCCAGCAGGCGGCGCACCTGCTCTTTCAGCCGCTCCTCGATCGCTTCGCGCGTGCGCGCCGGAGAGGTCTGCACGATGCCGACCAGGCGCTCGATCTCGTCGAGCTGGGCGAGCAGCGTCGAGGCGAGCCGCGCGCCCTCGGCCGCGCGGGCCGCGACAAGCGCCACCAGTGCGCCGTCGAGCGACTCGAGCATCGCATCGGCGCGTGCCGCCGCCTGCTCGGGGTCCTCCTGGTGCTCGACGATGTCGAGCACGCCTTTGATGGCGATGAGGCCGTCGACGCGCGGCGGCGTGGCGTTGGTGAGATCGCGAATGCGGTCCGCCGCCTGCATGACTTGGGCAAGCGCGCGCTCGTTGAGGCGGATCTCGGCGATGCTGCCGCTGCGCTCCGTCGCCAGGGTGATGGTCAGGCTGCCGCGCACCACGTGGCGGGCGACAGCCTCCCGCACGCGCGGCTCGAGCGGCTCGCTCCCCGAGGGCAGGCGCAGGCGCACGTCGAGCCCGCGGCCGTTGACGCTGCGCACCTCCCAGTGCCACGCGGTGCCCTCGTGCGCTCCTTCCGCGCGCGCAAAGCCGGTCATGCTCTTGATGCTCATCACGGCTCCGTCGGGTTCCGGCGCCGGGGGACCCAACGCGGGGCGAAATCTAGCGGTCCTGGCCGCGGCCAACAAGGTCGGTACCGGCCGAATTGACCCGATCGATCTCGGTCCTGAACCATCCCCTCACCCGGCTGTCGCGCTTCGCGCGTCCAGCCGACCTCTCCCCATGGGAGAGGTTAGCGTTGAGCCGCCATAGCCTCTCCCGTCATGGCGAAGCCATGCTCCGCATGGACGGGAGGTCGACGCGCAATGCGCAGCATGCGCGGCGGGAGAGGTGATTATTCGTTCCCTGTGAGGGCTACTGCTTTGGCTTGCGCACCGGGAGCGGCACGGTTGCTGCGGCAGGAGCTGCCGTTGGGCTGGCGTTGATCACGCGCGGCGCGGCCGCCGCGGCGGCGGACGGCGCGGGGA
>NZ_WBUE01000004.1 GCF_009026145.1 Hyphomicrobium sp.
GGTGGTTTCCGCGGCGGCGACCGTGATCGCGGCGGCGGCGGTGGTTACCGCGGCGGTGATCGTGAAGGCTCGACCTTCCGCCCGCGCCCGCCGCGTGACGGCGACCGTCCCCCGCGCGAGGGCGACCGCGCTCCCCGCCCGCCGCGCGAAGGCGGCACGTCTGGCTCCGGCTCGGAGGAATAAAGTATGGCTGAGATCGCAACCCCGGGCGGCGGCGGCCGTCGTCCTTTCCATCGCCGGCGCAAGACCTGCCCGTTCTCCGGCCAGCATGCGCCGAAGATCGATTACAAGGACGTGCGCCTCTTGGGCCGCTACGTCTCCGAGCGCGGCAAGATCGTGCCGAGCCGCATCACCGCGGTATCCGCCAAGAAGCAGCGGGAGTTGGCGCGCGCCATCAAGCGCTCGCGCTTCCTCGGGCTGCTGCCGTACGTGCTGAAGTAGGACAACACGCGGTGTCTGACCCTCCGGTCTGACACCGCCCACCACGTAAGTGCCGTCCACAATGGCCGGCACGAGGTTGGGCCGCGCGGATCCTCGCGCGTCTCTAACCGCGATAACCGCGGGACAGCTGCTTTGATGCCGTATCGTCTCATCATTGCATTGGGGGCCGGGCTCATCTCGGCGGTCGTGTTCGCCTCGGCGGCCACGGGCCCGCTGCTGATGCGCATGGCCCTGTTCCTGTTGACGCCGCTCGCGCTGTTTCTCGCCGGGCTCGGCCTCGGCCCGCTTGCCGCCGCCGTGGCCGGGGTCGCCGGCGCGCTGCTCGTACTCCTCGCCGGCAGCCCGCTGGGCGCGCTCGTCTTCGCCGCCAGCCAGGCGGTCCCGGTGATCCTGCTCACCTACCTCGCCTCGCTCAACCGGCAGATCACCGATGGCGCCGTCGAGTGGTACCCCACCGGCCGCCTGGTCGTCGCCGCCGCGCTGCTCGCCGGCGCCTTCGCAACCCTCACCCTGTTCCTGCTCGGCGGCGACATCGACGCGCTGCGCACGGCGCTGCGCGACATGCTGCAGTCGTTCGTCAACACCGAGCTGCCGAAGATGCCCGATGCGCCGACCCTCGGGCCGGCGGAGATCGACGAGGCGACGGCAATCGCGCTGGCGCTGCTGCCCGCCGCCTCCGGCATCTCCACCATGGGCAGCCTGCTGTTCAATTTCTGGCTTGCCGGGCGCATCACGCTGGCGTCGGGACGCCTGCAGCGCCCGTGGCCGGACCTGGCCGCCATCGTCTACCCGCCGGCGACACCGCTGTTGCTCGCCGTGGCCACCGGCGCCGGTTTCCTCGCCGGGGTGCCCGGCATGATCGCGGCTGGCTTCGCGGGGCCATTGTTTTTTGCCTATGTGCTGCTCGGCCTCGCCGTCGTGCACTACGTAACGCGCGGACGCCCGTGGCGCCCGTTCGCGCTATGGGGGCTCTATGCCTCGCTGTTCATCATGAACACGATCGCCTCGCTGGCCATCGCGCTGCTCGGGCTCGCGGAAGCGGTGTGGCCGATGCGCAAGATCTCACCACCCCCCAACCAACCGCCGACGAGTTGATCGCCGGCTCAACCCAACCCCGCATTAGAGAGAAGGAGTTTTGAAAATGCAGGTCATTCTGCTCCAGCGCATCGGCCGCCTCGGTCAGATGGGCGATGTTGTCAACGTCAAGGACGGATACGCGCGCAACTTCCTTTTGCCGCAGAAGAAGGCACTGCGCGCCACGGAGGAGAACCGCAAGCACTTCGAATCCCAGCGCGCGCAGCTCGAAGCCAATAACCTCGAGCTGAAGAAGGAAGCCGAGGCCGTGGCCGAGAAGCTCGACGGCAAGGTGTTCGTCGCCATCCGCTCGGCCGGCGACACCGGCCAGCTCTACGGCTCCGTCGCCACGCGCGACATCGCCGAGGTGGTGACGGCCGGCGGCTTCACCATCGACCGGCGCCAGGTCATCCTCGAGCGGCCGATCAAGACGCTCGGCCTGCACCAGGTGCGCGTGGCGCTGCACCCGGAGGTCATCGTGTCGGTGACATTGAACGTCGCCCGCTCCGAGGACGAGGCCGAGCGCCAGTCGCGCGGCGAGGACGTGACCATGATCAAGGAAGAGAAGATCGAGCTCGAGACGTTCAATCCCGAGATGTTCGAGGAAGGCGCCGCCCCGGCGGAAGGCGAGGAGCAGCCGAAAGCCGAGTAGCCACTAGTGTCCTGATCGCGAATCGATCACCGCACTGGCGATTCGCCCCCTGCAAAGCAAAATCCCGTCCCCGTGTGCATAACGGGGACGGGGCCCTCCGGGCGCTCGACGGCGAGCCGATTGAATCGGATACCGTCGACCCATGGCAAAAAACGCTCTCCAAGTCGCCGACCGTCTCGCCGCCGCCGCGGCCGACGAGGCCCTCCCCTTCCGTCAGGCGCCGCACAACCTGGAGGCCGAGCAGGCGCTGCTCGGCGCCATCCTCGTCAACAACGAGGCGATGGACCGCGTCTCCGCGTTCCTCGATCCGCACCATTTCTACGATCCGCTGCACCAGCAGATCTACGAGACGGCTGGGAAGCTGATCCACGCCGGCAAGCAGGCGACGCCGATCACGCTGCGCACCTTTTTCGAGACGGCGGAGCCGATCTCGCCCACGCTGACGGTGCCGCAGTACCTCGGCACGCTGGCCGCCAACGCCACGACCATCATCAACGCCGAGGACTACGGCCGCACCGTCTACGACCTCGCCACCCGCCGGGCGCTGATCATCATCGGCGAGGACATGGTCAACAACGCTTACGACAGCCCGGTCGATCTGCCGCCGCAGAAGCAGATCGAGGAATCGGAAACGCGCCTCTACGATCTCGCCGAGCAGCGCAAGTACGGCTCCGGGTTCGTCAACTTCGGCACGGCGCTGACGCACGCCATCGAGATGGCGAACGCCGCATTCGCGCGCGAGGGCCACCTGTCGGGCCTCGCCTCCGGCCTGATCGACCTCGATAGCAAGATGGGCGGCCTGCAGCCGTCCGACCTCATCATCCTCGCCGGCCGTCCGTCGATGGGGAAGACGGCGCTCGCCACCAACATCGCCTACAACATCGCCAAGGCCTACAAGAGCGAGACGCAGCCGGACGGATCCGAGAAGACTGTCGACGGCGCCGTGGTCGGCTTTTTCTCGCTGGAAATGTCGGCCGAGCAGCTGGCAACGCGCATTCTTTCCGAGCAGGCGGAGATCGCCTCGGAAAAGATCCGCCGCGGCATGATCACCGAGAGCGAGTTCCGCAAGCTCGTCGACGTCTCGCAGGAGATGGGCCGCATCCCGCTCTATATCGATCAGACCGGCGGCCTCACCATCGCCCAGCTCGCCGCGCGCGCCCGCAAGCTGAAGCGGCAGAAGAACCTCGGCCTCCTGGTCATCGACTACCTGCAGCTGCTGTCGGGCTCATCGAAGCGCGGCGACAACCGCGTGCAGGAGATCACCGAGATCACCACCGGACTGAAGGCGTTGGCCAAGGAGCTCGCCGTGCCGATCCTGGCGCTGTCGCAGCTGTCGCGTCAGGTCGAGCAGCGCGACGACAAGCGCCCGCAGCTCTCCGACCTGCGCGAGTCGGGCTCGATCGAGCAGGACGCCGACGTCGTCATGTTCGTGTTCCGCGAGGAGTATTACGTCGAGCGCCTGAAGCCATCGGAGGGCACGGCCGAGTTCGTCGAATGGCAGCAGAAGATGATGTCCGTGTCGGGCAGGGCCGAGGTGATCATCGGCAAGCAGCGCCATGGTCCCGTCGGCATGGTGCCGCTGTCGTTCGAGAGCCAGTTCACGCGCTTCGGCAACCTCGCCCGCGACTATCAGGTTCCGAGCTTCGACCGCTAACTCTCGCGCTACTGTCATCCCGGGCGAGCGAAGGCGCAAGCCGAAGCGAGATCCGGGACCCAGGATAGGTGACGCCGCAGGCGTCCAAATTGGGCTACGACGATTCTTGTGCTGGGTCCCGGATAGCCCCGCGTCCATGCGAAGCATGGCTCCCCCATGACGCTCGGCTTCCGGGATGACAGGCGCGGGGGGCGGATACACGCCTCGTTTGCGGCCCGATTCGGCGCTAGAAAGGGTCCTCATCGAGGCCCTGGGAAGCATCCCTTGTCGGACAGGAACGCGCGCACAACCCCGACCATCGACAACCCGCAGCGCGAGGCGCCGCGACGCGTCATCGAGTGGGCGCAGGCCCCGCCGATTCCGCCGGGGGCCACCGGCGTCGTCACCATCGACCTGTCGCAGATCCGCGCCAACTGGCGCGCGCTCGCCAAGCGCGTCGCGCCGGCCGGCTGCGGCGCCGTCGTCAAGGCGGATGCGTACGGCTTGGGCGCGGCGCGCGTCATCCCGGCTTTGTATCACGCCGGCTGCCGCAACCTCTTTGTCGCCACGCTGGCCGAGGCCAAGGCGGCGCTGGCGTACGCTCCCGGCGCGACGGTGTACGTGCTGGACGGGATCCTGCCCGGCGCGGCGCGCGAGCTGGCCGGCATCGGCGCGCGGCCGGTGATGGCGAGCATCGAGGAGGCGCGCGCGTGGGCGGCGCTGGCGCCCCCTGACTCTCCCGCGCCACCGGCGGCGCTGCATGTCGATACCGGCCTCAATCGCCTCGGCCTGAGCGAGGACGAGTTCGCCGCGCTCATCAGCGATGCCGAGCTGATGCGCCGGCTCGATATCGCTCTCATCATGAGCCACCTCGCCTGCGCTGACGAGGCGCAGCATCCGATGAATCGCGAGCAGCTAGACGCTTTCAAGCGTATGCGGAGCAAGCTGCCGAAAGCGCGCGCCAGCCTCGCCGCCTCCGATGGGCTGATGCTCGGCAAGGAGTTTCACTTCGATCTCGTGCGGCCCGGCTATGCGCTCTACGGCGGCCAGGCGAGCCCGCAGCGCGTGACACCGGTCGAACCCGTGGTGCGCGTCTCGGCGCGCATCCTGCAGGTGCACGAGGTGCCTGCCGGTGGCCGCATTGGCTATTCGGCCACCTACCGCGCCGCCTCGCCCCGGCGCATCGCCACCGTCGCTGCCGGCTATGCCGACGGCGTCTTTCGTCACGCCAGCGCCAGCAACGAGACGCCGGGCGGCGCCGTCGCCGTGCGCGGCAAGCTGGCACCGATCGTCGGCCGCGTGTCGATGGACCTCATCACCGTGGACGTCACCGATGTCGGCGATCCGGCGCCGGCGCGCGGCGACTTCGTCGATCTCATCGGCCCCGATCTGCCGCTCGAAGCCGTGGGCCTCAGCGCGCGCACGATCGGATACGAGGTACTGACGCGGCTCGGCACGCGCTTCTACCGCCACTACGTCGATATCGGTGACTGACTAGTGTGATGATCGCGAAATTCGTTCCGATCTCGCCGCACACTGAGACGAATTTCGCGATCAGGACACTAGCGATGGCCAAGCCCAGCAAGACCACCTTTGTCTGTCAGAACTGCGGAGCGGTGTCGCCCCGCTGGCAGGGCAAGTGCCCGGCGTGCGGGGAATGGAACACGCTGACCGAGGAGACGGATGCGATCGGGCCGCCGGGGACGGGGCTCTCTCGCCGCGGCTCGGGACGCGTCATCGTTCTCGAGGGGCTCAAAGGGAGCAAGCAGGAGGCACCGCGCTTCTCGACCGGCATCGGCGAATTGGATCGCGTCACCGGCGGCGGCATCGTGCCGGGATCGGCGCTGCTCATCGGCGGCGAGCCGGGTATCGGCAAATCGACGCTGCTGTTGCAGCTGGCTGCGACGCTGGCGCGGTCGGGGCGGCGCGCCGTCTACTTCTCCGGCGAGGAAGCGGCGGCGCAAGTGCGGCTGCGCGCCGAGCGCCTCGGCCTCTCGGATGCGCCGGTGGCGCTCGCCTGCGAGACGTCTCTCGCCCACATTCTCGCCACCCTCGAGGCCGGACCGCCGCCCGATCTCATCGTCGTCGATTCCATCCAGACGCTATGGGCCGAGGCGATCGAGGCCGCGCCCGGCACGGTCAGCCAAGTGCGAGCAGCGGCGCAGGCGCTCATCCGCCACGCCAAGAGCGCGGGCAGCGCCCTGCTCCTCGTCGGCCACGTCACCAAGGATGGCCAGATCGCCGGCCCGAAGGTGATCGAGCACATGGTCGACACCGTGTTGTATTTCGAAGGGGACCGCGGCCATACCTACCGCATCCTGCGCGCGGTGAAGAACCGCTTCGGCGCCACCGACGAGATCGGCGTGTTCGAGATGGTTTCGGAAGGGCTGCGCGAGGTCGCCAATCCATCCGAGCTATTCCTCGGCGACCGCGAGACATCGAGTCCCGGCGCCGCCGTATTCGCCGGCATCGAAGGCACGCGGCCGCTGCTGGTCGAGATCCAGGCGCTCGTCGCCCCCTCCTCGCTCGGCACGCCACGGCGTGCCGCCGTCGGCTGGGACGCGGGTCGGCTGTCGATGCTGCTTGCAGTGCTGGAGGCGCGGGCCGGCTTGTCGTTTGCCGGCCAGGACGTCTACCTCAACGTCGCCGGCGGCCTCAGGATCGTCGAGCCGGCGGCCGATCTCGCTGCCGCCGCGGCGCTCATCTCATCGCTTTCCGGTGTGGCCATTCCGCGACACAGGGTGCACTTCGGCGAGGTGTCGCTCTCAGGCGCCATCAACGCCACGCCATTGATGAACCCGCGCTTGAAAGAAGCGCAGAAACTGGGGTTTCGCCAGGCCGTATTACCTGCCCAGGGCGAGCTCGACACGGCCGGTTTGAAGCTGCAGACGGCCCGCATTGCGCACTTGAGGGAGCTTGCCGATGAACCGCCGTCATGCGACTGACAGGCAGCGCAGGGGGCTTTCCGAACATGCCGAGTAACGGAGCATTCTAAACCATGCTGGGCCCGATCACATACCTCGACGCCGCAGTGCTCGCGGTGTGCTTCATCTCCGGTCTGCTCGCCATGTACCGCGGGTTCGCGCGCGAGATGCTGTCGATCGTGTCGTGGGCGGTTGCGGCCGCAGCCGTGCTCTACTTCGTCATCTTCCACAAGCCGTTTGCGCAGGACATGGCGGCGCAGATGGGCACCCAAGTTGCCGTGGCGCAGATCGTCGTCGGCGCCGTGATCTTTCTTATCGTGCTCATCGTGGTGCACCTGATCACCGCGCGGCTGTCGGATGCCATACTCGACAGCCGCGTGGGTATGATCGACCGGATATTGGGCTTCCTGTTCGGCGTCGTGCGCGGCTTCGTGCTGATCGTGATCCCCTACATGTTCTATGAGGCCTTCTTCCCTGACCCCAACACGCATTTGCCCTGGGTGCGCGAGGCCAAGACGCTCCCCTACATCAAGGGCACCGGCGATTCGATCCGCTACATGCTGGAGGCCTACATGCCGTCCTCACTGACGGCGCCGCCCGGCGAGCAACCGCAGGAGGAGCAGCCCGCGCAGCCGCAACAGCAGGGCGCACTGGAAAACCCTCGGAGCGACGAATTAGCGCTTGAAGCGCCGATGAGATATCATATTTCTGTCACGTGGCAGGTGCGCGCCAGCTGATCCAGCGGCATCGCCATCGTTAACGCGCGTTCATCGTATCGGGCAGCGGCACGACACCAGCGGGAGGTGGCGATGACTCAAGAGCTCGAAGAAGCCCCCCGGCTTCATGATCAGAAGCTTCGGGGGCCAGGATATCTGCGCTACGGCGACGACAGACTCCGCGAGGAATGCGGGGTCTTCGGTGTTTTTGGGCACCCCGACGCCGCCGCCATCACCGCCCTCGGCCTGCACGCCCTCCAGCATCGCGGCCAGGAAGCCTGCGGCATCGTCGCTTATGACGGCAAGCAGTTCCACTCCGAGCGCCGCATGGGCCTCGTCGGCGACAACTTCTCCCGCGCCTCCGTCATCGAGCGGCTGCAGGGCCACATCGCCATCGGCCACAATCGCTATTCGACCTGCGGCGACGCGGTGCTGCGCAACGTGCAGCCGCTGTTCGCCGACATCGACACCGGCGGCTTCGCCGTCGCCCACAACGGCAACCTCACCAATGCTTTGACGCTGCGCCAAGAGTTGATCTCCACCGGCGCCATCTGCCAGTCGACCTCCGATACCGAGGTCATCCTGCATCTGCTCTCCCGCTCCAAGAAGCGGCGTATCGTCGAGCGCTTCGTCGAGGCGATCCGCGAGATCGAGGGCGCCTACGCGCTCGTCGGTCTAACCAATGAGATGCTGATCGGCGCCCGCGATCCTATCGGCATCCGGCCGCTGGTCCTCGGGCGGCTCGGCTCGGCCTACGTGCTGGCCTCCGAGACGTGCGCCCTCGACATGGTCGGCGCCGAGTTCCTGCGCGAGGTCGACAACGGCGAGGTGGTCGTCATCACCGAGGACGGCATCGAAAGCCACCGGCCGTTCCCTATGCGCCCGGCGCGCCCATGCATCTTCGAGTACATTTATTTCGCCCGGCCCGACAGCGTCATCGGCGGACGCACTGTCTACGACATCCGCAAGCAGATGGGCGTGCAGCTGGCGCACGAAGCGCCCGCCGATGTCGACGTCATCGTGCCGATCCCCGACTCAGGGGTGCCTGCCGCCATCGGCTTTGCGCAGGAGGCCGGAGTGCCGTTCGAGCTCGGCATCATCCGCAACCACTACGTAGGGCGCACCTTCATCGAGCCCGAGCAGCAGATCCGCGCGCTCGGCGTCAAGCTCAAGCACTCGGCCAACGCCAGCGTCATCCGCGGCAAGCGCATCGTCCTGGTCGACGACAGCGTGGTGCGCGGCACCACGTCGAAAAAGATCGTGCAGCTGATGTACGAGGCGGGAGCCAAGGAGGTGCACATGCGCATCGCCTCCCCGCCCATCACGCACCCCGACTATTACGGCATCGACACGCCCGACAAGGTCGACCTCCTGGCGGCCAACAAAGACCTCGAGGGCATGCGCCAGTTCCTCGGCGCCGATAGCCTCGCCTTCCTTTCCGTCGACGGCATCTATCGCGCCGTCGGGCACGACCACCGCGACGCGCGCAGCCCGCAGTTCACCGACCACTGCTTTACCGGCGAGTATCCGACACCGCTCACCGACCAGAGTGGACAGGCGATGCCGCGGCAGCTGTCGCTGCTGGCCGAGGTCGGCTAGGCTCGGCCTGGAGCCTCGAAGGGGTTGCCTCGCCCGCCCAATGACCGTTAGCTGTCTGGGCGGGCGCTTTAGCGTCCGGCGATACAGGTCATGAAGCAAAAAAAACCGCTCAAGGACCGGCTGGCCCTCGTCACTGGAGCCTCGCGCGGCATCGGGCGCGCGGTGGCTCTCGGTCTCGCACACGCCGGTGCTCACGTCGTCGTCGCCGCGCGCACCATTGGCGCTCTGGAGGAGCTCGACGACGAGATCCGCGCCGGGGGCGGCAAGGCGACGCTGCTGCAGCTCGACGTCTCCAAAGGCGACAAGATCGATCAAGTCGGGCCGACGCTGTATCAGCGCTGGGGCAAGCTCGACATATTCGTGGGCAATGCCGGCATCCTCGGGCCGCTGTCACCCCTGCACCATGTGACCGAGGATGCGTGGAACCAGGTGATCGAAGTCAACCTGTCGGCCAACTGGCGCCTGATCCGCACGCTCGATCCGCTCTTGAAGCGCTCGGACGCGGGACGCGCGGTGTTCGTCACCTCCGGTGCGGCGAGCGGCAAGCACGCCTATTGGGGCCCGTACGCGGTGTCCAAAGCGGGGCTCGAGGCGCTGGTCAAGACGTACGCGCACGAGTTGGAGGATACCAACGTGCGCGTCAATCTCGTCAACCCGGGCCCCACCCGCACCGCGATGCGCGCCAAGGCGTTTCCCGGCGAGGACCCCAAGAGGCTGCCCGCTCCGGAGGAGCTGGTGCCGCTGTTTCTGGAGCTCGTCTCGCCCAGTTGCGACTTCTCGGGGCGCATCGTCAACTTCGCCGAGTGGAAGAAGCACCACGCCTCCACCGACGCTTGAGCGCTCGCTCTGTCATCTCGATCAAGTGAGGCGCCTTAGCCGAGCGCGAGCCGCGACCCAGGAGAAATTTCACCGAACGTGACCATAGAGTGTCTTCGACGATTCTCGCGCTGGGTTCCGGGTCATCGCTCGTTTCACTCGCTCGCCCGGGATGACAGGAGTGGGATCAATCGAACTTGATGACCATGCCGTCGTAGGCCGGCTCGACGCCTTCGGGCAGCTCGCGCCGTAGCGCCTCGTAATCGAGGTCGGTGGTCATGTGCGTGAGGATGGCGCGTTTCGGCTTGAGCCGCTTGATCCACTCGAGCGCCTGCTTGACGCTGAAGTGGCTGGGGTGCGCGGTGTAACGCAGCGCATCGACGATCCACACATCGAGGTTCTGCAACAGCGGCACCGAGGCGATGGGGATGTCGCTCACGTCGGGCGAATAGGCGAGGCCGCCGATGCGGTAGCCGAGCGTGCCGATGTCGCCGTGCAGCTGCGGAATGGGAACGACCTCGATGGCGCCTGACGGTCCCTCGACGCGGATCGGCGCCGGCGGATCGATCGGATGCGGCGTGAGGATCGGCGGATAAGCGGAGCCAATCGGCTTCTCGAAGCAGTAGCCGAAGCGCTCGGTCAGGCTTTGCCGCGTCGGCTCGTCGACCCACACGTCGATGCGCTTCTTCATGGCGTAGGCGACCATGCGCAAATCGTCGATGCCGTGCGTGTGATCGGCATGGTCGTGCGTGTAGAGCACGGCATCGAGCGTCTCGCAGCGCACGCTCAAGAGCTGCTCGCGCAGGTCCGGGGCCGTATCGATCAGCACTGTCGTGTGGCGCGGCTTGCCTAGACGCTCGATCAGTGCGCTGCAGCGCGAGCGGCGGTTCTTGGGGTTGGTGGGATCGCACGCTCCCCACATGGAGCCGATGCGCGGCACGCCGCCCGATGAGCCGCAGCCCAAGATCGTGGCGCGGTAGTTCATGCGGCGGCGGTGCTGTGCTGCGCCGGACGCTGCACCTTGCGGAACAGGCGGAAGAAGTTGTCGGTCGTCGCCTTGGCGATCTCGTCCTCCGACACGCCCTTGACCCTGGCCAAGGCCGCCGCCGTATGGGCAACGAACGACGGCTCGTTGGTCTTGCCGCGGTAGGGCTCGGGTGCGAGGTACGGCGCGTCGGTCTCCACCAGCAGCCGGTCGAGCGGCACGGCTTTGGCGATATCGCGCAGCGCCTCGGATTTCTTGAAGGTGACGACGCCGGTGAAGGAGACATAGAGCCCGAGCTCGACGGCGCGTTGCGCGAGCTTTGGCCCGCCCGTGTAGCAGTGCAGGATGGCTGGGAAGGCGCCCTTGGCGTGCTCGTCCTCGAGGATGGCGATCGTGTCCTCGTCGGCATCGCGGGTGTGGATCTCGAGCGGCAGGCCGGTGAGGCGCGCCGCCTCGATGTGGGTGCGGAAGCCCTCGGCCTGCGCTTCGGGCGAAGACTTCTTGTAGAAATAGTCGAGCCCCGCTTCGCCGATGGCCACCACCTTTGGGTGCTGCGACAGGCGCACGATCTCGTCCGCCGCAATGCCGCGCTCCTCGTCGGCGTTGTGGGGATGCGTGCCGACCGAGCAATAGATGTTGGGATGCGCGTCGGCGATCTCCAGCAACGTGGGCAATTGGCGGATGCGTGTCGAGATGGTCACCATGACGCCGACACCCGCAGCCCTGGCGCGTGCGAGGATACCCTCGCGATCGGCGGCGAGCTGCGGGAAATCGAGGTGGCAGTGGTGGTCGACGAGCATCACGCTTTACCCTTGGGACCCTTCTTCGGCTTGTCCGGCTTCTCCGGCGGCGGCTCCGCCTCGGGCGCCACATAGCGCGGGAAGACACCGGACGGCTCGGGAAGCACGGTGCCGGGCTTGAGGCGTCCGCCCTCGCCTAGCGCCCTAAATGTGTGCGCTTCCTCGGGCTGGCCCAAGAGGTCGAGCAGCCTTGTGGCGGCGTGCGGGGTTACGGGTGCGGCGAGAATGGCGATCTGCCGCACCACCTCGGCCGTCACGTAGAGGACGGTCTCCATCCGCTTGGGGTCGGTCTTCTTTTTCGCCCACGGCTCCTGGCCCGCGAAATAGCGGTTGGCGTCGGCAACCACGGCCCACACGGCGTCGAGGTACTTGGTGATCGCCTGGCGGTCCATCGCCTCGCGCGCCTTGCCGTAGAGCGCGTCCGCCGCGGCAAGGATCGCCCGGTCGGCGTCGGTCAGCGCGCCCGGCTCGGGAACGCGAGCGCCGCAGTTCTTGTTGATCATCGACAGCGAGCGCTGGGCGAGGTTGCCGAGGTCGTTGGCGAGATCGGCGTTGATGCGGTTGGCGATCGCCTCCGCGCTGTAGTTGCCGTCCTGCCCGAAGTTCACCTCACGCAGGAAGAAGTAGCGCACCTGCTCGAGGCCGTAGGCGTGCACGAGATCGAACGGATCGACGACGTTGCCGACCGACTTCGACATCTTCTCGCCCTTGCTCAAGACGAAGCCGTGGCTGAACACGCGCTTGGGCAGCTCGATGCCGGCCGACATGAGGAACGCCGGCCAGTAGACGGCGTGGAAGCGCAGGATGTCCTTGCCGATGACGTGCACGTCGGCCGGCCAGTAGTGCCACAGCTCGCTATCCTCGTCGGGAAAGCCGACGCCGGTGATGTAGTTGGTCAGCGCGTCGACCCACACGTACATGACATGCGGCGGCAAGTTCTTGCCCTCCTCGCGCTTGCGCTCTGGTACGGGGATGCCCCAGTCGAGCGTCGTGCGCGAGATCGACAGGTCCTCGAGGCCGCCTTTGACGAAGCTCACGACCTCGTTGCGCCGCTCAGGCGGCAGGATGAAGTCGGGGTTGGCGTCATAGTGCGCGAGCAGCTTGTCCTGGTAGGCGGACAGGCGGAAGAAATACGTCTCCTCCTCGGTCCATTCGACCGGCGTGCCCTGCGGGCCGCGGCGGATCTTGTCCTCGCCGAGGGTGGTCTCGCTCTCATTGTAGAACGCCTCGTCGCGCACCGAGTACCAGCCGGCATACTTCTGCAAGAAGATGTCGCCCGCCTTCTCCATGCGGCGCCAGATCTCCTCGCAGGAGCGGTAGTGGCGCGGCTCGGTGGTGCGGATGAAGTCGTCGTTCGACAGGCCGAGCAGGCCCGCCATCTCGCGGAAGCGCTTGGCGTTGCGGTCGGCGAGCTCGCGCGGCGTCAGCCCCTCTTTGGCGGCCGTCTGCTTCATCTTCAGGCCGTGCTCGTCGGTGCCGGTGAGGAAATAGACGTCCTTGCCGTCGAGGCGCTCGAAGCGCGCGATGGCGTCGGTGGCGATGGCCTCGTAAGCGTGGCCGATGTGCGGCTGGCCGTTGGGGTAGGAGATCGCCGTCGTGATGTAGAACTTGGGGCGCCCGCTCATGGACTATGGGTCCTCGGTATGGGGATGCTGTTGTGCAAATGCAGCTTGCCGGCGCGCAGCCAGGCTACCCGCCTCACATTCGGGCAGGGCGCGGGAAGGCGGTCATGGGCCGGCGCTGCGCGTGCATCTCTCAGGCGGGCTTTCGATCTTGTGCGGCGGCGGCAAGGCCGGCGACGATTTCCAGGATAAGGCTCTTGCGATCGAGGTTGAGCGCAAGCGTATCGGCCTTTTCGCGGGCTACTCTTTCCCACAGGGCGGCAAACGAGGCAAGCCGGCTATCGCCGATCAGCCGGGCGGCCAGCGCGCGCTCCTCCGGGGTGCCCTCGCCCGTCGCCGCGGCGCGGATGAGGCGGGCCAGCGCGGCCAGCAACAGCTCGAAAAACAGCTCGAAGCGGGCCTGCGCGGCAATGGGTTGTAGCTCGTCGGAAAGGGTGTGGACGGCTCGCCAGTCGACGCGCGGCAACAGCTCGATGAGCCGCATGATGCGCGCCTGCAGCTCGATGCCGCCGGATCCGAGCAGGCCGAGGAGGCGACCGACGCTGCCCGCAGCGAGGCGCTCGAGCGGCGCCCAGTCGGCAGCGGCGGGAAGCGGCGCGGCGACGGCGGCAAGCGCCTGTATGGCGGCGGCGCGCAAGGCCTCATCGTCGAGCGGCTGCAGGGCCAGCGCGCGGCAGCGCGAGCGGATCGTCGGCACGAGCTGTCCGGGGGCCGACGACACGAGCAGGAATACGGTACGCCCCGGCGGCTCCTCGAGCGACTTCAGAAGCGCATTGGCGGCATTGACGTTGAGCTCGTTCGCCTCGTCGACGATGACGACGCGCCAGCCGTCGCCGGCAGCACGATGAGCGAGGAACGAGCGCAGGCGGCGCACCTCGTCCACGGGGATGGAGGTGGCAAACCGCTTGGCCTTGACGTCGTAGGGACGGCGGATGAGCAGCAGGCCCGGATGCGAAAGGGCCCGCACCTGCCGGCTGGCGCTCGTCAGTTCCGCGACGGCGAGGCTTTGCCCGGAAGGATGCCGCTCCTCCGGCGTCGCGAGGGCCGCGCGCGCGAAGCGATAGGCCAGCGTCGCCTTGCCGACGCCCTGCGGCCCCGTGAGCAGCCAGGCATGGTGCATGCGCCCGCTGGCCAACGCTTCGGCGAGCGTGCGCTCGGCGCTGGCGTGGCCGAACAGCTCTTTGGTCTCGCGCGGGTGGGGAAAGCCTTCGAGGCGGTCCGCCTCCGGCAGCTCCTCGATCTCAGCCGTGACGGGCGCGCGGGCCATCAGCGTCCCGATTCCGAAGGTCGCCGGAGTTCGCTGCTGGGGCCTGGAGCGACCTTCGGAATCATAAGGGGCACTGAAAGCATATGGTAGCTAGTGTGATTCAGATCGAGAAATTCGCTCGAGACCTCGCTTCTAATGATGGCGAATTTCTCGGTCATCACACTAGCGGGCCAGCGCAAAGAGACGCGTCTGCACCGCCTTCCACACGGCGGCGAAGACGGCACGCTCGTCTTGTCCCGCATCGATGAGCACGCAGCGCTCGGGCTCGGAGCGCGCGATGTCGCGGAAGGCGTCGCGCAGCTTCCAGTGGAAGGCAAGGTCGCGCTTCTCATACGCATCCGCCTCGGTGTCGGGATTGACTTTGTCCACCCGCCGGCTGTGCGCGCGCCCGAGGCCCAGCTCGGCGGGAACGTCGAGGATGATGGTGAGATCGGGAAACGTCGGGCTGACGATCATGTCGTTCAACGCGTCGATGATCTCGCCCGGGAGGCCGCCGGCGACGCCCTGGTAGACGCGCGTTGAATCGATGAAGCGGTCGCAGATCACCCACAGCCCAGCGTTGAGCGCCGGCCGCACCGTGTTGTCGAGGTGGTCGGCGCGCGCCGCATAGAACAGCAGGGCCTCCGACAGGGCCGAATGGGGCGGCATGTTGGGGTCGAGAATGACCTGGCGCAGCGCCTCGGCGAACGGCGAGCCGCCCGGCTCGCGCGTGATGAAGGAATGGACACCGACGCGCCACAGCTGCTCGGACAGGAGCCGCGCCTGGGTCGACTTCCCCGACCCCTCCCCGCCTTCGAATGTAATGAACTTGC
Source organism: Hyphomicrobium sp. (assembly GCF_009026145.1). Classification (GTDB taxonomy): domain Bacteria; phylum Pseudomonadota; class Alphaproteobacteria; order Rhizobiales; family Hyphomicrobiaceae; genus Hyphomicrobium_A. The sequence goes on from NZ_WBUE01000004.1 coordinate 15,342, forward strand.
CGAGCACGATAATGCGGTCCTAACGCCACAGCCGTGGTGCGTCGGTAACACGCCGCGCGGCGGCGAGCTAGAGCGGCACCCAGCTCAGGGCAAGATGGGCGAGCGCATCGAGACCGCGGCGCATCAGGCCGCCCGGCTCCACGTCCTCGGCCGCATAGAGCGGCACCTCGTTGACGGAGTTGGTCTGGCTTGTCACGCGCAGGATGGCGACCTTGTCGCCCTTCTTGATCGGCGGCTTCAGCGGGCCCTTGTAGACGATCTCTGCCTTGAGGCGCGGGTTCTCCGGCACGCGCGGCAGGATGACCGTCACCGGACCGTCGCCGGTCAACGGCACAAAGAACGTCTTACCGCCCCACACGCGGGCGCTGCCGACGGTCTCCCCGGCGTCGAATAGCTTGAACGGCGCAAAGCTGCGATAGCCCCAATCGAGCAGCTTTCTCGCCTCCGCCGTGCGCTCGTTCTCCGTCGCCAGGCCCATGACGACGACGATCAGCCGCTTGCCGCCCTGCACGGTGGAGCCGGCGAGATTGTAGCCCGACTCCTTGACGAACCCGGTCTTCAGGCCGTCGGCGCCAATGTCGAGCGTCAGCAGAGGATTGCGGTTGTAGAACTTGTGCTTGCGGTACTCGAACAGGCGCTGCGAGAAGATCGGATAATATTCCGGGTAGTCCTTGATGATGTGGCGCGCCAGGATGGCGATTTCGCGTGCCGTCATCAGTTGCCCCGGATCGGGGAGCCCGCTCGGATTGGCGAACGTCGACTTGGTGAGGCCGATGTTGCGCGCTTCGGCCGTCATGCGCTTGGCGAACTGTGCCTCCGACCCCCCGAGGCCCTCGGCGAGGCAGATCGCAGCATCGTTCCCCGATTGGATGATCAATCCTTTCAGGAGATCCTCGATCGTCGCTGCCATGTTGATCGGCACGAACATGGCCGAGGTGCGCGAGGGTGCACCGCCCGTGCGCCAGGCGTGCTCGCTCATCGTGAATTCGTCGGTGAGCTTGAGGCGGCCCTCCTTGAGGGCGCGAAAGACTACGGCAGCCGTCATCAGCTTGGTGAGGCTGGCGGGCGGCAGCAGCTCGTCGGCGTTGTGCTGATAGAGGACGGCACCAGTGTCACCGTCGAGCAGAACGGCGGCCTTGGCGCGGGTCGTGAAACCACCGCCCTGCGCATGCGCCAATTGCGGCACCGACGCGGCGAAGGCCGCCAGGAGCAGCATCATGGGCAGCAGGAGATGGCCGCGAACGCGCCGGCTGGGGAAAAAGAGCATTGCGCTTTTGCACCTTACGGAATGGCGTGACGCACCACGACTATCAAGTCAGTGCGCGGCCCATGTCAACGATCGAGGGCATCCCCTCCCCTAACAGTCTGCGCGCTCGCCTCGGGGTCAAATCCCGCGGCGGCGATTCGAGCCATGGCCGCAGCGGCCGCGACGTCATCATAGGGGCCGAGGCGCACGCGGTAAGCCGGATCGTCACGGGTTCCGCCAACTTCGATGGTGGTGGCGTCCTGCCCCGCCAGAAGATGGCGAAGCCGCTCGGTCTCGGAGCGCGTGGCAAAGGGGCCAACGCGCAGGTAGGTGTCGGCGGTGGACGCACCAAGGGCGGCAGGCACCTTATCTATCTGCGCACCGCGGCGGTACTGCATCACCGACCAGGTGGGCGACGGTGATTGCGACAGGCGTTGCTCCCCGGCGCCCGCCGCGCCGATAGAAGCGGTGGAGATCGAGGCCGTGCGGCCCTCCGCGACCCGCCCGCCGTACCAGCTCTGTGCAGCGAGGTAGCGGCGCTCGGCGCTGTCGTCGCCGTTGAGCGGCGCACGTCCGGCGTAGCGGATCCGTACACGCGCGAGGCCGCGGTTGTGGAACCCGAGCGTGTGCGCCGTCCGATACGACAGGTCGATGAGCCTGTCCCTGGCGTAGGGTCCGCGGTCGTTGATGCGCACCAGCACCGTGCGCCCGTTATGCAGATTGGTGACGTAGGCGTAGGACGGCATGGGCAGCGTCGGATGCCCCGCCGTCAGGGCGTGCATGTCGTAGACCTCACCGTTCGAGGTGCGCCGTCCATGAAAGGCGGCGCCGTACCAGGAGGCGGTGCCGACACGATCGTAGCTCGGGTTCTCGCGCGGGTGATACCAGCGCCCAGCGACGCGGTACGGCCGGCCGACCTTGTAGATGCCCCCGCCCTTGGGAATGGATCGCCCGGCGGCGACGCGTGGGCTGGCGCTGACGCCAAGATCGGCATCTATGGCTCCGCCTCCCGAGCAGGCGGCCAGCCCGGCCGTCAGGAGTGCAGCCAAGACTGGGGCGAGCGGAAGCGGCGCAGGATGACGCGGCTCGGTACGCAACAACGCTATCGTCATGGCCTCACGCAAAACGCCAACTCAAGGGGCCGTTACCTTGCGGAACGACTGTAGTCGCGGCCCGTGGCTCAGCGCATCGCGCGCGGCGAGGGTGATCGCAGCGCTGGAGGATGGCAAAACGCACTTGAGATTGCGTAAAGGCCAGGCCCAGCTTGGGTCGAAGACCAACCTTGCCCGCGGTGCCCAGCGCAGAGGCCACGCGGTGCATTGCGATGTGCGTGAACGCCGGCTGGTACAGCCGGCTCGATATCAACCAAGTCGGCTCTGCGACTCTACTAATGGTGAAAGAGTTGTTTCAGGAATTCCTCGTATCATTTGCGTTGTATCGGCACCGGTGGTCGCCATGTGATGTACCGCGTCCTCACATGCCTAGGGACTGAGCACGACCACTGGCTCGTCAGCCTCGCAGTGCTGGTGTGCGTGGCCACGGCACTCACCTCCTTCTTGATGTATTCCGTCGCCGGCGCCTGCGGTGGCCGCCGAATGCTGTTGTGGGCGGCCCTTACCGGGGTGAGCGCCGGATCGGGCATCTGGGCCACGCACTTCGTCGCCATGCTGGCGTACAGGGGCGCCTTGCCGACCCACTACGAGCCCGTTGCCACCATTGCCTCGCTCCTGATCGCAATCGCGGTCGCGGCCGCGGGCTTTGTCGTGTCGACGGGCCGCAGTCGCCTGTGGGCCGGCCTGGGCGGAATTCTCATCGGGCTTGCCATCGGCACGATGCATTTCGCCGGCATGGCCGCCTTGGTGATCCCGGGGACGATCGCCTGGGATACGACGCTGGTGGCCGCAGCTTGGATCCTGGGCTGCGCCATTGCCGGGGCTGCGCTGCTGGCATTCCATGCCAGCGACGGTTACCGCGCCATCCTGCGTGCCGGCGGACTGCTCGCACTCGCCATCTGCGCGCTGCACTTCACCGCCATGAGCGCGGTGCTGATCGAGCCAGATCCCACCATTGCGTTTCAAGGCTTCGGCATGAATCGCTCGCACCTTGCCGTGGCCATCGCGCTCGTGAGTTTCATCGTTCTGCTTTCGGCGTTTTCCGCTGCCGTCGTACAACGCGCCAACATGCGCTGCGAGGCCACTCTGCGGGCGCGGAACTCACTGTTCGAGGCTGCTCTGCGCTACCTGCCGGTGGGCCTGTCGATGTTCGACGGCCAGCAGCGGCTCATCATGTGCAATCCGGCCTACCGCAAGCTCTACAGCCTGTCCGAGGACCTCACGCGCGCCGGGGCCAGCTTTGCGGAAATCGTCGCCAACCTGGCACTGCATGAGGGCCGTGACGGCGCGTGCTTCTCCGTCGCCCGGCATCAGCGGAAACTCGGCTCTGGCACTGCGTTTACGGAGACGGTGCGCCTCAACGATGGACGCACGATCTCCAAGCGGGTCGGGCCGATCGCCGGCGGTGGCTGGGTCGACGTGCAAGAAGATATCACCGAGCGCATCGAGCAGGACGCCAAGATCGCCTACATGGCGCAGCATGACATACTGACGGGCCTCGCCAATCGCGCCCAGCTCCTGCAGCAGCTCGACGCAATGTTGAAGCGGCGTCGCCGCGGCGAGATGGTAGCCGTGCTGCTCATCGATCTCGATCGCTTCAAGCCCATCAACGATCGGCTAGGCCATCTCGTTGGCGACGCCTTGCTCAGGGGGGTCGCCGCCCGGTTGCGCGGCACCGTCCGCGAGCCCGATCTCGTCGCGCGCCTCGGCGGCGATGAGTTCGTAATCCTGCAGATTACCGCCCAACCGGCGGTGGAGACGGCGGAGCTGGCAGCGCGCATCGTCGCCACGCTGAGCGCACCATACGAGGTGGACGGCCGAATTCTCGAGATTGGCGCGAGCATCGGTATTGCCGTGTCGAGTGAGGGCAGCGAAGAGGGAGAAGCCGTGCTTGGCCGCGCCGATACGGCTCTCTACTGGTCAAAGGCCGCCGGCGGCGCCGGCTACTGCTTCTTCAACGAAGACCGCCGGCGCAAGGCCCTGGAGCACACCGCCCTGGTGAAGCTGCCGATGGCAAGCTGAGGGGGCGATGGCCCCGGCTAGTGGCGCCTCACGGCCGATGGAACATTGCACCTGGAGATTGGGTAAAAGCGAGGAGCGCTTGAGGCGCGCGGCCGACCCCTATAGGGTCCGCTGCCCGTTGCCGGCGGGCACGGAAGGGTGGCCGAGTGGTTTAAGGCACCGGTCTTGAAAACCGGCGTGGGTGCAAGCCCACCGTGGGTTCGAATCCCACCCCTTCCGCCAGCTCACGCCTACTCACAGAACGCGGGACGGTTCACCAGTGCGCAAAATGGTCGCGATGGCGGACAGTCAGCGCGCGACCTGGATATGCCAAGCGGCTCAGGCCAGATTGCCGAATCGAACTACAGCCCCACCGCTCCGCGGGTACGTACGAAGGTGGCTACCCCCAGACACCCGCGCCAGGGCCGGATGCTGAGGCGTCCGGCCAATTTGCCGCATAGCCGTGACCCCTCTCTTTGTTCCGCCGCAAAGAGTGCGCGGCCAGCCCTCCTATCATTCATAGACCAGGCGGCGCTCGCTCCGTCCTGTTGAAGACGGAGAGAAGGCCGATGCCTGAGCGGATCAATAAGATGACGCGCCGCGCCATTATTGCCGGCGCAGCCATTGCCGGGGCGTTGCTGCCCCTCGTCAGCGCGATGTCCTCGCATGCGCAAGAAGCGGGTACGAAGGTCAAGCCCGCCGACATCGCGTCGCTGCCGCGCGTAAAGGTCGAGTTGGTGAAACCGCCCTTCGTTCACGCCCACACGCAGAAAGCGGAGGGCGGACCGAAGATCGTCGAGTTTACCATGACGATCGAAGAAAAGAAGATCGTCATCGACGACAAGGGTACGGAAGTTCATGCCATGACCTTCAACGGCTCGGTCCCGGGCCCGCTGATGGTCGTGCATCAGGGTGACTACGTCGAGCTGACGCTGATCAACCCCGCCAGCAACACTATGCCGCACAATATCGACTTCCACTCGGCAACTGGTGCGCTGGGCGGCGCTGGGCTCACTCTCATTAACCCAGGCGAGAGGACGGTTCTGCGCTTCAAGGCGACCAAGGCCGGCGTCTTCGTCTACCACTGCGCACCTCCCGGCATGGTGCCGTGGCACGTCACGTCGGGCATGAATGGCGCCATCATGGTGTTGCCGCGGGAGGGACTGACAGACGGCAAAGGTAAGGATCTCCCCTACGATCGCGTCTACTACGTCGGCGAGCAGGACTTCTATGTTCCGCGTGATGAGAAGGGTAACTTCAAGAAATACGCCACTGCCGGTGAGGCCTATGAGGACACGGTAGAGGTCATGCGCAAGCTGACCCCGAGCCACGTCGTGTTCAACGGCGCGGTGGGCGCGCTCACGGGCGACCATGCGCTGAAGGCGGCCGTCGGCGAAAGGGTGCTGATCGTGCATTCGCAGGCCAACCGCGACACGCGTCCGCACCTCATCGGCGGCCACGGTGACTACGTGTGGCCGACGGGCAAGTTCCGCACCCCGCCGGATGTCGATCAGGAGACCTGGTTCATTCCGGGCGGCACCGCGGGGGCTGCCTACTACACCTTCGCGCAGCCCGGCATCTACGCCTACGTGAACCACAACCTCATCGAGGCGTTCGAGCTCGGGGCCGCGGCCCACTTCACGGTCACCGGCGACTGGAACGACGACTTGATGACGTCCGTGACGCCTCCCACAGGGAGTTGATCTCTCCCTGGCAAGGCGCGCCGTACGGGCAACCGAGCGGCGCGCCTTTCCGAGCGGCGCGCCTTTCCGTGGAACCCAGCCCTCACATTCGCCGGCGCCGATGCTGACCCCTGCACGTTCGGGAGACGCACAAGGAGGCCTTCATGGCCACGATTTCCTCCAGATCTGAGGCATGGTGGGCACTCATAGTTGCGCCGACGTTGCTTGCTCTCATCGCCGGTGTGCTTGCGCTCAAGGCGGCTTTCGTCGGCGGCGCGCCGGATGGCCTCGTTGCCGCGGCGCCGCAAACGATCATCGTAGCGCCGCGTACGTTCAGCTACCGAGCCCCCGGCGAATACACTCGCGACGGCTATGCCGTCGACGGACCGCTGCTGACCATCTCAGCGACGCACCCGCTCACGATCATGAAGTATCAGGTCTCCAAGGCCGACTATGCGCGCTGCGTCGAGGATGGCGCTTGCGCGGCCCCTGAGCCGGAGTTCTCCACGCCGGATGAGAACGATGTGCCGGCGACGGGCGTCAACTTCGAAGACGCGCAAGCCTATGCGGCATGGCTCAGCCGGGAGACCGGCGAGGTCTGGACGCTGCCGACGGACGAGCAGCTCGCGTTCGCCGCCGGCTCGCGCTTTCCGGACGACGCCTTGGGTACCGAGAGCTCCAATCCTGCCGACCGCTGGCTCGAGAGGTACCGCCGCGAGACGGCGCGCAGTGCGGCCCGCGATTCGGTGCCGAAACCGCTCGGGCATTTCGGCGAGAACGAGTTCGGCCTGGCCGACTTTGCGGGCAACGTCTGGGAATGGACCACGACCTGTTATCGCCGCACCGCTCCCGACAGTGTCGATCCGGTTGACACGTCCTCCTGCGGTATCCATTTCGTGTCAGGGCAGCATCGGGCAGCGATGGTCTTCTTCATCCGTAATCCAAAGGGCGGCGCCTGTGCGGTTGGCGCCCCACCCGACAACTTAGGATTCCGCCTCGTCAAGGACACGCGGTGGTATGCGCCGCTTCTCAGGGCCTTGCGAGGGTGAGTCCTGCTACCCTAGGGGGCCGGACTGCGACGCCAGGGCGCTCCGCGCGGCCGGTGCTCTTCTTTCTCGACTCTTCCCGCCATGGTAGGTTTTCAAGACCAATCGCGCTGAGGCCGCCTGGTCGTGAAAATAGACCCGACCGTCGTCAGGTCGCTCCCCTTATTCGAAAGGATGAGCGACGCCGACGTCGACACGTTCCTGAACCTTGCGTCGGCACGGCGCGTGCTTCAGGGTGAAACGGTATTCAAGCAGGGCCAGCACGCGGACAGCTTCTATCTGCTTGTTAGCGGACGGCTCAAGGTGACCCAGGTTACGGGAGATGGCCAGCAGGTCATCGTCCGGGTTGTGCATCCCGGCGAATTGTTCGGATTCGCCGTGGCACTGCAGCGCCCCGACTACCCCGGCACGGCAACGGCCGTGACGGATAGCGTCGCCCTCGCCTGGCCCAGCGAGCTTTGGGCGCAGTTCATCGAGCAGAACGGCACTATCGCCGTCAGCGCCATCCAGACGATGGGCCGGCAGCTCGAGGACGCCCATACGCGCATCCGGGAGATGTCGACGCAGGAGGTGGAGCGCCGCATCGCCCATGCCATTCTTCGCCTCTCCCTGCAGGCGGGCAGGAAGGAGGCGAGCGGGGTCCAGATCGCCTTTCCGATCTCCCGTCAGGACATCGCCGAGATGACGGGGACGACCCTGCACACGGTCTCGCGCATCCTCAGCTCCTGGGAGGCGCAGGGTCTCGTCGAGTGTGGGCGCCAGAAGGTCCTCGTCCGTGATTTCTCCGGCTTGTCGCTTCTTGCCGAGGGCGCGCGAGACTGAGGTCCGTGCGCCGCTTCGTCGCGTCTGCCGGCTGACGAGCACTTGTCTTTCGTCAAGGCGTCTGGGTGCTTCGCGCCACAGTTTCGCTCCGTTGCCCCTTGGCGGAGACAATCGAAAATGCGCGAAGTCATGACGAAAGCCATGGCCCGGAATATTTTCTACGGCGGGTCACTGTTCTTCATTCTGATTTTCGTCGGGCTCACGGCCCACAGCCACTACTACGTGGTCGCCAAGTCGACCGCGGGTGTGCCGCTGACGGACTCCGTCGCGCGCGGCAAGCGCGTGTGGGAGGCGAACGCCTGCATCAACTGCCACACCATCCATGGAGAGGGCGCCTATTTCGCCCCCGAGGTCGGAAACGTCATGACCCGCTGGGGCGTGGTCGATTCGCCCGAAGACGCCTTCCAGGCGCTCAAAGGCTGGCTGGAAGCCCAGCCCAGCGGAACTCCGGGACGGCGGCAGATGCCGCGCTTCCACCTGTCGGACGAGGACATTCGAGGCCTCTCAGATTTCCTCATCTGGGCGGACAAGACCAACACCCAGACCTGGCCCCCGAAGGATTCCGGCTGACGCGGACGCACGGAGAACAATGCCATGAAATACCAGACTCAGAAGATTGCCCTCGCCTACTTCGCCGCCGCGCTCGCCCTGTTCTTCGTGCAGGTCTCGGGCGGACTGCTGGCCGGCTGGATCTACATATCTCCGAACACGCTGTCGGACGTGCTGCCGTTCAACATCGTGCGGATGCTGCACACGAACGCGCTGATCGTATGGTTGCTGCTTGGCTTCTTCGGCGCTGCGTACTTCATCATACCCGAGGAGTCCGAGCACGAGATCTATTCACCGAAGATTGCCTACTTGCAGCTCGCGATCCTGCTGGTCGGCACGCTCGGCGCCGTCGTCACCTACGTATTCGACCTGTTCCACGGCAACATCCTGCTCGGCAAGGACGGCCGGGAGTTCCTGGAGCAGCCGCTGTGGGTGAAGATCGGCATCGTCGTCGCGGCGCTGATGTTCCTCTACAATATCTCGATGACCGTGCTCGCCGGCAAGAAGACGGCGATCACCAACGTGCTGCTCATCGGACTCTGGGGCCTTGCGCTCCTGTTCCTGTTCGCCTTCTACAACCCGCCCAACCTCAGCGTCGACAAGATGTACTGGTGGTACGTCGTCCATCTCTGGGTCGAGGGTGTGTGGGAGCTGATCATGGCCTCGCTCCTCGCCTATCTCATGCTGAAGCTTACGGGCGTGGATCGCGAGATCGTCGAGAAGTGGCTGTATGTCATCGTCGGCACGGCGCTTTTCTCGGGGATCCTCGGCACCGGTCACCACTACTATTGGATCGGGACGCCCGGCTACTGGCAGTGGATCGGCTCGATCTTCTCCTCGCTGGAGGTCGTTCCCTTCTTCCTCATGATGGCGTTCAGCTTCGTCATGGTCTGGAAGGGGCGGCGCGAGCATCCGAACAAGGCAGCGCTGCTGTGGTCGCTCGGCTGCACGACTCTCGCATTCTTCGGCGCCGGCGTGTGGGGCTTCCTGCATACGCTGCACGGCATCAACTTCTACACGCACGGCACGCAGATCACCGCCGCGCATGGGCATCTCGCCTTCTTCGGCGCCTACGTTTCGCTCAACCTCGCCATCTTCACCTATGCATTTCCGATGCTGAGGAACCGCGATCCGTACAATCAGGTGCTCATCATGGCGAGCTTCTGGCTGATGGCAGGCGGGATGGCGTTCATGACCTTCGTGCTCACCTTCGCGGGCACCATCCAGACGCATCTCCAGCGCGTCATGGGGCAGCCCTATATGGACGTGCAAGACCAGATCATGCTGTTCCACTACATGCGCTTCGGCGCGGGAGTGGCGGTGGTGCTCGGCGCTCTCCTCTTCATCTTCGCCACGCTGGTGCCGCGCCGCGAGATCATCGGGGCCGGCTCCCCGACGCCGCAACTGTCGCCGGCGGAGTAGACATCGATGCAAGCTGTTCAACGCGCGCAGGAGGGGGCCTCGGCCCCCTTCTATCTCCCCCAGGGCGACGAATGCACTGTCTTCGAGGCCGCATACCACCGGCAAATTCCGCTCCTGCTCAAGGGGCCGACGGGCTGCGGAAAGACCCGCTTCGTGGCGCACATGGCGGCAAACCTCGGCCGGCCGCTTTACACGGTCGCCTGCCATGACGACCTCTCGGCCGCCGATCTGATCGGACGGTTTCTGCTCAAGGGCGGCGAGACCGAGTGGGTCGACGGGCCGCTGACGCGCGCCGTGCGCGAGGGCGCGATCTGCTACCTCGACGAGGTCGTCGAGGCCCGCAAGGACGTGACCGTCGTCCTGCACCCGCTGACCGACGACCGCCGCATGCTGCCGATCGAACGCACCGGGGAGGTGCTGGAGGCGGACGGGCAATTCATGCTCGTTGCTTCCTACAATCCCGGCTACCAGAACATCTTAAAGACGCTGAAGCCATCCACCCGGCAGCGGTTTCTCGCCATCGACTTCGACTTCCCGGCACCGGAGCGGGAGATCGAGATCGTCGCGCGCGAGAGCGGGCTCGGCAAGGAGCGCGTCGCGCCGCTGGTGCGGCTCGCCGGCAAGCTGCGCGCCCTCAAGGGGCAGGATCTGGAGGAGGGCGTTTCGACACGCCTCATCGTCTATTGCGCCGGCCTGATCCAGGGCGGCATGCCGATCGACCGCGCGGTTCAGGTGGCGCTGATCGAGCCGCTGAGCGACGAGGGAGACATCAAGCAGGGGCTGCGCGATCTCGTCTCGACGATCTACGGGTGAGCTGAGTCGGATGCCGGCGGTCGAGTTCGAGCCCTGGGAGCCGGAGGAGAGCGTCGGGAAGCTGTGGCATTCCCTTATCGACGCGCTCGATGCTCCGAGCCTGTTCGAGGATGCGGCAGCAACGCTCGAGGGGACGCGCGGACGCCTCGGCGTTCTCTTTCGCGGGCTCGGCGGAGCGCGTGACGTTGAGATCAAGGTAGCGACGGCCGAGGCCTCTACGCACCGACTGTCGTGGCGGCGTGCGCTCGGCCGCAGTGCCGAGCGCCTCGCGGCGCCGAGCTTCGACGGCGAGACGCTGCGTCTGCCGGAGCGCATCGCGGCGTTTTCCGAGCGCGAGGCGAACATCGCCCTCTACCTCTGGCTCGCGGCTACCGCCGTCTTCGCGCGCCGTCCGCAGACCGAGCGCGATCCGCTGAGGGCCGACATCCGCATGCTGCAGGCGGCGCAGATGATGACGCGCGATACCCTCGCCGAATGTCCGGGCCTGCGCCGGACGTATGCGGCGCTCGCCCTTGAGACGCGGGAGCGGCGACCCGAACGGCGCCTGCCCTGTGCCGAGGCCGCCGTCGAGGCGACCATCCTTCACCTGCTCGGCGCCCCGCCGCCGAAGGACGATCTGGCGGCGGCGCTTTCGGCGGCGGTTCGCGGCCAGGCGGCCGATCTTTCGGCGTTCTCGGCGCCGCGTGGCTACCGCCCGTTCCTGCCCGTGCTGCTGTGGCCGGACCTGCGCGCCCTCTCCGAGAGGGGCAGGACCGTATGCGAGGAGGCGCCGCACGAGGCGGCGTCGACACCTGCGAATGCCGAACCGGGCACGTTCAGGGCGTCGCGCAAGCCCTCCGACCAGGCGGCGCGCAGGGACAGTCTCATTCTCCACAAGTTCGAGGCCATCCTCTCCTGGGCGGAGCTCCTCAACATAAATCGCCGGGTCGATGACGACGACGAGGACAACGCCAGGAAGGCCGCCGACGACCAGGATGAAATCGGTCTCGCGCAAGTGCCGCAACGCGCGCGCACGCGCCTCAGGCTGCACCTCGATCTGTCGCCGGAAGAGGTCGAGTTCGAACGGCTCGCGGGGCGTCACGTCTATCCCGAGTGGGATCATCGCACGCGTGCTTACCTGCCGGATTATTGCCGGGTTCTGGCCGGCAAGGCCGAGCCAGCGACGGAAATTTTGGAGACGCCCGACAGTGCGCGCACGCGGCGCCGGATACGCAGCGTGCGCCGCCAGTTCGAGTCGTTGCGGCCGAAACGCGTCCAGCTCACGAGGCAGATCGAAGGGCACGATATCGACATTGCGGCCGCGATCGAGGCGCGCGTCGACCTTGCAACGACAGGCGAGCATTCCGACCGCGTATATATCGCGAGCCGCAGTCAGGAGCGCGACCTTGCCGTCTCCATCCTGCTCGACGCTTCCCGCTCCACGGAGACCTATGTGGCGGGACGGCAAGTTATCGACATCGCGCGCGAAGCGCTGATCGCGCTCGCCTGGGGGCTCGACGCCTGCGGCGACGACACGGCCATCGACGCGTTCTCGTCGCGGCGCCGCGACCGCGTATTCGTCCAGACCTGCAAGGGCTTCGATGAGCCCATGGGCTCCGCTGTCGAGGCGCGCATCGCGGGTCTCCGGCCGGGGCACTACACGCGGCTCGGCGCCGCGCTCCGCCATGTCTCGAGCAAGCTTGCCGAGCGCCCGCGCCAGCGCCGCCTGCTGCTCGTGCTTACGGACGGCAAGCCCAACGACATTGACCATTACGAGGGGCGCTACGGCATCGAGGACACGCACATGGCGGTGCGTGAGGCGCGGCGTCGCGGGCAATCGGTCTTCGGCGTCACTATCGACAGCAAATCGCAAGCGACCTTCAGTCGAATCTTTGGCAAGGGCGGTTACGTCGTCATTCCGGATCCTGAGAGGCTGACCACGGCGCTTCCGCATCTCTATCGCCACCTGGTCCACGGATGAGCAGCACCGTGCACACGCGATCTGCGGCGGATGGCTCCGACGTTCTGTCGGAGCTGCCCGGCGAGCTTATGATGTGGGTGCTGATCACGAGCGAGCTCCTAGTGTTCGGCGCGGCACTGCTGGCCTGCCTCAGCGTACGCATCGCAGATCCGGGAAGATTTGCGGCGGACCAGGCTTTGCTCGATCAGGGCGCGGGTGCCATCAATACCATCGTGCTCGTGACGAGCGGGCTCTGCGCTGCTGTCGCAGTCCGCGCCAGAGAGGCCGAGCGGCGCAAGGCCGCGCGCCTCTGGCTGCTCGCCGCCGGCAGCCTCGGGGTGGTGTTTCTGATCGTGAAGGCGTTCGAGTATGCCAGCAAGGCGTCGCTCGGCATCGACATCGAGACGAGCCCATTCTTCACCTTCTACTACCTGATAACCGGCTTTCACGCGCTGCACGTGGTGGCAGGACTCATCGTGCTCGGGCTCGTCGCCTGGGCAGACAGCGTGCGCAACATGGAAGCCGCCGCCGCGTTCTGGCACCTCGTTGATCTCGTCTGGGTGCTGCTGTTTCCCATCATCTACGTCTTGAGGTGAGCTGATGCCGGCCCGCGACCTCCTCGAAGCCTGGGTAGCGCTCCTCGCCCTGAGCCTCGGGACCGTGCTGCTCGCGACCGCCGACGTCTCGGGACGCGGTGCGACGTTCGCAGCAATTGGAGTCCTAAGTCTGGCCGGTCTCAAGGCGCGCGTGATCCTGACGCGCTACCTTGGACTCGCGGGCTCTCGGTTCTGGACGCGTGCCTTCGACCTGACAATCGGGCTCTTTCTGGTCCTCAGCTTTGCGCTCTATTCGTTCGGCTCAGGAGGCTGATGCATGCCGAAGAGCGGAAGCATTGTAGCCGGGCGCCCCGCGAAGCACGCGGTGCGGTTGGGGCTGCTGTTGTTCTGCTTTGCGTTGATGGGGCCGGCGTTCGCCATCAACTCGGCCTTCATTGCCATCACCATTCCGGCCATGGCGCCCTACGGAATATACGGTCTCGTGGTCGCGGGGCTCGTAGGATCGGTGTTCGGGATTTTCCCAGCCCTGTGGCTTGCCCGCCGGTTCCACGAGGGCCTCAAGGACGAGTGATTAGACACCGAAGAAGCTAGCGGCTTGCGGGGCCACAGCAATCTGCAGCCGGTTAGGCACCCACCCCTTCCGCCACTTTGTCTCGCCGATGTTGCCCTCATCCGGACTACCGGCCGGCTCGACGTTCGCTCACGGGATCGGTTCGACGCAGCGCCTCGGCGTGGCCAATCACGGCGTTGACGGAATCGCGCGCCAGTCCGAGATAGCCTTCCGCCTGCAGAAGCCTGTCGATCTCCGTCGGCGAAAGCAGCTTGGAAACAGTCGGATCGCTGAGCAAGGCGGGGCGGAACTCGACGTTCATCTCCATCGCCCGATAGATGATGCCGTGCACCAGCTTGTCGGCCTGCTCCTTCCCCATGGCGGGCGATAGTGCAAATGCCACCCGCTGCGCCATGATGAATCCCTTCGTCCTGTGGAGGTTTTTGCGCATTGCGGGGCGATTGACCTCGAGCTGCTCGAGGAGGGCCCTCGCGACCATGAGGTTGGCTTCCGATTTGACGGAGATCTCCTCGAGGACTGCATTGGGTCCGGACGTGTTGTCCCGCTCGAAGAAGTTCACGACATCATCGAGAATGACCTCCGCCAAGCGCGGAATGGTGCGCGCCGCCTGGATGAGCGTCTCCGACTTGTTTGGGTTCACCTTCTGCGCCATCGAGCTGCTGCTTATGGAATTGCGATCGCGCGGCTCGTCGGCCTCGCCGATATCGGTGGTCTGCAGCAGAAAGATCTCCTGTCCGACTGCGCCGAAGGACTTGGCGATCAGCGCCAGCGTCAAGGCGTAGTTGGCGTAGACGTCGCGCGAGCCATGCCAGTCGTCAGGGTACGGCGGCCGCAGTCCCAGCTCCTTGGCGAACGATTTTTCGATCGCCATCGCCTCTTGACCCAGGCCGGCGTAGGTGCCGACCGCGCCCTTCAGGATGGCTGACTGTTCCAATTCGCCGAGCACGCGCTTGAGGCGCTCTATGTTCCTGCGGTTTTCCGCCAGCCAAGTGCTGACCTTCTTTGCAAACGTGATCGGCAGGGCATGCTGGCCCAGCGTGCGGCCGGGCATGATGGCGTCCTGATTGGAGCGCGCCGTGTTGATCAGAATGCTTTCGATCTCGCGCAGGTGTCCGATGAGGATGAGCGCAGAGCGGCGCAATTGCAGGGTGAGCGCGGTGTCGTATATATCCACCGTGGTGGCGCCGTAGTGAACGTATTGGCGGGCACTGGCATCCAGCGATTCCCTCCACACGTTGATGAGCGCCACCATGCGATGGTGAACGATCTTCCGTTCGGCAGCGATCTTGTCGCGCGAAGCGAAGCGGACGTTCGCCTTGCGGGAGATCTCGTCCGCGGCAGAGCGCGGGATGGCGCCGTGGGTTGCCTGCGCGCGCGCCAGGGCGGCCTCGATGTCGAGCACGTATTGGTTGGTTTGATCGGGGTCGAAGACGGCCTCGACGGAACCGCCGCGGCCATCCAGCTCGAGGTCATCGGAGAGCGAGGGATCGCTGGCCACCGCCGCTACGGCGGCCGCCGCGAGCGACAGAGCGAGCAGCAAGGATCGCAACAGCGTAGCGCTCATCGGCTTGCCCGAGCCATGGCCGGCCCCAATCGGAGTTTCGATCGAGCTCTTCTCGTCCTCGCCGCCGCCGCGCGGCGCGATCAGCTGTCCGGCAGCGCGCGTCCGGCTAAAATGGCAGCACCGGCAGGCGCCATCCTGGCGGCCTCATGGCCGACGCCGCGCACCTCGTCGAGCTGCCAGTTGAACGCTGCCCCCATGCGCTCGGCAACCCGCCTCGACCGATCGAAATAGAAGCGCCCGCGTTCATAACGCGTTTTACCCTGTGCGAGGGCATCGGGTTCGTTGCGCAGGCCGGCATAGTTGACGTCGGCGGTGCCCAGCAACAGCGTATAGTTGCAGCCAAAGGCGCTACGCAAAGTCGCCTCGCTGATCGGAGCACCGCGCAGACCGAAGGGATATTTGTATTCGTTGTCGGGCAGCATGTACCAGCCGGGGTTCGCCGACACCGCGCGGTCGATCATCCGGCAGCCCGAATGCAGGACATATCGCTGGATGAACTGCGATCCTGCACCGTGCCCGAACATGCTGAACCGGCGGCGCGAGCTGCCGAGGCTGCTCGCAGCCATGCGGAAAGCCTGCTCGACAACGTAGAAGCTGGTCTCGGTCCAGCGCTTGGGCTGCAGGCGCTGGCTGCGCACGTTCCCGAGGTTGTACGTCCATGGGCCCGGCCACTTCTCCGCCGTGAACTCAGGCACGAGCAGAATTGCGCCGTAGCGTTCAGCGAGCGGCCGCCAGGTGTCGTAATAGTCGAACGCCAGGTGGCGATGGGCTTCGCGTCGCAGGCCCGGCATTACGACCCAGATGGGACTGTTGCGCGTCGCTGACGAGGGACGGTACGTGTAAATCGTCACTGGCCCGCGCGGCACATCGACGACCTCGAATGAACCATCCCCCAGCGGCATGCGTTCGCCGCGGCTGGCGTCGAACGCCCTTTCCGTGGCATGGGATGCGGCCGCTCCGCATAGGAGCGCGGCCAAGAGAAGAACCGTGCGAAGCCTTATCGCGCTGAACATGCGCCGCTCTCCAAGGTATCGGTCAATGGGCATTCTGTTACGCATCTGTCCTCCGGCAGGATCCTGATCAGAACCTGATGCGCGTGCCGGCGTAGCCGAACACGAGATCGGTGAGAGGTACCGGGCTGGTTGGCGTCGGGACGTTGCTACGCAGCTGAACTCCCTCAGTTTCGAAGCTGTAGACGCGGAAGCCCGCATAGACATCCATGCCGGCCGCCGTGATGTCCTGCGAGACGGCGGCGCCGACCATGGTGAGGGTGCTGTCCGTGACCTCGCGCAAGCCAGCCTCGCGCAGCCCCGTGATGGCGTCATCGACGCGGGCGAACTCACCGTAGACCGATGTGTCGCCCATCGACCAGTACCCGCGCCGCATGCCGGCCGCCGTATAGAGATAGTCGATCGGCGGGCGGTTGCTGCCGGGCGGCGTTACGAGCCCCACGGTGTTCTCGCCGAATACCGCCTGCGGGGTGGCAGCGTCGAAACCGTTGAACATCCGGTGGACATAGGCGACCGTTCCGAACAGTCCGCTCGGAATATGCAGAAGGCTCGCCGACCCTTTGTACTCCTCCCGGTCGCGGCTGCTATTGGCGCGGCCGCCTTCGTCAGTGTCGTGCAGATATCCGGCGCCGAAGCGGAACTTCCAGTCGTTGTAGTTGATGCCGTACTCGAGGGCAGCATCCCAGAAATCATCCTCGCCCCAGGCCACGGACGCGTCGAAGTTCCCCCACTGGCTGGATATGCGCGGCGCATCGTAGCGAATGTTGTTGCGCCGCAGGGTGTCGACGCTCGCCCCGGCCGAAAAGTCATTCAAGGTCGTTGTAAATGCTCCTGAGTTGACGAGCGCATCGTCGCCCTGCTCGTAGAAACCGGCGCGGCGAACCAGGAAGCTGCCGCCGATCGTGGCGATGTTGGCGGCGCCCGCCATGATGCCCCCGACATCCTTGTGGATGATGTTGTCGGTCGCCGTCGAAGTGTAACCGACGGTCATCGTGCCGAGCTGGTTGTTCCGCACCCACCATGCCGAGTGGCGCGTCTCGATCTGCTCTTCGCCGTGCGCGGTGAATTGATCGACGTCGTTGGCCGCCGTGTCGTCGAGGCCGACGGAGAGTATGTAGCCGGCACTCCAGCCGCGCGCGATTTTGACCGCTCCCCTGAACTCGAAACGGCTTCTGGCCGCCGTGTTGTCGACGACGTAGACATCCTGGTCCTCTCCGTCGTCCCATGCCAGGAACATGCGGTTGATAGAGCCGGAAATTTCCAGCGAGACCTTACGATTGCCCTTCAGCGCCGCGCTGTCTTTGAGGTCGCCAATCCGATCCTCGACGTCGGCTTCCGAGGCGTATGCTGCCTCGTCCGTGCGGGCCAGCAGGCCGCCGCTCGCGGCTGATGGAGCATCGAGCTGGAAGGTCAGTCCGAGCGAGCCGCCGTAGAAGAAGACGTCATCGTTGGCCCGCACGTCGTGGTCGCCATTGAGATCAGTGACCGTCCTATAGTGCGGCAACGCCGTGCTCACATTGTTGAGCCACATGAACGTTCCGGCGGCGGTGAGGAATACGCTATCGGAAAGCTTGAGCTCGATGCGCGGATTGAACTCCACCGCCTGTGCAAAGACATTGTCGCTGTCGTTCCTCTCGAAGCTTCTGAGGTCCGGGCGGTTCTCGGAAAGAAAGGTTCGGTTGCGATCGACGTAGTTGTTGTAAAGGCCGGCCTTGATGCTGCCTCCGACCCGCAGGCCGTCGCTCAAGTCGAACATGTGCTGCAGACCAAGCTGCAGACCGACCAGCCGATTGTCGGTTCCGATGGTTACGTGATCGCGCGCCGTGCTCGATCCACCAGGCACATCGTTTGGCGTGTCGATCGTCGTGGTGCTGAAGGTCTCACCGAAGAAGATGCCGCGCGCGCCGACGAGAAGGCCGGGGATACCGAACGGCCGTATCGCGTTGACCTCGGCGCCGTACAGCGCGGTCTCATGGTGCGCGACCAATCCATAGATATCATCCGAGTTGACCGAGCTGACGTCGGCTCCGGGAGCGTTGTCATAGATCATATCGGTATCGGCGGGGTTGGCATTCCCTTGGCCGAGGTCGAATTTCGTCCGCTCGATACCGATCGGATTGATGTAGAAGGCCGACAGCTCGATGGCCTGATCGAAGATCGAGCCCTGCAGAGTGCCCCGAATACCAGGCGCGAAGTCATCACCCTCGAGTTCGGAGGAATCGAACTTCACGAAGGTCGTCGGGCCCCCGTCGCCCAGCGTCGTTAGCGGGAAATTGCCGATCTTGTCGCGTGCGAGCACCAGCCCCTCGATCGTGAACGGCGCGCCCTTGGCAGCGCGCGGCTCGTACTTTGCCGCTATCGAGGCAGGATCCCCGTCGACCGCATCGCCGTCATCGCCGACCACAGTGTTATCACTGGCGACCGTATCGCTCTCTTTGACGTCGCCTCCATCTGCGCGTGCCGCTGATAGCCAAAGCGACAGAGCGACGACGGAGGCGGCTATCAGGACGGCTGAGCGACACAGGATGCAACTGACACCGCACTCGAGCGCCGAACGCCAATTCGGTACGCAACCGAACGCACCCCACATTTACTCACTCCCTACGCAACGCACTTTTTTCACGACGCGCTTCGAACACACCGCATCGCGTTTGATCGGGAGTGTGCGGTGAAGCTCTCGCAGACGGGATACGAATTAGCGAAAGAGTCGTTCAGGATTATGCATTCGTCGCCAGAAGCGACAAATATTTCAGCGTGTTATGAGACACCGCAAAGACGGGAGCTGCCGCGCGAATTTTTCCGCGTGTGACTGCGGCATCACAGATGGCATTAACCTTACGCGTCGGGGAGCAGCTCGACTGCGGCGGCGTTTTCGGCGCTTTGCTTTCTAAACTCCGCCAGCGCTTCCAGCACGCAGTCGATCAGGACCGTGGCGTTTCCGGATGGCTTCTGATCGCTGTGATGCACGTAGCCGAAGGCAATCCAGCGCTCGGGCTCTAGCGGGCGGAAGGTCACGCCACTGAGGTCTAGACCGCGCGAGCTCACGCGATCGAAGACGGCGATGCCGGCACCGTCGATAGCCAGTTGGCACGCCATCAATGACGAGCGGGTCTCGACGGCATAGTGGCCGGTCTCGCCGTTCGAGCGCATGAAGTCGTTCATCTGCTGACGCCACAGCTGGTCCTCCCACAGGCCGAGCAGATTCTCTCCGGAAAGATCAGCCGCCGTGACGCGCGTGCGCGCGGCCAAGGGATGATCCTTGGGCATCACCGCTTCCAGGCGCACGCGGAACAGCGGTTGATTCTTGAGCTCGACCAAGGCGTGAGTGACCGGTAGCGAGGCTATGGCGAGATCGAAGCGGCGTAGACCGACGAGGTTGTCGATATCGAAACGCGACAGTACATCCACCGAGCAGCGCAGGTCGGGGTTGGCGCGCCGCAGCCGAGCGATGGCTGGCGACATAAGACCTTGAGCGATGCGCGGCGTCGTAATCACCTTGAGCTGCTTGCCGCTCGTGTTGATTTCCTTGGCGATGCGCGGAATCTCTCTCAATCCAGTCAATATGTGCCGCGTCGCGACATAGAATGCGGCGCCCTTGTCGGTCACGCGCAGCGTGCGGCCCGACCGGTTGAAGAGCAGAAGCTTGAGCTCTTCCTCGAGCAGTGCGATGAGGCGGCTGACGGCGGGTTGGCTAAGGCCCAGGCTCTTTGAGGCCGCCGTAAGCGAGCCGCCCTCGACGATGAGTTGGAATGCGCGTAGCGCTTTGAGGTTCATTCTATTGCTCGTGCGGTGTGTTCATCGGCCGCCGCATTCGGATGTCTCATCTCATGGATTTCAGCGACATCGCTACGCTGCGGTAGCGTTAACGACTCTACTATCGCCGGCAAGGTCTTCGCTCCCCACGATTGCAGGCAAACGGGCGCGGACCGCGGATGTGGTTCGAAGATGCGATGAACAGGACGACGCATCGATCGGTCAAGAGCGGCGCTGCTACGGATAACATGAAACAACGCACTGCAATGCTGAACTCACGCAGGATGTGCCGTCTGCTCGCGTTAGCGCAAACGCGAAACGCGATGACTCATCCAAGTTGCGAAACAGATCAAAACCTTCTCTGAAGAGTGGGCGCGGCGATCGCAATAAATCGCACCCGCCCGCTCAAAGAGACTCCGCTCTCGGCCAAGAACTGACTTATGCTTTTGCGAAAAGCCGAAGCTTCGGGGGAGTTCGAAACGATGTTGGTCGCGGCGCCGCTGGACAATGAGTTGCCCAGCGCATCAACCAAGAGGCGGTTCTATTCCCACCTCTATGTGCAGGTGCTGACTGCCATCGTGATCGGCATTCTGCTCGGCCACTACTATCCGTCGCTAGCCGTGCAGATGAAGCCGCTGGGTGACGCCTTCATCAAGCTGATCAAGATGATCATCGCGCCGATCATCTTCTGCACGGTCGTGCATGGCATCGCATCGATGTCCAATTTGAAGGCCGTCGGGAGCGCGGGCATCAAAGCCCTTGTTTATTTCGAGATCGTGACGACGCTTGCCCTCGTCATCGGCCTCGGCGTTTCGAATATTCTTCGTCCCGGCGACGGCATGAACGTCGATCCGAGCCAGATCGATGCAGCCGCGGTCGCCAGCTACGTCACCAAGGCGCACGGAGAAAACAGCATCGAGTTCCTGCTCAACATCATTCCTACGACCGCCATCAGCGCCTTCGTCGACGGCAACATTCTGCAGATCCTGCTGTTCGCGCTCCTCTTCGCTTTCGGCCTGCAGGCGATGGGCCAACGCGGAAAGATGATGCTCGACATGATCGATCAAGCATCGCACGCGCTCTTCGGCGTGGTCGGCATTATCATGAAGGCAGCACCGATCGGGGCCTTCGGCGCCATGGCATTCACGATCGGAAAATACGGCCTGTCGACGCTTGGCTCGCTCGCAACCCTGATGGGGGCGTTCTATCTGACGTGTATCGTCTTCGTGCTCTTCGTCCTCGGCCCCATAGCCTGGTGCGCCGGCTTCAGCATTTTCAAGTTCATCCGCTACATCAAGGACGAGCTGCTCGTCGTGCTCGCGACGTCGTCGTCGGAATCCGTGCTGCCGCGCATGATCGCGCGCATGAAGCGGCTGGGTTGCGATGAATCCATCGTCGGGCTGGTCATCCCAACGGGCTATGCATTCAACCTGGACGGCACCTGCATCTACCTGACGATGGCGACGCTGTTTCTGGCACAAGCGACGAATGTCGATTTGTCGTTGGCGCAGCAGCTCGGAATCCTCGGGGTTCTCCTCTTGACCTCGAAGGGCGCGGCGGGCGTGACAGGATCAGGCTTCATCGTGCTCGCGGCAACGCTCTCCTCCACCGGCACCATAGACGTCAATGCGATGGCCATCATACTCGGCATCGACCGCTTCATGTCCGAGGCGCGCGCCTTGACGAACCTGGTCGGCAATGGCGTTGCCACGGTCGTTGTCGCCAAGATGGAGGGAGCGCTCGATAAGGAGCGCATGCGTGCCGAGCTCGGTCGACATGCAAGCTTGGATCAGAGCCAGCCGCAGCAAACTGAGTGAACGGGCGGGCGAAGAAGCGACCACGCCGCCCGTGCATCAGGCCTGTGTGTGCCGCGTCAGCGCACCGACGCGGCGCCACCGGAACGCTG
This sequence comes from Hyphomicrobium sp., assembly GCF_009026145.1. Classification (GTDB taxonomy): domain Bacteria; phylum Pseudomonadota; class Alphaproteobacteria; order Rhizobiales; family Hyphomicrobiaceae; genus Hyphomicrobium_A. The sequence continues at coordinate 37,335 of NZ_WBUE01000004.1, forward strand.
ACGCTTGCCGCCGCGCGCCTCTGCGCCCCGCTGGGGGCGGAACTTGCCTGAGCCGCTCCCACTGCCGCCCGATCCGGGACGGCGCCCACCACCATGCTTGTGGGCGCCGTTGCCGTGACCACCCGGCTTGTGACCGCTCGGCGCATGACGATGGCCGCGCTCGGAGCCGCCTCCGCCGACGCTGGCGAGAGTTGTATCACCCGTGCGGTCGGAAGCCGGGATCGACTGCCGGGTCACCCGCTCGATGTCGCGCAGGAAGGCACGCTCCTCGCCCGAGCACAGCGAGATGGCGATACCCTCGGCACCGGCGCGCGCGGTGCGACCGATGCGGTGCACGTAGCTTTCGGGAATGTTCGGCAGCTCGAAGTTGACGACATGCGTCACCTCGTCGATGTCGATACCGCGCGCGGCGATGTCGGTCGCCACGAGACCGCGGATGCGGCCGTTGCGGAACTGGGCAAGCGCCGCCTCGCGCTGACGCTGGCTCTTGTTGCCGTGGATCGCCGCCACCATGATGCCGGCCGTTTCCAGGTGGCGTGCCACCTTGTCGGCGCCGCGCTTGGTGCGCGTGAACACGAGCGTGCGCTTCATCGCCGGATCGGCGAACAGCTCCACCAGCAGCGAATGCTTCTTCTGCGGCTCGACGTGGATGACGCTCTGGCGCACGCGGTCGGCGGTCTTGGCGACCGGAGTTACCTGCACGCGCAAGGGATCGCGCAGCATCTCGGCGGCCAGCGCCCCGATCTCGCGCGGCATCGTGGCTGAGAAGAACAGGCTCTGGCGGCGCTGCGACAGCTTCGACAGGATCTTACGGATGGGTGCGATGAAGCCCATATCGAGCATCTGGTCGGCTTCGTCGAGCACCAGGATCTCGGTACCGGACAGGTTGACGCTGCGCTGATCGAGATGATCGATCAGGCGTCCGGGGGTGGCGACGAGAATGTCGACGCCGCGGGTCATGGCGTTGACCTGCGGGCGGAACGGCACGCCACCGAACATCACGGCGACGGTGAGGCCGGTGTGCCGGCCGTAGGTGCGGAAGCTCTCGGCGATCTGCGAGGCAAGCTCGCGCGTCGGCGACAGAATGAGGGCGCGCGCGCCGCCCCGCAGCGCTGCCCGGCGGTCGGCGGCGAGGCGGTGCAGGATGGGCAGCGCGAAGGCTGCCGTCTTGCCGGTGCCCGTCTGCGCGATGCCCATGAGGTCGCGCCCGGCCATGACGCCGGGAATGGACTGCGCCTGGATGGGGGTTGGCGTTGCGTAGCCCTCGGCGTCGAGTGCCTTGAGCAGCGCAGTGTTCAACCCGAGCTGGCCAAAAGTGGTCGTGGAAGTGGTGGTGGTCAAAATCATATCTTTCATGTGCGGGCCAACGCGCGCCGACACGGCGCAGCACAGGCTGGCCGGACGCGAGCGAACGCGGCGGTACTCGAGAGAGCCCCGCGTGGCCTGGGCTTTCGTATGGAAGGGAAGATCAGAGGCGCTCAACAGGAGGACGATAAGAGCGTCCGTTCACGCGGCTGGAGCGCCGATGGCCGCCCGAGATTGCCTCGGACGATGCACGCCATATGGCATGCTGCCGTGCCGAATGCAAGGCGCGACTCGCCGCGCCTACTTGCATGCGATCCCTGTGACCTTCTGCAGGCCCCACCAAGCGTCCATGCGCTCGTAAACCTTGCCGGTCGCGGTGATCTGCTGACCCACCTTGCACTTGCCGAGCGCTGGCTTCGGCACGCCGGTGAGGAAGGTGAGGCAGTGATCGAACGCCGAATTATCGAGAGTAACCCACACGGCTTTGGGGTCGTCTTCCTCCGGCTCGATCATGTCGATCTTCGCCGTCATGGTCATTTTCTCGCCGAGCATGCTCTGCAGCTCGCGGTACTTGCACTCCCTGGCCGAGAGCGGGCTCGATGCCGATGCCGCGAGCAAGACGGTGAGCAACAGAAGCCTCAGGGGCACGGATCCCTCCCTGACAAGTTCGCCGGCCCGGGAACTGCGCGGACGACGACTCCCGGCAGCGCTGTTCCGGTGGGTGGGAATTTATCTCATCCGGCGATGACGCAAACCGCACCCGGCCGCGACCTACACGATTTTTCTGTGAACGAATCGGCGGCGGCGGCTTATCCCCTAGTCCGGCGACTTCGCTTCCGAAAGGGCCCGCTGACGCGCGAGGCCCCGTTCGCGATCCGGCACGTGGATGAGACCGGCGATCTGACGTATCAGCATGTCCTCGTGCGGATCGAGCACCCCATCGGCGTAGGCGACCCGCCACAGCATTTCGATGATCTCGGCGCGCTCCTCGCAGCTCAGCTCGCGGGTGATCCTGCTCGTGAAGGGAAAGTATTGCGCCGAATACTCGACCTTGCGGTGCGCCCCGGCCACCAGCGTCTGCACGTCCTCGTGCGACAGGCTGAACCTCTTGGCCAGCAGGCGCTCGATCATCGTCCGCTCCGCGTCGGCGAACGTGCTGTCCATGCGCGCCGCCTCGATCAACAGCGCCGCCACGGCGAGGTCGAGGCCGTCCTGCACGGCGTGAAGCTGCGGGACCTCGCGGCCGGTCAAGACATTCAGCAGTCGATCGAGCATCAGGGTTCCTAGATCAGACCCGGGATGGCGTTGGAGGCGCGCCTCGTACATGTAGGGGGAACGCCCGCGCATGGCTAGACAGCTGCGCTGAAGCGCCATTGCGCTCAGGCACCTGGCAGGGCTCTAATGGAGGCAGCCAAGAAGAAGCGAGGAAGAATATGCGCTCGCCCATCGCCAAGAGTGCTGCGGCTCTCTATCTCGGCACCGCTGTTTTCGCCACCGTCGTGGCCAGTCCATGGCACCCCGTCTCCACCGCGCCCGGCGAATCCGAACCGCTGACGGCGAAGGATGCCGGCGCGCATTATGGCGAGGCGGCGGGTGCCGTGCTCGTTTGCAGCGGCCTTAGGATAACGCCGGCGGTCGCCGAGCTGCGGGCGCGCTATCAGGGCGCCGACCTTGCCGAGTTCGACGCCCAGGCGGCCAAGATTCTCGGGGCTTGGCGCGACACGCTCACCTGCCAGCACGCCGACAGCCCCAGCGACTGCAAGCTGTCGCAGCAGTTGAGCTGCCGGCAGGCGCTGCAGGACATTGGACCGAGCGGAACCAAAGTGCGCGGGCTGGTCGAGCCGATAGAGTAGGGCTGCGACCCTCGCCGCCCAGACGATCTCTCGGCGAACCGATCCTCGAGCATGCGCGTTATCGTTTGACGATGAACCTCGTCCTGCGAGGCATAAAGCTATGCTCAAGCTCGTGTTCGTCTCCCTCGTTGCGCTGTCCGGCAGTGCCGCGCTGGCGCAAGACGTACCGCACGACTTCAGGCAGGACACCCCGCCGGTTCCCGGGCAGATCGTCGAGGCGCCACGCGACAAGCTGCGCCTCGCCCCGCTTCCGCTACGCGACGTGCGCGCCGAGGCGCTCGCCCTGCCGTCGAATGGACCCAAGGGGCTCGTGCGGGAGTCGCGCAACGAGGGGAACTACTCCCCGCCGGTCGATCGCTGAAAGCAGCTATAGGGTGCGCAGGAAAGCGACGAGCGCCGCACGCTCAGCCGGCATCAGCGTGAACGGCTGCAGCAACGATGACTTCCTGCGCGCGGCTTCAAAAAGCGCCGGCCGCTGTGCGTCCTTTCGGTCGTCGCGCACTCTTCCCCCGCCACCCTCGTAGAAGCGCACGACGCCCGGCAGGGTGGGGAAAACGCCATTGTGCATATAGGGCTGCGTTTCGGACAGGTGGCGCAGCGAGGGCGTGCGAAAGCGGCCCGCATCCTCTGGCTTGCCGGTCACTCCATAGCGGCCCAGGTCCTCGAGCGCGCGGCCGAAGTAGCTGAGACCGATGTTGTGGGCGCCGCCGTCGCTGAAGAGCGGGCCGTTGTGACAGTTGGCGCACCCGGCCTTGGTGCGAAAGAGGTGCAGGCCCCAAACCTCCTCGTCGGTGAGGGCCTTCCGATCGCCGGCGGCGAAGCGGTCGAAGCGCGTTGCGCGTTCCAGCGTGCGCTCAAAGGCGGCGAGCGCAGCTGTGATGTCTTGCAGCTCGATCGTATCGCGACCGGTGAGCGCGGCGAACCGCTGACGATAGTTCTCGATGGCGTTGATGCGGTCGGCAACACCCGTCAGCTCGCCATTGGCCATCTCGCGGCCGTCGGTCAGCGGGCCCAGCGCCTGTTGCTCGAGGGTCGGCGCGCGTCCATCCCAGAACAACGCGGATTGATAACCGGCGGTGAACAGCGAGGGTGCGTTGCGCTTGCCTTCGGCGCGGCCGTGGCCGAACGAAACCGGCAGGCCGTCGCCCCAGCCGAGGCGGCGGTTGTGGCAGCTCTGGCAAGCGAAATGGCCGGAGGCCGAGAGGCGCGGATCGTTGAACAACTCGCCGCCGAGGCGCGCGCGGTCGAGGTCGTTGCCCTGTGGCCGAGGATGCAATCGCAGCGGCGCCATCTCGGTGAACTTGGCGCCCGGCCGCAGGCGCGGCCGCGCCCAGGTGGCGGGCGCGCCGGTGTAGAGCTTGCGCAGCTCAGCCAGCTCGCCCGGGCTCGGAACCTCCGAAAGCGGTCGACGGTTCGCACCGACGAACGACGCCAAAGTGAAAACGCCGACAATCAGGGCAAGCGTCACCACAGGCCTGCTGCGTCGGCTTGCTAGGCCCCCGAGCTTGAACCAAGCCGCGCGTAGTCTCGCTGCGCTCACGCGGTCTTCACATCCTCAGCTTGGTTCCGAGCCAGAAGCTGCGGCCGCGCACCCACGGGTTGGTGTTTGTGGCCACGCTGTTCCCGGCCGTGTCGAGCAGGTTGTTCACTTCCAGCTCGATGGCCGCCATCTCGCTCACGTTGTATTGGGCGTGCAGATCGACCATCAGCGTCGGCGAGAACGTCCTGTCGTCGTAGACGTGATAGTCGACGCCGGGGATGGGACCCGGCACCTCCTCGTCCGTGTCGTAGACGCCCTCGTAGGCGAAGTTGTAACCCGCGTTGAAATCTACGAACAACGCGTCGTTGAACCAGGACGTGGTCAGGGTGGCGCCGACGCGCACCGGGATGTCGAGGTTGCCGGTGATCATCTTGAACGTATCGGCCGTATAGTACTGTCCCTTGTATTCGATGTGGACCTCGTCGGACAGATCGGCGTCGTAATAGTACGTTCCGGTATTCTTCTCCTGGTCGGCCCAGGTGATGTTGGCGCTGATGCCGAGCGACGACAGCAGCGGGTTCTTCAGGTTGTGCCAGTACTTCGAGTACTCGGCCGTCACCGATTCATAGTAGCTCGAACCGTTGTTGGTCAGCACATTGCACAGGCTGCTGCCGCACTCGTCGGAGGAATATTCGTCCTTGCCGTGCCGCTCCGCGTAGCGGACTCGGAACTGTCCACCTGCCAGCGGATCGAGAATGCGCGCCGTGGCCGTGTACTCGTCCTTGTAGGGTGTATCGAGGCCGTTCGCCGTCATCTTCCAGTTCGTGACAGGGGCATTCATCGTGTAGTCCGCTGGGACGTCACTGCCCACGTGCGTTCTCGTCCAAGCCTGTGACCGAGGCTGGCCGTCTCGCACGGCGTAGTAGAGCGCCTCACCCTGATAGTAGCGGTTGTAGCCGGCGGTGAAGCTCAGCCCGTTGAATGGCGTGACGGTGGCGGCAACGCGGGGCGATAGGTTCGGGTTCTTCTGATAATCATCATAGTCGAAGCGAACGCCGGTCCTGAAATTGAACCAATCCAATGTCTGGTCGATCTCCGAGAAGAGGTGGATCGAATCCACCGTCGCCGACGTCTCGAAGGCGGGCGTGATCGTCTTGATTCGGTTGTAGTACTCGCTGGTGCAGAGCTCATCGCCTGGAGGGCAGTTGAAGCTCCCACTGGCTGGACTATTCGGACTCGTGTTGCCCGTTGCCGTGACCCACGAGGAATACGAGATATACTCCTCGGGTCGGGCGCGCCGCCCCTCGATCGAACGGGCTTCGCCGCCGAGAAGGAACGTGCCCCACAACAGCCGGCCGGTCATCTCGTGCTGCAGGCCTATATCGGTTTGTCCCTGCTCTATGTCGCCCGTGCTGCCGTCTCTGCAACTGGTATTGTTCTGGACGGCCGTGGTGCCGAGCGTCGACGTCGGAACCTCGCGGCACCAGTCCTTGAAGTCGTCTGTTTCGAACGTCGTCGACCACACGTTGCCCGATCTTCTACGCCGCATGGAAATGTAGCTATAAGAGACGTTGCCGTTGGCGTCGTTGTAGGTGTTGCCGTCGTTGAAGTAGCCCCGCGTCATGATATTGACGCCGCCAAGCCCGATCCCCGGCGCGACGATCTGATCGAGCTTGGCGCGATGCTCGATCTGGTTGGTCCAGCCGTGGCTTTCGATGTCGACCTCGGCATCGCGCCAGTACGCGTTCTCCCAGAGCTGGTGATACTTGGTCAGCGAGGAGTCGAACACGAAACGGCCGATATCGGTTTTCACCGCCGTGGCGAAGCGGAAGAAGATGTTGTCGGAATCCTCCTCCAGCGGCTTGTTGTAGAGCTCGTAGATCTTCTGCTTGCTCGTCTCGACCGTCTTGCGGCTCGCCTGCGCGATGAACGACCAATCGTTGGTGATAGGTGCGCCGACGGACACGGCAAGATTGCTCTTCGTGAACTCCGGGTGCTTGACGCCGTTGGGATTGGTTCCGGTTTTTGTGCCGATGATGTAGTGCACCATCTCGTCGGTGTGCCGCGAATAGCTGACTGAGGCGTGGTAACGGTCCGTCGGCGGCTGGGCGAGATCGTAGATGACCGCGCCGCCGAGAAACTCGCCGTACTTTGCCGAAGCGTTACTGTCGATGATCGTCGCCTGACCCACGAACTCGATCGGCACATAGACCGTTTGCGGATGCAGACCGTAAATATTGTCGGTGATCACCGTCTGCTGGTTGTCCGTGAACATGTTGTTGGAGTTGTCGATGGGACCGGTGTTGGTATTGATGCTCACGCCGTTGAGGATGATGTTGTTCTCATACGTCTTGCCGCCCATGATGGTGAACTGCATCGGACGCGTGTCGAGCTCCTTCTGCCCGGACATACCGGCGTCCTCATTGGTGTCGTTCTGATACTGGACGTTCGGCAGGTTGCGCACGAAGGTGTTGGCGTCCCCGCCGCCGAGGGTGCGCGCCCGCGCGTTGTCACCTGAGAGAACCGTCGTTCCGGTGTCGGACAGAGACTGCCCGAGGGTGACCGGATCGGGCTGTTCGGCTTGCGCGCTCGGATCGGCGACGACCACCGCGCCCGCCTTGGGTTTGGCAACTGCCTTGGTCTTCTTCTTTGCGGGCTTGGGCGAGGCCTCGACGATCATGTCGGGGAGTGCCGCGCTTGGCTTTGCCGCCTTCTGCTGAACGGGCGCGGCATCCTTCGGCGGATCTGCGGGCGTTTCAGCCGGCGTCTGCACGGGAGCCTGTTCTCTGCCCTGCGTTTCGGTCGCGGTCTGCGCCGCAGCGCCTTTCGCCCCCATCATCAAGGCGCACACCAACACGCACGCGCAACCGCGCGCGAACGCACACCCACTCATCGTCCCCCCAACGCCTACGCAACGCTACTGGCAGGTTGGCTCGCTGGGACGAAGCGTATGGTGGCGCTCGCCTTAGGCTGGCTTGTCTGGAATCCCGCTATTCCCCGCGACCCGCAGGCCGCATTCTGTAGTATCTAAACATTACTCATTTAGTCAACAATCTATCGCGGGACGCGGCGCGACATGGTGTCGAGGCGGCTGACGCACGTCAGCTACCCACTCCGATCGATGTGGCACTCACGCAGGGTTCAGCCGCTGCTCACGCGCCGCCGCCTCTCCGTAAGGCTGAGCGGGACGGCCGCATGTGCGGGCCGCTGCTCGTGCGGGAACAGTGCGCGTGGTGCGGCGCTCACGCTCATGGGAGCTTCGAGGTCGTCGTGGATGTTGCTGGCCGCCTCGCGCCAGTCGCCGGCGGTCGGAAGGTACGTGGTCGCTTCGTCCGCGGCGAGCGCCGGACGCGACACCTGGAACATGCCGATGCTCGACGCGAGTCCCTGCAGCTCGCCGAGGATGGCAGTGCGCCGCGCCTCGTGCTCGCTGGCAATGCTCTGCACGTCTTGCAGAAGCTGCTCGTCGAGGCGGCTGAGCGCCTCCCCCAGCGCCTTGACGAGCGCCTCCTCATGCGTCGCCGTTTCGGCAATTCGGATGTGCATATCTTCGAGTTGCTGCAGCAGCTTCCTCATTCCTGGCCCCCTCGCGGTTCTCTGCCGAATCAAACACTTGAGGCCATTTGGCCATTTGTTCGGGCCGGAATTGAGATGGCGTGACAGGACGATGCGCGCGGCCACCGCAACGGCGCCGCCTTGAATGGACTGCGCGCCTGTCTCTGGCTTGCCGTTAGTAGCGGGCGCCGTCAGGCAGCTGGCGGAACTCCTCCCATACCTTCTGCGCTTCGGGGCGCATGATCTGCTGCACCGCTATATGGCGCTGGCCGTAGGGGAGGTTGAGGTCCTTGGCGATGTTGCTGTCGTCGAACAGGTCGCCGTAGTCGGCATAGGAGGCGCCATAGAAGATCTTGCCGACGCGCGCCCAGTAGGCGACCGAGTAGCACATCGGGCACGGCTCGCAGCTCGAATAGAGCACCGCGCCGTCGACGTGCGGACTGCCGACCTTGCGGCACGCCTCGCGCAGAACATTCACCTCCGCATGCGCCGAAGGATCGCTGTCGCGCATCACGCTGTTGCCGGCGACGGCGAGCACCTTGCCGTCGAGCACTAGGACGGCGCCGAACGGTCCGCCGGTCTTGTTGACCACGCCCGCTTCGCGCATCCTGTCCAGCGCCATCGCCATGTATTGGCGATCCTCATCGGTAACCTCCCCAGCCGGCTTTGCCGCCTGCGCCGCCGTCTCGGCCAGCGCGCCGGTCGGAATGACGGCGCCCGCCGCAACCGCTGCTCCGGCAAACAGGAAATCGCGCCGCGCAACGGAGCGAACGCAGGCCAGAGCTCGGGCCAATTCGGGATCGCCGTGCAGTAAGGACATGGTCGCCTCCTGAGGTGTTGTCGCGCCGCAGATTGCGCGGCCGCACCTTAGGTTGACGTGTGAGTAGCCTCCCGCGGGGCGGCTTTTGGCCGCCATGCTTTCACAGTCCTTGCGGCATTAGGTGCGATTGTCGCTAGCGCTTTTCCCAGATGGCGAAAAACGCCTGCAGCTTGCGGCGCCAGTAAAGGCGCGTGTCGGCCAGCGCATCGAGGAACTCGGCAAGTCTATTGGCCTTGATGACCGTATATACGGTGAGCATGGTTGTCAGGACGGCAACAACGCCGAAATAGCCGACCTTGATGGCCAGTGGAGCATCCGCCTCGTCGAGCAGGTTCATGCCGAGGAAGCCCGTCGTCGCCGTACCGATGAGGCTGAGAATGGCAACGACGGTGAGCCGTACGATCGTCGCCGACGAGCGGCGCAGCAGGTCGCTGTCGAGGTACTCGCTCATGTCGCGCAGCTCCTCGCGCACGTCGTTGTAAAGACGCGTCGTGGCCAGGTGGTCCGACCACAGGCGAAACAGATCGCGGGCAACCGCCTGATTGCTCACCTCGTAGAACCAGTAGCGATGCGAGAAGCGCAGGAAGATCTCCAGCGCCTGGCGAATATCGGCGTGAAAATTCTCAACGCTCTGCGGGCGTCGGGTGTCGAGCCGTCCGATGATGCGTGCCAGGCGATCGGAGAGCACGAGCAGTGCGGCGCGATGCAGATGCGCGATCAAACCTAGGAGAAAGAAGGTATTGCGAAACTGGGCGAGCAGCCCGCGCTCGGCATCGGTGACCACCTCCTGGCGCGCGTCTGCGACCATCACAAACGCGTGCCCGCAGCACATCATGCGGGTATCGATCCAGTCGTCGCCGCGCCGTGGATCGTGAAAGCGGTCGTAGCAGTAACGTTGGTTGAAATCGCCCAGAAAGGCCGCCGCGTAGGGGGCGGATGCCGGGTCGCCGGGCGGCAATACCAGCCCGAGACGCGCATGATCGTGCGCCGTAAGGCTGTGCGGATCCCCCATGGCGAGATAGGCCATCAACGGGATCCAATTGTGCTCCACCAGTCCGTACGTGAGCGGCGCCTCGCCCTCGCGGCTGAGCGGCGCCAGTAGGTACTTCCAATGCGAGGCGATGGTCGGAACCTGTCGGCGGCAGACCGATGACAGGAATTTGTCGCGCTGCTCGTAGTCGGAGGTTGCCAGAACGCGGCCCTTACCATCGAGCCATTCGACCCGCTCCGGGCAGTGCCAAGCTTCGCCGTGATCGGTCCATCCCGCCGGGTAGGAACGGCCGAAGCGGTACATGACCTCCTGCACGTCCTCCAGCGCCAGATCGCGGCCCTCGATCTCGACGGCGAGGATGGCCACATCGACGTCCTGGAAGAAGTGCAGCTCGACGCGCGCTACGTTGAACGCTAACGGGGCCTCCCCGCTCGTCGGCGTGATCCGCGTCGCGGCGATGTCGTGGCGGGCGAAGACGCGAATGGGTCCACCCCGCGCGAGCGCGCCTCCATAGAGAAAGCGCTGCACGTGCGGAAGGAAGGACACGTATTCGCGATAGGCGTGCTCCTGAAGTGCGCCCGGATCGAGCGGAATTGCCTCCTCGGTCTCCGCCCAATGGGAATCGGTGCCGCACATGAGGGCGGCAAGCGCATCCTGGTCGCCGGCCCCGGTGTCCCGCGGGATCAGCTGCAGCGGCCAAAGGAGAATCTGCCGGAACTGCCGCACGACCCGCCCCGGGTCCGCAGATCGCGGCGCCGCGCGCGCTGCCGGCTCGGCGCTCTCAAGCGATTTGCGGTCGGCATTGTTCGTTGCGGCCATGGCGTCATGCTGGCTCGAGCACCGGCTCCCTCGATTAGGAGTTTCAACCCTTAAGATTGGGTGCCGGGGCGAGCGCCAGGTAGGGGCAGTCGCCGTGAACGTGCATCACCCGAACGCTCAAACGGGTGTCAAAGCAGCGCCAGCCCGGCGGGCCTGCGCCAGCAGCCGCTCCTTCTTCTCGGCCGCGACGCGCACACGCGCGCGTACCTCGCCATTATCGAGTGCCTCGCGCGCGAGCACCTCGGCCTCCTCGTACAGCCAGTTGAGAAGCCGACCCTCGTGCACCGGGATGACCAGCTCGAGAATGGCATCGCCGCGGCCGAGGCGACGGTCGATGTCGCCGAGCAGGGCGTCGATCCCCTCCCCTGTCACCGCCGAGACAAGCGCCGGCGGGCGCTCCGACCAGCGGGCGGCGCTCATCGCTTGCTCGCGCGTCACCGGGGAGAGCAGGTCGATCTTGTTCCACACCTCGAGGATTGGCGCGTCGGCAGCGAGGGTGTCGATGCCGAGATCGGTCAGCACCGCTTCGACGTCGCGCGCCTGGCTGTCGGTCTCCGGCTGCGAGATGTCGCGCACGTGCAGGATGAGGTCGGCCTCGATCACCTCCTCCAGCGTGGCGCGGAAGGCCGCGACCAGCATGGTCGGCAGGTCAGAGATGAAGCCGACCGTATCCGACAGGATGATGCGGCGGCCGCTCTTCAAGCGCACCTCGCGCATGGTCGGATCGAGCGTGGCGAACAGTTGGTGCTTGGCGAACACCTCGGCGCCGGTAATACGGTTGAACAGCGTCGACTTGCCGGCGTTGGTGTAGCCGACGATGGCCACGACCGGGTACGGCACGCGGCGGCGCCCCTTGCGGTGCAGCTCGCGCGTGCGCACCACGACCTCGAGCTCCTTGCGGATAGCCATGATGCGCTCGTCGATCATGCGCCGGTCGAGCTCGATCTGCGCTTCGCCGGGGCCACCGAGAAAGCCGTAGCCGCCGCGCTGGCGCTCCAAGTGGGTCCATGTGCGTACGAGCCGGCCCTTCTGATACGAGAGATGCGCCAGCTCGACCTGCAGGCGCCCTTCCTTGGTGCGCGCGCGGCGGCCGAAGATCTCCAGGATCAAGCCGGTGCGGTCCAGCACCTTCGCGTTCCAGGCCCGCTCCAGGTTGCGCTGCTGAATAGGGGAGACCGGGTGGTCGATGATGACGAGCGCGATGTCGTGCGCGGCAATCAGCGCCTTGAGGCTTTCCACCTTGCCGGTGCCGAACAGGGTGGCCGGGCGCGGGTTGGCGACCGGCACGAGCAGGCTCTCTATGACATGGAGATCGATCGCCTCGGCGAGGCCGACGGCCTCCTGCAGGCGGTCATGCGGGGAATGCAGGGGAGCTGCCCGGGTGGCGCCGGTTACCTGTTCGAAGCCGGCGCGTGGCGCCCGCTTCAGGTCGGGAACGAGCACGAGCGCGCGCGCACCATTTGCCCGCCGCCCTTCTTCGCCTCCAAGCTGCTCCGCTATGTCAACGCGTTCGTCGATAACTGCCGTCCGAGCTTAGGCCTCGGTCGTTTCGGTCTCCATGAGGTGGACCGGCTGGCCGGGCATGATGGTCGAGATCGCATGCTTATACACGAGCTGCGAATGACCGTCCCGCCGCAACAGCACACAAAAGTTGTCGAACCAGCTCACGATCCCCTGGAGCTTGACGCCATTGATCAGAAAGATGGTCAGGGGCGTCTTGTTCTTGCGCACGTGGTTCAGGAACGTGTCCTGAAGGTTCTGGACTCGATCTGCGCCCATTTTTTTTATCCGCCTGTTCTAGGTCTGCATGGGGTAGTTTAGTCACTTCGGTGAGCGACACGCAGTGACTGTAATATAATAACATTATGTCGCACTGCACACTAAAAGGTATACCAACTCCGTCATCAAAATGAAGCGGCTTCAGGCGCTCGAAATGGCGGCAATCTGGTGAAATTTCAAGCGCAGGCGCTGGGTCACCGGACCCGGTCTGCCGTCGCCGATCTGACGTCCGTCGATGCGGACGACGGGCATCACCGTCTGCGTCGCGGAGGTGATGAAGGCCTCCCGGGCAGCGTAGGCCTCGGTCAGCCGAAAGGGGCGTTCGATCAGGGGCATCCTCTCCTCGCCGAGCACATCGCGCAGCGTCGCGCGTGTCACCCCCGGAAGAATATCGGTGCCCAATTGCCGCGTGATGACAGAACCGTCGTGATCGACGATCCAGGCGTTGCTGGAGGCACCCTCGGTGACGCAGCCGTCAGCGTCGACGAACCAGGCTTCGCGCGCGCCATCCTTGCGGGCGGCCTCCTTGGCGAGGCACGCGGGCAGCAGCATCACCGTCTTGATGTCGCAGCGCTGCCAGCGGATGTCGGGCATCGACTTGACCGCGATGCCGTTGAGCGCAGCGGCCGCCAGCCGCGCTGTCGATACCGGGCGCGCCAGGCAGACGACCGTCGGCGACACGTCGGGCCCAGGAAAATAGAACTCGCGCGGCGCGGCGCCGCGCGTCACCTGCAGGTAGACGAGTCCGTCACGCACGCGATTGCGGCGGATTACCTGGCGCATGACGTGGGCGAGCGCAGGCCCGCTCATTGGCAGTGCGATCTCGAGCTCGCCGAGCGAGCGGGCAAGCCGCGCCATGTGACGCGCCTCGTCGATGAGCTGTCCGCCGCGGACTTCGCACACCTCGTAGATGGCGTCGGCGAACTGGAAGCCGCGGTCCTCGACGTGAACGGCGGCTTGTGCGTACGGCACGTAGCGGCCGTTGACGTAGACGATGCGGCTCAAGAGATCCCCGCCGGTACTGATTCAAGAACTAGGCTTGGCGCACTTCCATGCCGCGGTGCTCGGACGAGACCCCGAGCGCCCGCAGCTTGCGGTGCAGGGCCGACCTCTCCATGCCGACGAACTCGGCCGTGCGCGAGATGTTGCCACCGAAGCGGTTGATCTGCGCCAAGAGGTACTCGCGCTCGAAGATTTCGCGCGCCTCGCGCAAGGGCAGCGACATCAGATGCTCGGCGCCGCCATTGACCGGCAGCGGCACGTTGGAGCCGATCTCCTCGGGCAGCATCTCGGCCGTGATCACCGTCGAAGGATCGCCGCCGGCGAGGATCATCAGCCGCTCGATATTGTTGCGCAACTCGCGCACGTTGCCCGGCCAGTCGTGCGCCTGCAGCACGGCGATAGCGTCCTCGCCGATGCGCCGCGGCGCGAGGCCCGAGGCGTTCGAGAGCTGGCCGACGAAGTATTGGATCAGGTCGGGGATGTCCTCGCGTCGCTCGGCGAGGCTCGGCACGCGCAGCGGCACGACGTTGAGGCGGTGATAGAGATCCTCGCGGAAGCGGCCCTCGGCGATCTCGCGCTCGAGGTCGCGGCTGGTCGAGGAGATGATCCGCACGTCGACTGCCACCTTCTGGCTGCCGCCGAGGCGCAGGAACTTCTGCTCGACGAGCACGCGCAGCACTTTGCCCTGCGTCTCGACGGGCATGTCGGCGACCTCGTCGATGTAAAGAGTGCCGCCATGCGCCTCCTCCAGCGCGCCCACCTTGCGCGGGCCGCCACCGGTGCGGTCCTCGGTGCCGAACAGCTCTTCCTCGACGCGGTCGGGCGCCATGGCTGCCGCGTTGAGGACGACGAATGGCCCTTCGGCGCGCGCCGACTTCATATGGATGACGCGCGCGGCCAGCTCCTTGCCTGAGCCGGAGGCGCCGCGGATCAGGATACGGCTGTTGGTCGGTGCGACGCGGTCGATGGCGTTGCGCAGCTGGTTGATGGCCGGCGACTTGCCAACCATCTCAGCGCTGAAGGTCGATCGTTCGCGCAGCTCCCTCACCTCGCGCTTTAGTTGCGAGGCCTCGAGCGCGCGGAGCGTGACGAGGATCAGGCGGTCGGCCTTGAACGGCTTCTCGATGTAGTCGTAGGCGCCGCGCTTGATGGCGGTAACGGCGGTCTCGATGTTGCCGTGGCCGGATATAATGACCACCGGTAGGTCGGGGTAGGTGCGCTTGATGTAGGACAGTACCTCCAGCCCATCGAGTCGGCTGCCCTGCAGCCAGATGTCTAGCACCACGAGGTGCGGGCGCCGCTCTTCGATGGCCTTCAATGCCTCGTCGCTATCGCGCGCCAGGCGTGCGTTGTGTCCCTCGTCCTCGAGAATGCCAGCCACGAGGTCGCGAATGTCGGCCTCGTCGTCGACGATCAGGATGTCAGCCATCTCTCACAACTCCTTGTCGATAGCGTCAGGCCTAGTGGGCCGCGGCTTGTTCGGTTGGCGAATGCGGTGTGATGGGGCGTGCCGGCCCGTGCCCGTGCACGAGCGGCAGGGTGATGCGCACCAGGGCGCCGTGCGTACGTCCGGGGGCCGGCGGGGCATCCTCCAGTGCCAGGGTGCCCCCGTGCTGCTCGGTGATTTTCTGCACCATGGCGAGACCGAGGCCGGTACCCTTGTGCCCTTTGGTGGTGACGTATGGCTCGAGCAGGCGCGCGCGGTTCTGCTTCGGCAGGCCGATGCCGTTGTCGATGACCTCGATCATCACCCGGTCGGGGAGCGGCGTGACGATGGTCTCGATGCGCCCCTTCCAGTTCTTGTCCTCCTTCAGCGCCGCCTCGCGCGCCGTCTCCACCGCCTCGCTGGCGTTCTTGACCAAGTTGGTGATGGCACGAGTGATCAGGCGCCGATCGATGGACATGAGCAGCGGTTTCTCCGGCAGGCGCAGGTCGTACTCGATCTCCGGGTGCCCCTCGCGAAAGAGAACCACCGGCTCCTGCACCGCATGGCGCAGATCGTGCGGCGCCATCTCTGGCTTCGGCATGCGTGCGAACTCGGCGAACTCGTCGACCATCGTCTTCAAGTCGGTGACTTGGCGCTCGATCGTGGTCGTCAGCCGGTCGAACGTCTCGCGGTCATTGGTGATGCTCTTGGCGTACTTACGGCGCAGCCGCTCGGCCGAGAGTTGGATCGGCGTCAGCGGATTCTTGATCTCGTGCGCGATGCGCCGCGCAACGTCCGCCCAGGCGGCAGTGCGCTGGGCAACGACAAGATCGGTAACGTCGTCGAACGTGACCACCGAGCCGACATCGCCTTCGCTGGCACGCTCGCGCGTCACCATCACGGCGAACGTGCGCTCCTCGCCGCCGACGTAGAATGTGACCTCCTCCTGCGAGCGCTGCTTGAGCGCGTGCTCGTCCTGCTTGTCGACGACGGCGCCGAAGGCGGGGATGGCATCGCGCAGCTTCTTGCCGACGAGGTCGCCCTCGGTCAGGCCAAGCAGGCTCCCGGCGGCGCGGCTGACGAGGGTGATGCGGTCCTGGCTGTCGAGGCCGATGACGCCGGCCGAGACGCCCGATAGCACCGCCTCCATGAAGTGGCGCCGCTCCATGAGCTGCTCATTGGCCGTAACGAGGGCGTCGTGCTGGTTTCTCAGCTCGCGGGTCATGGTGTTGAAGGTCTGGGACAGGCGCCGCAGATCGCCCTCGCCGCGCTTCTCGGGGAGCTCGATATTGAGGTTGCCGGTCGACACCTCCTGCGCCGCCCCGATCAATCGCCGGATGGGCGCCACGAAACGCCCCGCGAACCACAGGCCGATCCAAATGGCGGCGAGCAACGCCGTCATCGAGATCATCAGATACATGAGGCCGTGCGCGACCTTGAGGCCGCCGCGCGCCTTACGCAGACGATTGAACTGGTCGACGTTCTGCGCCGTCAGCTTCAGGTGTTCGATGACCTGCGGGCTGACGCCACGCATCACGTAGAGGTAGTTGCCGGGATATCGCTCGAGCTTGGTCAGCGCCCCGACGCGGTAGCTGCGCGCGCTCGGCATCAGCAGCGCGACCTGCCCGGACGCCGCCTGGGCTAGGGCGGCGGGAGGCGGCGAGACGTACGGCAGCCGGCTGTCGGCGCTGGTCTCGATCACGGGCTGACCTTCGCCGTTGATGATGTAGGCCGCCGGCAGATCGCGCAGTCCTGCCTGCACCATGACGAGGCGCTGCAGCTTGGCCGGGTCGCCGGCGATCGAGGCGGCGGCCATGTCGAGGTCGCGCGCCATGTTGACGAGGTCGGTGCGGATCACCTGGCCGTGCTCGTCGAGATAGGCATTGGCCACGTCGCTGGAGCTGGCGACGATGGCGCGCGTGCTGGTGGCGAACCAGCCGTCGAGCGAGCGGGAGAAGGTGACCGTGGCGCCGATCGCCAGCAGCAGCGTCGGCAGGGCGGCGATGACCGAGAACAACGCCACGATGCGAATGTGCAGGCGGGCGCCCGGCGTGCGCTGCTTCCAGGCGTGGGCCAGGCCGACGATCTGCCACGCCAGCAAGGCGATCATCGACAGGATGAGCAGCACGTTGATCGACAGCACCACCAGCACCACCTCGTTGCGGGGCCGAATGGGTGTCAGATCGGTGAGGATCAGATAGGTCGCGAACGCCGAGACGAGCGACAGCAGCACCAGGCACAGGCCGATCCAAAAGGCCCGATCACCCGGATTGAGGGCCGACGGGCCCTCGTCCAGGCTATGGCCTCGCTGCGGTGCAACTTGCACGGCCGGCATCAGCACACTTTCGATGGTGGCCGGGGGAGGCCGGTTTCATGGTGGCCACTGACGAGCGTCAGGCGGTCAAATCACAGCAAAACAACAGACTGTGACATTTTCGCGACGTGGCCAATTGGTAACGCCAGGCGCGCCCAGGCGCAAGCCGCCTCGAATATTGGCTTGGAATCTCAAGGGGACAAGGCCGCTGACTAGGCCTGCGGCGTGCGGAAGACGCGGATATCCAGGGCGCGGATGCGCGAGCGCAATGTGTTGCGGTTCAACCCCAACAGCTCAGCGGCACGGATCTGATTGCCTCGCGTTGCCGCCAGCGCCGCTGTCAGCAGTGGAAGCTCGACCTGGCGGATGATGCGATCGTAGAGGCCGGGCGGAGGCAGCTCCTTGCCGAAGCCTGAAAAGTAGCCGGCGAGGTAGCGTTCGACCTGCTCGCTGAGATCCTTCGAGTCGCTATTGCCGATGTCGCTCGCCTTCTCGGGAAGCGCTTCGGCCAGTTCTTGCTCGATAATCTGGCTGGTCAGAGTGTCCTGTGTGTAGAGCGCGGCGAGACGGCGAACGAAATTCTCCAATTCGCGGATGTTGCCCGGCCACGGGTGCGCCTTGAGGCGATCGATGGCGGCCGCCTCGATAGACTTCTGGCCGAGACCTTCGCGCGCCGCCTGGCGCAGGAAGTGGCGCACCAGGTCGCCAACGTCCTCCAGGCGCTCGCGCAACGGTGGGATGCGGATCGGCACGACGTTGAGGCGATAGTAGAGGTCCTCGCGGAACAGGCCTTGGGCAATCTGCGATTTCAAATCGCGGTGCGTGGCAGCGATGATGCGCACGTTGGTCTTGATCGGCGTGCGGCCGCCGACGGTCGTGTACTCGCCTTCCTGCAGCACGCGCAAAAGCCGCGTCTGCGCATCGAGTGGCATATCGCCGATCTCATCGAGGAACAGCGTGCCGCCCTCGGCCTGCTCGAAACGGCCCTGCGTGCGCGTCTGCGCACCGGTAAAGGCGCCCTTCTCGTGACCGAACAGCTCGCTCTCGACCAACTCGCGCGGGATCGCCGCCATGTTGATCGGCACGAACGGGCCCTGACGACGACGGCCATAATCGTGCAGCACGCGCGCCACCAGCTCCTTGCCGGTGCCGCTCTCGCCGTTGATCATGACCGTGAGATCGGTCTGCGTCAGGCGAGCGAGAACGCGGTAGATTTCCTGCATCGCCGGCGAGCGGCCGATGAGAGGGAGCTCCTCGCTCTCCATCTCCTGGGCGGGCCGCTGCAGCCGGCGCCCCGGTTGCGTCAACGCGCGGCCGACGACGGCAACCACTTCGTTGAGGTCGAAGGGCTTGGGCAGATATTCGTAAGCCCCTTTCTCCGCCGCTGTCAGTGCCGTCATCAGCGTGTTCTGGGCGCTCATGACGATGATCGGCAGATCGGGGCGGATCTTCTTGATGCGCGGGATGAGGTCGAAGGCGTTCTCGTCCGGCATCACCACGTCGGTGAGCACGACGTCGCCCTCGCCCTGGCTGACCCATCGCCACAGCGTGGTTGCGTTTCCGGTGGCGCGCGGTGCGTAGCCGGCGCGGGCGAGCGCCTGGTTCAGCACCGTGCGGATTGCGGTGTCATCGTCGGCAATAAGTACGGTGCCACGGGCCATGGCCTACCTCGGGCTCGAGCGGGAGTTCGGGGCGGATGGGCGATCCTGCATCGGGAGCAGGACGCGGAAGACGGTGCGATTGGGCTCGCTGTCGAGCTCGATGATCCCCCCGTGGTCGTTGATTATCTTGGCAACGAGCGCGAGCCCGAGCCCGGTGCCGTACGGCTTGGTGGTGACGAATGGATCGAACAGATGCTCTTTCAGGTGCTCGGGAACACCCGAGCCGTTGTCTTCGATCTGGATCATCAGCGGCAGGCTGATGCGCGCGTCGGAGCCTTGCACGGATAGGCGTACGCCGGGACGGAACGAGGTCTGGATGACGACGCGACCCTGGGCCTTGTTCTCGCCGATGGCCTCGACGGCATTCTTCACCAGGTTGAGGATGGCCTGCACCAGCTTGTCGCGATTGCCGTGCACCGGCGGCAGCGAAGGGTCATAGTCCTCGATGAAGCGGATGCCGCGCCCAAAGCCGGATTCGCATAGCCGCCGCACGTGATCGAGCACGTCGTGGATGTTGACCGGCTCCTTGACGAGCGGGCGCTCGTCGCCGAACACCTCCATGCGATCGACGAGATTGCGGATGCGGTCGGTCTCCGAGCAGATGAGCTGCGTCAGCGACCGGTCGGCGTCGGTCAGGCCCTGCTCGAGGAGCTGGGCGGCACCGCGAATGCCCGACAGCGGGTTCTTGATCTCGTGGGCGAGCACGGCGGCGAGGCCCGATACCGAGCGGGCCGCGGCGCGATGGGTGAGCTGACGCTCGATCATCTGCGCCATGTTCCGCTGCTGCAGCATGAGGACGACGAGCTCGGGGTGATCCGGCATCGGGCCGCCATACACGTCAACGAGCTTCGGACTTTGAAACTTCGGCCCGGCGACCTCGACGCCATACTCGTTCACCGTGGCGCCCGATGAGCGCACCTGATCGACCAGCGCCAGCAGCGGACAGCCGAAGGCGACGATCTCGTCGAGCTTGGCGCGCTTCAGGAGCGCGATTCCGCTCGAGAGAAAGGCCTCGGCCGCCGAGTTGGCGTAGACGATGCGATTGTCCTCGGCGAGCACAATGATGGGGTGCGGCAGTGCCGTGAGCAGCAGGTCATGCTCGACCGGTCGACGGATAGCCGCCGGCGCGCGGGTTGCGGTGGCGGTCTTGCTCATGCCGCCGCCTCCTGCGCGTGCTCGTAAAACGCGGAAAGACCGTGCAGCACGCGCGCCGGATTGGTCTCGGTGCACAACTGGCGGCGCCACGCCCTGACGGTATCGGCGGCGCGACCGCTCTTCTCCAGGTACCAGCCGATGTGCTTGCGCGCATTGCGCAAGCCGAGCTGCGCCCCGTAGTGGACCAGCATGGCCTCGACGTGCTCGATGGCGATGCGCGCCTGCTCACGCAGCGACGGCGTCGCAGGCGGCGTGCCATGCGCCAGAAAGCTGGCGATGCGGCCGGGCAGCCATGGCGCGCCATAAGCCCCGCGGCCGATCATCACTCCGGCGGCACCGGAGGCCGCGAGCGCATCGGCCGCATCCTGCCCCGAGGCGATGTCGCCGTTGACGATGACCGGCACGGAGACGGCGTTACTCACCTCCCGCACCGCGCTCCAATCGGCGCGGCCCTTGAAGAACTGGCAGCGCGTGCGGCCGTGCACGGTGATCATCTTGACGCCGGCGCTCTCGGCGCGGCGTGCCAGCTCGGCCGCGTTGCGGCTCCTCTCATCCCAGCCGAGGCGCATCTTGAGCGTGACCGGCACGCGCACGGCGCGCACGACCGCCTCGATCAGCGATAGCGCCAAGTCGAGATCGCGCATGAGCGCACTGCCCGACAGCTTGCCGGTGACCTCGCGCGCTGGACAGCCCATATTGATGTCGATGATATCGGCGCCCAGCCCCTCGACGATGCGCGCACCCTCTTCCATCCAGCGCGCTTCGCGGCCGACGAGTTGAATGACCAACGGAGTCAGCTCGCTGCCTTCGGCACGGCGCAGGACGTCGGCGCGCTGGCGGACCAGCTCCTCGCTGGCCACCATCTCCGACACGACGAGACCGGCGCCAAGGCGTTGGGCGAGGCGGCGAAACGGCAGATCGGTCACGCCCGACATAGGTGCGAGCAGAACCCGGTTCGGCGCGCTATACCCTCCGATGGTGAGTGCGTCGGCGTTCGACGTCATCGCGACTGTGTGGCCTGCTCAGGAATTAGGCAATATGAAATGGTGCCCTTCATTTGTGCAGAATAGGGGGTCGCGCATTATTTCGCAAGCGCGAACAGACCCATCCACAATTGCTCGAAATCCCCGATCTAGCTAAGCAGGCCGGGGCTTTCTCGGTGGGTGCGACAATGGTGACGACGGCGGCGGTGATCGTAGCGGCGGGCCGCGGAACGCGCGCGGGCAGCCATGGGACGGTACCCAAGCAATACCTGCCCCTGGCCGGAGAGCCCGTGCTTGCGCATTCGCTGCGCGTGCTTACCGCACACCCGCAAATCGATGTGGCCCTGGTCGTCTACAACCTTGAGGATGCAGATCTTTATCAGGCAGCAACGGCTAGGTTCAGCCACCGTCTCCTGCCCCCGGTTGAGGGTGGAGACACACGGCAGGCCTCGGTGCTGGCCGGCCTCGAGGCGCTTGCAGCGCGTGCCCCCGACCGGGTGCTGATCCATGACGCGGCGCGCCCCTTCCTGACTGCCGAGTTGGTGGGAGACGTCGTCGCCGCGCTCGATATGAACGCCGGCGCCATCGCCGCCGAGCCGGTCAGCGACACACTGAAGCAGGCCGCCGCCGACGGCACAATTGTGCGCACCATCGATCGGACCGGGCTGTGGCGCGCCCAGACGCCCCAGGCGTTCCGCTACGACGTGATTCTCGATGCGCACCGCCGCGCCGCCACGGCCGGCCGCTTTGACTTCACCGACGACGCAGGCCTTGCCGAGTGGGCCGGCCTGCCCGTCAGGCTGGTGGCCAGCAGCGGGCGCAACATGAAGCTGACGACGGCCGCCGACATGGAGCTGGCCGAGCGGCTGCTGGCGCCCGCCGCCGCCTTCCTGGAGCCGCGCAACGGCACCGGTTTCGACGTGCACCGCTTCGCGGCCGGCGATCACGTGTGGCTGTGCGGGGTCAAGATCGCGCACACGCATGGCCTCGAGGGCCACTCCGACGCCGACGTCGGGTTGCATGCGCTCACCGATGCTCTGCTCGGCGCCATTGGCGATGGCGATATCGGCCAGCACTTCCCACCCAGCGACCCGGCCTGGCGCGGCGCACCCTCGCGCATCTTCCTCGCCGATGCCGCCGCGCGCGTCGCCAAGCGGGGAGGCCGCATTTCCAATGTCGATGTTACGTTCCTGTGCGAGGCACCGAAGATCGGCCCGCATCGCCAGGCTATGCGTGAGGCCATCGCCGAAATCCTCGGCATTGGCGTCGAGCGCGTCGGCATCAAGGCGACGACGATGGAAGGGCTCGGCTACATAGGGCGCCGCGAAGGCATTGCAGCCATGGCGAGCGCCACCGTGCTGCTGCCCAACGCGTGAGTGAGTCGAGTTGCTTTGCTCATTTGACCCCTGCGACAGAATCGCGGCATCAAGGCCCTAGGTGGTTGTATGACCACGAACTCGGGGGCCGACATGAACCTGATGACCAACACGCTGGAGCGCAAGCCGGTCGAGACGGCCAGCATCGCCGACATTGCCGAGACCACGGCAAACGCCTGTCTCGCCACGCGCGTCCGCCAGCTTTCGCGCATCGTCACGCGCGTCTACGACGATGCCATGCGCCCACTCGGCATCACCGCCAGCCAGTACACGCTCCTGGCGCAACTGGCTGCACGCGATGCCATCACCGCAGTCGAGATCGGCCATGAGCTCGACATCGAGAAGTCGACGCTGTCGCGCAACCTCAAGCGACTCTTGGCGCTGGGTCACATCAACATGGACCCTCCGGCGGGGCGGCGGGGACGCGGGCTGCACCTGACGCCCAAGGGCCAGGCGATCCTGAAGGACGCCTTCCCAATCTGGCAGGATGCGCAGAAGCGTGCCTTCACCGTGATGGGGGCGGAGAGCCGCAATACGCTCGACAACCTACTGCATCAGGCCGAGAAGCTGGTGCCAGCCTGACCCAGTTTGACCTCGCAGGCAGTCGCAGGATTATATTCGGGGGTGCTGGTGGCGCCCCCGAATGCTGTCGAGGTTCATGACCACGCTGTTTCCCCCTGACCTATACGACGCGGCCCACGTGCTGCTCGCCGACCTGCAGCGGCATGCGCTGCTGATCACGACGGCGGAAAGCTGCACTGGTGGGCTGCTGGTCGGGCTGCTGACGGAGGTGCCTGGCTCCTCAGGGATGGTCGAGCGCGGCTACGTCACCTACTCCAACGCCGCCAAGACCGAGCTGCTCGGCGTCCCTGCCGATATGATCAGCCGCCACGGCGCGGTCAGCGAGGAAGTCGCGCGCGCCATGGCCCAAGGCGCGCTGAAGCGGACGCCAGCGCACATTGCCATCTCTGTGACGGGCATCGCCGGACCCGACGGGGGCTCGCCTGAGAAGCCCGTGGGCCTCGTCTATCTGGCCGTGGCGGTCCACGGGGAGGAACCGCGTGTGCGCGAATGCCGCTTCGGCAATATCGGGCGTTGCGAGATACGCTTGTCGAGCGTGCGCGCGGCAATCGAGCTGTTGCGCACCGCGGTCAAGCCGGGGCTCCCGCATGCATGAACGAAAGCGCCGCCTGACAGCCCTTGCACTCGTCGCCGCCGCGGTGTTGCCGGTCGACGCGTTGGGCGCCGACCTTTCCGTGCGCGAGCTGACGACGCGCCTCTACCATGCCGAGCGCAGCCAGCCGCTGCAGCTGCGCAGCCTCGAT
This sequence comes from Hyphomicrobium sp., assembly GCF_009026145.1. Classification (GTDB taxonomy): domain Bacteria; phylum Pseudomonadota; class Alphaproteobacteria; order Rhizobiales; family Hyphomicrobiaceae; genus Hyphomicrobium_A. Next base: position 61,179 of record NZ_WBUE01000004.1, read on the forward strand.
CTGCGCGAGCTGGACTTGAGCGGCCTCGACTTCAAGGCCGCGACGCTCGCCGCCAGCAACTTGTTCGGCGCCGACTTGACGCGCGCCGACTTGTCGATGGCCGACTTACAAGGGGCGCGGCTCGACCGGGTGATCATCATTGGGGCGCGCTTCGACGGCGCGAACCTTGCGGGCACGAGCTTTCTACGGCCGTCGAGCTTCTCGACGCTCGCCGCGCCGGCGAGCGAGGCACCGAGCTTTGTCGGTGCCAATTTGCGCCGCGCGTTGCTGTTCGGCCGCTTCAGCCGCTCGAATTTCAGCGGTGCCGATTTGAGCGGCGCCATGCTCGCCCCGCTCAACCGGACAGGCTTCATCGAGCACATCTGGCGCACTGAACTGACGGGCGCCGACCTATCGAAGGCCGTTCTTTCCGGCGCTGATCTCAGCTACACGCTGTTGGCCTTCGCCAATCTGCGTGGCGCCAATCTGCGCGGCGCCGTATTGCGCAAGGCCGACCTGTCGCGCGCCGACCTGACGGGCGCCGATCTGACCGGTGCCGACCTCGCCGAGGCCGATCTCGACGGCGCCATACTCACCGGCGCGCGCGGCCTCAACACGGCGCTCGGGCTCGACCGTGCGCGCAACATCGACAAGGCCATCCGCTAACGGGTCAATGCGGTAGCGGCGCCGCTTGCGTACAGCGCCCGTGCGCGCGCCTCGAACGTGTCCGTGTACTTGCTCACCGCCTTGTCGAACAGGGCGCCCATCAGCATCGACAGCATGCGCGAGGAAAACGCGTAGTCGATATAAAAGTGCACCTCGCAGCCGCCTGCGACGTCGCGAAAACGCCAGCGGTTGGCGAGATACGCGAACGGTCCGTCGATCTTGACGACGTCGATCTCGCGACGCTCCGGGCGCAGCGTGACGCGGCTGGTGAACGTCTCGCGTATGGCGTGGTACCCGACGACCATGGTGGCGATGAGGGTCGAGTGCGTGCTTCCGACTTCGCGCGATTTTACGACTAGGCACTCGCACAGCGGAAGGAACTCCGGGTAGCGCTCGACGTCGGCGACGACGGCGAACATCTGCTCGGCCGAGAAGGGAACGCGCCGCGTCGTCTCGAAGGTCGGCAAGGCCTAGTGTCCCGATTCCGAAGTTCGCCAGGGTTCGCGGCTGGAGCCGAGAGCGAACTTCGGAATCATGAGGGACACTAGAATCGTAAACTCGCTAGTGTGATTCAGATCGAGAAATTCGCTCAATACCTGGCCGCTGATGATAGCGAATTTATCGATCATCACACTAGCTCCGTTCCCGCTTTAGGCGTGCGCTGCCCGCCGCGCCGCCCGCAGCTTCGCGAAATCATCGCCCGCGTGATAGGAGGAGCGCGTGAGAGGGCTTGCAGCAACGAGCGCGAAGCCCTTGGCGACGGCGATCGAGCGCAGCGCATCGAACTCGGCCGGTGGCACGAAGCGCACTACCGGCGCATGCCGCGCGCTCGGCTGCAGATATTGGCCGATGGTGAGGAAGTCGACGCCGGCCGAGCGCAAGTCGTCCATGACCTGCATCACCTCTTCGCGCGCTTCGCCGAGGCCGACCATGATGCCCGACTTGGTGAAAAGCCGGCGATCGATTTCCTTGGCGCGTTGCAGCAGGCGCAGCGAGTGGAAGTAGCGGGCACCGGGGCGGATCGACAGGTAGAGGCGCGGGACGGTCTCGAGGTTGTGGTTGAATACGTCCGGCCCCGCCGCGAGCACGGTCTCCAGGGCGCCATCCTTGCGCAGGAAGTCGGGCGTCAGAACCTCGACGGTGGTCGCCGGGGCCGCTTCCCGTAGCGCGGCGATGACACGGGCAAAGTGCTGGGCGCCGCCATCCTTAAGATCGTCGCGATCGACCGAGGTGACGACGATGTGCGTCAGCCCCAGCTTCTTGGTCGCTTCGGCAACGCGCCGCGGCTCGTCCGCATCGAGCGGGCGCGGCATGCCGGTGCGCACGTTGCAGAACGCGCAGGCGCGCGTGCAGGTGTCGCCCATGATCATGAAAGTGGCGTGCCGCTTCGACCAGCACTCGCCGATGTTCGGGCAGCCCGCCTCCTCGCACACCGTATGCAGGCCGTGGCTGCGGACGACGCGCGCCGTTTCAGCATGGGCAGCCGATCCCGGTGCGCGTACCCGGATCCACGACGGCTTCGCCGTGCGGGGACGCACGACGGGCTCCGCGGCGGGGGGCGAGAGATCAGATTTTGCAGGTGTGCTCAATTGGGAGGCTCCGGCCTTGCACCGTTGCCATCTTAGAGCGGTGCGCCAGCCTGGCAAATCGCCACGTTCGTCGGGCCTATTAGCGCCCGATGATGCGGGCGATGATGATGATCAGGATGGCGCCGATGGTGGCAACCAGAATCTGGTGCGCCCACGGCCAGTCGAGCAGAATCGGCAGCTTGAGAAGGCCGGCCTGCACGAGTGCTCCGCCGACGAAGGCGCCGATGATGCCGACGAAGATGTCGCGGATCAGCCCTCCACCGCCAAGCAGCAGGTGGGCCAGCCAGCCGGCAACGAGGCCGTTGACGGCCATCACGATCCACGGTGCATAGGCTGAATAGTCTTCCATTGGCCGTCTCTCCCCTCATTTGTGTTGGGCGCGTCTCAGGCGATGAGCCGTGCCAATAGAACGACGATGACGGCACCGACCGAGGCGGTGACGATCTCCGACAGGAATTTGTTGCCGATACCGAGGTCGATTTTCAGCGCGTCGAACAGATAGCCGCCGACGAAGGCGCCGATGATGCCGGTGATCAGGTAGCGCAAGAGACCCCCGCCGCCACCGAGCAGCAGCGAGGCGATGAAGCCGGCGATGATACCCACGGCTACGAAGACAAGCAGCGCACGCGTTTCGATATCCATGCGTCCCTCCCGTTCGCCACCTTCAGCCGGATGCTCTTCCCGCCGGTGGAATGTGCAACGCCCGCCCATAGGCCGCCAGCGCGCTCTCGCCCATCATCTCCGAAAGGGTCGGATGTGGGAAGACGGTGCGTATCAGGTCCTCCTCGGTGGCCTCGAGCTGCATGGCGATGACGAAGCCCTGGATCAGCTCGGTGACCTCGGCGCCGATCATATGGGCGCCGATCAGCTCGCCGGTGCCAGCGTCGAAGATGGTCTTGACGAGGCCGTCGCGCTCGCCCAGCGCCAGGGCTTTGCCGTTGGCGCGAAATGGGAACCGGCCGACGCGCACCTGTCGCCCTTGCGCCTTGGCGCGCGCCTCGGTGAGCCCCACCGAGGCGATCTGCGGGCGGGAATAGGTGCAGGCGGGAATGCGCAGCTTGTCGAGGGCGTGCACGTCGAGGCCCTTGATACTTTCGACGCAGATGACTCCTTCGTGCTCGGCCTTGTGGGCCAGCATCGGGCCGCCGGCGACATCGCCGATGGCATAAATGCCGGCGACATTGGTGCGGCCGACGCCGTCGGCGACGATGAGCCCCTTGTCGAGCTTGACGCCCAGCGCCTCGAGACCGAGGCCTTCGACGTTGCCGACAACACCCACGGCGGAGATGAGGCGCTCGGCGGTGATGCTTTGGCGCCTACCATCGCCGTGCTCCACGGCAGCGGTAATATCGTCCTCGCCGCGCTTCACCTCGACGACCTTGGCTCCCGAGAAGATGCGGATGCCATCCTTCTCGAACGACTTGCGCGCCAGGGCGGCGATCTCGGCATCCTCGGCGGGAAGGATCTCGGGGAGCAACTCGACAACCGTCACCTCGCAGCCGAGTGCGCGGTAGAAGGAAGCGAACTCGATGCCGATGGCGCCAGATCCTGCGATCAGTAATGAGTGCGGTAAGCTGGGTGGCAGCATGGCCTCGAAATACGTCCAGATGCTCTTCCCGTCCGGCTCGAGGCCAGGAAGAGTGCGCGGACGCGCGCCAGTGGCAACGATGATGTGCGCGGCCGTATAGCGGCCGGGACCGTGCGCTTCCTTGGGCGGCCCCGGGTTCTGGCGGCCGGTTTGGGCAGGGGGCTCGACCTCGATGGCAGCGTTGCCTCGCAGCTTCGCCGTGCCCCAGATGACGTCGACGCCGTTCTTCTTGAGGAGGAAGCCGACGCCGGCGTTGAGCTCTTGGGCCACCGCGCGCGAGCGCGCGAGCATGGCCTTGAGATCGAGCGTCGGCGCCCCTGGCGTGACGACCCCGAAGTGGGCGGCTGCGCTCACCTCGTGGAGCACCTCGGCCGAGCGCAACAACGCCTTGGTCGGGATGCAACCCCAGTTGAGGCAGATGCCGCCGAGGTGTGCTTGCTCGACGACGGCCGTGCGCAGTCCGAGCTGCGCGGCGCGGATGGCGGCGACGTAGCCGCCCGGTCCTGCGCCGATTACAATGACGTCGTAGTTGGAGGAGCTCATTAGTCTCAACGCCTCAGTGGCAAAACATAAGGCCCCGGAGTCGTGCGACACCGAGGCCATTGCATTCGTCGTGGCGGGACGGCGCGGCGCCGGCTCATACGTGACAGCGCGCGCCCAGGTACTTGTCGAGCAATTGGTTGTAGAGGTCGGCCTTGGCCTTCTGTGCCGCCCCTAGCTTCTTGCCGGAGTTCTGTTGCTCGACGAGGGAGGGGACCCCCTCTCGATCGAGGCGGTTGAGGTTGGAGCGAATGGATTGGCACGTCTCGCCACCACTCAAGCTTTGCGGTCCTGGATCGCCACTGCCGGTGTTACCGGCACATCCCGCGAGCAGCACCGCAATGGTGCCCGCGATTGCCCCGCCGAAAGCACGCGCGCGCCGACCGTTGCCTGACACCATCTCCTCCAATTGGTATTGGCAGCCAGGGCGTTTTTCACCACACGCACACCGAGCGTGCAACCCTTCTCATCGCTATGTGCAGAAATGGTCGAGGTCCCGCCGCATCTTGGCGACACAGCAGGCGCCGGCAGCTGGGCAACAAGTCGGGCTTCAGGGCGATTGCACGGACGTGCCGTCGGTGGCCGGTGTAGTGGCCGCTTGGGTTGTCTCCTGCGGCACCATAGCCGCGGCGACCGGCTTCTGCGCTGGAACCGGCGGTTTGGTGACGGCGGCCGTCTTGGCGGGCGTCGATCCCGCCGCCGTGGTGGTCGTCACCGGCTCGACAGGCGCCGTCGCGGCGACGCGCGGCGGGTAGCTCGAGCACTTGCTCTGGAACTCGGTGTTGGCCTTGTTGAGCTCGTCCGCCTTCGTCAGGTCGGTGGCCTTGAGCTTGTACTTTTTGGCCGCAGCCTTCGCGACCTTGTCCGGCACGCCTTCCGTATTCAGCGCCTCGATCTGCGAGGCGAGCGTGAGGCAGAGGGCTTCCGTCGACTTCGCTGTTTGTGTCGCCGCCTGCGGATTGACCGAGCCGGTGTTGAGACCAGTCGATAGACTGCCATCCTGGGCACACCCGGCGAGCATGCAGGCGAGTGCTGTTGCGTAGATTGCGTTTGAGCGCGCCGTCATTGGGATTCACTCCAAGGGCTAGAGTCGGTCACCAGGTACGCCCACGCTGTGTTCCCGCTTCTAGTCTTGCCCCGGGCCAGCAGCAAGCAAGTGCCCTATTCTTATGCTTTTCCGATCCCGTTGTGACGCTCTTACCTGGGGAAAGAGGCCCGGGCGTGCCCGCCGCGCCACAGGTTGTGGTGTGGTTGCAGGGCTGACGGTCACCTCCCGATTCGCCTTAACCATACTTAGATCAGCATGCGGACGGGGTCCTCGATGAAGGCCCGGAGGGCCCCCAATAGCGCTGCCCCGGTCGCGCCGTCGACGACGCGGTGATCGCAGGACAGCGTCACGCTCATGACGGTGGCGGCTTCCAAGCCATCTCGCGCGACCACTGGTCGTCGTTCAGCCGCGCCGACGGCGAGGATGGTCGCATGTGGTGGGTTGATTACCGCATCGAAAGCCCTGATGCCGTACATCCCGAGGTTGGAGATCGAGGTGGTGCCCCCCTGATACTCGTGCGGCGCGAGGCGGCGCTTGCGGGCGCGCTCGGCAAGGTCGCGCATCTCGTTGGAGATCTCCGACAGCGACTTCACCTCCGCATGCTTGATGACGGGTGTGAACAGGCCGCCTTCGATGGCGACGGCGACGCCGACATCGGAGTACTTGTGCCGCAGCATGCCGGCGTCGGTCCAAGTGGCATTGGCGGCCGGCACCTCCTGCAGCGCGAGCGCCATCGCCTTGATGATGAAATCGTTGACCGAGAGCTTGTAGGAGCGTGGACCGTCGGCCGGGGCCGCCGCATTCATGCGCTCGCGGGCGCGGATCAGCTCGTCGAGGCGGCAGTCGATCGACAGGTAGTAGTGCGGGATGGTCTGCTTGGCGATGGTGAGCCGCTCGGCGATGACGCGCCGCATCTTGTCGTGTGGGACGAGCTCATAGCTGCCTTTGTCGTAGAGGGCGAGGATCTTATCGTCGGGAAGCGCGGCGGCGGGGTGCGGCGCGGTGGCGACCTCGCGATGCGCCATGCCGCTATCGGCCTGCTTAACGGTGCCGGAGGCGAGCGCTGCCTCGATATCGCGCTTGATGATGCGCCCATGCGGGCCGGAGCCGGACAGCGCCTCGAGCGCCAGGCCCGCCTGCCGCGCCAAACGACGCGCCAGCGGCGAGGCGAGGATCCTGTCATGGGCCGCCATGTTCATGTTCCTCCCCCCCAGACGTAGAGGACAGACTTGACGGCGGCGACGACCTGCTCGGCCGAGGGCAGCGCGAGCTTCTCGAGATTAGCCGCATACGGCATCGGCACGTCGGCGCCCGAGACTTTGACCGGCGGCGCATCGAGGTCATCGAAGGCCTGCATGGCAACCTGGGCACAAATCTCCGAGCCGACCGAGCATACGGGCCATGCTTCCTCGACGGTCACGAGGCGGTTGGTCTTCTTCACCGAGGCGAGCACCGTCGCGAGGTCGAGCGGGCGCAGCGTGCGCAGGTCGATCACCTCCACGTCGATGTTATCCTTGGCCAGCTGCTCGGCCGCTTCCAGTGCGTAGACCATGCCGCGTGCGAAGGAGACGACGGTCGCATCGCGCCCGGTGCGGGCGATGCGCGCTTTGCCGATGGGAAGAACGAAGTCGTCTCCCTTGGGCACCGGGCCATGCGTGCCGTAGAGGATCTCGTTCTCGAGGAAGACGACGGGGTTGGGATCGCGGATCGCGGCCTTCAGCAGCCCCTTGGCGTCGGCCGGTGTCGACGGCGCGATCACCTTCAGGCCCGGGACGTGCGCATACCAGGCCGAGTAGCACTGGCTGTGCTGGGCGGCGACGCGCGCAGCGGCGCCGTTGGGCCCGCGGAAAACGATCGGCGCGCTAACCGTGCCGCCGGACATGTAATGCGTCTTGGCGGCCGAGTTGACGATCTGGTCGATGGCCTGCATGGCGAAGTTCCAGGTCATGAACTCGACGATCGGCTTCAAGCCGGCGAATGCGGCCCCGACGCCGATGGCGGCAAAGCCCTGCTCGGTGATCGGCGTGTCGATGACGCGCTTGCCGCCAAACTCCTCGAGCAGGCCCTGGCTGACTTTGTAGGCACCCTGGTACTGCGCTACCTCCTCGCCAATGAGGAAGACATCCGGATCGCGGCGCATTTCCTCGGCCATGGCGTCGCGCAATGCTTCGCGTACCGAGATGTTGACCGTCTCGGTTCCCGGCGCGATCTCCGACTCGGCCGACGTCGGCGGCGCCTCGTGGCGCACCTCGGCGACCTTGGACTGAGGAGGGGCCTGCTCCACCGCTTCGGGCGCGGGCGGCGCCGAGGCCGCTGGCGGCGGCGCTGCTGGCCGCTCCTCGTCACCTTGTATCAGTGCAATGGGAGTGTTGACCTTGACGTTCTCGGTGCCCGCAGGGACGAGGATCTTGGCCAGCTTGCCTTCGTCGACCGCCTCGACCTCCATCGTCGCCTTGTCGGTCTCGATCTCGGCAATGACATCGCCCGCCTTGATCGCCTGTCCTTCGTTCACCAGCCATTTGGTGAGTGTGCCCTCCTCCATGGTGGGCGACAGCGCAGGCATCAGGACTTCCGTGGGCATCTACCGCTCGCTTGCTGTCAGACCATTACGTCGGTGGTGAGCTCGCCCGCGTCGGGCTCGGGGTCGGCGAGCGCAAACTCAGCCGCCGCATTCACCTCGTCGCGCACCTGTCGATCGATGGCCTTCAACTCGTCCTCCGCAACGCCGGCTTCAATGAGCCGCGCGCGCACCTGCTCGATCGGATCCTGCAGCTCGCGCACTTTTTGCACCTCTTCGCGCGTGCGGTACTTGGCCGGGTCCGACATCGAGTGTCCGCGGTAGCGGTAGGTCAACATCTCCAAGATCATCGGTCCATGGCCGGCGCGCGCGTGGGCAATGGCGCGCGCCCCGGCCGCGCGCACCTGCTCGACGTCCATGCCGTCGACATGCTCGCCGGGAATGGCGAACGACAGCCCGCGCTGCGACAGGTTGGTGGTCGAGGACGACCGTTCGATCGAGGTGCCCATGGCGTACTTGTTGTTCTCGATGATGAACACCACGGGCAGCTTCCACAGCTCCGCCATGTTGAAAGCCTCGTACACCTGGCCTTGGTTGGCGGCGCCATCGCCGAAGTAGGTGAGGCACACGCCATTGTTGCCGCGATACTTGTCGGCGAAAGCGAGCCCTGCACCGAGCGGCACGCACGCACCAACGATGCCGTGGCCGCCATAGAAGCCCTTGTCGGGGGCGAACATGTGCATGGACCCGCCCTTGCCCTTGGAGCATCCGTGGCGGCGCCCGGTGAGCTCGGCCATAACGCTTTTTGCATCCATGCCGACGGCCAGCGTATGGCCATGGTCGCGATAGGCAGTAATCACTTGATCGCCCGGCTCCAGCGCCATCTGCATGCCGACGACGACGGCCTCCTGGCCGATATAAAGATGACAGAAGCCGCCGATGTGCCCCATGCCGTAGAGCTGTCCGGCCTTTTCCTCGAAGCGGCGGATGAGAAGCATGCGCCGATACGCGTCGAGCCGCTCCTCGCGCGTGAAGGTGAAAGCCGCCGGCGCCTTGCCGTTACCGGCGAAAGCGCCCTTGCTGCTGCCCGCGCCGGCGGGCTTCCGGCTGGGTGAAGCTTTCGCTGACACCATCACGGCTCCATGCAAATCGAGGGTGCGATGGGCAGCACCGACGCAGGAAGGCTGCCGTGGCTCGCACGTTGAATCGAACCCTACAAGAGCCGATTGCCGATATCTAGGACCGTGAGGTCATCAATACTTTTGACGGATGTATCGATATGTTTTGCGGATATGACCGGCGCGTGCCTTAGTGCGCCATCACCACAGCATCGTCGGGGCGCACGAAGCCAAGCACTTCGCGGGCGATTTCCTCGACAAGGTCCGGGTCGGGTTTTTCGGCGGCGAGCAGAGCGACGTCGCGCTCCAGCTTGGCGCGCACGGCCTCGAGGCTTTTGATCTCGAACTCCAACAGAGCTGATCGCTCGATCAGCCTGGATCGCGCCTCGAAGCCGTGCCTGCCATTGATTGCATGATGGACGAAGTAGGCCGTCAATCCCAGGCAGAGAAGCAACACCGTCGCCTGCCTTAGCCTCGAGCGTCGATCATGTTTTTTTGGCTGACGCAGCACTTGGGTACGCTGCACAAAACTGGTGGACACCGTCGTTATCCCACACGCTGCTTAATGGCAGGTAAAGCGCTGTGCCGGCCGTGCGAAGGACCATGCGGAGCACGGCTGCGCCGCGACGTTCAGCCATGACGGCGCCAGAGCTGGATGGCGTATTGGGTTCAGGCGATGCTGCGGCCGCGGATGACGCTCTTGCCGGCGTAGCGCGCCACATCACCCAGCTCGCCTTCGATGCGGATCAGCTGGTTGTACTTGGCGAGGCGATCGGAGCGGCACAGCGAGCCGGTCTTGATCTGCCCGGCATTGGTGGCCACGGCGAGGTCGGCAATTGTGGCATCCTCGGTCTCGCCCGAGCGGTGCGAGATCACAGCGGTGTAGGCGGCACGCTGCGCCATCGACACGGCGTCGAGCGTCTCCGACAGCGAGCCGATCTGGTTGACCTTGACCAGGATCGAGTTGGCGATACCGCGCTCGATACCCCGCTGCAGCCGATCCGTGTTGGTGACAAAGATGTCGTCGCCGACCAGCTGGCAGCGCGCGCCGACCGCCTCAGTGAGCGCCTTCCAGCCCTCCCAGTCGTCCTCCGACATGCCGTCCTCGATAGAGATGATCGGATAGCGCGAGAGGAGCGCTTCGAGGTACTTGACCATGCCGGCTGCATCGAGCGACTTGCCCTCACCCGAGAGGTTGTACTTGCCGTTCTTGAAGTACTCGGTCGCCGCGCAGTCGAGCGCCAGCATGACATCCTCGCCCGGCTTGTAGCCGGCGCCCTCGATAGCCTTCATGATGTAGGAAAGCGCCTCGTCGGCCGACTTGAGATTGGGGGCGAAGCCGCCCTCGTCGCCGACGCTCGTCGAAAGGCCGGCATCCTTCAGCGCCTTCTTCAGCGTGTGGAAGATTTCCGCGCCCATGCGCACGGCATCGGCGATCGAGTCCGCCGCCACAGGCATGATCATGAATTCCTGGATGTCGATCGGATTGTCGGCGTGGGCGCCGCCATTGACGATGTTCATCATTGGCACGGGCAGCACGTGCGCTGCGGCACCGCCGAGATAGCGATAAAGCGGCAGGCCGCTCGATTCCGCCGCCGCCTTCGCCGTGGCCAGCGACACGCCGAGGATGGCGTTGGCGCCGAGCCGCGATTTGTTGCGCGTCCCGTCGAGCTGGATGAGCGCCGCGTCGACGCCGCGCTGGTCCTCGGCGTCCATGCCGGCCAGCGCGTCGAAAATCTCCGAGTTGACTGCGGCGACCGCCTTCTCGACCCCCTTGCCGAGATAGCGGGCGGGATCTCCGTCGCGCAGCTCCACCGCCTCATGCGCACCTGTCGAGGCGCCTGACGGCACGGCGGCGCGGCCCGTGGCGCCATCCTCCAATACGACGTCCACCTCCACCGTCGGGTTGCCGCGGCTGTCGAGGATCTCACGGCCGATGATGTCGATGATGGCGGTCATAGTCGATACCTTATGAGTTGCGGGCCGCGGATGGGCATGGGAGGGTCCGGCGCGTTTTAGCTGCTCTTGCCGCGAGCGCAAAGGCCAGAAAATAGGAGCCGCAGGGTGCCGGCGGCCGTGTCGCATGGAGGCCAGTCATGGCGGAGACCAAGACCTATACCGGGAGCTGCCACTGCGGGCGCGTAAGTTACGAGGTCGAGGCCGATCTCGGCCAGGCCGTGGCGTGCAACTGCTCGATCTGCCGCAAGCGCGGCACGCTCCTGACCTTTGTTCCAACTGACAAGTTCCGGCTCGCGGGCGGGGCCGAATCCCTCACCGACTACCAGTTCAATAAGAAGGTGATTCATCACCTGTTTTGTTCCACCTGCGGCGTTGGCTCGTTTGCGCGCGGGCGCGCCCCCAACGGCATGGAGATGATCGCCGTGAACGTGCGCTGCCTCGACGGCGTCGACCCCGAGACGCTGAAGGTCAGGCACTTCGACGGCGCCAAGTTGTGAGCCGGCGGCAATGAATGGCGACGCGGCATTGGTCCTGTTTTCCGGCGGCCAGGATTCGACTGTTTGCCTCGCCTGGGCGCTCGAGCGCTATGCGCGCGTCGAGACGGTCGGCTTCAGCTACGGGCAGCGCCACGCGGCCGAGCTGGGGCAACGCGACAAGTTGCGCGCCGGCCTCGCCAACCTGAAGCCGGAATGGCACCAGCGGCTCGGGCACGACCACATGCTCGAGCTTCCCGAGCTGGGGCGCCTGAGCGATACGGCGCTGACGCGTGATGCCGAGATCGTGATGACCGAGACGGGGCTGCCCTCCACGTTCGTACCGGGCCGCAACCTCCTCTTCTTCACCTATGCCGCCGCCCTCGCCTACCGGCGCGGCATGCGCACGCTGGTCGGCGGCATGTGCGAGACCGATTTCTCCGGCTACCCCGACTGCCGCAACGACACGCTGCAGACGTTGGCCAAAGCGATCTCGCTGGGCACCGATGCCGATTTCATCATCGAGACGCCGCTGATGTGGATCGACAAGGCCGGCACCTGGGCGCTCGCAGCCGAGCTTGGCGGCGCAGCGCTGGTCGAGCTCATCGTCGAAGACTCGCACACCTGCTATCTCGACGTTCGCTCCCGCCGTCACGACTGGGGATACGGGTGCGGGCACTGTCCGGCCTGCGCGCTGCGCGCCAAAGGATGGGAGAAATGGCAAGCCGCGAAGAAGAGCTGATCCGCGCCGTGGACGCTGCCATCGCCGGCGACTGGGAAGCCGCGCACAACATTGCCCAGCGCCACGAGGGTGATGCGGCTGCCGACTGGCTGCACGCCGTGCTGCACAAAATCGAAGGCGATCATAGCAACAGCCGCTATTGGTACCGCCGCACGTCGCATTCTCACGGAGAGTTTATTGATTCGAACGCCGAGCTTGCCGCCATCCGCGCCTTGCTCACAAAATAGTTTCCGAAAAGTTCTTTTGGCGCGTGCGTCAAACGGCGCACGTCAACTCGCCATTAGTCGGCTCGCAACCTTGTGTGTGCGTTCGCATATCAGTGGTCGCATATACTCGCGGCACTGAAGGCCGAGGAGAATCCCCATGGGCGATATGAGCAAGGCTGCCACGCGCCGCAAGGCGCCGCTGCAGACACCGAGCGTCTACGATTCCAATGCCATTCGCGATCTGTCCGGCGCGCTCAACGCGCTGCTCGCTGACACCTTCGCGCTCTATCTCAAGACCAAGAACTTTCACTGGCACGTCAGCGGCCCGCACTTCCGCGACTATCACCTGCTGCTCGACGAGCACGGCGACCAGATCTTCGCCATGACCGATGCCCTCGCCGAGCGGGTGCGCAAGATCGGCGGCACGACACTGCGCTCCATCGGCCATATCTCGCGCCTGCAGCACGTCGAGGACAACGACGCCGACTACGTGACGCCGCAGGACATGCTGGCCGAGCTGCGCGACGACAACAAGGATCTGGTCGGACGTCTGCGCGAGGCGCACGATTTGTGCGACGAGCACGAGGACGTGGCCACCGCCAGCCTGATCGAGAACTGGATCGACGAGAGCGAGCGGCGCGTATGGTTCCTCTACGAGGCGACGCGCGAGAAGCACGCGCCCTAGACGGAACTTAGGTCTTCGAGAACCGCACGCGCGTTGGCGCGGCGGTGATTTGGTGCGCTTTGCGCGCCCGCAGAAGGAGAACCCCATGTCCCTTTGTCAGGCCGACAAACAGGCCGGCAAGACGGCGCTGCCGAAGCGCCGCCTCGGCCGCACCGACATGCTCATCACGCCCGTCGGGCTCGGCGCCTGGGCCATCGGCGGCGGCGATTGGGCTGTAGGCTGGGGCAGCCAAGACGACAAGCAGTCGATCGCCGCCATCCGCCATGCGGTCGAGCGCGGCGTCAATTGGATCGACACAGCGGCGATCTACGGGCTAGGGCACTCGGAGGAGATCGTGCGCAGGGCGCTGATGGACATTCCGGTCTCGCAGCGCCCGTTGGTGTTCACCAAATGCGGGTTGCGCTGGGACGAAGCCGATCGCATGGCGCCGCCGCACAACGTCGGCGACCCGAAAAGCATCCGCTTCGAGCTCGAGGCCTCCCTGAAGCGGCTCGGCGTCGACCGCATCGACCTCTATCAGATGCACTGGCCGGCCAGGGATGGCACACCGATCGAGGAGTACTGGCAGGCGCTGCTCGACCTCAAGGCCGAAGGTAAGGTGCGCGCCATCGGCCTCTCCAATCACAACGTCGCACAGCTGGAGGCAGCCGAGAAGATCGGCCATGTCGACACCCTGCAGCCACCCTTCTCGGCCATCCGCCGCGAGTTCGCCGCCGCCGAGCTACCCTGGTGCGTGCGGCACGACACCGGCGTCATCGTCTACAGCCCGATGCAGGCTGGCCTGCTCACCGGCGCCTTCACGGCCGCGCGGGCGAAGACGCTGCCGGCCAACGACTGGCGCTCGCGCAACGCCGAGTTCACGGGCGATAAGCTAAAAGCCAACCTCGAGCTGGCCGAGACGATGCAGGCCGTCGGCAAGCGCCACGGCACATCGGCCGCTGCCGCCGCGATCGCCTGGACGCTCGCCTGGCCGGGGGTCAGCGGCGCCATCGTCGGCGCCCGCGAGCCGGCCCAAGTTGACGGCTGGATCGATGCGGCGACCCTGCACCTGCGCCAGGCCGATCTCGACGAAATCGCCGCCACCATCGAGCGCACCGGCGCCGGATCCGGGCCTGCCCTACCCGCCGAGATGCCGCGCTAGGGTCCCCTGACCTTGAATGCCGGCTCCCGGGCGATTAGGGATGCCCGCATGTACGCCGTGAAGGAGATCTTTTACACGCTGCAGGGCGAGGGTGCGAACGCGGGACGCGCCGCCGTCTTCTGCCGCTTTGCCGGCTGCAATCTGTGGTCGGGTCGCGAGGAGGATCGCGGCAAGGCTGAGTGCCAATTCTGCGACACCGATTTCGTCGGCACCGACGCTGAAGGCGGTGGCAAGTTTGCCACCGCCACCGACCTCGCCGACACCTGCGCGAAGGCGGCGGGTGATGCCGGAGCAAACTTCGTCGTGCTGACCGGCGGCGAGCCCATGCTGCAGGTCGACGCCGAGTTGATCGATGCACTGCACGCGCGTGGCTTTACCATCGCCATCGAGACCAACGGCACCCTGCCGGTGCCGCGCACCATCGACTGGATCTGCGTGAGCCCGAAGGCCGGAGCTGACCTCAGGCAACGCACCGGCGATGAGTTGAAGCTCGTCTTCCCGCAGCCGGGGCTCGACCCCGAGCAAGTCGAGGGGCTGGCGTTCACGCACCGCTATCTGCAGCCGATGGACGGCCCGGATGTTAAGGAGAATACGGCGCGCGCCGTCGCCTACTGCAAGGCGCATCCCGCCTGGCGGCTGTCGCTGCAGACCCACAAGCTGCTCGGTATTCCTTGAGCGCTGCCGAGGTGGATCTCCTTCCCCCTTGATGGGGAGGGAGACTTAGGGCGCCAGAGGCACTGGAAGTGCTGCACAAAATCGCTTAGAGACCGGCATGCGCATCTACAAAGAGTTCCAGTTCGAGGCCGCTCACTTTCTGCCCAGCGCCCTGCCCGGGTCGCCCAACGCGCGCGTGCACGGGCATTCGTTCCGCGCCCGCGTCACCATCGAGGGCATGCCCGGCGCCGACACCGGCTACGTCTTCCACTTCGACGAGCTGGCCCGCGTCATGTCGGAAGCGCAGGAGACCCTCGACCATCGCCTCTTGAACGAAGTCGAGGGGCTCGAAGCGCCGACGCTGGAGCGCATCGCCATGTGGCTATGGAACCGGCTGCAGAACCTCGTGCCGGGCCTCGCCCAGATCGAGATCGCACGCGACAGCTGTCACGAGGGCGCCATCTACGCGGGGCCGGACAACGAGAAGCCCGGACCGTCGCGTCTCGCCGCGGAGTGAACCCATGGGTCAGAAGGACACCACCGTCACCATCCTCGGGCACGCCACCAAGCTGCCGCAGAGCCCGGATGAGGCTACGCTCGAGCGCGTGCCGAACCCGCACCCCGATGTGCGCTATGTCGCCCGCTTCGCGGCACCCGAGTTCACCTGCCTGTGCCCAGTGACCGGCCAGCCGGACTTCGCCCATTTCGTCATCGACTACATGCCGCGCGACTGGCTGGTCGAATCCAAGTCGCTGAAGCTCTACCTCGCCTCGTTCCGCAACCACGGCGCCTTCCACGAGGACTGCACGGTGGCCATCGCCAAGCGCCTCATGGCATTGCTCGAGCCGCACTTTTTACGCATCGGCGGCTACTGGTTCCCGCGCGGCGGCATGCCCATCGACGTGTTCTGGCAGACGGGGCCGGCGCCGGAGGGCGTGTGGCTGCCCGACCAGGGCGTGCCGCCCTACCGCGGCCGCTGAGGTTGCGCCGCGAGCGCGTGCACGAGATCGTACAGCTCGGCGATCAGGGCGCGGCGATCCGTGCCGTGCCGCAGCGCCTCGAAGGAGACTACGTCGCCGACGCGGGCGATGAGCCGACTGCCGACACTGCGCCGGAACTCGTGGACGAGCAGCGACAGCCTCAAGGTCATGCTCACCTGCGAGGCGAGGTGGAACAGCGGACCGCACTGGCCCTCGAAATGCACCGGGAGAACCGAGGCACGTGCGGCCTGCACCATGCGCGCGGTAAACAGCTTCCACGCCAGCTCCACCGCCCGGCCGAATGGATAGGTCGCCGTGGCCACGCCGCCGGCGGGGAATACGATAATGGTCGTGCCTTCGCGTAGCAGCCGGATCGCCTCGTTGCGCGTCGCAAGGTTTCGTTCCAGCGCCGCCGGCGTGTCGCGGAAGTCGATGGGCAGCGAGAAGGGGCCGAGCTCGGGCACCTTCATCAGCTCCATGTTGATCAGCACCTTGAACGGCCGCCCGAGATCCTCGGCCAATGTCATCGCCCCGATGCCGTCGAGAATGCCGAAGGGGTGGTTGGCGACGAGGACGAGCGGGCTGTCGGGCGGGATCAGGGGCGGCCACTGGCGTGCGATGATCTCCAGCTCGACATCGATCAGCCCGAGCATGGGGCGAATGGCCTGCTCGCGCCCGATGCATGCATCCGATCGCCACTGAGCGTAGAGCGGCGCGAAGTAGTCGCGCCCCGCCATCCGCTCGAGCATGCGGATGAGCCCGCGCTTCAACGGGGGGTCGTCGGCATTGGCATAGGACAGCTCAGGGAATTTCACGCGCGCCACCCTCAGGGGCTCGAACGGCATAGGACCCGTGCCAATGGTTTCAGACATCTGTGTCAAAACCGTACCCGCCCGGCCACGCAGGTGAGCCCCCAGCCCCACACCGGCTGCCCCACGCTGGCCAGAAAGGCCTGGCTCGGTTAGCCTCCCGCGCCTCGGAGGGGGAATGATTCGACCAACGATTCTAACGCTCGCCGTCGTCCTGGCGCTGATCTCTGCCGGACGCGCCGGAGCCGCCGCGCCGGCCTCCGATGCCCCGGTCGCCACCGACCCGGCCATCACGCCGCCCATGGCGCCGCCGCCGGATGCCAATCCCGTGGCCAGCGCCGTGCGCTCCAAGCTCAACGGCCTGCCAACCGACGGCTCAGCGCAGGAATTGAAGGAGCACGCTGTTCTCTCGGATTTCTACGCCTCACGCCGCGACGCGCCCCTGTGGCTGAGCGAAGCGGGTCTCACCGACAAAGGCGCCGCGCTCGGCGCGGAGATATTGAGGGCCAACGACTGGGGCCTCGACGCCGGGGATTTCGCGCTACCGGAAATCCCGCCGGCCGCGCAGCTCGACTCCGAGACCATCGGCAAGGCCGACGTGGAGATCTCGCTGGCGCTGCTGAAGTACGCGCGCCATGCGCGCGGTGGCCGCATCACCGAGCCGTCGATCCTGCTCAACTCCAATCTCGACCGCAAGCCGCAGCTCATCGATCCGGAAATCATCATCAACGGGGTCGTCGATGCGGGCGAGCCCGATGCATACCTGCGCGCTCTGCACCCCAAGCAGCCGCAGTTCGAGAAGCTGCGCCAAGTCTATCTTGCCAACCGCAACAAGCCGCTGGGCCGGAAGATACTCGCCAACATGGAGCAATGGCGCTGGATGCCCGATGATCTCGGGCAGGTCCACGTCATGGCCAATGTGCCCGAGTTCATGGTCTATCTCGTCAGGGACGGCGCCCCGATCCATTCCGAGCGCATCGTCGTCGGCGAGACGGGCAAGCAGACATCGATCTTCTCCCGTCCTTTGAAGACGATCGTGTTCAAGCCAATGTGGCGTGTGCCGGACTCGATCAAGGCGAGAGAGCTGCAACCCAACCTGCGGCGCGGCGGCAGCATGTTCCGCCAGTACGACCTCGAGCTGGAGACCAAGGATGGCCGGCCGCTCGATTATCAGAGCATCGACTGGAACACGGCCAACCTTCTCGACTACGAGGTGGTGCAGCCGCCCGGGCGCAAGAACGTGATGGGGGTGGTCAAGTTCACGTTCCCCAGCCAGCACACAATCTTCATGCACGATACGGTCGACAAGTGGATGTTCGCGCAAAGCACGCGTACGTTGAGCCACGGCTGCCTGCGACTGCGCAACCCAATGCGCATGGCCGAACTGGTGCTGGCCGAGGACAAGGGTTGGGACGCAGAGAAGGTGCAAGCGGCGATGCGCGATGGTCCCCGTAACAACGAGATCGTCATCGAGAAGAAGATTCCCATGCACCTCGTCTACTTCACGGCGTGGGTGGACGAGGATGACAAGTTGCGCACTTTCGGCGACATCTACGGCCACGAGAAGCGCATCTCGCTCGCCCTCGATGGCAAATGGGACCAGATCGACGTCGGGCGAGATCACCTGGCACCGGTCGAAGCCTCGGACCCGAGTAACTTCGCGCCAGCGCCGGTAGCGCGGCAGCGGCGGCAGAAACAGCCGGCCACCATCGTCGATATGGTCGGCAGTGCGCTGGGCGGGGCATTCTGAGCGCTTAAGGTAGCGCCATGGCCATAGCGTTGCACGATCCCCTGATCCGGCGCCTCATCCTGCACACTAGCATTTGGCTCGCAGTGCTCGGCGCCATCCTGTTCGTGTCGGCGGGCACTATCCACTGGCCACAAGCCTGGGTGCTGCTGATCGAGAGCGCCGTGCTGGGGCTCGCCTCGGGGATTCTCATCGCCCGCCACGACCCGCAGCTGTTGCGCGAGCGCATGCGCGGGCCGATCCAGAAGGGTCAGAAGCCGTGGGACAAGGCCCTGCTCGGCGGGATCTTCGCGCTGTGCATGGCCATCCCTATCGTCGCCGGAGTTGATGCCGTTCGCCTGCAGAACTCGCAGATGCCGCTATGGCTGGAAGCGATCGGCGCGCTCGCCCTCGCCTTCGGGCTCTACACGTTCCACGTCGTCATGGAGACGAACTCCTATGCCACGGCCGTAGTGCGCATCCAGAGCGAGCGCGGCCACCGGGTGATCTCCACGGGGCCGTACGCCTACGTGCGCCACCCGATGTATGCCGGTGCGATCTTCTATTTCCTCGGCTTCGCACTCCTGCTCGGCTCCTGGTACGCAGTTGCCATCGCGATCGTCATCATCGGGCTGTTCGGACTGCGCGCCGTGTGGGAGGAGGAAACGCTGGCGCGCGAGCTTGACGGCTATGCCGCCTACGCTGAGCGCGTCCGCCACCGGCTCATTCCCGGGCTGTGGTAATTTAGGGCATCATGCCCGTCGACGATCCATTCAATCTGCGGCGCTTCGTTGAGGCACAGGCGCCGGTCTACACGCGCGTGCTGGGCGAGCTTGCCGGCGGGCACAAGCGCAGCCACTGGATGTGGTTCGTATTTCCGCAGATCGCGGGGCTCGGTGCGAGCCCCATGGCTCAGCGCTACGCCATCACCTCGCTGGCCGAGGCCGCAGCCTATCTCGCCCATCCCGTGCTGGGGCCGCGGCTCAAGGAATGCACGCGACTTGTAAATGCCATCGAGGGTCGCTCGATCCGCGACATCTTCGGCAGCCCCGACGACATGAAGTTTCACTCCTCGATGACGCTGTTCGCCGAGTCGGCGCCCGACAACGCCGATTTCCGCGCCGCGTTGGATAAGTACTTCGCCGGCACGCCCGATCCAGCCACGCTCTCCCGTCTGTAGCCGCGATCCGGGAAACTCCTCCGACTACAGTCTTTTTTAGCAAATTTTGCCTAAGATTAGAGCAAACTAAGAATAATCGGAGGCGTCTATGATCGGGTTATTGATCGGTCAGATCGAGCTGATGTCGCTCGCGGAAGGCTTGCACACAGCTGCTTTCACGGTATTCATCCTCTCCGGCGTTGTCTGCTGCTTCAGGCGCACCGACATCGGGCGCGTGCAGCAACCACCCGCGCGGCCCCAAGAGGTTGTCGCAGTAAAGATTAGCGCACCTCCCCGGCGTCGGCGCAGCACTCGTGCTGCGCCAACGGCGAAGCCGCGGCCGAGGCAGTTGCAGCTGCCGTTGCGCCGCGCGGCCTGAGAGCCGGCTCGGCGTCGGGACGATGCCGGCGCTCCACATGTTGACGCAAACGGCCTCTATGAGCGGCCGCGCAGTCTGGCGCGCAACTTGTGAGGAGACAGGATGGCGACGGCCCGTGACGTGCGGCGCGTCGCGCTGTCGCTCGAAGGGACAAGCGAAGCGCCGCACTTCGACCGCGCCGCCTTCAGGCTGAAGCGCATCTACGCCACGCTCGCCGCCGACGGCAAAAGTGCCAACCTCAAGCCGACGCCCGACGAGCAGGAGTTCAAATGCATGCTGGCGCCGGAGGTGTTCGCCCCGGTGCCGAACGCCTGGGGCAGGCAGGGCTGGACGACGTTGACACTGGCCAAGGCAAGCACCGCAGACCTGCGCGCCGCGCTGGAAATGGCCTGGGCGCACGCGTTGCCGGCCAAACCACGGCGGGCAAAGCGCCCATGATGCGGGCCTCGGCCACAGGACTGCTTCTGAGCGCCTCGGTTTCGGCAGCATTCGCGGTCCATACCAGCGTGCGGTTGGCGGATGCTAGCGTTCGCTTCGACGGCACCCGCTGGCAGGCGTCCGCATCGATCAACAGCATTCACTTTGCGCCGCAAGGAGAGGCCGCGCGCACGCTCGACCCCGTGGAGCTGCACCTCGTCCGCGACGACGCGCCGTGTATTGCGCTGGCGCGGCGTGCGCTGCAGTTCGGCGCCTATGACACCACAGCTTTGTTGCCGGTCCAGATATCGATCGCGGGCGTCAATGGCGAGCGTTTCGCCGCGCATACGATGTGCCGCAATGCGACGCCGCAGGGCGTCGTCGCCTGTGTGAAGGTCGGCCCCCGCACCTATCTTCTGCAGTCGGTGCAGGTCGGCTGCGGCGGCCGTAACCCGTTCTCCGGCATCGATCCGATCGCCGAGATCGCCTCCGGCATCAAGTTCACTGGGCGCTAAGCTTTATTTCCTGACAGCATGGCCACGTTCGCTCGCACGAGCCCGTAAAATATGCGCCGGGTGAGAGGCTATCGGGCAGAGATTCTCGACCCCATATAACTCGTGAGCCGAGAAAGTCCCGGCTCGACCGGGTCGGCTACCCAGTACCGATCCGCGCCTGATCAGTGGGCCTTTGGAAAGGAACCCATGTCATGGCTGCTTACTATGATAAATCGCACCACCTCGTAATCTCCGACGATGAGGCCCGTGGCGGTGTCACGGGTCACAACGTGCGCTATGTCCTTGCGCTCAGCATTACCGGCGTCATCGCGGCATTTGCCGCGATAGCAATCTATTTAGGCTTCGACCGTCTGACCGAGCGCCTTTCAGGAGCGTTCACCAGGCACCCCTGGGAGATCGTGCAAAGCTTCGCTCCGTTTGCCGCGATCATACTTGCGGGCGCGATCATCCTCGGCCTGGCACTTGGAATCTGGAATGTCGTTGCCGGGCACAGTGAGGATGACAGTGAGAGCTTCATGCGCGCACGCGTAGCCACCCAGTTCGCGGTCATCTGCGTGATCATGGCGATCCTGTACGTCTCGACCTACTGAGGCCCACCCGGCATGACGGAGGTACATACTGTCCTCCGTTCCATCGTCATCCCGGCACTTGTTGCCGGGATCCATGCTGCCTCTCAATTAGGAGCAAGCGGATAATGGATCCCGGGGACAAACCCCGGGATGATAGGTCGGATGCTCAAGCCGCCTTATCGACCACGCCCGCCGCGCGTTTCAGGTCGGGCGGAGTCGCCTCCTCGCACAAGCTCGCGATGGCCTCGGCGAGCGGCATCACCTTCTGGTCTTGGCTGCCGAGGCGGCGCATGGACACCTTGCCCTCCTCCGCCTCGCGCTTGCCGACCACCAGCATCACCGGCACCTTGGCGAGCGAGTGCTCGCGCACCTTGTAGTTGATCTTCTCATTCCTGAGGTCGACATCGACGCGCAGGCCCGCCGCACGCAGTTGCTCGGCCACTTGCAGCGCATAATCGTCGGCGTCCGACACGATGGTCGCCACCACGATCTGCAAGGGCGACAGCCACAGCGGGAAATGACCGGCGAAGTTCTCAATCAGCACGCCAGTGAAGCGTTCGAGCGAGCCGAAGATGGCGCGGTGGATCATCACCGGCGTCTTCTTCTCCGAGTGCTCGTCGATGTAGAAGGCGCCTAAGCGGCCCGGCAGATTGAAGTCGACCTGCGTCGTGCCGCACTGCCAGTCGCGGCCAATGGCATCCTTCAGGACGTACTCGAACTTCGGCCCGTAGAAGGCGCCCTCGCCGGGGTTGATCGACGTCTTGATGCGGCCCTTGCCGCGCTTCTCGATCTCCTTGAGTACCTTGGCCATGATGGCCTCGGCGTGGTCCCACTGCTCGTCGGTGCCGACGCGCTTTTCAGGCCGCGTCGACAGCTTGACGACGATGTCCTTGAAGCCGAAGTCCTCGTAGATCGACAGCAAGAGGTCGTTCACCTCCAGGCACTGCTCCTCGAGCTGCTCCTCGGTGATAAAGATGTGCGCGTCGTCCTGGGTGAAATGGCGCACGCGAAGAAGCCCGTGCATGGCGCCCGACGGCTCGTAGCGGTGCACCTTGCCGAACTCGCCGAGCTTTAAAGGCAGGTCGCGGTAGCTCTTGAGGCCGTGCTTGAAGATCTGCACGTGGCCGGGACAGTTCATCGGCTTGCAGCAGAAGGTGCGCTCGTCGGGAAGCTCGGTGACGAACATCATCTCCCGGTAGTTCTCCCAGTGCCCGGAGACTTCCCAGAAGCTCTTCTCCATCATGTCGGGCGAGTTGACCTCGTTGTACCCGGCGGCCGCGAGCCGGCGGCGCATGTAGGCGATGAGCGTCTGGAACAGCGTCCAACCCTTGGCGTGCCAGAATACCGAGCCCGGCGCCTCCTCCTGGAAATGAAAGAGGTCCATCTCGCGCCCGAGCTTGCGGTGATCGCGCTTCTCGGCTTCCTCGAGCCGGTGCAGGTAGTCCTTGAGCTCGTCCTCGCTGGCCCATGCCGTGCCGTAGATCCGCTGCAGCATCGGGCGGTTCGGGTCGCCGCGCCAATAGGCGCCGGCGATCTTCTGCAGCTTGAACGCCTTGCCGACCTGCCCCGTCGAGGCCATGTGCGGGCCGCGGCAGAGGTCGAGCCATTCGCCCTGCTTGTAGATCTTGACGTCCTGATCCTCGGGGATGGCGTCGACCAGCTCGACCTTGAAGTTCTCACCCCGCTCGCGGAAGAACTCCTTCGCCTTGTTGCGGCTCCACACCTCCTTGGTGAAGGGCGCGTTCTTGGCAATGATCTCGCCCATCTTCTTTTCGATCTTGGCGAGATCGTCGGGATGGAACGGCTCCTGCTTGGCAAAGTCGTAATAGAAGCCGTTCTCGATGACGGGGCCGATCGTCACCTGCGTCTTCGGCCACAGCGCCTGCACCGCTTCCGCCATGACGTGCGCGGCGTCGTGCCGGATCAGCTCCAGGGCTTCCGGGTCGGTGCGGGCCACGAACTTGATCGTCGCGTCCTCGGTGATGGGATCGGCGAGATCGGCGAGCTTGCCGTCTAGGCTCATGGCGACGGTGCGCTTGGCCAGCGACGGCGAGATCGCCTTGGCGACGCTCATGCCGGTCGTGCCGCGCTCGATCTTGCGCGTGGCACCGTCGGGGAATGTCAGGGTGATTTGCTTGGAATCGGGGGCCGCGTCGGCCATCGCCTCTCTCCTCTCACTCGCTGCCTACCAATGCAGCGTAAGTTGGAGCGGTTACATGCGGCGCCGGGGGCCTGAAGTCAAGCCGGCGGGGACCGGAGCGGCGCTAGAAGCGCGTCTTGAGGACGTCGAGGCTGCAGGAGTCGCAGCACCGAATCCGCCCCGGCGCCCGCATTTCGCGCATGCAGGCACAGGACAATCGAAACCGGCCGCGGGCCTGGAGGAAGGCTCGCCCCTCTGGCGTATCGCGCAGACGGGGGTCGCCGCCCGCCTCGTTGATGGGCGTATCGAGCAGGGCGTCCGTAACCGGCTTGGTCAGCGCCGCACTTACCAGGCGGCCGCGCTCGCCGAGCCTAGCTTGCATGGCGATGGTCTCATCGAACAGCTTCTTTCTTTCGCGCCTGTTCTTTGCGCTTCGAACGAGCGACGCCATCTCGACGGCTGTGCAGTAGCTGTCGCGAAAGGCTGCATCGCCTTCGGCCGACTTGATGGCGTCGGAGAGCTGCACGAGCTGGTTGCGCAAGGGTGCTGCCTTCTCGAGCTCCGCCGGTGTCAGATGTACGGTGGGCCCCGGTTCGGATTCGCTGCCTTTCCGGTCGGGCGAGCCGCTATCGTCGCAGGGTACGCGGATAATCTTACCGACCGCCGCCACGTAGCGCGTGCACTCGACGTCCTCGGCCGCAACCGTCAGGTCCGCCACCAAAGGCATAGCGAGGCAAAGGGATAGGAGAACATAAGGGCGGCGCATTGAGCTTCCCTCCGGCAAAGCCGGAAATCCGCCCGCTAGGATTCCGCAGGTTAGGCGCCGATGCAAAGCATCAATTGAAGATAGAGAAGATGGCGGCGAAGAAGGCACCTATGGCCGCCAGGATGCCCAGGATGAGGTTGGCCAGCATTTCGAACAGGGTCTCGAAGGTATCCCAGACGGTGCTTCCCACCACCAGCACGCCGGTGCCGCCGGCCGCGATCAGCGCCGCCGTCACGGCGCTGAAGATGGTGTACCAGAGCGCCCCGAACAGGATGAGCCCGATGACGGCCGCCACGGCGACGGTACGAATTAGGCTCCTGGACTGTGGCTGGGTGGGAGGCGGCGAGGCGTTCATGAACGGGCTCCATTCGGGCCATCGATCATGGCGCGAAATGCGACGCCGGCAGGTGTTCCCTTGGGAACAATGCCGAGCGTCGCCCTACTTCTTCGGCGGCTCGAGGCCCATTTCGCGGTAGCGCTCGGGATCGTCCTGCCAGTTCTGGCGCACCTTGACGAACAGGAACAGGTGCACGGGGCGCTCGAGGATCTGGCTGAGCTCGCGGCGGCTGTCCATCGACACCTGCTTGATGGTTTGCCCGCCCTTGCCGAGCATGATCGCCTTCTGCCCGTCGCGGGCGACGAAGATCGTCTGCTCGATGCGCACCGAGCCGTCCTTGCGCTCGGTCCACGACGTCGTCTCGACCGTCGAGGCATAGGGCAGCTCGTCGTGTAGGCGGTGGAAGATCTTCTCGCGCGTGATCTCGGCCGCGAGCAGGCGCAGCGGCGCGTCGGTGAGGTCGTCGGCCGGGTAGTGCCACGGTCCCGGCGGCATGCGCCCGGCGAGATAGCGCCTCAAGTCCTCGACCCCGTCGCCGTCCGTGGCCGAGATCATGAACACGCTGTCGAACGCCAGCCGCTGCTGCACGTCGGTGGCGAGCGCCAGCAGCTTGGCCTTGTCGGTGAGCTTGTCGACCTTGTTGAGCACGGCGAGGCGGGGAAGCTTCACGTCCTCGAGCTTTTCGAGGATGCCTTCGACCTCCGCGTCGAGCCCACGCGCCGCGTCGATGACGAGGACGACGATGTCGGCATCGCGCGCGCCGCCCCAGGCCGCCTCCACCATCGCCGTATCGAGCCGGCGTTTGGGCGCAAACAGCCCCGGCGTGTCGATGAACACGAGCTGGCTGTCGCCTTCGTTGGCGATGCCGCGGACGGGAACGCGCGTCGTCTGCACCTTGTGCGAGACGATCGACACCTTGGCCCCGACGAGCGCATTGACCAGCGTCGACTTGCCGGCGTTGGGTGCGCCAATCACGGCGATGAAGCCGCAACGCTGCTGTGCGGGCGCGGGAAGACCGTCGTTGTCGCCGTGCTCACTCATGCACTTCCGCCCCCGCGACACCCTCGCGCTCCAGAAGCGCACGCGCCGCCGCCTGCTCGGCAGCCCGCTTGGAGGCCCCCTCCCCGCGCGCCGGCGCGCAACCGGTGATGCGCACCTCCGAGGTGAAGCGCGGCGCATGGTCGGGGCCCTTGCGACTGACCTCTACGTATTCGGGCAGCGCCAGGCCCTTGCCCTGCGCCCATTCCTGCAGGGCGGATTTGGCATCGGGACCCGCGCTCGCCGGGTGCTGCTCGTCGTGGCTTTCCCACAGGCGGCGCACGACGGCACGCGCGATCTCGAAGCCGGCATCGAGGAAGATGGCGCCGAGGATCGCCTCCATGGCATCGGCAAGAATGGTGCCCTTGGCGCGGCCACCGCTGCCGGCTTCGCTGTCGGAAAGGATGAGGTGCTGGCCCAATCCTATCGAGCGGGCGACGCGGGCGCAGGCCTCGCCGCGCACCAGGCGATTATAACGACGGGCGAGCTCGCCCTCGCTGGCGGAGGGAAAGCGCTCACTCAGCGCCTCGGCGATGACGAGGCCGAGGACGCGGTCGCCGATGAACTCGAGGCGCTCGTTATCGCTCTTCTGCGCCTTGCCGCCGCGCATGCTGGCGTGCGTCAAGGCGACCTCGACCAACTGCTGGTTCTTGAAGCGATGACCCAGCGCTTTCTCGAGTTCCTTGAATTTTCGCGGGCGCAATATCACAGGATGAGCTTAAAGCATTTGCGGGCACCGCGCTGGAAGGCGCGGCAGCCTCGGTAAGCGTGGTGCAAGTTAGCGGACCAGCTTGAAGAAACGGTTCCAGCGAATGTCGAATGGCCAGGTCCAGGGGCTCCACCAGCGGAAGGCATCCGGCTCGTCGACGGCGGCGGAGAAGAAGATGATCTCGGCGCGACCGATGAGATTGTCGAACGGCACGTAGCCGACGCCCCAGGAAGCGCGGCTATCGGTGGAGTTGTCGCGGTTGTCGCCCATCATAAAGAAGTGCCCCGCCGGCACCTTGTATGGACCGACATTGTCGAATGGGCCGTTCTCCTCGGAATCGAGCACGGTGTACTTCACGCCGTTGGGGAGCGTTTCTTCGAAGGCGGGGATGGGGCGCGGCGGACCGGCATCCTCTTGCGTGACGAAGTCGCCGATGCGCTTGCGCGGCACTTCCTCGCCGTTGATGTACAGGGCGCCGCCGCGCACGTCGATCTGGTCGCCCGGCAGGCCGATGACTCGCTTGATGTAGTCCGTCGAGTTATCGCGCGGCAGCTTGAACACCACGACGTCGCCGCGCTTGGGCTCGGCGGCAAAGATGCGCCCCGAAAAGGGGATGAAGTTGTAGAATGAATAGCGGCTGTAGCCGTACGACAGCTTCGAGACGAAGAGGTAGTCGCCGATCAGCAACGTCTCCTTCATCGACCCCGATGGGATGTTGAAGGGCTGATAGAGGAAGGTGCGCACCACCATGGCGATGGCCAGCGCTTCGATGACGATGGTGGCTGTCTCCAGCCACCCCCCCTTCCTGGTATTCGCCGATACGGCCATGCGATACTCCCAATGCGGGCAGCCCCGGCTGCACGCCCGGGCCGCTATAGCCATTTTGCCGGCAGGGCGCAATTCGCGTCGTTGTATCAGCCTGCCGGCGTAACGCGGCGCTCGAGGCCGCCCCCTCAGCGACGATCGCCCTTCTCGGGAAGCCCGGAAATGATGACGATGGCGGCCGCGAGGGGAAAATCGTCGGTCAATGTCAGATCGATGCGCACCTCGTAGCCGTCCGGCGTCATCTCCTCGAGAACCTTTGCCGCCCCACCGGTTAGCTTCAGGGTTGGGCGCCCCGAAGGCAGGTTCACGACGCCCATGTCGCGCCAATAGACGCCACGCCGCAACCCCGTCCCCAACGCCTTGGCGCATGCCTCCTTGGCGGCAAAGCGCTTGGCGTAGGAGGCTGCCCGCTCGCGCCGGCCTTCAGATTTCCTCCGTTCAACGTCGGTGAACACGCGCTCAATGAAGCGCTCGCCATAGCGCTCGAGCGTCTTCTCGATACGGCGGATATCGATGAGGTCGTTGCCGACGCCGAGGATCACGCCGACCTCGCATGCCGGCTTGCCGGCGCCGGTACTTTGCGCGCCTCGTCCATCAGAGCGCGCATGCGCTCCACGGCACGCGCCAGGCCGACAAAGATGGCCTCGCCGATGAGGAAGTGGCCAATATTGAGCTCCACGATCTGCGGCAGGCGGGAGACGGCGCCCACAGTATCGAAGGTGAGCCCATGCCCCGCGTGCACCTCGAGCCCGGCCGCATCGGCGAGGCGCGCTGCGGTAGCGATACGCTCTAGCTCGCGCGCGACCGCAGCGGCATTGCCTTCGAGCGCACGCTCGCAGTAGGCGCCAGTATGCAGCTCGACGATGTCGGCGCCGATGCGCTGCGAGGCTTCCACGACGGCGGCGTCCGGCTCGATGAACAACGAGACGCGCACGCCTGCGTCCTTGAGACTGCCGACGATGCGCTCGAGACGCGCGCCCCCGGCCGCGACATTGAGGCCGCCTTCGGTGGTGCGCTCCTCGCGCCGCTCGGGAACGAGGCAGCAAGCGTTGGGCAGATGGCGCAGGGCAATGGCGAGCATCTCCTCGGTTGCCGCCATTTCCAAGTTGAGCGGTCGCGTCAGCTCGCTTTTCAGGCGCGCGATGTCATCGTCGGAGATATGGCGGCGATCCTCGCGCAAATGCGCCGTGATGCCGTCGGCGCCGGCCTCCACGGCGATGTGCGCGGCCCGCAACGGGTCGGGGTGACTGCCACCGCGCGCATTGCGAATGGTGGCGACGTGGTCGATGTTTACGCCCAGGCGCAAATAGGCAGGGTTAGGCATCTCGGTAAGCCAGGGAAAGGAGCGGACGAACTACTCGGCTGCGGCCGTCGTCCGGTTCATAATGCGCAGCCGCCATCCACGGACAACATTCCTTGAAATATAGTAGACGATTGCTGCCGTGAGCAGGCCAATCGGCACGCTGCCGGCAAGCATGGGCCAGAGCAGCGGCCACAGCAGGGCAGCCGTGGCGTCGAAGAGCTGCGGCGAAGGCTCCAGCAGAGCGCCCCACAACAAGAGAACATTGCGCTGCACGGCGGAGGGGTCGAAGGCCCCTTCGAGCCCGACGATCTGCAGTCCCATGACGTAGGTGGAAACCCAGATGAACGGCCAGCTCAGCGGGTTGCCGACGAAGGTGCCGATGACCGCCGCCGGCACGCTGGCGCGCAGCATCAGCGCCAAGACCACAGCGAGAAAGGTCTGCACACCGAGCAGCGGTGTGATCGACA
Source organism: Hyphomicrobium sp. (assembly GCF_009026145.1). GTDB lineage: Bacteria > Pseudomonadota > Alphaproteobacteria > Rhizobiales > Hyphomicrobiaceae > Hyphomicrobium_A. Next base: position 90,224 of record NZ_WBUE01000004.1, read on the forward strand.
CGAAGGCGCCCAGCGCGCAACCGAGCGCGATCTCATGCGGGCTGGCGCGGAGATTGACCAGGCGGCGACCGGCGGTACGCAGGCTTTGCGCCCACCTCCAGCGCGGGGGCGCCAATACCATAGCCAACCGGCCTTCGAACTGACGACGAGGGGTAAGCACCATACCTTAGAGTACTCCGATGCCGGCCGTACCTATGTCTGTTCCCCGCCTGACAGATTCTCCTATCAATCGAATACCCGCTCAACCTTGTTGACCACTGCTTTCTCACGAAGGCCGGCGATGATGTGGTTCAAATGCACCAGGTCTAGAACCTCCAGCTCGATGCGCATCTCCGTGAAATCGGAGGCCCGGCGCATCATGCGGACGTTGTCGATGTTGCCGCCCGCCTCCCCTATAACTTTGGCGATCTGGGCCAAAGTTCCAGGCTCGTTGAGGGCTGTGACGCTAATTCGCGCCGGAAAGCGCTGGGGCGTGTCGGTGTCGACATCCCATGTGACGTCGATCCAGCCCTCGTGCTCGTATTCCCTGAGGCGCGGGGAGTGGATCTGGAAGATACGGATCCCCTCGCCCGGGATCATGACGCCGACGATGCGGTCGCCGGGCACGGCGCCCCCCGGCTCGAAGGTGACGGGCAGGTCATCCTTGACGCCGCGGATGGCCAGGCCGCCCCCCTTGGGCTCGGCATCGCCGCGGAACTTAAGGCTCATCACCCGGTCGATATTGAACCATCCCTCCTGACCGCGAGCGCGGCCGAAACGGCGCGTGCGGCGATAGGTCGGCTTCTTGGGCTCCTGCTCGAGCGCCTCCGGGATCGCCGCCTTGAGCACGTTGTCGATGGCCAGCTCGTTGCGGCCGACGGCGGCGAGCGCATCCTCGAGCGACTTGTAGCCCAGCCGCGGCAGCGCCTTCTTCAGCTTGTCGTCGGTCAGCTCTTCCCCGAGCCGCTCGAAGTGGGAGGCGATGAGACGGCGCCCGAGCTCGGAGTACTGACGGCGGACAGCGTCGCGGGCGGCGCGGCGTATGGCCGAGCGGGCACGGCCGGTGACGACGAGGTTTTCCCAGGCCGCCGGCGGAGTGTGGTTCTTGGCCGTCTCGATCTCGACCTCATCGCCATTGCGCAGCTGCGTGTCGATCGGCACGTGGCGGCCGTTGACGAAGGCGCCCACCGCCCCGTTGCCGATGTCGGTATGGACCGCGTAGGCGAAATCCAGCGGGGTTGCGCCGCGCGGCAGGGCAATGAGGCGCCCCTTGGGCGTGAAGCAGAACACCTGGTCCTGGAACAGCTCCAACTTGGTGTGCTCGAGGAACTCCTCCGGATTGGAGCCTTCGAGCAGCGTCTCGACCAGCCGGCGCAACCAGACGTATGGCCCGCTGTCCTTCTCGAACTCGCCCGGCGACCTCGCCAGCGCTTGGCCGTTGAGACGGGCCGGGTCCTTGTAAACGGCATGGGCAGCGACGCCGTATTCGGCGATGTCGTGCATGACGCGGGTGCGGATCTGCAGCTCGACGCGCTGGTGGCGGGGGCCGACGATGGTGGTGTGGATCGACTGGTAGTTGTTCTGCTTCGGCGTCGATATGTAGTCCTTGAACCGCCCGGGCACGGTACGCCAAGTCGTATGGGCGACACCGAGCACGCGGTAGCAGTCGTCGATCGTCTTGGTGATGACGCGGAAGGCGTAGATGTCCGAAAGCTGCTCGAGGCTGATCTGCTTGTTCGCCATCTTGCGCCAGATGGCGTAGGCCTTCTTCTCACGGCCCGATACCTCGGCATCGATTCCGACCTCGGTGAGCTTATTGGCAAGCGCGGCGCGAATCTCCTCGACGAGGCCTTCGTTGGATTTCCTCAGCTCGGCCAGCTTCGCGGTTACGGCAGCGTAAGCGTCGGGGTGCAGCCAACGGAAGGCGTGATCCTCGAGCTCCTCGCGCATCTTCTCCATGCCCATGCGCGCGGCGAGCGGAGCATAGATGTCGAGCGTCTCCTCGGAGATGCGCTTGCGTGTCTCCGGCTTCATGTGCTCGAGCGTGCGCATGTTGTGCACGCGGTCGGCGAGCTTGACGAGAAGCACGCGGATGTCGCTGGAGATGGCGACCAGCAGCTTGCGGAAGTTCTCCGCCTGCTCCGCCTTTTTCGACACCAGGTCGAGGCGCCGGATCTTGGTGAGGCCGTCGACCAGCCGGCCGATCTCGGGGCCGAACAGCTGGTCGATTTCCGCCCGGGTGATGGGCGTATCCTCGATGACGTCGTGCAGCAGCGCCGTGACGATCGTCGCGTCGTCGAGCTTCAGGTCGGTGAGGATGGCGGCGACTTCCAAGGGGTGCGAGAAGTACGCCTCACCGGAGGCGCGCTTCTGATTGCCATGCGCCTTCATGGCATAGACGTAGGCGCGGTTTAGCAGCGCCTCGTCCGCCTTCGGATCGTAGTCGAGAACCCGTTCGACGAGTTCATATTGCCGCATCATGGCCCGCCGCTCCTAGGCCGGCCGCCGCAAGCAGTTGCCGCGAACCCGCGCAATGCGGGGTCCGGCCCGCTACTCATCGGCCGCGATCGCGCTCGCGGGGGCCACCGTTAGGACCGCCATTGGCCGATGGCTCGGTCGGCGTCATGCTTTCGAGGCCGCGCAGCAGCTGCTCTTCCGTCATCACGTCGACGACGCTGTCGCTCGACTGGTCGTCGCGGCCGAGCACCGGAGCGCGGCGCTCGGGCGGCAGCAACGGCGCGGCGGCAGCTTCCGGCTCGTCGACCTCGACGTTCTTTTGGATGGAGTGGATCAGCGACTCGCGCATATCCTCGGGCGGGATGGTCTTCTCGGCGATCTCGCGCAGTGCGATGACCGGGTTCTTGTCGTCGTTGACCGCGACAGTCAGGGCGCTGCCATCGGCGATCGAGCGCGCGCGATGGGCCGCCAGAAGAACCAGCTCGAAGCGGTTCGGAACCTTGTCCACGCAGTCTTCAACAGTCACGCGTGCCATCAGCGACACCCCTCTGGGAACGGGCAGATTAATCGGGAAACGGCGCGCCGCGCCGGCGGAACGCGGCCTGGCAGCGCCAATGGACTTCTAGTCGCATGAAAGATCGTGCAAATCAAGCCAGGATGAAGCATTGTTGATAGGCTTTGCCACGTCATGACTTCCAGGTGGCTCCAAGCGTCGACAAGATAAGCTGCGGCAAATTTTGCTGAAGCTTGGCCGTGGGCCTTAATTGGGCAGAATTAACTTGCGGAGATACTTGGTGCTTCACATTGTCGCTTAAATTCGAGCCAATAGAATGCTTTGCATGCCTCTGGAAGTGGTAAGAAACTTGGGTCTGCAGATTGCCGGTCGCTACGGCGCAGCGGGCCCCTTCCATTGAGAACTACTGCACCAGTGCTTAACCGGCACTTGCGGCCCTAAGGGTGAAGGAATGCATTTCTATCAGAACGAACGCATCGCTCTGTTCATCGACGGAGCCAACCTCTACGCCACCGCCAAGTCGCTCGGGTTCGATATCGACTACAAGCGCTTGCTTGCCCTGTTCCGGCAGAAGGGTCAGCTGGTGCGCGCGCTCTATTACACCGCGCTCGCCGAGGATCAGGAATATTCCTCGATCCGTCCCCTCATCGACTGGCTCGACTACAACGGCTTCACCATGGTGACGAAGCCGACGAAGGAATTCACCGACGCCTCCGGGCGCCGCAAGGTGAAGGGCAACATGGACATCGAGCTCACCGTCGATGCCATGCGCCTCGCCGAGAACCTCGACCACGTCGTCTTGTTCTCGGGCGATGGTGATTTTCGCAGCCTGGTCGCCGCCCTGCAGCAGATGGGCAAGCGCGTTTCCGTCGTCTCCACCCTGCAGACGCAACCGCCGATGGTCGCCGACGAGTTGCGCCGGCAAGCGGATCAATTCGTCGATCTTGCCGACCTCGAGCAGCTGATCTGCCGCGATCCGGCGACCCGCCCGGCGCGCGAAGGTCGCTTCGGAGGCGGCCGCGGCGGATATTCTTCGCGCGAGCCCGCCTCGTTCCAGGACAACGACGACCTCTCCGAGGAGGTCTGACGGCTCGCGGGCCATGGGCGCAGCGGGGGAGACATTCGCGCCCGAGGCGCCGAAGCTGTGCGGGAAGTGCCCGCGGCTCGTCGGCTTCCGCGAGGAGAATCGGCGCAAGTCACCCGACTGGTACAACGGTGCCGTGCCATCGTTCGGGGATGAGGCAGCGCGGCTGCTGATTGTCGGGCTGGCCCCAGGCCTCAACGGCGCCAACCGCACCGGACGCCCGTTCACCGGCGATTACGCCGGCGACCTGCTCTACGCGACCCTGCTGCAATTCGGTTTCGCGTGCGGCCGCTACGAGGCGCGGCCAGATGACGGCCTGCAGCTCGTCGATTGCATGATCTCCAATTCCGTGCGCTGCGTGCCGCCGCAGAACAAGCCCACTCCGGAGGAGATCGCGACATGCTGCGGATTCCTGCGCGCGCGCATCGCCGCTCTGCCGAACGTTTCCGTCATCGTCGCCTTGGGACGCATCGCGCATGACAGCACGCTGACGACGCTCGGCTGCCGCAAGTCGCAGTTTCCCTTCGCGCATGGGGCGCATCACGAGGTGCGGGGCGGGCTGCACCTCTTCGACAGCTTCCACTGCTCTCGCTACAATACCAACACGCGCCGCCTGACGCCGGAGATGTTCCACGCCGTGTTCGCCGCGGTTCGTGAGCTGTTGCCCGCTACCCCCGCCAAGCCGTCGCGGCCGCCCATAGGGCGTACCGGCCCCTGAGCGCCGGAGCGGACTTCCGCGGCGCTGATTGCGATGCTATCTGAGCGATGCGCAGGTTGCTGGTCGCCGCAAGCTTAGGAGAGCTGCCGCTATGGGTCTGGACATCGCTCCCGAAAAGGTGGCGCACGTGATCATCAAAGCGCGCGAGTACGACGTCAAAGTCGGTGCCTGGGACGACACGCGCGAGGATGGCGACGCCGAAGAGGACCCTAGTGCCATCCTCGAGGACTTCACCAACGATCCGACGCGTGCCGAGCTTGCCGGCTTCATCGACCGCATGAACTACGACGAGCAGGCGAACCTCGTGGCGCTGATGTGGGTGGGTCGCGGCACCTACGAGAAGGACGAGTTCGACGAGGCGGTGGATACGGCTCGCGCCGAGCGCGTCAACGCCACGTCCAACTACCTGCTCGGCATTCCGCTGCTCGCCGACTACCTCGAGGAAGGTCTCGAGAAGATGGGCTACTCGGTCGACGACGTGGAGAGCGACGTCCTTTAGGACTTGGCGATGGCGCGGCGCTTCTCGTCCAGCCAATCGAGCACTTCGCGGGCGTGCGTCGCCGGCCGCTCAACCGGATAGAACGTGTGGGTAATGCGGCCGTCGCGCACGAGCAGCGTCAGGCGCTCGAGGTAGGTAACACCGCCGGCCTCGAAGGTCGGCAGGTCGAGTGCGGCTTTGAACTTCAGATGCTCATCACTCAGCAGCGGAAACGGAACCGCAAGGCGGTCAATCAGCTCCCGGTGATGTTCGCCGGGCTGCCCGCTGAGACCGAAGACCTCGATGCGCTGAGCGCGAAACTTCAGATAGTGGTCGCGGAACCCCTCCGTCTCCGGCGTCGAGCCGTGCGCCCCGGGGATGGCATCCCAGCCTGGAGGATCGGTGAACCCCGGCCGCCCGGTCCAGGGGTAGATGTACACGACCGAGGCGCCCTTGCGGGTGCTTAGATTTACTGTGCCGCCGCGGCTCGAGGGCAACGCGACGTCGGGCAATGCCAGTCCCGGCACGAGATGGCGCGCGGCGGCGTCGCGCTGTGCAGTTTGCGTGCCGTCCGTGGTCATCCCTGCCGCGCTCTCAACCACTCCAACACGTCGGCGGCGTTCCCGTCGGGCGGAAATACCGGATAGAACGCATGCGCGATGACGCCATCTTCGATAATCAGCGCCATGCGCTTCAGGAGCGTTGCGCCCCCGACGAGCATGACAGGAAGGCGCAATGCGGTCGTGAGGCGGAGCGCCGCATCCGACAGCAATGGAAACGGCAGGTGCAGCCGTCGCGCCGCCTCCTGCTGGTAGTCGGTGTCCTGGGTCGACAACCCGTACACGTGGTCGGCGCCGGCGGCCACGAGGTCCGCAAAATGATCGCGAAAGGCGCAGCTTTGCGGCGTGCAGCCGCGCGCGCCAGGTGTCTCGTCCCAGCCATCCGGAAGCGGTACGCCCGGACGCCCGGTCATCGGGTAGATGTACGCGACCGTGCGCCCACGCAGGCTGGCGAGTGTCACGCTCATGCCGTCCGTGGCCCGCAGGGCGATGGCCGGAACTGGGGTACCGGGCAGGTGGCGTGTGCCCCCGTCGTCCACCGGACGTGGCAGGCGCGACCAGTCGGTGATCAGGAAGTCGCTCATGGCGACGGTCGACATCACCCCTTCTCCCGCATGATGCGTGCCTTTTCACGGTTCCAGTCGCGCTTCTTCTCGCTTTCGCGCTTGTCGTGCAGCTTCTTGCCTTGTGCCAACGCGATCTTCAACTTGGCGATGCCGCGCTCGTTGAAATAGAGCTCGAGCGGAACCATGGTCATGCCCTGGCGCTCTACGGCGATGGCGAGCTTGTGGATCTCCTTGGCGTGCAGCAGCAGGCGCCGCTTGCGCCGCGGCTCGTGCTGGAAGAAGCGACCGGCCCCTTGATATTCGGGGATATAGGAGTTGATCAGCCACAGACCACCGTCCTCGACCGAGGCATAGCTCTCGGCGATATTGGCTTGGCCCTTGCGCAGCGACTTCACCTCCGTGCCCGTCAGCTGCAGGCCAGCTTCCAGCATATCGGTGAGGAAATACTCGTGACGAGCCTGCCGGTTCTCGGCGACGATGCGGCGGCCGTCGTCTTTTTTGGCCGCCATGGCCTGTCAGCCTCCAACGCTAATTGTGCCGCGCCGCGCTATTCGGCAGCGCGCGCCTGGACGAGGCCGACGCGCACCAGTGCGGCATCGACGATGCGCTGCGAGGCCTGCGAGATCGGCACCAGCGGCAGCCGCGTCTCAGCCTCGCACAGGCCCAGCCGCGAGGCGGCGTACTTCACCGGCCCGGGGTTGGACTCGCAGAACATCGCGTCATGCAGCGGCATGAGGCGATCCTGAAGCGCGAGTGCCGTCTTGAAATCACCGGCGAGGCACGCGTTCTGGAACTCGGCGCACAAACGCGGGGCGATGTTCGACACGACCGAGATGCAGCCATGGCCGCCGTGCGCCATGAAGCCGAGCGCCGTGGCATCCTCGCCGGACAGCATATTGAAGTCGGGTCCCAGCGCCAGGCGCTGCTGGGAAGCGCGCGCCAGATTGGCCGTCGCGTCCTTGACGCCGACGACATTCTTCAGGGCGAAGCAGCGCACCATCGTGTCGACGGCCATGTCGATCACCGAGCGACCGGGAATGTTGTAGATGATGATCGGGATGTCGGCTGCGTCGTTGACTGCCTTGAAGTGCTGGTAGAGCCCCTCCTGCGTCGGCTTGTTGTAATACGGCGTGACCACCAGCACCGCGTCGGCGCCCACCTTGGCGGCGTGGCGCGTAAAATCGATGGCCTCGCTGGTTGCGTTGGAACCAGCACCGGCGATGACCGGCACGCGCTTCTTGGCAGTCTCGACCGTCAACTCGACGACGCGCTTGTGCTCCTCGTGGGAGAGGGTGGGGCTCTCACCCGTCGTTCCTACCGGCACCAGACCGTGCGTGCCCTCGCAGATCTGCCATTCGATGATCCGCCGAAAGGCCTCCTCGTCGAGGCTCCCGTTCCTGAACGGGGTGATCAGCGCGGTGAATGATCCTTTGAACATGTGGCGTTACCCTTGAGCCTGTAGCTCTGTCTTAATCGTGTCGCGCGTCCGGTGTGAGCGGGAAAGTGCCTCAACGCCTTGCTCTCGCCGCATCCGGCGGCATGCTTCGGCGCCTTGTCCCTTGCCGGGCTACTTGGTATTTTTTGCGGCGCGTTGGTGATGGTGGAGTCGCGGCGCCCTGTCGAGCGGGACATTAGGACCTTGCTTTAAGCCCCGCAACCCGGCCGGGTCTGTGGTGCCTGTGGAAGGACGAACAATTGCCCCAGACACAACGCAAGCCAGGGATCAGCCGTCGCATCGAGAATTTGGCCGGTAGCGGCAGCGGTTTTGCTCCCCTGGCCCGGTGCGCCGCCGTTCTCGCCGCGCTTCCCTTGTTCTTCACCAGCGCAGAAAGCCCGGCTGCCGAGCCGGCGCGCGTTGAGCTGGCCCAGGCGGCTGCTGGCGCCGCGGCGGCGCGAGACAAGGGGCCTTCTCCCCAGGAGCGCGAGGCGGCCTATGTCGCCGAACTCGACAAGATGGTCGCGCCCCTTCGCGACTACAACCTCTCGGCCGAGGACAGCGCCAAGATCAGCGCCGCATTCAAGGCCATCTCCGCCGGCGATGGCGCCAGGGCCGGGGAGCTGCGGGCCACGATCAGCGATCCCCTCGCCCATCGGCTCATTGAGTGGGCGTGGCTGCGAGGCGGACACGGTCAAGCGGCGGAGTATCTCAAGTTCCTAGCCGAGAACCCCGACTGGCCGAGCCGTGAGATTCTGCAGCGGCGGATGGAAGAGACGCTGTTCGAGGAAGGCGGGGACACCGACCTCATCGCCACCTACTTCAAAGACGGCGCCGCGCGCAGCCCCGCCGGAAAGGCCGTCCTCGCCTCGGTGCACCTCGCCCACGGGGAGAAGGAAGAGGCCAAGACCCTGGCTGCCAAGGTCTGGCGCGAGGAGGATCTGCCCGCGCATCTCGAAAAGGGTTTCCTGGCGCGATTTGGCTCCATGCTGTCCGAGCAGGATCACAAGTGGCGCCTCGACCGGCTGCTGGTCGAGGACGTGCGCTACAAGGCCGATCGCGTCGAGCGCGCGGCGCAAGTGAAACGGGTTATCCCCTTGCTCTCGGCGGCCGAGCAGAAGACCGCGCAAGCACGCCTGGCGGTATTCATGCGGACGGGCAAGGGCAAGGCCGCCCTCGGCAATGGCAAGAAGGCGGACGGGTCAGATTGGGGGGTGGTGTTCCACAAGATCCAGCAACACCGCCGCGCGGGAAAGCTGGAGGAAGCCGCCAAGCTGATGCGCAGCGCCCCGCTCGACCCGCTCGTCGTCGCCAACCTCGACGATTGGTGGATTGAACGCCGCAGCCTCGCCTACCTGGCGCTCAAAGCCAACAAGCCGAGGCTCGCCTATGAGCTCGTCCGCGACGCGGGGCCGCTCGGCATCAACGCTCTGAACGACCAGACCTTCATGGCTGGCTGGATTGCGCTGCGCTCTCGCAACGACGTCAAGCAGGCCGAGAAGCACTTTGCCGATCTGGTGCGCAGTGCCGACGGTCCCTTGACCCGCAGCAGAGCCCATTACTGGATGGGCCGTACGGCCGAAGCGCTGGGCGACAAGACGCGCGCACAGGAAAGCTATCGTGAAGCAGCTCGCTTCAACGATACGTTCCACGGCCTGCTCGCCATCCAGAAGCTCTCCCCCGGCAGCAGCGCGCTGCGCTTTGATCCGCCGCAGGTGCCGGCGCCGCACCAGGTCAAGCGCTTCATCGACCACGATGCGATCAAAGCCATCGCCTTGGCGCGCAAAGCCGACTTGGGCCGGCATGTAACGCGTGTATTTCTGCTCAACGCGGCAAAGATCGAAAACAGCGAGGCTTGGGCGGCACTGGCTGCGCACCTTGCGCGCGTGACCGGCGACACGCAGACCAGCGTGCGCATCGGCAAGGCCGCCATCGCCAACGGCCACAACCTCATCTATTACAGCTATCCGGTGCACGGGCTGCCCAAGTACAATCCTCTGCGTCCACCTCCGGAGATGGCGTATCTGTTGGGGCTCGCGCGCCAGGAGACGGAGTTCAACAGCGACACGGTCTCGGGCGCCGGTGCGCGCGGCATCCTGCAGGTGATGAAGGTGACGGCCAATCACGTGTGCCGTGACTACAAGATCAAGTGCTCGCACGACCGGCTCCTGAAAGACGACGCCTACAACACGATGATCGCTTCGGCCTATGTTGCCGATCGCCTGGACGAGTGGCAGGGCTCCTACGTCCTCGGGCTGCCGAGCTACAATGCCGGTCCAGGCCGCACGCGTGAGTGGGTCAAGGAGTTCGGCGATCCGCGCGATCCTGACGTCGATCCGATCGATTGGATCGAGCGCATTCCCATCGAGGAGACGCGCCGCTACGTCGCCAAGGTGCTGTCAAACATTCAGGTCTATCGTGCCCGTCTCGGTGACGACTCCCCGCTGCGTCTCGAGGAGGACCTGACCCGGGCGCGGACGGCGTCCAATGGTGTGCGCCAGACGAGCACGGCGGATTCGCGCTAAGGCGACGCGAGGGCATTGCCGCTCGCCGCCATGGGCTCCCGTTGGATCCTTCGAGGGACTAGAGGTCAGGTGAGACGATGACGTCCGGCGAAGCATTCGAGGACATCTACTACACCTCGCGCGATGGACTGCGACTGCACGCCCGCCGCTATCCCGCCGCCGGCGGGGGCTCGCGCGCGCGCCCCGCCCTGTGCCTCGCCGGATTGACGCGCAACGGACGCGACTTTCACGACCTCGCCGTAGCGCTCAGCAGGCGCTCGAATAACCCGCGCACGGTCTACACGCTCGACTACCGCGGACGCGGTCTGTCCGATTTCGACCCCGACTGGCGCAACTATGCCGTCCACATTGAAATGCTCGACGTGCTGGATTTCATCACGCTCGCCGGGCTGCATAACGCAGCCCTCATCGGCACCTCGCGCGGCGGCCTGATCACCATGCTCATTGCCGCTGCCCAGCCGACCGCCATCGGCGCCGCGGTGCTGAACGACATTGGTCCCGTCATTGAGCACGAGGGGCTGGCGCGCATCAGCGGCTACGTCGGGCGCGTCCCGCTGCCCATCTCGTGGGCGGACGCCGCACGCATGGTGCGCGAGCTCAACCGCCGCCACTTCCCCGAAGTATCGGACGCGGTGTGGGAGGAAGCTGCGCGTCAGTGGTACAACGAGAAAAACGGCAAGCCGGCCCCGGGCTACGATCCCAACCTCGGCAACGCCCTGTCGGTGTTGGATGGGCCGCTTCCGGCGCTGTGGCCGCAGTTTGAAGCGTTGAAGCGCGTGCCACTGATGGTGCTGCGCGGCGAAAATTCCGACATCCTCACCGCCGAAACCGTGGACGAGATGCGGCGCCGGCATCCGGCCATGGCGACCATCACCGTCGCCAATCAGGGGCATGCGCCGCTCCTGAAGGACACGACCTCCATCGAGGCTATCCGGCATTTTCTCACCGCCACCGACGCGGGTCGCGAATTCGCTACCTTGGCCTCCGTTCCCGCCTAGGGCGCCGGCAGCAGCGCGTCGGAGCGCCCGCTCACCCGGTTGAGCAGCAGGCCGAGCCATTCCTTCACCGCAAAATCCAGCCGGCGCAGACCTTCGGCCGGCGAGTCGAAGAGCAGCCATGCGTCGGCGGGCCCGGCGGTGCGATAATCGCTCGGCCACGCCTCGACGTTGAATCCGGCTTTACGGAACAGGCCCATCGCACGCGGCATGTGCCAGGCCGAGGTGACGAGCAGCCAGCGCTCGCCGGGCCTGGGGTCGGCCAGCTGCTTGGCGAAGAGCGCATTCTCGGACGTGTTGCGGGCCCGGCGATCGAGCAGTAGATGCGTGTCGTCGACGCCAAGATCGCGCAGTATGCGCCCGGCCGCATCGGCTTCGAATGCCGGCTCCGAGAAGACCTTGCTGGATCCCCCGGTGAACACGATCCGCGCCTTGGGATAGCGGCGGGCCAGCGCTGCCGCCTCGGTCATGCGCTCGGCCGACATGTTGAGCGCGTGTGTTGAGCGCCCCGCCGCCACGCGCGCGTCCTCGGCTCCGCCAAGGACCACAATTCCGTCGATCGGCCGCCCGGCAAGGTCGGCGCGCGGAAAACGGTCTTCGAGCGGCAGGATGAGCCAAGTGCTGAGCGGCAGGAAGCCACCGACAACCCCGAGAACGGCGGCAGCAATGACGACCCGGCGACCCGCCCGCTGATAGCGCGTGCCGAGCAGTATGGCGCCGACCACGATCAGCACGATCAGCAGCGTCGCCGGCTGGGCAAGACCCCAGAGCATCTTCGAGATGTAGAACAAAGCGGTCTCCCTCGGTTGGAGCCCAGCGCCCGAGCAGGCCGGCGTTACCGGTTCCGAAACTCGATTTACGGCAATGTGCCCATAGCTGCAGCGCCTTTTATGGGCCAATCGATGACTTCGGCACTGGTGAATCTGCCATGAGGGAGATTGCGCTCTGGACGAGCGAGGTGCTCGACATCACCGCCTTCGCCGTCATCCTGCTCGCTGTCGGCATCTCGACGGCCGCGTTCCTGGTGCGGGTCTGGCACACCGGCTTTCTGGCCAACTACCGCGACTACCGTGCCAACCTCGGGCGCGGCATCCTGATCGGGCTAGAGATCCTGATCGCCGCCGACATCCTGAAATCGGTGGTCGTCGACCCAACCCTGCAGGGCATCGCCGTGCTGGGCGGCATCGTCCTCATCCGCACCTTCCTGTCGACTTCGCTCGACGTCGAGATTAACGGCCACTGGCCCTGGGAGACGACCCGCCTTGCGCAGCAGGCCAACGTTCCAGAAGAGCGCGGGCCGGCGTGACGCACCCCTTCTAGCCACCACCATCCGCAAGATTGCTTGTCGCCAGGGTCCTCCAACGGCCATGATCGGTGGGCGCACGACGCCGCCGGGGGGCTGCAATGATCTTGTTCGGAATGATCGCCTACGTGCTCGCGCAGTTCGCCGTTGGCATCTGGGTGTCGCGGCGGGTCAAGAGCGAGACGGATTACATCCTCGCCGGCCGCAGCCTCGGCCCCACGCTGATCGCGTTCTCGGTCTTTGCCACTTGGTTCGGCGCCGAAGCCATCGTGGCGACCTCGGCCGAAGTCTACGACAAGGGGCTATCGGGGGCGCTGGTCGATCCCTTCGCCTATGGTCTGGCCGTCATCGCCGCCGGCCTTTTCTATGCCGCCATGCTCTGGCGCAAGGGCGTCACGACGTTCGCCGACGTGTTTCGCGAGCGGTTCTCCCCGGGCGTAGAGAAGCTGGTGGTGATCGTCCTGCTCCCCGGCTCCGTGTTCTGGGCGGCCGCCCAGATCCGCGCCTTCGGCCAGGTGTTGAGCTCCGGCTCCGACATGTCGCTCGCTAATGCGATCACGCTGGCGGCGGTGCTTGTCGCATCCTACTCGGTAATCGGCGGGCTGCTGGCCGACGCCGTAACCGACCTGCTGCAGGGCTTCGCCGTCATTCTTGGCCTCGTCGTGCTGACCGTCGTCGTCGCCGTCGCTGCCGGCGGCATAACGCAGGCGCTGGTTGCCGTGCCCGCCGAGCACGTGGCGTTCTCCACGCAAGCGCACGGCACGCCGCTGGAGGTGATCGAGGCGGTGGCCGTCGCATTCTTCGGCTCGTTCGTGGCCATCGAGCTCATCTCGCGCTTTCTCGGTGCCCGATCGGCAGCGGTGGCGCGCGGGGGGACCATGGCCGGCGGCCTCATGTACATAGCCATCGGCACGCTGCCCCTGTTTCTTGGCCTTGCCGCTTCCGGCCTCGTCCGGTCGAACCCCGAGCTGCAGGCCAAGCTGGTCGATTCCGAGCAGGTCGTATCCGTCCTGTCGGAATTCTACCTGCCGCAATGGCACTACGTGATCTTCGGCGGAGCGCTGATCTCGGCCATCCTGTCAGTGGTCCACTCGGCGTTGCATGCTTCCGGCGCGCAGGTATCGCACAACATCGTGGTGCGGCTCATCCCGACGCTCGGCATGCGCGGCAAGCTCATCGCGGCGCGCCTCAGCGTCGTCGTGCTGACCGCGGTCGCCTTCCTGTTGGCGTTGACCTCCGACCGCATCAAGGAGCTGGTCGAGATCGCCTCGGCCTTCGGCAGCGCCGGCGTGTTCGTGTCAGCCGGCTTCGGGATGTTCACGCGCTTCGGCGGGGCATCTAGCGCGGCGGTGTCGATCTGCCTCGGAACCGCCGTGTGGGCTATCGGGCGCTTCATCCTCGAGTGGGAGGCGCCCTACCTCGTCGCGCTCGGCTGCTCGGCAGCGGCCTACATCGCCGTTGCCGCCCTTCATCGCCGCGAGAGGTCCCCGTAAGCGGGGAGAGCTTCCCTATCGAGGCTCGGGAATGTTGGTGCGGTCGAGAAGACTCGAACTTCCACGGGTTGCCCCGCTACCACCTCAAGGTAGTGCGTCTACCAATTCCGCCACGACCGCAAGCCGGGAGAACGAGAGCGCTCATATAGCCAAGTTGAGCCGTCCAAACAAGCGCGCCGGCGAGCCCGGAATTGCCGGGCTGCCGGGGGCCGCGGCGGCAAATCGCCCCTGGGCCTGTCCGCGCCGATGGTGGCCGCGCCCGCCGTCACGACCTAGACTGTGGGCATGAGCCAAAGGCACGCCGAGACCCACCGCAAACGCGCCGCTCCCGCGGTCGAGTGGGCACTGAGCCGTTCGCTTGTCGACTACCCCGATGCAGTGCGCGCCATGCAGGAACGCGCCGCCAAGATTGCCGACGGCGCCGCGCCGGAGCTCGTCTGGCTGCTCGAGCACCCGCCGATCTACACCGCTGGCACGAGCGCGCGTGCGGAGGAGCTCCTCGCCGCCGATCGCCTTCCGGTATTTCGTACCAGGCGTGGCGGGCGCCTGACCTATCACGGGCCCGGGCAGCGCGTTGCCTATGTAATGCTCAACGTGAAGCGACGCGGCAGCGACGTGCGCGCCTTCGTGAGTGCGCTCGAAGAGTGGATCATCGGGTCGCTGGCCGACCTTGGCGTCATGGGCGAGACACGCTCCGATCGAGTCGGAGTCTGGGTGCGGCGCCCCGACCGGGGCGATGGCGCCGAGGACAAGATCGCTGCCATCGGGCTGCGGTTGACGAAGTGGGTAAGCCTGCACGGCATCAGCCTCAACGTCGATCCCGACCTCACCCATTACGCCGGCATCGTGCCGTGCGGCATTGCCGGCCATGGGGTGACGAGCCTCGCCGAGCTCGGTGCCGAGCATTCGATGGAAGTTGTGGATAACGCCTTGCGGCGTCATTTCGAGCACCGCTTTGGGCCAACGACCGACGCTGCTACCCCGCTCGAATCGTCCAGCGTGATGCCCGCGACGTGAAAAGGACGCCTGCAACGAGAAAGCCCGGCCCCTAGACGGGGCCGGGCTTCCAAAGCGTAGCGTTCGTTACCTGCCCCTACTTGGCGCTGGGCTCTGAAGGCTGGTCCGCATCACCAGCCTTCGGCACTGCGGATGCGGGCGGCCCGTCGTAGTAGAGGTAGCCGTCCTCAATCGACACGACCTCCGAGCCCTTGAGCTCGTACTCGTCCCTTGCACTGTCGTTGAGACGGATGACGCAGCCCTTGTTACAGACCCCTTCGAGCGTCGCTGACGGCCGTAAAATATGGCTCGTCGCCGCATTTCCCTCGATGACATCGACCTTGTGGTCCTTGCCGTCTCGGTTGGTAATCGATGACGCGTACGCGCTGTGGGACCACATCAGGGCTACGATTAGAGACGCCGCAACGACCAGCTTGGACATCGCGGCAGCTCCGGTGATCTCTCCGAGAGAGATCGACTACCTCTTCTTCTTCTTGGCTGCCGGCTTCTTCGCCGCGGCTTTCTTCGCAGGTTTCTTCGCTTTGGCCTTCATGGTGTTCGTCCTTCCATTGTGAACCCGAACGTCGAGAGCCGAATCGGATTCGACTCTGTCGGGACGCTGACCAATTTGGTGAGAATCAACCCCATTCACAAACGGAATTTTCCGGTGACCACTATCGGAATTTTCGATAGATAGAATTTCAGAGCTTCGCAGACCAGTCGAGCACGATGGACGTCAACCTCGCGCGCACGTTTCTGATGGTTGCCGAGACCGGAAGTTTCATCGACGCCGCGCGCAAAATGAACATCACGCAGTCGACGGTGTCGGCGCGCATCAAAGGGCTCGAGGATCTCCTTGGGCGTCCGCTGTTCGAGCGCTCGAAGTCCGGCGCCGAACTCACCGCCGCCGGCGAGCAGTTCCAGAAGCATGCCTTGGCGCTGGTGCGCGTGTGGCAGCACGCGCAGTTGGAGGTCGGCCTTTCCGATCAGCATCGCGATCACCTCGCCGTCGGCGCGCCGATCTCCTTTTGGGATGGCTTCCTGCTGCGCTGGGTATCGTGGCTGCGCTCCAACATCCCCGATATCGCGGTATCGGCGAGCAGCGGCATGTCGGTCGAGCTCACCCAACGCCTGATCGAGGGAACGCTCGACCTCGCCGTCATGTACCGGCCAACGCAGCCTCCGGGGCTCAGCATCGAGCATCTGTTCGACGAGGAGTTCGTGCTGGTGACGAGCGTGCCGGCCAGCCAGCGCCGCTCCTCGTCCGACTATGTGTTCATCGACTGGGGGCCGGACTTTCAGCAGGACCACGCGGCGGCGTTTCCGGAGTTCACCAATCCGGGGCTCAACCTAGATCTTGGGCCGGTGGGGATCGACTACCTTCTGACCAACGAATGCTCCGGGTATTTCCCGGCCCGGCTCGTCGGCTCCTACATTGCGCGCGGCCGTCTGCGGCAGCCCAAGCGCGCGCGTAAGTTCGTCTATCCCGTCTACGTGGTCTATCCCGAGGCGCGCAACGAGGAGGCCTACGAGCCGATCCTCAAGGGCTTGCGCCAGCTGGCGGCCAAGTATGCTTGAGGCGTTCAGGTCGTCGGGCGCACCTGGAAGCCGCTGAAGACGCCGACCCCTTCACCGACGATCTCAACCCGCTCGACGCGGGAGGCCGGCGGGCCATTGCGACACAGCTCGAGCATGTCGGCAACCGCCGGCGTCGATCCCTGCACGACAGCCTCGACCGATCCATCGCGCCGGTTGCGCACCCACCCCGCCAATCCAAGGTCGGCCGCGTTCATCTCCACGAAGGCGCGGTAGCCGACGCCCTGGACGCGGCCCTCGATGCGGATGTGGACGGTGCGCGTCGGCTCGCTCATGAGCGGTGCCTCCGGCGGGGATGATCAGGCCGGCTTCAACGCCGTGACCTCGACCTCGATCAGCATGCGCTCGTCGACGAGGCCTGTCACCATGACCGTGCAGGCCGGGCGCACCTCGCCGAGGTACTTCTGCAGCACCGGCCAGATGGGCTCGAAATCCTCGCGCCGCGTAAGCAGGTAGTGGACGCGGACGACATCGCCCAAGGACGAGCCGGCCTGCGCCAGCGCCGCCGCGATGTTCTTGAAGCACTGGTCGGCCTGATCGACGACGCTATTGGATATGGTCATCGTCGCATAATCGAACCCGGTGGTGCCGGAGACGAACACCCAGCGCCCGTCGACGACGGCGCGCGAGTAGCCGATCTTCTGCTCGAACTGCGAGCCGGAGGAAATGAGCTGGCGATTGGACATCAGGCGAACTCGAGAATGACGGCATCGACGGCCAGGCTGTCGCCCGGCTTGGCATTGACCTTCTTGACCGAGCCGTTGCGCTCGGCGCGCAGGATATTTTCCATCTTCATCGCCTCGACGACGGCCAGCGGGTCTCCCGCCTGCACCTCCTGGCCCTCGCCGACGTGGATGGCCTTGACGAGGCCGGGCATCGGGCAGAGCAGGAACTTCGAGGTGTCGGCGGCGGCCTTCTCGGGCATCAGCGCGACGAGTGCCGCCTCGCGCTCCGTATAGACGTAGACCGGCACCTGAATGCCGCGGTAGGCGAGGTTGACGCCATTGAGGATCGGGCGCACCTGCACCGCGACGTGGCTGTCTCCGACCTGGCCGGTCCACACCGGCTCCCCCGGACGCCAGGCCGATTTCAAGTCGAGCATTCCCCCGCTGTCCGGGAACGCCACCCGATAAGCGCCGCCGTTGCCCTCGACCTCTACCGGGAGGATCGTGTCCTTCACCTTGACGATGCGCCGCCGCGCGAAAGAGACCGGCTGGCCCGGCATCTGATGGGTGATTTCGCGCCGGCGAGCGTTATTCTCGTGGTCGATGACGGCGGCAACGGCGGCAACCACGTGCAGCTCGTCGCCCTCGGCAGCGCGCGGCTTGAACCCGTCCGGGAACTCCTCGGCAATGAAGCCGGTCGACAGGGCACCCTTGCGCCAGCGCGGATGCTGCATCAGCGCGGTGAGGAATGGAATGTTGTGCTGAATGCCGTCGATACAGAAGCTGTCCAGCGCCTCGGCCTGGGCGTCGATGGCCGCCTCGCGCGTCGGCGCATGGGTGACGAGCTTGGCGATCATCGGGTCGTAGAACATCGAGATCTCGCCGCCCTCGAACACGCCGGTATCGTTGCGGATGGTGACCCCATTTACGGTTCCCTCGTCCGGCGGCCGGTATTTCACCAGGCGGCCGATGGAGGGCAGGAAGTTGCGGTAAGGGTCCTCGGCATAGACGCGGCTCTCGACCGCCCAGCCGTTGAGCTTCACGTCCGATTGCTTGAAGGGGAGCTTTTCGCCGGCGGCGGAGCGGATCATCAACTCGACGAGATCGACGCCGGTGATGAGCTCGGTGACCGGGTGCTCGACCTGCAGGCGCGTGTTCATCTCCAGGAAGTAGAAGCTGCGGTCCTGGCCGGCGACGAACTCGACCGTGCCAGCAGAATCGTAGCCGACGGCCTTGGCCAGCGCGACGGCCTGCTCGCCCATCGCCTTGCGGGTCTTCTCGTCGAGCAGCGGCGAAGGCGCTTCCTCGATGACTTTCTGATTGCGCCGCTGGATCGAGCACTCGCGCTCGGCCAGGTAAACGACGTTGCCGTGCTTGTCGCCAATCAGCTGGATCTCGATGTGGCGCGGATTGACGATGAACTTCTCGATGAACATGCGGTCATCGCCGAAGCTCGCCTTGGCCTCGGATTTGGCCAGCGGGTAGCCTTCCTCGACCTCCTTACGGTTGAAGGCTATGCGCATGCCCTTGCCGCCACCGCCGGCCGAGGCCTTCATCATCACCGGGTAGCCGATATCCTCGGCGATCTTCACCGCGTGCTTGGCGTCGGCGATCTCCCCCATGTAGCCGGGCACCGTGGAGACCTTCGCCGCGGCCGCCGCCTTCTTGCTTTCGATCTTGTCGCCCATGGCGCCGATGGCCTTGGGATTGGGGCCGATGAAGACGATGCCGGCCTCTTGCAGGGCGATCGGGAAGGCTTCGCGCTCGGATAGGAACCCATAGCCCGGATGCACGGCCTCGGCGCCGGTCTGTTTGCAGGCTTCGACGATCTTATCGATCAGCAGGTACGACTGAGCGGCAGGGGGCGGACCAAGGTGGACTGCTTCGTCCGCCATTTCCACGTGCAGCGCGTCCCGGTCGGCATCAGAGTAGACTGCGACAGTCTTGATGCCCATTTTGCGCGCAGTCTTGATGACGCGGCAGGCGATCTCGCCACGGTTGGCGATCAGAATCTTTTTGAACATAACCCCTTACGGTCCACTAGGTAGGCGCGCCTCAGGAGGCCCGCCAGCCGGTTGCATAGCTGACGTTCTAGACGGCCATTGAAGTGTCGTAAACTGTCGCAGTTCGGCAAAAAGCGCGCAGATATGGGGCCGCGGGCCACACCGCGCAGCCCGCGGAGTGCCGCTGCACGACGTTAAGCAGCCCGCGCCAGGCGCTCGACCGCGGCTTGCAGATCCGGATGGATCTTGGGGCTTTCCTTCTTCAGGTAAGCGACCAGCGCCGCCTCGTTCGGCGTCGGATGCCCATCGCGACCGATCCGCCCGCACAGCCACGCGGCCTCGGCCTGCGTGATCTCCTCGTTGGTGATGATCTCGATGCGCTGCTGCTCCAGACGCGCCAGCGCCCGCTCCTCAGCGGATTGCTCCTGATAGGTGGCACGCACGGCATCGAGGCTCGAGGAAACCATGGCGGACAGCAATGCCAGGGGCGAGAGCTCCCCCTTGGCCTCCATCAGCCACGCATCGCGGCGCAGGGCCTCCTCGCGCGTCGGCACCGCCTGCCCGGACGCGGCCATGACGGCATTGGTCACCGCCTTGACGAACAGATCGGTCCACGCGGCGTTGGCCTGCGGGTCGAGGATGGCGTCGTTGATATCGAACAGGACCTCGGCCTCGGGGCGGGTGATGGCAACGTGTCCGTCGCCGCCGAAGGCATAAAGAATACGGCGGATGAGCTCGACCTCGCACTCGCGAATGGTCCCTGCCTGGTTCGGGTGCGCCTCGCGCAGCGGGCCATCGCCGTCGATGACGGCGCGCTTCACCTGCTGCAGGGCGATGCGCGACAGGCTGACGGGCGACCAGCGGGACTTGTCGAGGACGTTGACGATCAGATCGAGGTCCGACTTGCGCGCCACGACGCCGCCTGGGGCGATGCGGTCGGTGAGGCGCTTGGCCTCCGCGGCCGTCAGGTATCCCTCGGGCTCGACCTGGCTCACGAGGTGGTCGGTCAGCGCCTCGATGTAGAACTCGGCCCACGCCGGGTCCTGTTGCTGGCACGTCTCGTTGAGGGTGAAGAGGGCTTCGGCCTCGTCGGCAGAGATGAAGCCATCGTTGTGGAAGGCGCCCCTGAGCCTCAACACATCGACGTCATGGATACTGCCCCGCTGCAACATCTCGGTAATCGGAAGCGACTGCAACGCGCTCATCTCCAGCCCCGCTCGCAAAAGCTACATGCCGGCAGATTAGGGAACCGGGCTTACTAATTGGCTAACGTGTGCCCCGCCGCGGGGCACGTATGGCACCGACCGGCCCGCTGTGTTGCGCTTCCACATCAGCCACAGACCTCCAATGAAAGAAGGGCCGCCAAGCGGCGGCCCGAAGGTGAATGGAGGCACTTGTCGTCGACTTACTTGCCGACGCGCGGCAGCCACCACGCGCGCCGCCAGCCGTCGTTCTTCTCATCGGCAATATGCTCGGAGGCTTCGTTTTGCATGTAGCGGAGCTTGCGCCGCTCGGACTTGCTCAGATAGCCGTCGGACTTGAACTCGGCTTCCTTGTTGGCGATGCGCTTCTGCTCAGCGCGCAGCTTCAGGCCCTCGGTCCACGTGATCTTGCCGGTCTTGCGACCCTGCTCGATGCGCTTGGTCTGGTACTCCTGACGGTCGTCGAAGCTGTGCGCGGACGCACCGGCCGTGGTCGCGATGAGAACGGTCGTAGCGATGAGAGCGATCTTGTTCATGGTCCACCTCTTCCTCGGATCGGCACCGCTCCACCGGGAGCGGCGTGTTCGATGAGGCGGAGAATGCCGTCGGCGCTTTGAACCGGTTCTGAATGATGGTTACAGCCGCCGTTCATGTGCCGGGAGGGCCGGAATCGCGGCCTTGAAGCGGGGCCTGGCGCCCGGCTAGGTCAGCAGCCGCGCCGCTTCTCGATCGACTGGATGATGCGGATGTTGGCGCGCTCGAAGTCGTTGAGCGGCACGTCCTCCTGCACCGGATAGCGGCAGCCGTCGTTGCCGAACTCTTGCTTGCCGCGCTCGGTGTGGAAGCAGTAGCCGCGCGCCGCAAATATGCCGTTGCGCACCGTCCACAGCTGATCGCAGCCGAGCCGTTCGGCATCGGCCCGCGCTATCACGCGATTCTGCACGCAGCCGACGTCCTCGAAGCAAAGCCGCGCGGGATCCTCGTCGCCGGCCATCGCCGGGCCGGCGAACGCAAGAGCAACCACGACATAGAATGCCCTCTTCACTACAGACCTCCTATGGCCCCCAGCGCCGGCGGGCGCCTGCTTCGATGCCGCTAGCCTAGCACGTTCTGCCGGCGACAGGCCAAGGAGGCTCAGTTCGACTGCGCCGCGAGGTACTCGGCCCAGGTGACGTTGCCGTCTCCGTCGGCATCGACCTTGCCGAAGGCACGTCCGTAGGCGTCGTTCGCCTTGATCTTGGGCGCGCGGCCGATCTGGGCAGCGGCATTGAGATCGATGAAGGTCTTGAACTCGGCCGCCGTGAGCGCACCGCTGCCGCTGGCGTTCGCCGCCTTGAAGTTCTCCTGCGCCTGCTTCAACGCCTCCGGTGCCAACTGGGCGTGCACGGCGCCGATAGACGCCGCACCGATCAGTCCGGCGAACATCGCCGCGCGGCACGCGGCCTTTGCTTTCTGCATGATAGTCCTCCCAAGCCTGAGGTTCACGCCGCAGGTGTAGCCTCACGCTCGAGGCGCCATAACTGTAGATTTTCAGCTCCATTGCGATTTTCCGGCGCCGCCGCCCCGCATGCCACCGCGGGATCGATCAAGGCGCGGCGAGGCTCTTGAGCGGCGTCTCGGGCGCATACACGTACCAGAGCGGCGTCGATACGACCTCGAGACTCTGAGCGTCGCCGGCCCTCGCCATGACCTGCTCGGCAAACTGCTCAGGTGCTGCACCCGTTTGATCGGCAGGGACCATCGCGAGCGACAGAAAGAGCTGGTTGCCGTTCGCAAAGACGTCAACGATGCACATGTTGGTCGCCTCGTAGCCGAAGAGATCGAGCGTCTCGCGATACTTTCCTTGCGTAAGCTGGATTGGCTCGTCCGACCCGCGGATCTCCGGAAAATCGGATTGCCGCAAGCCGTGCAGCTCCTCAGGATCGTCGGCAGCGCGGCCCAACACCGTATGCGAGAAATTCGTCCACATATCCTTGTTGCGGCACGCCTGATCGAGCATGCGGGCCGTGAGGGCCGCAGGCGGCCTATAGCCTTTGAGCTTGATCGACCAGACGCCGGCCTTCTCGATGGTATCAACGTACAAGAGATAGTTCGGCCCAACCTGAAGCGCCCTGGCCAGGAGGCCGCGCGGGAAAAGCTCGCGCCGGTCTATCTCGAGCAACTTCGCGATCGCGTAAACGCCGCGGCGAAAGTTCTCAACGGTCGCCGCGGCGACGTCCGTGCCGGTGGCCGTGTTGAGGTAGGGTGCGTGAAAACCCAGCGTAGCGCCGACGTCCAGCGTGCGGTCGGGTCCCAATTCCCCGTCCTCGGACCGCTGGGCGTTGCCGGCGAGGAACAGGAAGGCGCAGGCCGAGTAGCACTGGGCGCCTCGATCAATCACCGTGGCAACGTTGGTGTGCTTGAGCAGGGTCGTAATCAGCTTCAGCGCTTCGTCGTAGTTGCCGCCGGGGCTGTTGAGGCACAGGCTCACGTTGGCGCTGTCGAAGCCGCCCGTAGACCCCAGGCCATCTAGCGCCGCAGAGAGCTTGTCGCTGTCCCCCGCCTCGATGGGGCCCTCGAGCCTCAGCTGGCAGCCCAGAAAGCCCCCAGGCCCGACCTCGGCGCCATGTGCCGGCAGCACCGAGGCCAGAAGAGCCAATGATCCGATTACAGCGCTGCCAAATCGAACCATGGCGGCTCAGCCCTTACAGCGGGATGTTGTCGTGCTTCTTCCAGGGGTTCTCGAGCGTCTTGTTGCGCAGCATGTTGAGCGCCCGGCAGATGCGCCGGCGCGTGCCGTGCGGCAGGATCACCTCGTCGATGTAGCCGCGCTCGGCGGCGACGAACGGGTTGGCGAACCGCTTCTGGTACTCGTCGATGCGCGCCTTGATCTTCTCCGGGTCGCCGAGGTCGGCGCGATAGAGGATCTCGGCGGCGCCCTTGGCACCCATGACCGCGATCTCGGCCGACGGCCAGGCGTAGTTGACGTCGCCGCGGATGTGCTTGGAGCTCATGACGTCGTAGGCGCCGCCGTAGGCCTTGCGGGTGATCACCGTGATCTTCGGCACCGTGGCCTCGGCGAAGGCGAAGAGCAGCTTGGCGCCGTGCTTGATGAGGCCGCCGTACTCCTGCGCCGTGCCCGGCAGGAAGCCCGGCACGTCGACGAAGGTGACGATGGGGATCTCGAAGCAGTCGCAGAAGCGTACGAAGCGGGCCGCCTTGCGCGAGGCGTCGCTATCGAGCACGCCGGCCAGCACCATCGGCTGGTTGGCGACGATGCCGATGGTGCGCCCCTCCATGCGCGCGAAACCGGTGACGATGTTCTTGGCGTAGGCTTCCTGGATCTCGAAGAAGTCGCCCTCGTCGACGACCTTCAGGATCAGCTCCTTGATGTCGTAGGGCTTGTTCGGGTTGTCCGGGATGAGCGTGTCGAGCGAGTAGTCGGGTCGATCGGCGCTGTCGGAGGTCGGCAGCGCTGGAACGCCCGACTTGTTGTTCGACGGCAGGAAGTCCATCAGGCGGCGCATCTGCAGCAGCGCCTCGACGTCGTCCTCGTAGGCGCGGTCGGCGATCGACGACTTGGTGGTGTGCACCTTGGCGCCGCCGAGCTCCTCGGCCGTCACCGTCTCGTTGGTCACCGTCTTCACCACGTCGGGGCCGGTGACGAACATGTAGCTCGTGTCTTTCACCATGAAGATGAAGTCGGTCATCGCCGGCGAATAGACGTCGCCGCCGGCGCACGGGCCCATGATCACCGAGATCTGCGGGATGACGCCTGAAGCGAGGACATTGCGCGTGAACACCTCACCATAGCCGCCGAGCGCGTCGACGCCCTCCTGGATGCGCGCGCCGC
Source organism: Hyphomicrobium sp. (assembly GCF_009026145.1). Taxonomy (GTDB): domain Bacteria; phylum Pseudomonadota; class Alphaproteobacteria; order Rhizobiales; family Hyphomicrobiaceae; genus Hyphomicrobium_A. The sequence continues at coordinate 114,625 of NZ_WBUE01000004.1, forward strand.
CGGCATCGAAGAGGCCGATGATGGGCGCGCGGTTCTTCAGCGCCATGTCCTGGATCTTGGTCATCTTCTGGGCGTGCGCCCCGGACAACGATCCGCCGAACACCGTGAAGTCCTTGGCGAACACGTAGACGACGCGGCCGTTGATCGTGCCCCAGCCGGTGACGACGCCGTCGCCCGGCGTCTTCTGCTTCTCCATGCCGAATTCGGCGCAGCGGTGCTCGACGAAGGTGTCGAACTCCTCGAAGGAGTCTTCATCCATCAACAGCTCGATGCGCTCGCGGGCGGTCAGCTTGCCGCGCTTGTGCTGCGCGTCGATGCGTGCCTGCCCGCCGCCCAGCCGAGCATTCGCGCGGCGCTTCTCCAGCTCTTCGATGATATCCTTCATGGCCTTCCCTCGAGCGCGCCATCCGGCGCCAAATGGTCGAGAGCGCTCATAGCACGCGGCTTGGCCCGTGAGAACGCGGGCCAAATGAGCCAATGTGCGACGTTTCGGGTCGGCCCCGAGGCCGGCTAGGCCTGGCTGCGTCGGCTGCGTAGATAGTGCGCGACCGCCCTGACGGCCAGCCAGATCTCAACCACGCCGGCAATCAGGAAGGGGATGCCGATCGCGGGCAGGGCCGCCTCGGCGACAGCCGCGGAGATGAGGCCGAAGTGGCCGGCGAGCTGGACCAGGGAGAACAGGCTCAAGAGGCCGATGATGACCAGCGCCACCCGCATCAGGTTGGGATGCTCGCGCCACAGGTAGGCGTTCAGCGGATACTTCGCGCTCCAGCCCTTCAGGTTGGCGACGATCAGGAGCGGCATCGCAACCACCACGAAGATGTTGAGCAAGAGGTCGTAGGTTGTGAGAGGTTGCATGGACGTCTCCCTTGGCCACCTTGCGGGGCCTCGTTGCGCACTACGCGCCGCGGCTGGAGCGCATGTATTTGACGAAGGCAAGGCTGCCCATGACGATGATCGCCATCGACAGCACGAACAGCGGGATGCCGAGCGCCATCGACAGAAGGTCATCGGCTTCCAGCGATAAGAACCCGTAGTGGGAGAGAAGCCTCGCCGCCGCCGACGCGAAGACCAGGCTGAGAAACACGAGCGAGGTCCAGACCAGCGTGGGGCTCTCGCGCCAAAGGTACCCCTGCAGGCCGCCTTCGCGCTTGGAGTAGTTCACCCAGATGATCAGCGGCATCATGACGACGACGATGATCGCGACCCAAAGGTCGAAGGGGCTGAGGGTCATCGGCCGGCTCGTATCACGAGAGGCATGGCCGCGATGACGATGATCAAGATCGCGAGATCGAAAAGGCTCAACATGGACCGCTCCTAGGGCTAAATCCTGGATCGGTCGTCACTCTAGAATCCCGCAAGACCGGGGGCTGTTCCTCCGGGAACAGCCCCGCGCGGCGGCTCTCAATCGGCCGCAAGCAACTGCAGAAAGCGGCTTGCCGCCTGCATTTCGGCGTGGCGGCGGGCGCGCCGCTCGGCGGCCTCGACGTCCACCCCCCAGCGCGCGATCTGCCAGTCCTCATCGAGGTGCGCGGCATCCCAGGCGGCCTCGACGCCGAGGCGTCCCTTGGCCACCGCAAGGGCGAGGAACGCCGAGCCGGTCAGTGTCGTCATCACGTGCAGGCAGGTGAGCGCAAAGGCGCCGAACGGCGTAAGGAGATCGCCGAAGCGCGACAGCGCTTGCCGGCTCTGCGTCACCGGCATCACCCCCTCGGCCAAGAAAAAGCGGGCGCCACTCTCCGCCTCGACCCAGCGCAGGACGGGATCCCACGCGGCCGCCTGCAGCACGGCGAGGGCGACGGGGGCCTCGGCGCGGTAGCAGAGAAGGTCGCTGCCAGCGAAGCGTACGATGTCGCCAGCCACCTCGGGCATGCTGCCGGCGACGCCGTCGATGGCCGTGATGGCGAGCTTGGACAGCGGCATGGTGACGGGGTCGATGCGTTCCTTCTGCGCGGCCCACTCAGCGGCCATGGCCTCGGCAAGGGAACGCGTCGGCACGCTGAGCGGCAGCTTCTTCGGCGTGCGCACGGGGCGCCCGTCGAGCAGGACCGCGAATCCTCCGTCGTCCGCCTGCCCCACCGAGACATCGGTGTAAAAGCGCTTCGGCAGCGGTGGCTGCAGAGCCTCCTTGCCGGGGACATTCGCAGCCGCCGGGGCAGTATCATCCGGCTCGCTCACGCCGCCTTCTCCCGCCCTGCAAAGAACGCGTCGACCGTGGCCGTAAGGTCTTGGCACGCCCCGATCACGGCATGGGCGCCGGCAGTCTTTAGCTCGTCGATGGAATGATAGCCCCAGCCGACGCCCAGCGCCCCAGTACCGGCGGCGAGCGCCATCTCCATGTCGAAGGTCGTGTCGCCCACCATGACCGTGCGCTCGGGGGCAACGCCAGCCTCCGCCATGGCGGCGCGCAGCATAGCCGGATCCGGCTTGGAGGGGTGATCGTCCGACGTTTGCACGGTCAGGAAGCGATGCCCCCAGCCCTCGCGCGCAAACAGGCGGTCGATGCCCTTGCGCGATTTGCCGGTGGCGATGCCGAGGATGAGATCGTCGCGGTCGCCGAGGGCCTCGATGGCGGCGGCGATACCGTCGAACAAAGGCTCATGCAGGGCGGGATCGCGGCGGATTTCCAGGAAGGCGGACTTATAGCGCTCCACCATGGCGGTGCGCAGCTCTGCATCGAGCTCGGGCGCCAGAGCCGCCAACGCCTCGGGGAGCGACAGGCCGACGATAGCCAGCGTCGCCTCTCGCGTTGGCGGAATGAGGCCCAAGCCGGTGAAAGCGTGGGCCATCGCCTCGCAGATACCGTTCTGGCTGTCGACCAGCGTGCCGTCGCAATCGAGGACGACGAGCTTCATCGGCTGGCCTCCTCGTAGCGGTCGGCGTCGAGGCTGAGCAGATCCCAGGTCTTGCGCATGTGCTCGGGCAAGGGCGCCGTCACGTCGATCTTGCCACCGGTGAACGGGTGCGGGAGCACGAGCCGACGGGCATGCAGGTGCAGCTTGTTGTCGATTTGCTCGGCGGGGAGATTTTCATCGCCACCATATTTGTTGTCGCCGACGATCGGATGGCCAATGAGCGCCATGTGAGCGCGCAGCTGATGCTGGCGGCCGGTCACCGGCTTGAGCGACACCCACGCGGCCTTGTTGGCCAATCGATCGATGACCGAGTAATGCGTCGTCGCATGCATCGCCTCCTCCTGCTCGCCGGGGAGCGCCTTGCGCACGCGGTCGCCGTCGGGACCGGCGGCTTTGACGAGCGCGGCTTCGACCTTGCCCTGCGGCGGTTTCGGCACGCCCTTGACCAGCGCCCAGTAGGTCTTGGCGGCGGAGCGGGTCTGGAACACGCGGCCGAGCTTAGCCGCGGCATCGCGATGCTTGGCGATGAGCAGCACGCCGGTAGTGTCGCGGTCGAGGCGATGCACGAGGCGCGGGCGCTCGCCGCCGAAGCGGTCGGCCATGCCGGCCAGCATGCCGTCGATATGCCGCTTGGTGCCAGTGCCGCCCTGCACGGCGAGCCCGAAAGGCTTGTTGAGGACGAGCACGTGCTCGTCCTCGTAGAGGATCATCTTCTCGATGCGGTCGCGGTCGGCCTTGGAGAGCCCGAGCGGCGGCTTCACGCTCGGGGCGGCGGACGGCTTAGCGGCAATGCGCACGATGGCCGGCACCCTGATCTGGGCCCCGGCGGCGAGACGAGCGTTGGCCTCCGCCCGACGGCTGTCGACGCGCACCTGGCCGGTGCGCAGCAGCTTTTGCAGATAGGAATAACCGACATCGGGGAAGTGGAGGCGAAACCAGCGATCGAGGCGCATGTCCGCTTCGCTCGCCTTCACTTCGATGGTTTCGACGCGATCGCTCATCGAGGTTCAATAGGGGTGCGCGCGGGCGCGCGCAACCGTGGGAGGGGGCGCGGTCCGGCCGCGGGCCGACTATATCCCCCGCTCAACCGATAAAGGTAAAGATGCGGCTATCAGGCCGCCGGCGTGTCCGCGCGCCCGGCGCCGCCGATGACCCAACCTACCAGCCAGCCAACGAAAAGGGCGGCGGCGTTCGTGCCGATAAACACCAGCATATGCAAATTTTCCGCGTCGTCGGAACTTTCGAACGACTGGCGCGCGACCACCCAGTCGGCAACCGACGAACTCAGGAACACCGTAGCGAGCGCCGCTGCGATGAACGCGAACACCATGGCAACGATGTAGCGCAGCATGCAAGACCCCCGGGGCGCTAGTGTCCCTATTTCACTTCCCAAAACCAGATTTCGCCGGCGTTGGCGTAGTTCGAATAGTACCCGACCCACGAGAACCACTCGAGCAGCCACTTGGCCGACGACCGATAGCCGTTCCACACGTCGATATGATCGCCCGTCGCGCGTCCCGAGTCGGAGCTCCGTTTCCAATAATCCTGGAAATAGATGATCCCGGTGCGCCCGAACAGCTTCGGGTAGTAGTGCGCGGCCTCGGTGCCGGTGATCTTCTCCACCGGCGCGATGCCCGGAATGTTGGCGTGGGTGATGGCGTTGGCGAGCTGGCTGGCGTTGATGAAGTGCATGTCGGAGCGCGGATGCACGGCGCAGGAAGCGCAACCGCCAATCTGGCCGTCGGCGACCCCAGCGCGACGCAGGGCCACCCCCATGCGGATGGCACACTGATTGTGAAACACCGGAAAGCCCATGGCGACGTGCTGGCCTTCCATGTTCGTCAGGTCGTGCGGGGCGATGCACGGCGTGGTCACGGACTCGTTGATCGGATGTCCGCGCCACAGATCGATGAATTGAACCATCAGACTGCCCCTCCAACGACCCTTCCCTACCGCCAACTATAGGGGTTGGATGTGACGTCGTGAACTCGTGAAATCGCGAGGTGGACCCGCGACTTCGCCATTTCACGATTTCGCAGGTCCGCGCTTGGCCCTGAGGTCCGCCCAATACGTCAGACGCTTGCGGATTTCCCGCTCGAAGCCGCGATCGGGCGGATCGTAATACTGCGGGCGGTTAGCGAACTCCTCGGGGAAATAATCCTGCCCGGAAAATGCCCCCTCGGCGTCGTGGTCGTATTCGTAACCGGCCCCGTACCCCTCCGACTGCATGAGCTTGGTCGGGGCGTTGAGGATGTGCTTTGGGGGGCTGAGCGAGCCGTGCTCCTGCGCCGCGCGCATCGCCGCCTTGTAGGCGACGTAGGCGGCATTCGATTTGGGCGCCGTGGCGAGATAGATGGTCGCCTGCGCCAGCGCCAGCTCGCCCTCCGGACTGCCGAGGAAGTCGAACGTATCCTTGGCGGCAAGCGCCTGCACCACCGCCTGCGGATCGGCGAGGCCGATGTCCTCGATCGCCATGCGCACCAGGCGGCGGGCGAGGAACAGCCGGTCCTCGCCACCGTCGAGCATGCGCGCCAGCCAGTAGAGCGCAGCGTCGGGGTCGGAGCCGCGCACCGACTTGTGCAGCGCGCTGATCAGGTTGTAGTGCCCCTCGCGCGATTTGTCGTAGAGCGGCGCGCGGCGCTGCACGAGCTCGCTCAGAGCCGCGCGGTCGATGGGCTTGCTACCCGGCGCCACGGCGGCGAACACCTCGTCGGCAAGATTGATCGCCGCGCGGCCATCGCCGTCGGCCATCACGATCAGAGCCTCGCGCGCATCGGCATCGAGCGGCAGCGCACGCTTCTCTTCCCGCTCGGCGCGCAGCAAGAGCTCCTCGATCGCCGCCTCACTGAGGCGATTGAAGACCAAAACGGAAGCGCGGCTCAAAAGTGCCCCATTGAGCTCGAAGGAAGGGTTCTCCGTCGTCGCCCCGACGAGCGTGATGGTGCCGTCCTCCATGTGCGGCAGGAAACTGTCCTGCTGCGCCCGGTTGAAGCGGTGGATCTCGTCGATGAAAAGGAGCGTCCCCTTGCCGTGCTCGCGACGCGCCTTGGCGCGGTCGAAGGCTTTGCGCAGATCCTGCACGCCGGAGAAGATCGCCGACAGCTGCTCGAACTCCAGCTGTGTCTCATGAGCGAGCAGGCGGGCGACCGTCGTCTTGCCGGACCCCGGTGGGCCCCAGAGGATGAGGCTCGGCAACCGGCCGCTCCTCAGCATGCGCGTCAGCGTGCCCGAGGGGCCGACGAGGTGCTCCTGGCCGACGACCTCCGACAGCTTCGTCGGGCGCAGCCGGTCGGCGAGCGGGCGCGGCGCTCCCTTTTCAAGTCCGGCCGCTTCGAACAGGGTGGCCAAGGCCGCTTATCCCGACATTTGCAGCTTCATCAATCGCCCGCCGCGCTTGATGGTAACGCTCCAGATGCGTTGCGGCGTGCGGGTTATCTCGTCGAGCATGACGACGTCGGTGATCTTGTCATTGCCGATCTGAACGATGATATCGCCTGGCTGGAAATCGAGGCGAGCGGCAACGCCACCCGAACGCACCGCAATGATAACGACGCCATCCGTCTCGTCGAGATTGAACTCGTCAGCGACGCTCGGGAGAATGTTGGAGACGCGCGCGCCATCGAATGGATGGTTGCCGGACAGGTTGCGCACATCGTCCTTGCCGGGCTTGGGCGCCGGCACCAGTGTCACTTCAACAGCGACGCGCTTACGGCTGCGTATCACGTCGAGGCGGCTGTTATTGCCGACGCCGCGGGTCGTCAGCCGGTAGTGGACAGAATGGGCGTCGGCGACCTCGAAACCGTCGACGGCGACGATCACGTCACCCAGCTGCAGCCCGGCTCTGGCCGCCGGGCTGTTGTTGGTCAGACGCACCACGACGGCGCCCGAGATGCGCTCCAGACCGAGATTGGTGGCCATCTCGCGCGTAACGGTCTCGAGCTGCGCGCCGAGCCATGGCCGTTCGATCTTGCGGCCGGCGATGGCGTTGTCGGCAACGAGGCGCACGAGGTTCGAGGGGATGGCGAAGCCGATGCCGACCGAGCCCCCCGATTGCGAGAAGATCATGGTGTTGATGCCGGCCAGCCTGCCGTTCATATCGACGAGGGCACCGCCCGAGTTGCCCGGATTGATGGCGGCGTCCGTCTGCAGGAACACCTGCGTGTCGGACTGCGCCATCTCGGTGCGCGCCAGGGCCGAGATGATGCCGCTGGTGACCGTCTGGCCGACGCCGAACGGGTTGCCGATGGCGAGGACCACGTCACCGACCTCGAGCTTGTCGCTGTCGGCAAACTGCAGATACGGGAAGTCCGTGCCTCCCTTCTCGATCTTCAGCACGGCGAGGTCGGTGCGCTCGTCCTGGGCGACGATGCGCGCGTCGTACTCGCGCTTGTCGGCCAACGCGACGCGGATTTGCGTATCGGTGCCACCCCGCACGACGTGGGTGTTGGTGACGATGACACCGTCAGGGCTGATGATGACGCCGGAGCCGAGCGAGGACTGGATGCGCTCCTGCGGCAGGCCGAAGCCGCCGCGGCCACCGAAGAAGCGCTGGAAGAATGGATCGTTGGCGAAGGGCGACACGGTGGTGCGCACGCGCGAGCGGACGTAGACGTTGACCACCGCCGGCGCCGCCATCTTGACGATGGGCGAATAGGAATACTGCAGGGCCTCGCGCGAGGGCGGCACCGCGCGCTCCTGCGCCGGTGCGGCCACCGGCGCCACGCCGGCCACGGTGGCCAACGCCAGGGCGGCGGCTTTTTGCTTAAAGCTCAACTTTATCGTCGGCATGCTCATGCTGCTTGGCGACCCCTGGCACGTTATGTCGGTTGGGATACCGCCCCATTCCAGGAGACGGCTCCCGCGGCAGAATTAGCATAGCGCCGGGCATGATGGTTGCTCCCGTGACGAAGCCTGCTGAAACGCCCCATGCGGCCGCATTGCTTCAAATGACCTGCAGCGCCCGCAAGCTGGCGGCCGCAGAGGTGACGGCCTCCTGCGGCGAGCGGAACGTCTGCCCCAGCACCCTGTGCGCCTTGGCGTTGGTGACGGGACGCGGAAAGCCGAGGTCGGGGAGCACCGCCTTGAGCCGCACATCGACCAGGGCCAGGGCGCGAACGGCCAAATCGGGCAGCTCGCCACGCGGCACCTTCTTGGCCAGATCCGGCAGCGTCTGCTTGATCAACTGGCCGATTTCGAACAGGCGCAAGAACCCATTGGCCGACAGAAAGCGCTGCCCTGCGGCGGCGGGATTCGTCATCGCCAGTGCGTGGGTCACCGCCACATCACGCACGTCGCTGATGGGAAAGCCGATCTTGGGCGCCGCCGGATAGGCTCCCGTGCCCATCAAGCGAATGACCTCGTGCGAGGTGGAGAGATCGGCGTCCGGAGCCGGCCCGAGGACGAAGGCGGGATTGACGACCGTCAGCTCCGGCACCCCTGGAGTATTCGTGACGAAGTCCCAGGCCGCGCGCTCGGCCAGCGTCTTGGATACGACATACGATGTCACGTCGGGGCGATCGGGGTTGCTCCAATCGGTCTCGTCGAACACGTGCCCCGGGGCCGCCTCCGGCCACGGCAGCGTGATGGCGACGATCGAGGAGGTAAGCACCACGCGCTTGACCCCCGCCCCGGCGGCGGCTTTCAGCACCCGCACGGCGCCCTCGCGCGCCGGCCTGATCACTTCCTCGGGGTCTTTGGGAGTCTTGAGCGGAAAGGGGGAGGCGACGTGCAGCACATACGTGCACCCCTGCATCGCCTTGTCCCAGCCCTCGTCATCGAGCAGGTCCGCAGGATAGAACTTGATGTCACCCGCCGTTGCGCCGGCGTTGCCGATCGCGCGCCAGGTTTCCTCCTCGCGCGCGAGGTCACGCAGGGTAGCCTGCACCGCGTAGCCCTGGCGTATGAGCTCGGCGATGCAGTGCTTGGCGATGAAGCCCGAGGCTCCCGTGACCAGAACCTTCTCACCCGCCATCGGCACCTCCCAGCGCCCGTACCCAACCGGTGGCAGCATCAGGGCGCGCAGCCGGGTACCTGGGCACCACGGCACCCAGTGCTGCCCGCAGAATGCTTAGCGGTCAGCTAGCGATTAGGCCAGTGGCGAGGCGTACCGGCGCCGATCACGATTCCGCTTGGGCTGCTGCCACGGCCGCCTCGTGCCGCTCGCGGTCTTCCTTGCCCTTGATCGAGGTATCGCGGTCCACGAGCTCGATAACGGCGCGCGGAGCACTATCGCCGTAGCGGAAGCCCGCCTTCAGCACGCGCGTATAGCCGCCCGCCCGATCCTTGTAGCGCGGGGCGAGCGTGTCGAAGAGCTTCTTGACCATGTCCTCATCGCGCAAACGGCTGGCTGCCAGCCGGCGCGAGTTGAGGTCGCCACGCTTGGCGAGCGTGATGTACTTGTCCATCACGCGCTTGAGGTCCTTGGCCTTCGGCAGCGTCGTCACGATCTGCTCGTGCTTGATCAGCGCTGCCGCCATGTTGGAGAACATGGCCTGGCGGTGACCACTGTCGCGGCTGAACCGCCGCCCCAGCTTCTTGTGTCGCATCGTCTTTCCCTTTCGTTGTGCAATGGGGGGTTCTGCGGCCCCGCCTTGTTGCGAAGAGTGAGTAGCGAAGAGCGAGTAGTGAACGGAGGGAAGGCGAACTATTCGCTATTCGCCACTCCCTATTCGCGGCTTAATACTGGTCCTCGAAGCGCTTGGCCAGCTCCTCGATGTTGTCCGGCGGCCAGTTCGGCACTTCCATACCGAGGTGCAGCCCCATGGAGGCGAGCACCTCTTTGATCTCGTTCAGCGACTTGCGCCCGAAGTTCGGCGTGCGCAGCATCTCCGCCTCGGTCTTCTGGATGAGGTCGCCGATGTAGACGATGTTGTCGTTCTTCAAGCAGTTGGCCGAGCGCACCGACAGCTCGAGCTCGTCGACCTTCTTGAGCAGGGCGGCGTTGAAGGCCAGCTCCGGGTGACGCGCCTCCTCGACGGCCTTCTTCGGCTCCTCGAAGTTGATGAACACGGCGAGCTGGTCCTGCAGGATGCGCGCGGCGAGCGCGATGGCATCCTCTGGCTTCACCGAGCCGTCGGTCTCGACCGTCATGGTCAGCTTGTCGTAGTCGAGGATCTGGCCCTCGCGCGTGTTCTCGACCTTGTAGGAGACCTTCTTCACCGGGCTGTAGAGGCTGTCGACCGGGATGAGGCCGATCGGAGCGTCCTCCGGCCGATTGCGCTCGGCGGCGACGTAGCCCTTGCCCATGTCGGCGGTGAATTCCATGCGGATGGCGGCACCCTGATCGAGGGTGCAGATCACGTGCTCGGGGTTCAAGATCTCGACGTCGGCGCCGGCCTCGATGTCCTTGGCGCGCACCGGGCCGCCGCCTTCCTTCTTCAGCACCATGCGCTTCACGCCTTCGGAGTGAATGCGCAGCGCGATCTCCTTGATGTTGAGGATGATGTTGGTCACATCCTCGCGCACCGAGGGGATCGAGGAGAACTCGTGCAGCACGCCGTCGATCTGCACCGTCTTGATAGCAGCGCCCTGCAGTGACGACAGGAGCACACGGCGCAGGGCGTTGCCGAGCGTCATGCCGAAGCCGCGCTCCAGCGGCTCCGCCACCACGGTGGCGATCCGGCTGCGGTCGCGGCCGGCGGCCACGTCGAGCTTGTTCGGCTTGATCAGGTCTTGCCAATTCTTCTGCAGAACGTTCACCACGGGGAGCCTCGCTACGTAACGTCTGCGTCCGGGACGCGCAGACGAAGGGGATACTGGTCATGCGTCGCACGCCAACGCGGAGCGACGCGCGGGGCGGAAAGATCCTCGCCCCGCTGGAGAAATCAGACGCGGCGGCGCTTGCGCGGCCGGCAACCGTTGTGCGGAATGGGCGTCACGTCGCGGATCGAGGTGATCTGGAAGCCGACTGCCTGCAGGGCACGCAGCGCCGATTCACGACCGGAGCCCGGACCGCAGACCTCGACCTCGAGGATCTTCATGCCGTGCTCCTGCGCCTTGCGGCCCGCGTCCTCGGCGGCGACCTGGGCGGCGTACGGCGTCGACTTGCGGGAGCCCTTGAAGCCCTTGGTGCCCGACGACGACCAGGCGATGGTGTTGCCCTGCGCGTCGGTGATGGTGATCATGGTGTTGTTGAACGATGCGTTGACGTGCGCAACGCCCGACGTGATGTTCTTCTTCTCGCGGCGGCGCACTTTGGCGCGTCCTGCGGGGGCAGTCGTCTCTTTGGCCATCCGTCAATTCTCCAGGGGCCGGCCGGCGGCCCGTCATGCGATATGCGTTAGAAGCGAATTGGGACAGGCCCTGCGCCCGCCCCCGAATAGGTGCGTCAGGCCTTCTTCTTGCCGGCGATCGGCTTTGCGGGGCCCTTGCGGGTGCGCGCGTTGGTGTGGGTGCGCTGGCCGCGGACGGGAAGCCCCTTGCGGTGGCGCAGGCCGCGGTAGCAGCCGAGGTCCATGAGGCGCTTGATGTTGGTGATGACCTCGCGGCGCAGATCGCCTTCGACGAGATAGTCGCGGTCGATCGTCTCGCGGATCTGCAGCACCTCGGCGTCGGTCAGCTGCTGTACGCGCCGCTCGGCCGGAATGCCGACCTTGGTGCAGATGTCCTTGGCAAACTTGGGACCAATGCCGTGAATATACTGCAGCGCGATGACAACGCGCTTCTGCGTCGGAATGTTGACGCCTGCGATACGGGCCACACGTCTCTCCTGAGGTATCGATTGCCGCCGGCAGAAGCACTCCGCCCCCGGTGCGGCATGCCGCTGCTCTAGTGTTCCTGCGCCAAAAACGCACCTCTCCAGCCCGTCTGTCGGCAGACCGGATGCTTGTGAAGGTGCGTTAAGAACGGGGTGTTGTAGCGGAGCAATAGGCCCCCGTCAATTGGCCCGATAATGGTTTTTTTAGGGTGCGGCGAGAGTGTTCAGAACACCGTCCACTTGCGCCGCCACGTCGGCGATCGGGGCCATTCCGTCGACCGAATGCAGCTTGCCCTTGGCGAAGTAGTAGCCGATCAGCGGGGCGGTTTCCCGGTAGTAGGCCATCAGGCGGTTCTTCACCGTCTCGGGGTTGTCGTCGGGGCGCCGGATGAAATCCTTACCCCCGCAGCGGTCGCATACCCCCTCGACCTTCGGCTTGCAGCTCGTGTCGTGGTAGCTGGCGCCGCAGTTGGCGCACACATAGCGTCCCGAGATGCGGTCGATGAGTGCCGCGTCGTTTACCTTCAGCTCGATCACGGCGTCGATTTTCTTGCCCTGCGAGGTGAGCAGCTCGTCGAGCGCCGCCGCCTGCTTCAGGGTGCGCGGAAAGCCGTCGAGGATGAAGCCCTCGGCGCAGTCGGGGAGCGCGATGCGCTCGGCGATGATCTTGATCACCACGTGATCGGGGACGAGACCGCCGGCCTCCATGATGACGCTGGCCTCCTGCCCGACCGGCGTGCCGGCCTTGACCGCCTGCCGCAGCATGTCGCCGGTAGAAAGCTGGATGAGTCCCCGTTTCTTGGCGATCCCCTCCGCTTGCGTCCCTTTGCCGGCTCCTGGTGGACCCAGCAGGATCAGATTCATCTCCGTCCTCGTCCCGTCGCGCCTCTGAGCTTGGCCTTTTTGATAAGGCCTTCATACTGGTGCGCAAGCAGATGGCTCTGCACCTGAGCCACGGTGTCCATGGTCACGCTCACCGCGATGAGCAGCGAGGTGCCGCCAAAGTAGAACGGCACGGCGGCGTAGGAAATTAGTATTTCCGGTAACACGCAGACGGCGGCCAGGTAGAGGGCGCCGACGACGGTGATGCGCGTGAGGACATAGTCGATGTACTCCGCCGTCTTCTCGCCCGGACGGATGCCGGGCAGGAACCCGCCGTATTTGCGCAGGTTGTCGGCCGTCTCCTTGGGATTGAACACGACTGCCGTGTAGAAGAAGGCGAAGAAGATGATCAGCGCCACGTACAGCAGGATGTGCAGCGGCTGGCCGCTGCCCAGCGCCGCGGTTATCTCGTTCAGCCACTGCGGTCCCTGACCGGCCGTGAATTGCGCGGCGGTGATCGGCAGCAACAGCAGCGAGGAGGCGAAGATCGGCGGGATGACGCCGGCGGAATTGAGCTTCAAGGGCAGGTGCGAGGAATCGCCCTGGAACATGCGGTTGCCGACCTGGCGCTTCGGGTACTGGATCAGCAGGCGGCGCTGGGCGCGCTCCATGAACACGATGGCGCCAACGACGAACAGCATCAGCGCCAGGAGGGCGAGCAGCAGGCCGACCGAAAGCGAGCCGGTGCGCGCGAGCTCGAACAGTCCGACCATGGCCGACGGCAAGCCGGCGACGATGCCGGCGAAGATGATGAGCGAGATGCCGTTACCGACGCCGCGCTGCGTAATCTGCTCGCCGAGCCACATCAGGAACAGCGTGCCGCCAACCAGGGTGATGACGGTGGTGATGCGGAAGAACCAGCCGGGATCGATGACCACCGGTCCCGCCGCGCTGTGCGATCCCTCGAGGCCGATGGCGATGCCGTAGGCCTGGAAGGCGGCGAGAACGACGGTTAGATAGCGCGTGTATTGATTGATCTGCTTGCGCCCCTGCTCGCCTTCCTTCTTCAGGGCCTCGAGCTTCGGCGACATCGAGCTCATGAGCTGCATGATGATCGATGCCGAGATGTAGGGCATGATGTTGAGGGCGAAGATCGCCATGCGTTCGACGGCGCCACCGGCGAACATGTTGAACATGCCGAGGATGCCGGAGGCATTGGCGCTGAACGTCTGCGCGAAGGCGGTCGGATTGATGCCGGGCAGCGGGATGAAGGTGCCGAAGCGATAGACGATGAGCGCGCCCAGCGTGAAATAGATGCGACGCTTGAGGTCTTCTGCTTTGGCGAAGGCGCCGAAGTTCAGATTGGCTGCAAGCTGCTCGGCAGCGGATACCATGGTTCGTCTCTCCCGACCTTCGCGCCCGTAGCGGCGGGCCGCCCTGGGGATGTCCCCTCGCCTAAGATGGGAGCCCGTCCCGGGTGCGGCAACGCCGCTAAATTATTACCGCCCATCAGGCAGATCGGCGGCTATTTGCGCCAAGGCTATTCCTCGCTGCTGTCCCCTGCGGGTTTCTTCGTCGTGCTAGTGCTCTTCTTGGCAGCCGATTTCTTGCGCTTCGCCTCGTCGGCGGCGAGCACCTTCTTTTCGATGAGCTTGATCGAGCCGCCGGCCTTCTCGATCGCCGCCTTGGCGGTGCCGGAGGCATGGTCGACGGTGAGAGTGAGCTTGGCCGTAATCTCGCCCGAGCCGAGGAGGCGCAGGCCGTCCTTGGGGCGGCGCACGATGCCAGCGGCGACGAGAGCCTCGATGTCGACCGGCTTGCCGGCGTCGAGACGCTTGTCGTCGATCGCCTGCTGCAGAGCGCCGACGTTGACCTCGTTGTAATCCTTGCGGCGCCACTTGTTGAAGCCGCGCTTCGGCAGGCGGCGGTGGAGCGGCATCTGGCCGCCCTCGAAGCCGCCGATGGCGACGCCGGTACGGGCCGTCTGACCCTTGCCGCCGCGGCCGCCGGTCTTGCCGATGCCGGAGCCGATACCGCGGCCGATGCGCACGCGCTCCTTCCGCGAGCCGTGCTTGTCTTTGATCTCGTTGAGCCGCATCGGACCCTAGCTCCTCAGGATTTCTTCGCCACCGGCGCATCGACGATGCGCACCAGGTGGGGGATCGAGTTGATCATGCCGCGAATGGTCGGAGTGTCCTCCAGCGTGCGCGTGCGGTGCAGCTTGTCGAGACCGAGGCCGCGCAGCGTCTTGGTCTGGACGGCAGGCCGGCGATTGGCGCTGGCGATCTGCTCGACGGTGATGGTCTTCTTGGCCATGTCACTTCATTCCTTGCCTATGCCGGGTGCGCGCCGGATCACGCCTCGGCAGCAGTCTCGCCGGCGGCCGAGCCGTCGCGGCGGCGCGACACGATCTCGCTCACCTTCTTATTGCGGCGAGCGGCGACGGCACGCGGATTCTCCTGATGCTTGAGGGCGTCGAACGTGGCGCGCACCACGTTGTAGGGGTTGGTGCTGCCCAGCGACTTGGCGACGACATCGTGCACGCCGAGCATCTCGAACACGGCGCGCATGGCGCCGCCGGCGATGATGCCCGTACCGGCGGGTGCCGAGCGCAGCACCACCTTGCCGGCGCCGTGGCGACCCTCGCTGTCGTGGTGCAGCGTGCGCGCGTCGCGCAGCGGCACGCGAACGAGCGAGCGCTTGGCCGCTTCCGTCGCCTTGCGGATCGCTTCCGGCACCTCGCGCGCCTTGCCGTGCCCGAAGCCGACGCGGCCCTTGAGGTCGCCCACGACCACCAGCGCGGCGAAGCCGAAGCGCTTGCCGCCCTTCACGACCTTGGCGACGCGATTGATGTGAACGAGCTTCTCGGTGAACTCGCTATCACGCTCTTCGCGATCGCGACCGCGGTCTCTTCCTTGGGGACGTGCCACGTTGCAATCCTCTTCCTAAAAGTTCAGGCCGCCTTCGCGCGCGGCATCGGCCAGCGCCTTCACGCGGCCGTGGTAGATGTAGCCGCCACGATCGAAGACGACGTCCTTGACGCCAGCCTTGATGGCGCGTTCGGCAATGAGCTTACCCACGGCGGCTGCCGCGGCTTTGTCGGCGCCGGTCTTCAGCGTCGACTTGAGATCCTTGTCGAGGGTCGAGGCCGCCGCAACGGTCTTGCCCGCCGCGTCGTCGATCACCTGCACGTAGATGTGCTTCGACGAGCGGTGCACGGAAAGACGCGGGCGATCCGTCGCATTCGCCTTCAAGGCGCGGCGGACGCGCGACTTGCGCCGATCGAACAGTTTATTGAGCGCGGTGATAGCCATAGCTGGCGTCCTTACTTCTTCTTGCCTTCCTTGCGGAAGATGTATTCGCCCTGATAGCGGATGCCCTTGCCCTGGTAGGGCTCCGGCGGCCGCGAGGCGCGGATGTTGGCCGCCACCTGCCCGACGAGTTGCCGGTCGATCCCGGAGACGGTGATGATCTCCTGCTTGGCGCCGGACACCTTCACCTCGACGCCGGCGGGGATCTTGTGCACCACGTCGTGGCTGAAGCCGATGTTGAGCTGCAGCTGATCCTTGCCCTTCATGGCGGCGCGGAAGCCGATGCCCTGAATTTCCAGCGTACGCGAGTACCCGTTGGTGACGCCGCCCATCAGGTTCGAGATCATGGTGCGCGACATGCCCCACATGGAGCGCGCCATCTTGGTCTCATCGAGCGGCGTGACCTCGATGCCCTCGGCCGACTTCTCGACCTTGATCTTGTCGGGAACCGTGAAGGAAAGCTCGCCCTTCGGCCCCTTGACCTTGACCTCTCGCCCGCTGACCGTCGCCGTCACATTGGACGGGACCGGGACTGCTCTCTTGCCGATACGTGACATGGTCGTTCCAAAGCCTTGTTGCGAGCCCGCCGAGCGCGAGCCGCAGATTAGAAGATTGAGCAGAGAATCTCTCCGCCGACGTTCTGCTCGCGCGCCTTAGAGTCGGACATGACACCCTTCGGCGTCGAAAGGATCGCGACACCAAGCCCGTTGGCGACGGTGGGCAGATCGCGCACCGGCGAGTAGACGCGCCGACCCGGCGTCGACACCCGCTTGATCTCGCGAATGGCGGGCTGCCCGTTGTAGTACTTGAGCTCGATTTCGAAGGTCGGCAGCGCGCCCTTCTGCTCGACGCGCGCGTAGCCGCGAATGTAGCCCTCCTCCTCGAGCACGTCGAGGACGCGCGCGCGAATGCTGGAGGCCGGCGTGACGACTTTCGGGCGCCGCCGCATTTGAGCGTTGCGGATGCGGGTCAGCATGTCGCCCAAGGGATCGTTCATGGACATTCTTCTTGCTCCCTTACCAGCTCGACTTGACCATGCCGGGAATGAGGCCCTGGCTCGCCAGATCGCGAAGCTGGTTGCGGCACATTCTGAGCTTGCGGTAATAGCCGCGCGCGCGACCGGTGAGCTCGCAGCGGTTGCGGATGCGCGTCGGCGAGGAGTTGCGCGGCATCTCGGCCAGCTTGATGCGCGCCGCGAAACGCTCTTCCGCCGGACGCTTCAAGTCGTTGGCGATCGCCTTCAGGCGCTTGCGCTTCTCGGCCTTCTGGGCCGACAGCTGCCGCCGCCTGTTGTTCTTCTCTACCGAGCTCGTCTTAGCCATCTAAATCCTCCAAAGGCCTTTCGGGCTGATCCCGAGGTCCTCTAGCTGCGAAACGGGAAGTTGAAGCCACGCAGAAGCTCGCGGGCCTCCTCGTCGGATTTCGCCGACGTACATACGATGATGTCCATGCCCCAGATCTGGTCGACTTTGTCGTAGTCGATCTCAGGGAACACGATGTGCTCCTTCAAGCCGCAGGCATAGTTGCCGCGGCCGTCGAAGCTCTTCGGGTTGAGACCGCGGAAGTCCTTGACGCGCGGCAGCGCGATGGTGACGAAGCGGTCGAGGAACTCGTACATGCGGTCTCCGCGCAGCGTCACCTTGGCGCCGATCGGCATGCCCTCGCGCAGCTTGTAGGTGGCGATGGCCTTGCGCGAGCGCGTCTGCACGGGACGCTGGCCGGCAATGAGGGCGAGGTCGCCGGCGGCACTGTCCACCTTCTTGCGGTCGTTGACCGCCTCGCCGACACCCATGTTGAGCACGATCTTCTCGATCTTCGGCACCTGCATGTTGTTCTTGTACTCGAACTTCTTCTGCAGGGCCTCGCGCACCACCTTCTCGTAGTGCGCTTTCATGCGCGGCTTGTAGTCCTTCGGACGCGGGGCAGCAGGCGCCCGCGGCTCCTTGGAAGCCGCCGCCTTCTTGTCGCCCTGCTTGGCGCCCTTGGCCTTCTGCGGCGCGCCCTCCTTGGGGGCGCCAGCGGCCTTCGCGGGTTTCTCTTTGTCAGCCATGGCTCATTATCTCTCCGGAATGACTTCGCCCGAGCGCTTGGCGAAGCGAACCTTCTTGCCGTCGTCGAGGAACTTGAAGCCGATGCGGCTCGGCTTGCCGTCCTTGGGATCCTCGAGCGCCAGGTTGGAAATGTGAATTGGCGCTTCCTTGGAAACGATGCCGCCTTCCTGCGCGGCGGTCTGCTTCTGGTGGCGACGCACGACGTTGACGCCACGCACGATCGCCCGCTGCTCCTTGGGCAGCATCTCGACGACCTCGCCGTGCTTGCCCTTGTCGCGGCCGGCGATCACGATGACGTGGTCGCCCTTCTTGATCTTGAGCGATGCCATCACAGCACCTCCGGAGCGAGCGATACGATCTTCATGTGGTTCTTGGCCCTCAGCTCGCGCGTGACCGGTCCGAAGATGCGGGTGCCGACCGGCTCGCCCTGCGCGTTGATCAGCACCGCGGCGTTGCGGTCGAAGCGGATCAGCGAGCCGTCGGGACGGCGCACGCCCTTGGCGGTGCGCACCACGACGGCCTTCATCACCTGGCCCTTCTTCACGCGACCCTTCGGAATGGCTTCCTTGACCGAGACGACGATGGTGTCGCCGACGGTCGCGTACTTGCGCTTCGAGCCGCCCAGCACCTTGATGCACTGAACGCGGCGCGCGCCCGAATTGTCGGCGACGTCGAGATTGGTCTCCATCTGGATCATCGCGCTCGTCCTTTCCAACTTCCGCCCGCAGGCGGACCTTCATCCTTCGGCGAGCCCCGGCGCCCGCCCATCCCCGAGGTGGCCTCAACCGGCCTCGGTCAAAACCACCCAGCGCTTATTCTTCGAGATCGGCGCGCTTTCGACGATCTCGACGCGATCCCCGATCTTGAACGCGTTCTTCTCGTCGTGGGCGTGGTACTTCTTCGTGCGGCGCACGGTCTTCTTGAACAGCGGATGCGTGTAGCGACGCTCCACCTCGACCACCACCGTCTTGTCGTTCTTGTCAGAGACGACCACGCCCTGCAGCACGCGTTTCGGCATTCCAGTTACTCCTTCGCAGCGCTTTTGGCGCCGCCGGCACGCCGCGCACGCGCGACGGTCAGCAAGCGGGCGATGTCGCGACGCACCGCGCGCACGCGCGAGGTGTTCTCGAGCTGGCCGGAAGCCCGCTGGAAGCGCAGGTTGAACTGCTCCTTCTTGAGCTTCTGCAGCTGGTCATCCAGCTGGTCGAGAGTCATGTCTCGAAACCCGTCCGCCTTCATCGCCTTAGTTCCTCGTCCAATCCCTTAAGCTCAGCCAAGCCGCGTCACGATACGCGTCTTGATCGGCAGCTTCGCTGCCCCGAGCACCAATGCCTCGCGCGCCACCTGATCCGGCACGCCGTCGAGTTCGAACATGATGCGGCCCGGCTTGACGCGCGCGCACCACAGCTCGGGCGAGCCCTTGCCCGAGCCCATGCGCACTTCCGCCGGCTTCTTCGTCACCGGCAGATCCGGGAAGACGCGGATCCACACGCGGCCGGCGCGCTTCATGTGGCGCGTGATGGCGCGGCGGGCGGCCTCGATCTGGCGCGCGGTGACGCGCTCGGGCTCAACTGCCTTCAACCCGTGCGAGCCGAAGTTGAGCGCCGTGCCGCCCTTGGCGGCGCCATGAATGCGGCCCTTGAAGGCCTTGCGGTACTTGGTGCGTTTCGGTTGCAACATGTCTTGTCGTCCCTGTCAGCGCTCAACGCTGCCTCACGCCTTCTCTGCGCCGTCGCCCTCGGGGGCCGCAGCCGGTGTCTCACGGCGCTCGCGACGCTCGCCGCGATCACCACGATCGCCCCTGTCGCGGTCGCCGTCACGGCGCGGGCGCCCGCCGCCGCCGCTCTCCTGCAGCTCGGTCGCGCGCTTTTCGGCGGCCATGGGGTCGTGCTCCATGATCTCGCCTTTGAAGATCCACACCTTGATGCCGATGACACCGTAGGCGGTGCGGGCGACGCCGTAGCCGAAATCGATGTCGGCGCGCAGGGTGTGCAGCGGCACGCGGCCCTCGCGGTACCACTCCGTGCGCGCGATCTCGGCGCCGCCCAGACGGCCGGCGACGTTGATGCGGATGCCGAGGGCGCCGAGCCGCAGCGCCGACTGCACGGCGCGCTTCATGGCGCGGCGGAAGGCGACGCGGCGCTCGAGCTGCTGCGCGATGGTCTCGGCGACCAGCGTGGCGTCGATCTCCGGCTTGCGGATCTCGACGATGTTGAGGTGCACTTCCGAGTTGGTGAAGCGGGCGAGCTGGCCGCGCAGCTTTTCGATATCCGCGCCCTTCTTGCCGATCAGCACGCCGGGGCGCGCCGTGTGCACCGTAACGCGGCACTTCTTGTGCGGGCGTTCGATGACGACCTTGGCGATGCCGGCCTGGCGGCGCTGCTGCATGATGTGATCACGCATGCGCATGTCCTCGTGCAGCAACCGCCCGTACTCCCCGCGGCCGGCGAACCAGCGGCTGTCCCAGGTGCGGTTGACGCCGACGCGCAGGCCGACCGGATTGACCTTCTGACCCATTATGCAGTCTCCTTGGCGGCCGGCTTCGCCTTGCCGCCCTTCTTGGCTGACGCAGCCGGCTTCTTTGCACCGCCCTTGGCTTCCTTGGCGGACTTGCCGGCAGGCTTCGACCTCTTCTTCACCTTGGCCTCACCTTCCTCGTCCGACTTCTGGCGGACGATGACGGTGATCTGCGAGAACGGCTTCATGATCGAAGAGGCGCGGCCGCGACCACGGGCAGCGAAGCGGCGCATGATCAGGTTCTTGCCGACAAAGGCCTCCGAGACGACGAGCTCGTTGACGTCGAGGCCGTGGTTGTTCTCGGCATTGGCCACGGCCGACATCACGCACTTGCGCACGTCCTGCGCGATGCGCTTGCGCGAGAATTCGAGGTCGGCCAGCGCGGTATCGACCGCCTTGCCGCGGATGAGACCGGCGACAAGGTTCAGCTTGCGCGGCGAAACCCGGAGGTTTCTCGCCACGGCCTGTGCCTCGCTGTCGGAGAGGCTGCGCTCGCGTTTGGGCTTGCCCATAATACTTCGCCTTAGCCTTATCTGCCTTTGGTCGCTTTCTTGTCGCCGCCGTGCCCATGGAACATCCGGGTCGGAGCGAACTCACCGAACTTGTGGCCGATCATGTCCTCGGTCACGGCGACCGGAACGTGCTTCTGCCCGTTGTGCACGCCGAACGTCAGGCCGACGAACTGCGGCAGGATCGTCGAGCGGCGGCTCCACATCTTGATGATCTCGTTGCGGCCCGACGAGCGCACCTTCTCCGCCTTCTTGAGAAGATAGCCGTCGACGAACGGGCCTTTCCAAACTGCACGTGCCATAGTCTGTCTCCTCGCAGCCGCCGGTTACTTCTTCTTCGCCTGACGGCTACGGATGATGTACTTGTCGGTCGACTTGTTCTTGCGTGTCTTGGCACCCTTCGTGGGTTTGCCCCACGGCGTCGCCCAGTGCTTGCCGCCCTTGGTGCGGCCGCCGTTCGGGTGATCGATCGGGTTCATGGCGATCGAGCGCACGGTCGGGCGACGGCCCTGCCAGCGCGTGCGCCCGGCCTTGCCCGTCACCTCGTTCGAGTGGTCGGGGTTCGAAACCGCGCCGATGGTCGCCATGCACTCGGCGCGCACGCGACGCGTCTCGCCCGAGTTCAGCTTCAGCACGGCCCAACCGGCGTCGCGGCCAACGAGCTGCACGAAGGAGCCGGCGGAGCGAGCCAGCTTGCCGCCGCCGCGCGGCTTCAGCTCCACGTTGTGCACGATGGTGCCGATCGGCATGCCGGCGAGCGGCATGGCATTGCCCGGCTTCACGTCCACTTTTTCGCCGGCAACGACTTGGTCGCCGACGGCCAGGCGCTGCGGCGCCAGAATATAGGCGAGTTCCCCGTCCTGGTACTTGATGAGGGCGATGAACGCGGTGCGGTTGGGATCGTACTCGATGCGTTCGACCTTGGCCGGGGCGTCGAAGCGCCGGCGGCGGAAGTCGACGAGACGATACGACCGCTTGTGGCCGCCGCCGATGTGGCGCGTCGTGATGCGGCCATCGTTGTTGCGGCCGCCGGTCTTCGACTTGCCTTCGACGAGGACCTTGATCGGCGCCCCTTTCCAGAGCTGCGCGCGATCGACCAGCACCAGATGGCGCAGGCCGGGAGAGGTCGGACGGAATGTCTTCAGTGCCATGGTCGTTTCCTCACAGGCCCGTCGCGATGTCGATGTGGTGGCCCTCGACCAGCGTCACGATCGCCTTCTTGGCGTCGCTCTGCAGCGCGCGGTGACCGCGGAAGGTCTTCAGCTTGCCCTTGCGGACCAGCGTGTTCACGGCTTTCACCTTGACCTTGAACAGGGTCTCGACGGCCGCCTTGATCTCCGACTTCGTCGCCTTCGGGGCGACGTTGAAGATGACCTGGTTGGCTTCCGAAACGAGCGTCGACTTCTCGGTGATGACCGGAGAAACGATGACGTCGTAGGCGCTGCGCTTGCTCATCGCTTGCTCCCCTCGGCGTTGGCGCCGTTCGCCGCGCCGGCAAAGCGCTCCTCGAGCGCCGCGATGGCGGCCTTGGTCAGCACCAGCTTCTGCCGGCGCAGGATGTCGTAGACGTTGATGCCCTGCACCGGGAGCACGTCGATGTTCGGCAGGTTGCGCGCCGCGCGCACAAAATCCGACTGCAGCTCGGCGCCGTCGATGATCAGCGCGTTGGTCCACTCAAGCTTGGTGAACTGATCGCGCAGGCCAGCTGTCTTGCCGTCCTTCGATTCCGCCTTGTCGAGCACCACGATCTCGCCCGCCTGGGCCTTCGCCGACAGGGCGTGGCGCAGGGCGAGCGCGCGCACCTTCTTCGGCAGCTCGATGGCATGGTCGCGCGGCTTGGGACCGAAGGCCTTGCCGCCGCCGCGCCACTGCGGAACCGACTTGTCGCCGTGGCGGGCGCTGCCGGTGCCCTTCTGCTTGTACATCTTCTTGCCCGTGACGTTCACCTCGGAACGGTCCTGGGCATGATGCGTGCCGGCGCGCCGCTTCAGGAGCTGGTAGCGGACCATGCGCTGGATGAGGTCGGGGCGCGGCTTCAAACCGAAGATCGCCTCGGGGAGCTCGACCGTGCCGGCCTTGGCGGCCGCGAGCGTGGTGACATCGGCTTTCATCACGCTTGCTCCTTCGCCTGAGTGGCCTCGCCCGAAGCGCCGCGCGACTTGAAGGCGCCGGGACGCGGCGCATCCTTGTGCGGCTGCTTGAGGACGGCATCGCGCACCAGCACCCAGCCGCCCTTGGAACCCGGGACAGCGCCGCGCACCATCAGAAGGCCCCGGTCGACGTCGGTCTTGACGACGACGAGGTTCTGCGTCGTCACCCGCTCCGAGCCCATGTGGCCGGCCATCTTCTTGCCTTTGAACACCTTGCCGGGGTCCTGGCGCTGGCCGGTAGAACCGTGGCTGCGGTGGCTGAGCGACACGCCGTGCGTGGCTCTGAGGCCGCCGAAGTTCCAGCGCTTCATGGCGCCCTGGAAGCCCTTGCCCTGGTTGGTGCCCGTCACGTCGACGAACTGGCCAGGGACGAAGTGGTCGGCGGTGATCTGGGCACCCACCTCGATGATGTTCTCGGGGCTGACCCGGAACTCGACGAGCTTGCGCTTCGGCTCGACCTTGGCGACGGCGAAGTTCTGCCGGTCGGCCTTGGTGAGGCGCGAGGGCTTGCGGGTGCCGGCACCGAGCTGCAGCGCGGTGTAGCCGTTCTTGTCGTTGGTGCGATGACCGACAACCTGCACGTTGTCGAGCTTCAGCACGGTCACCGGGATGTGCTCCCCGGCGTCCGTGAAGATGCGGGTCATGCCCACCTTCTGTGCAATCACTCCGGAACGCATGAGAGCATTCCTTCCTTCTCAATTCCCGGTGCCTGGCGACTACCGCCGGCCCGAATTGCCCTTAGAGCTTGATCTCGACGTCGACACCGGCCGCCAGGTCGAGCTTCATCAGCGCGTCGACCGTCTGCGGCGTGGGGTCGACGATGTCGAGAAGGCGCTTATGGGTGCGCATCTCGAACTGATCGCGACTCTTCTTGTCGATGTGCGGAGACCGGTTGACGGTGAACCGCTCGAACCGCGTCGGCAACGGAATGGGTCCGCGCACCTCCGCGCCGGTGCGCTTCGCCGTGTTGACGATCTCCCGCGTCGAGGCATCGAGGATTCGATGGTCGAATGCCTTGAGCCGGATGCGAATGTTCTGGCCGTTCATGTCCCGCACTCTTTCAAAAGAAAGAAGCGCCCGGCGGCCGAGCGCTCTTTCACTTGCTTGCCCTACTCGACGATCTTGGCGACGACGCCCGAACCGACCGTGCGGCCGCCCTCGCGGATAGCGAAGCGCAGCTTCTCCTCCATGGCGATCGGCGTAATCAGCTCGACGTCGATCGTCACGTTGTCGCCCGGCATCACCATCTCGGTGCCCGCCGGCAGCGTCACCACGCCCGTCACGTCGGTCGTGCGGAAGTAGAACTGCGGCCGGTAGTTGGTGAAGAACGGCGTGTGGCGCCCGCCTTCCTCCTTGGTGAGGATGTAGGCTTCCGCCTTGAACTTCTTGTGCGGCTTGACGGAGCCGGGTTTGCACAGCACCTGGCCGCGCTCCACGGCTTCCTTGTCGATACCGCGCAAGAGGCAGCCGACGTTGTCGCCGGCCTGGCCCTGGTCGAGCAGCTTGCGGAACATCTCGACGCCGGTGACGGTCGATTTCTGCGTGTCCTTGATGCCGACGATCTCGACTTCCTCGCCGACCTTGACGACGCCGCGCTCGATACGGCCGGTGACGACGGTGCCGCGGCCAGAGATCGAGAACACGTCCTCGATCGGCATCAGGAACGGCTGGTCGATCGGACGCTCGGGCTGCGGGATCGACTCATCGACTGCCTTCATGAGCTCGAGGATGGCGTTCTTGCCGATCTCGGGCTTCTTGTCCTCGAGCGCCATCAGAGCCGAGCCCTTGACGATCGGAATGGTGTCGCCGGGGAACTCGTAGGACGAGAGCAGCTCGCGCACTTCCATCTCGACGAGGTCGATCAGCTCTTGGTCGTCGACCATGTCGACCTTGTTGAGAAACACGACGAGCGCGGGAACGCCGACCTGGCGGGCGAGCAGGATGTGCTCGCGGGTCTGCGGCATCGGGCCGTCAGCGGCCGAGACGACGAGGATGGCGCCGTCCATCTGCGCGGCGCCCGTGATCATGTTCTTCACGTAGTCGGCGTGACCAGGGCAGTCGACGTGCGCGTAGTGGCGCTTGTCGGTCTCGTACTCGACGTGCGCGGTCGAGATGGTGATGCCGCGCTCGCGCTCCTCGGGAGCCTTGTCGATCTGGTCGTAAGCGGTGTACTGCGCCTTGCCCTGCTCGGCGAGGACCTTCGTGATCGCGGCCGTCAAAGACGTCTTGCCGTGATCGACGTGGCCGATCGTGCCGATGTTGCAGTGCGGCTTGGTCCGCTCGAATTTTGCCTTGGCCATCGTGGCTCTCCACTTCAGTTGTCGGTCCCCGTGAGGACCGGGTCTTCGTTACAAGGGGCGCCTTTCGGCGTGCCCTATCCCTGTTGTCGTTCTCAGGCGTACTTGGCCTTCACCTCGTCCGCCACGTTGCGCGGCACGTCCGCATAGTGGGCGAACTGCATGGTGTAGGAAGCACGACCCTGGCTCATGGACCGCAGCTGGCTCACGTAGCCGAACATGTTGGCGAGCGGCACGTAGGCGCGGATGACGGTGGCGTTGCCGCGCATCTCCTGATTGCGGATCTGACCGCGGCGGCTGTTGATGTCGCCGATGACACTGCCGACGAAGTCGCCCGGTGTCACCACCTCGACGTCCATCACCGGCTCCAGGAGCTTCACGCCGGCCTTGTCGCAGCCTTCCTTCATCGCCGAGCGCGAGGCGATCTCGAAGGCGATGGCGGACGAGTCCACCTCGTGGAAGGCGCCGTCATAGAGCGTAACCTTAGTGTCGACCATCGGGAAGCCGATGAGGACGCCGTTCTCCCACACCGAGTTGATGCCCTTCTCGACGCCCGGAATGTACTCCTTCGGCACCGTGCCGCCGACGATCTCCGACTCGAACTCGTTGCCCTTGCCGGTCTCATTCGGCTCGATCTTGAGCTTGACGCGGGCGAACTGGCCGGTGCCGCCCGTCTGCTTCTTGTGCGTGTAGTCGACGTCGGTGGCGCGCACGAGGGTCTCGCGGTACGCGACCTGCGGGGCGCCGACGTTGGCTTCGACGCCATAGGTGCGCTTCAGGATGTCGACCTTGATGTCGAGGTGAAGCTCGCCCATGCCCTTGAGGATGGTCTCGCCCGACTCCTGGTCGACGGAGACGCGGAACGAGGGATCCTCGATCGCCATGGTCGACAGCGCCATCGACATCTTCTCTTGGTCGGCCTTGGTCTTGGGCTCGATCTTCATTTCGATGACGGGGTTGGGGAACTCCATCTTCTCGAGCAGCACCGGCTTGTTTGGATCGCTTAGCGTCTCGCCGGTGCGCGTGTCCTTGAGGCCCGAGAGGGCGACGATGTCGCCGGCGTAGGCTTCCTTGATCTCCTCGCGGTCGGCGGCATGCATCAGGTACATGCGCCCGACGCGCTCCTTCTTGTCGCGCGTGGTGTTGGTCAGCGCCATGCCGCTCTGGATCTTGCCCGAGTAGATGCGGCAGAAGGTAATTGAGCCGACGTGCTCGAAGCTCATGATCTTGAAGGCCAGCAGCGATAGCGGCTCCTCGTCGATCGGCTTGCGCAACAGCGGCTCGCCGGTCTTAGGATCGATGCCCTTGAACGCCTCGCGATCGGCAGGCGATGGCAGGAAGTCGACGACGGCGTCGAGCAGCGGCTGCACGCCCTTGTTCTTGAAGGCCGAGCCGCACATCATCGGATAGAAGGCGGTAGTGATCGTCGCCTTGCGGATCAGCTTGCGCAGCGTCTCCTCGTCGGGCTCCTTGCCCTCGAGGTAGCCTTCCATCGCGGCATCGTCCATCTCGACGGCGGCCTCGATCATCGCGGCGCGATACTCGGCGGCCCTGTCCTTGAGGTCGTCAGGAATCTCCTTCTCGACCATCTTGGCGTCTTTGCCGTCGCCATCCCAGACGTAGGCCTTCATCTTGATGAGGTCGACGACGCCGGCAAACGAGCTCTCGGCACCGATCGGGAGCTGGATGGGCACCGGACGCGCGCCCAGCTTCTCCTTGATGTCGCTGACGCACATGTAGAAGTCGGCGCCGGTCTTATCCATCTTGTTGGCGAAGATGATGCGCGGCACGCCGTACTTGTCGCCCTGCCGCCAGACGGTCTCGGTCTGCGGCTCGACGCCCTGGTTCGAGTCGAGCACGCACACGGCGCCGTCGAGCACGCGCAAGCTACGCTCCACCTCGATGGTGAAGTCGACGTGGCCTGGGGTGTCGATGATGTTCAGACGGCGCATGCGCCCTTCGCGACCCGGCCAGAAGCAGGTCGTCGCGGCCGAGGTGATGGTGATGCCGCGCTCGGCTTCCTGCTCCATGAAGTCCATGGTCGCGGCGCCGTCGTGCACCTCGCCGATCTTGTAGGACTTGCCGGTGTAGTAGAGGATCCGCTCGGTCGTCGTCGTCTTTCCGGCATCGATGTGGGCCATGATGCCGAAATTGCGGTAGTCCTTGATGTCGTATTCGCGGGCCATTCTCTCAGCGCTCCGATCCGATCACCAGCGGTAATGGGAGAAGGCGCGGTTCGCCTCCGCCATCTTGTGCGTGTCTTCCCGCTTCTTGACCGCCGTGCCCCGGTTGTTGGCGGCATCCAACAGTTCGCCCGACAGCCGATCGACCATCGTGTTCTCGTTCCGCGCCCGCGCCGCGGTAATCAGCCAGCGGATGGCCAGCGCCTGACGGCGCTCGGGTCGCACCTCGACCGGCACCTGGTAGGTGGCGCCGCCGACGCGCCGCGAGCGCACCTCGACCGCCGGCATCACGTTGTCGAGCGCGGCGCGGAAGAGCTGCACCGGGTCCGACTTCGCCTTCTGCTCCATGCGCTCGAAGGCGCCGTAAACGATACGCTCGGCGACCGACTTCTTGCCCTGCTCCATCACCGCGTTCATGAACTTGGTGATGACGACCTCGCCGAACTTCGGGTCCGGATTGACCACTCGCTTGTCGGCACTGTGACGACGGGACATTGCTCTTCAGCCCTTCGCTTCGCTTCTCTCAATGACAATGGGCCGACTTACCGGCCCATGGTTCCCGCGTTCTGCGGGACAGACCGCCGCAAGGCGGTCACTTCGGTCTCTTGGCTCCGTACTTGGAGCGGCGCTGCTTACGATCGGCGACGCCTTGGGTGTCGAGCACGCCGCGGATGATGTGGTAGCGGACGCCGGGGAGGTCTTTGACGCGGCCGCCGCGGATGAGCACGACGGAGTGCTCCTGCAGGTTATGGCCTTCGCCGGGGATGTAGCCGATCACCTCGAAACCGTTGGTGAGGCGGATCTTGGCGACCTTGCGCAGCGCCGAGTTCGGCTTCTTCGGCGTCGTGGTGTAGACGCGCGTGCACACGCCACGCTTCTGCGGGCACGATTCCATGTGGCGCGACTTCTCGCGGTACGTCTTCTGAACCCGGGGTTTCCGGATCAACTGTTGTATCGTCGGCATGCGCCTCTTCCGTCCACGCTTGCCCGGCTGACGCGTGCGCCAAACCGAACCTGCCAAGCCCACACCCCCGAAGGCGTGTGCCCGGCACGAAAAAACCAGAGGATCATGCGTGCTCGGCGAGAGCCGCAGATCTTGGTCCGAATTTGTCCTCTGCTTTGCGACGGTAGCGTCTAGGTCAAGGCATCCGGAATGAAAGGATGCGAAATTGTCCTACCGCCTACCGTGAGAGTGCGAGACCTATATACAGCCCGCGGAATCCGGTCAACACCTGCCAACCGCCCGCGGAGACAATTTTTTACGACGACCGGCCACCCCCCAAAATGCCGTTCGGCTTGCCGCTCCATCAAGAAGAAGAAGAGCGCGGCCGCGAGCTGCGACCGCGCTCCCCTTAATGCCTGGCAATCGCCTTATTCCACGGCCTCCTCGGCGGTGCGCCGACGACGCCGCACCGGACCGGCTCCGGGACCGGCCAGCGCCTTCTCGGCATCGACCTTGGCCTGCTCCCGCGCAATGAGCTCGTCGCGCTTTGCGGCGATCTTGCGCAGGCGGCGCAGCGCACCACCCGTGCCCGCCGGGATGAGGCGGCCGACGATGACGTTCTCCTTGAGGCCCTCGAGGGTGTCGACCTTGCCGTTGACGGCGGCATCGGTGAGCACGCGCGTGGTCTCCTGGAACGAGGCCGCCGAGATGAACGAGCGGGTCTGCAGCGAAGCCTTGGTGATACCGAGCAGCACGGGGCTCGCCGTCGCCGGCTTCTTGCCGGCCTCGACCGCCGCCGCGTTCACCTCGTCGAGCTCCACCCGGTCGAGCTGCTCGCCCTTGATCAGGTCCGTCTCGCCGGTATCGGTCACTTCCACCTTCTGCAGCATCTGGCGAACGATCACCTCGATGTGCTTGTCGTTGATGGTCACGCCCTGCAGACGGTAGACGTCCTGGATCTCGTTGATCAGGTAGTTGGCGAGCTCCTCCACGCCCTTGATCGCCAGGATGTCGTGCGGTGCCGGATGGCCGTCGTAGACGAAGTCACCACGCTCGATGCGGTCACCGTGTTGCACCGCCAAGCTCTTGCCGCGCGGGATGAGGTACTCGACGGGCTCGACATTGGCATCATCCGGCTTGATGGTGATGCGCTGCTTGTTCTTGTAGTCCTTGCCGAACTCGACCGTGCCCGAAACTTCCGCGATGATCGCGTGGTCCTTGGGGCGGCGCGCCTCGAACAGCTCGGCGACGCGCGGCAGACCGCCGGTGATGTCGCCCGAGCGCGCCGACGAGGTCGGGATACGCGCCAGCACGTCACCCGCCTTGACGTCCTGCCCCGGCTCCACCGACAGAATGGCGTCGACGGGGAGCAGGTAGCGGGCATCGCCGCCGCGCGCCACCTTGATGGGCTTGCCCTTGCCGTCCTTGACGACAATGGCAGGCTTCAGGTCGGCTGAACGCGGCGAGGCACGCCAATCGACGATGACGCGATTGGTGGTGCCCTTCATCTCGTCCGTCTGCTCGCGCACCGAGGCGCCCTCGATGAGATCCTCGAAGTCCACCTTGCCGTTCACCTCCGTGAGGATGGGGCGGGTGTAGGGATCCCACTGGGCGAGCTTGGTGCCGCGCTTGACGGCATCGCCTTCCTTGACGTGCACGCGGGCGCCGTACTGCACCTTATGTGTTGCCAGCTCCTTGCCACTCTGGTCGACGATGACGATCGACATCGTGCGGCTCATAGCGACCTCGCGGCCCTGGCTGTCTTTGACGACAGCCGGGTTCTTGAGCTTCACGGCGCCGTTGAAGTTCGACTCGATGAACGAGCTATCGACCAGGTTCGCCGTGCCGCCAATGTGGAACGTGCGCATCGTGAGCTGGGTGCCCGGCTCGCCGATCGACTGCGCGGCAATGACACCCACTGCCTCGCCGATGTTGACGGGCGTGCCGCGAGCGAGATCGCGCCCGTAGCACTTGGCGCACACGCCGGTGACCGTATCGCAGGTCAGCACCGAGCGGATGCGCACTTCCTGCACCTGCGCCTTCTCGATCGCCTCAGCGTGCCGCTCCTCGATGAGCTCGCCGGTCTTGACGAGCACCATCTTGCGGTTGGCGGGATCGACGATGTCCTCGGCGGCCGTGCGACCGAGCACGCGGTTGGCGAGCGAGACGATAACCTGTCCCGCGTCCACCACGGCCTGGACGCTGATGCCCTTCTCGGTGCCGCAATCCTCTTCCGAGATGATCGCGTCTTGGGCAACGTCGACGAGACGCCGCGTCAGGTAACCGGAGTTGGCCGTCTTCAAAGCGGTGTCGGCGAGACCCTTGCGGGCGCCGTGCGTCGAGTTGAAGTACTCGAGCACGCTCAGGCCCTCCTTGAAGTTGGAGATGATCGGCGTCTCGATGATCTCGCCCGACGGTTTGGTCATCAGGCCGCGCATGCCGGCGAGCTGCTTCATCTGCGCCGGCGAGCCGCGGGCACCCGAGTGGCTCATCATGTAGACGGAGTTGATCGGCTTCTCGCGGCCGGCCTTGTCCTTCTGCACCGAGGAGATGCGCTCCATCATCTCCTTGGCGATCTGATCGGTGCACTTCGACCAGGCGTCGACGACCTTGTTGTACTTCTCGAGCTGCGTGATGAGGCCGTCGTTATACTGCTGCTCGAACTCGCGCACCATTTCCGTCGTCTGGCCGACGATCTTGGCCTTGGAATCCGGGATCTGCATGTCGTCCTTGCCGAACGAGATGCCGGCCTTGAACGCGTGCTTGAAGCCCAGCGCCATGATCTGGTCGCAGAAGATCACCGTCTCCTTCTGACCGCAGTTGCGGTAGACGGCATCGATCATGCTGGAGATGGCCTTCTTGGTAAGCAGCTGATTGACGAGCGCCGGCCTCACGCCCGGCTTCTTTGGCAGCAGCTCGGCGAGGATCATGCGGCCCGGGGTAGTGTCGAGAACCTCGATCACCTCGTTGCCGTTCTCGTCCATCGTCGTGAAGCGACCCTTGACCTTGGCGTGCAGGCTGACGGCACCTGCTTCCAGAGCGTGGCGTGCCTCGGAGACGGATCCGAGCAGCATGCCCTCGCCGGGCTCGTTGTCGCGCACGATCGACAGGTAATAGAGGCCGAGCACGATGTCCTGCGACGGCACGATGATGGGCGAGCCGTTAGCCGGGTGCAGAATGTTGTTGGTCGACATCATGAGGACGCGCGCTTCGAGCTGCGCCTCGAGCGACAGCGGCACGTGCACGGCCATCTGGTCGCCGTCGAAGTCGGCGTTGAAGGCCGCGCAGACGAGCGGGTGCAGCTGGATCGCCTTGCCCTCGATCAGGGTCGGCTCGAAGGCCTGAATGCCGAGGCGGTGCAGCGTCGGTGCGCGGTTGAGCAGCACCGGGTGCTCGCGGATAACCTCATCGAGGATATCCCAGACCTCGCCCTTCTCCTTCTCGACCAGCTTCTTGGCCTGCTTCACGGTGGCCGCCTGCCCTTGCGCCTGCAGGCGGGCGTAGATGAACGGCTTGAACAGCTCAAGCGCCATTTTCTTCGGCAAGCCACACTGGTGCAGCTTGAGCTCCGGGCCGACCACGATCACCGAGCGCCCCGAATAGTCGACGCGCTTGCCGAGCAGGTTCTGGCGGAAGCGACCCTGCTTGCCCTTCAGCATGTCGGCGAGCGACTTCAGCGGACGCTTGTTGGCGCCGGTGATGACGCGGCCGCGGCGGCCGTTGTCGAACAGAGCGTCGACCGCCTCCTGCAGCATGCGCTTCTCGTTGCGGATGATGATGTCCGGCGCGCGCAGCTCCATCAGCCGCTTCAGTCGGTTGTTGCGGTTGATGACGCGGCGGTAGAGGTCGTTGAGGTCGGACGTGGCGAAGCGGCCGCCGTCGAGCGGCACCAGCGGGCGCAACTCGGGCGGAATGACCGGCACGACGGTGAGGATCATCCACTCGGGACGGTTGCCAGACTCCAGGAACGCCTCGATGACCTTCAGCCGCTTGCCGAGCTTCTTCGGCTTCAAGTCGGTCGTCGACTCGGCGATCTCCTGGCGCAGATCATCGCGGATCTTCGGCAAGTCCATGGCCGACAGCATCTCGCGAATGGCCTCGGCACCGATGCCGGCGGTGAAGCTGTCGGGCCCATGCTCGTCGAGCGCGCGGTTGTAGTCCTCCTCGCTGAGCAGCTGCTTCTCCTTGAAGGCGGTGATGCCCGGCTCGATGACGATGTAGTTCTCGAAGTAGAGAACGCGCTCGAGGTCCTTCAGCGGCATGTCGAGCAGCAGGCCGATGCGCGAGGGCAGCGACTTCAGGAACCAGATGTGGGCGACGGGCGCGGCGAGCTCGATGTGGCCCATGCGCTCGCGGCGCACCTTGGCGAGCGTCACCTCGACGCCGCACTTTTCGCAGATGAGGCCCTTGTACTTCATCCGCTTGTACTTGCCGCACAAGCACTCGTAGTCCTTGATCGGGCCGAAGATGCGCGCGCAGAACAGGCCGTCACGCTCGGGCTTGAACGTGCGATAGTTGATGGTCTCGGGCTTCTTAATCTCGCCGAACGACCACGACAGAATGTCGTCAGGACTCGCGATGGAGATCTTGATCTGGTCGAACGTCGGGAGCGGCGCTTGCGTCTTGAACAGGTTGGTAATCTCGTTCATCCGTCTCTCCATTCGGGGCGTGGCGGCGGGCCGCCCCGTGTCAAGCTTGCGAGGACTGGATCGCGGCGATCCTCGCAGAAAACGGGCTCTTGGCGTCGGCGAGCCCTGGATCCGTGTGCGCGTCTAACGCGCAGGTGCCCGGGGCCTTGAGGGCCCCGGACAAAGTTCAAGCGGTCATTCGGCGGCCGGCGGAAGCTGCGGCTGCTTCGCAGGCTCTTCCTCGGGCGCCGGAATGGCGGCGACGTCCGAGTTCTCGAGCTCGACGTTGAGGCCCAGCGCCCGCATTTCCTTGACCAGCACGTTGAAGCTTTCCGGCACGCCGGCCTCGAAGGTGTCGTCGCCGCGGACGATCGCCTCGTAAACCTTGGTGCGGCCGGCGACGTCGTCGGACTTCACCGTCAACATCTCCTGCAACGTGTAGGCGGCGCCATAGGCTTCGAGCGCCCACACCTCCATTTCGCCGAAGCGCTGGCCACCGAACTGCGCCTTGCCGCCCAGCGGCTGCTGGGTGACAAGCGAGTACGGGCCGATGGAGCGCGCATGGATCTTGTCGTCGACAAGGTGGTGCAGCTTCAGGAGGTACTTGTAGCCGACCGTCACCTTGCGATCGAACGGCTCACCCGTACGTCCATCGAACAGCGTCACCTGGCCGGAGCTGTCGAAGCCCGCCGACTTCAGCATCTCGACGATGTCGCCTTCCTTGGCGCCGTCGAACACCGGCGTCGCAATCGGCACACCCTTGGTCAGCTTGTCGGCGATCTCGGCCAGCTCCTCGTCCTTGACGGTCGGCTTGATCTCGTCCTTGCCATAGACCTGCGCCATCGCCTCGCGGAGCTGCTTGGCCTGCCCGCTCTCGTGGAACTTCTGCAGCGCCTCGTCGATGATCCGCCCAAGGCCGCGGCACGCCCAGCCGAGGTGCGTCTCGAGGATCTGCCCCACGTTCATGCGCGACGGCACGCCGAGAGGATTGAGCACGACGTCCACGTGCGTGCCGTCCTCGAGGAACGGCATGTCCTCGCATGGCACGATCATCGACACGACGCCCTTGTTGCCGTGCCGGCCGGCCATCTTGTCGCCCGGCTGGATCTTGCGCTTCACGGCGACGAAGACCTTGACCATCTTCATCACGCCCGGCGGCAGCTCGTCGCCGCGCTGCAGCTTGTCGACCTTGTCGACGAAGCGGCGCTCCAGGCTCTTCTTGGCGTCCTCGTACTGCTTGTTGATCGCCTCGATCTCGCTCTGCGCCTTCTCGTCCTTGAGGCCGAACTCCCACCAGTGGCTGCGTGGAATTTCCTCGAGGATGTCCTCGGTGATGTGCGTGCCCTTGCGCGCCGCCTTGGGGCCCTTCGACACTTCCTTGCCGAGCAGAGCCTCCTTCAGACGCGCATAGACGTTGCGGTCGAGGATCTGCATCTCGTCGTCGCGGTCCTTGGCGAGACGCTCGATCTCCTCGCGCTCGATGGCCATCGCACGCTCGTCCTTCTCGACGCCGTGGCGATTGAACACGCGCACCTCGACGACCGTGCCGGAAACGCCCGGCGGCAGGCGCAGCGAGGTGTCGCGCACGTCGGAAGCCTTCTCGCCGAAGATGGCGCGCAGGAGCTTCTCTTCCGGCGTCATCGGGCTCTCGCCCTTGGGCGTGATCTTGCCGACCAGGATGTCGCCGGGATTCACCTCGGCGCCGATGTACACGATGCCCGCCTCGTCGAGGTTCTTCAGCGCCTCTTCCGAAACGTTGGGGATGTCGCGCGTGATCTCCTCCGGCCCGAGCTTGGTGTCGCGGGCCATCACCTCGAATTCCTCGATGTGGATCGAGGTGAACACGTCGTCGAACACGACGCGCTCGGAAAGCAGGATGCTGTCCTCGAAGTTGTAGCCCATCCACGGCATGAAGGCGACGAGCACGTTCTTGCCGAGCGCCAGATCGCCGAGATCGGTCGAGGGACCATCGGCGATGATCTCGCCGGCTTCGACGGCATCGCCCACGTGCACCAGCGGACGCTGGTTGATGCAGGTGTTCTGGTTGGAGCGCTGGAACTTGCGCAGCCGGTAGATGTCGACGCCCGGCTTCGACGGATCGGTCTCGGCCGTGGCGCGGATGACGATACGCGTGGCGTCCACCTGATCGACGATGCCGGTGCGGCGCGCCGCGATGGCGGCGCCGGAATCGCGCGCCACCACCTCTTCCATGCCGGTGCCGACCAGCGGCGCCTCCGCCTTGATGAGCGGCACGGCCTGGCGCTGCATGTTGGAGCCCATGAGCGCACGGTTGGCGTCGTCGTTCTCGAGGAACGGAATGAGCGCCGCGGCCACCGAGACGAGCTGCTTGGGCGACACGTCGATGTAGTCGACCTTGTCCTGCGGAACGAGCAGCACGTCACCCTGGTAGCGACAGGTGATGAGATCGTCGACCAGCTTGCCCTTGGCGTCGACCTCGGCATTCGCCTGCGCAACGTGGTGGCGCATCTCCTCCATCGCCGACAGGTAGACGACTTGGTCGGTGAGCTTGCCGTTGACCACTTTGCGGTACGGACTCTCGATGAAGCCGTACTTGTTGACGCGCGCAAACGTCGCCAGCGAGTTGATGAGGCCGATGTTCGGGCCTTCCGGCGTCTCGATGGGGCAGATGCGACCGTAGTGGGTCGGATGCACGTCGCGCACCTCGAAGCCGGCGCGCTCGCGCGTCAGGCCGCCCGGACCAAGTGCCGACAGGCGGCGCTTGTGGGTGATCTCCGACAGCGGGTTCGTCTGGTCCATGAACTGCGACAGCTGAGAGGAGCCGAAGAACTCGCGCACGGCGGCCGCCGCCGGCTTGGCGTTGATGAGGTCCTGCGGCATCACGGTGTCGATATCGACGCTCGACATGCGCTCCTTGATGGCGCGCTCCATGCGCAACAGACCGACGCGGTACTGGTTCTCCATCAGCTCGCCGACCGAGCGCACGCGCCGGTTGCCGAGGTGATCGATGTCGTCGATCTCGCCCTTGCCGTCGCGCAGGTCGACCAGCGTCTTGATGACCGCAAGGATGTCCTCCTTGCGCAGCACACGCATGGTGTCCGGCGCGTCGAGCTCGAGACGCATGTTCATCTTCACGCGGCCGACGGCCGACAGGTCGTAGCGCTCTGAGTCGAAGAACAGCGAGTGGAACAGGTTGGTCGCCGCCTCGATCGTCGGCGGCTCACCGGGCCGCATGACCCGGTAGATGTCCATCAACGCCTCTTCCTGATTGGCGTTCTTGTCGATGTTGAGCGTGTTGCGGATGAACGGCCCGATGTTGACATGGTCGATGTCGAGGATCGGGAACTCCTTGACCTTCTGATCCTTCAGCTCGGCCAGGAGCTCGGCGTCGAGCTCATCGCCGGCTTCGGCGTAGATCGCACCCGTTTCCATGTCGACGATGTCGGCGGCGATGTAGCGCCCGGCGAGGTCGTCGGAGGAGACGAGCACCTCCTTGAGGCCGCCTTCAGCCAGCTCGCGCGCCTTGCGGGCGGTGAGCTTCTCGCCTGCCTTGATGATGACCTCGCCCGTCTTGGCGTCGGCCAAGTCGGCCGTCGGCGTCATGCCACGCATCTTCTCGGGCACGAACGGCATCTTCCAGCCGCGCTTCGATTCCTTGATGGTGATATGCTTGTAGAACGTCGCCAGAATCTCCTCGTCGTTGAGACCCAGCGCGTAGAGCAGCGTCGTTACCGGCAGCTTGCGGCGGCGGTCGATGCGGACGTAGACGATGTCCTTGGCATCGAACTCGAAGTCGAGCCACGAGCCGCGGTAGGGGATGATGCGTGCGGCGAACAGCAGCTTGCCCGAGGCGTGCGTACGCCCGCGGTCGTGGTCGAAGAACACACCCGGCGAACGGTGCATCTGAGAAACGATGACGCGCTCGGTGCCATTGATGATGAAGGTGCCGTTCGACGTCATGAGCGGCATGTCGCCCATGTAGACGTCCTGCTCCTTGACGTCCTTGATCGACTTGGAGCCGGTCTCCTCGTTCACATCGAACACGATCAGGCGCAGCTTCACCTTCAGCGGCGCTGAGAAGGTCATGTCGCGCTGCATGCACTCGTCGACGTCGTACTTCGGCGGCTCGAACTCGTAGCGCACGAACTCGAGCGTCGCCCGCCCGGAGAAGTCCGAAATCGGGAACACCGACTTGAACACCGCCTGCAGACCATGATCGTCGGAACGGCCGCCGGGTGGCTCCTTGACCATCAGGAAGTCGTCGTAGGAGCTCTTCTGAACCTCGATCAGGTTCGGCATCTCTGCGACTTCGCGAATGGATCCGAATTTCTTCCGGATGCGCTTGCGGCCGTTGAACGTCTCAGCCATTTCCGCTCCTTGTGATCTGCGCAGGTGACGGCCCGCGCGACTGCTGCCTGCATGGCGAGGGCCGCCAACCCTCGCTTTAGCCTTTAAACGGCTCACCGGAAGGTCCGTTTGAGGGTTGCATGACCCTCAAAAAGACCCTCCGGAGAGACGTCCGATGCTCGCCCTGTTGGAGCGAGCGGAGGCAGGCGACCGGCACCCGATGTGCCCGCCGCCCGCCACCTCGATCACTTCACTTCGACGGTCGCGCCCTGGTCCTCGAGCTGCTTCTTCAACTTCGCAGCCTCGTCCTTGGACACGCCCTCCTTCACGGTCTTGCCGCCGGCCTCGACGAGGTCCTTGGCTTCCTTGAGGCCAAGGCCCGTGATGGCGCGGACTTCCTTGATGACGTTGATCTTCTTCTCGCCACCCGATTTCAGGATGACGGTGAACTCGGTCTGCTCCTCGGCCGGAGCGGCAGCGCCGCCGGCAGGAGCCGCAGCGACGGCGACGGCCGCAGCCGCCGATACGCCCCACTTCTCCTCGAGCATCTTGGCAAGCTCGGCCGCCTGCAGGACGGTGAGGCTGGAGAGATCCTCTACGATCTTCGAAAGATCGGCCATGTTGTTACTTCCTTCGGTTTGAACCTAATGACTGATGCAGTCTGAACTGCGTTCTCGATTTCGTGGCGCCCGTTGAGCGCCGCCCTTGCCGTTATGCGGCCTCGCCCTGCGATGCCTTCGCCTGAATGACGCGCGCAAGCTTGGCTCCCGGCTCCTTGACGGTGCGGGCGATCTTCGTCGCCGGCGCGTTGAGGAGACCGATGAGCTTGGCTCTGAGCTCATCCAGCGATGGCAGTTCGGCGAGCGCTTTGACGGCGTTCGCGTCGAGGACCGTCGAGCCCATGGCGCCGCCGAGAATGACAAGCTTCTCATTCCCCTTGGCGTATGCGACCGACGCCTTCGCCGCCGCGATCGGATCCTGCGAGTAGGCAACGCATGTCTGCCCCTTGAAGAGATCGGCGATCGGTTCGTACGAAGTGTCCTTCAGCGCGAGCTTCGCCAGCCGGTTTTTGGCTACCTTGACCTTGCCGCCAGCTTCTTTGACGCGCTTGCGGTAGTCGGTCAGTTGGGCGACCGTCATTCCGGCATAGTGGGCGACGACCACCAACCCCGTGTCTTTCAACACGGTGTTGAGCGACGTCACGAGCTCACGTTTCGCGGCTCTATCCACCTGCTCACTCCAGTTTACGGATCGGCTCGCTAGACCGGTCCGCGGGTTGCACCTTGCCGCCGTCGGCGGGAACCCCGCTTTGAGGCGACGCTTCGTCTGTCCAACCGCGCGCCCTTGTAAGGCGGCACGGTGCTGACCCAGGTTCAAACCGGCTCTGCGCCCCTCATCGGGGAATGAAACCGGGTTCGCTCCTGTCTCATGCGGGCCCTCTTTGAGGCTTAAGCTGCCAGCATCGCGAAGAGGCTGACGGCACCCACAGTCTCGGACAGTCTTCGGAAGGCGAGCCGAAGCTCATCTTCCGTCTCCACGCGCCGCCCCTTGCGAAAACGACGCGCGAATTCCTCACTCGCCCTCGCTAAGCGAGGGCTTGCCCGCCCCCGAGGCTGGTGGAGTCGATCTTCACTCCGGGCCCCATGGTCGAGCTGATCGAAACCTTCTTCACGTACGTGCCCTTGGCGCCCGACGGCTTGGCCTTCACCACGGCGTCGACGAACGCCTTGATGTTCTCGGCCAACGCACTCTCCGTGAAGCTCGCCTTGCCGACGCCGGCGTGCACGATGCCAGCCTTCTCGACGCGGAACTCCACCGAGCCGCCCTTGGCGCCCTTGACGGCGGTGGTGACGTCCATGGTCACCGTGCCGACGCGCGGGTTGGGCATCAGGCCGCGCGGCCCGAGCACTTTGCCGAGGCGCCCGACGAGGCCCATCAAATCCGGCGTCGCGATGCAGCGATCGAAGTTGATCGTGCCCTTCGACACCTGCTCGACGAGATCCTCGGCACCGACGACGTCGGCCCCCGCCGCCTTCGCCTCATCGGCCTTGGCGCCGCGGGCGAACACGGCAACGCGCGCCGTACGGCCCGAGCCGTTCGGCAGGTTGCACACGCCGCGCACCAGCTGATCGGCGTGCTTGGGGTCGACGCCCAGGTTCATCGCCACCTCGATCGTCTCGTCGAACTTCGCCTTGGCGCGTTCCTTGACCAGCTTGACGGCCTCCTCGATCGAGCAGGCCTTCTCGCGGTTGAGACCGCCGAGCGCTGCCGCCATGCGCTTGCCACCGGCAACGCGGGTCTTCTTGATCGCCTCAGGGCTGAGCTTCTGCGCCATCGCCGTTACTCCTTCACCTGCAGGCCCATCGAGCGGGCGGAGCCGGCGATCGTCTTGGCCGCAGCCTCGACGTCGTCCGTGTTGAGATCCTTCATCTTCAGCTTGGCGATGTCGCGCACCTGCGCCATCGTCACGCTGCCGGCCACGCCGCGGCCTGGGTCCTTGCTGCCCGAGGTGATCTTCGCCGCCTTCTTGAGGAAGAACGACGCCGGCGGCGTGCGCATCTCGAACGTGAAGGAGCGATCGGAGAAGACCGTGATCTTCACCGGGATGGGCGTGCCCTGCTCCATGTCCTTCGTCTTCGCGTTGAACGACTTGCAGAACTCCATGATGTTGACGCCGCGCTGACCCAGCGCGGGACCGATGGGCGGCGAGGGATTGGCCGCCCCCGCCGGCACCTGCAAGTTGATGTAGCCTTCAATTTTCTTCGCCATGGTCTCCCCTTAGCACTTGACGGGAAGGGGCTTTCCTTCCCAGGGTTAGCGGTCCGACGGGCCTCATGGCCCTCCCGCGGGTTTTCCGCAGGGAGGCCTCGTGAGAGGCTGTCCTTGCGGCTCTGACAGACAGACGAGCATCAGCGCGTCCGCCGTATTTCTCGAGCTCCTCATTGAGCTCCGGCGGTCTAGCCCGGCACCTTCTCCACCTGGCCGAACTCGAGTTCGACCGGTGTCGGCCGCCCGAAGATCGACACGGCCACCTTGAGCCGCGAACGCTCCTCGTCGACCTCTTCCACGTGGCCCTGGAAGGATGCGAACGGGCCATCGGCCACTTTCACCTGCTCGCCCACCTCGAAGGTGATCGAGGGCTTCGGCCGCTCCACGCCTTCCTTGACCTGATGGAGGATGCGCATCGCCTCATCCTCCGAAATCGGCATCGGCTTGTTCTCCGCGCCGAGAAAACCCGTGACCTTGGGCGTGTTCTTGATCAACAGAAACGCCGGGTCGGTCATCTCCATCTTCACCAGCACGTAGCCGGGGAGAAACTTCCGCTCGGCCTGCACCTTGCGGCCGCGCTTGACCTCGACCACCTCTTCGGTCGGCACCAAGACTTCCTCGAACAGATGCTCGAGGCCCGCTGCCTTGGCGCGCTCCCGGATGGCATCGGCCACCTTGCGCTCGAAATTCGTGTACGCGTGCACGATATACCAGCGCTTCGCCATGGCCGCTCTTTCAGGGCGCGTTTGCGCAACTTGGGTCGTCACTAGTTTTTAGCTCCGGTTCAGCGGTTCGCGCCCAGCACGAGCTGGACGAGCCATCCGATCGCTTGATCCGTGATTAGGAAGAATACCGAGGCCAGGCTGACCATGATCAAAACCATGAGGGTGGTGATCCACACCTCTTTCCAGGTAGGCCAAGTGACCTTGGAGGTTTCCTGGCGAACCTCCTGAATAAACTCGACCGGGTTGTATTTAGCCATTAATTTGACTTTCCCGGGCGCCATGCGACAACCTGACGCACCCCAAGCGCCGGTTGTTGGCACATCCGGCGCCCTCGCCACGGATGCGACCATACGATTTGGCAGGGGCGGAGGGTCTCGAACCCCCAACCTTCGGTTTTGGAGACCGACGCTCTGCCAATTGAGCTACACCCCTTTTTCGCGGAAAAGCGCGCGCTTGCCTCCGCGGGGGCGGCATACTTACCCGAAGTTTTCCCCCTTGTCACTTGCCAGTGACGAAATTGTCGCGAGCCGGAATCAGGGGGCCGGCTCGACCACTACCGCGGTCCCATAAGCCAGCACCTCCGTCACCGCCGCGGCGATCTCGTTGGCGTCATAGCGCATCGCCAGCACCGCGTTGGCCCCCATGGCCTCGGCGTGCTCGATCAGCTGATCAAAGGCTTCCTGGCGCGCATCCTCCGCCAGCCTTGTATATAGAGTGATGTTGCCGCCAAAGAAGATCTGGATCGCGGCGCCGATGTTGCCGATGACGCTGCGCGAGCGGACGGTGAGGCCGCGCACGACGCCAAGGTGCTTTACGACCCGGTAGCCCGGCAGGTCGTTGGTCGTCACCACCATCATCGCTGTCGTCCCCGCCAGCCTCTCGCCGCCTCTCGCTTAGCGGAAAAACACGTTTTCCTCCAGCCGCCGTCGGGGAAAGCGCCCCGGTCCGTTCGGCGCCGGACCGGGGCGCTGGCGGGCCTAGGCGTCGCCGTCGGGCCCGCCAAACGCAGGCAGGTTTTCAACCGGGCGGCATCAGAGCCTTTGGAGCGGGCGGCCGGGCTGGGAGATCTGAATGTCGGCAAAGCGGCAGCTTCCCTGCCGCCGCTGGATCACCGTTACTCCCAAGAGCCAGATGCGGACGATCGACTTTGCCGGGCCGCCGATGTGGTCATTATAGTCGGCATAAAGATCGCGCTCCTCGCGCTGCCAGGCGCCGAGACCGGTGGCGCCGCTACGGATGGCCATGTGGGTCTCGACTGGCGTCCAGCGCGGGAACGGACAACGGAAGGCGGTGCCAGTGGGCAGGCCCTGGCTCCAGATGTACGTGAGGTCCTGCCCGTCATCGAACTCGGCGCCGATCGACAGGTAGTCGTGCGTGGTGAACTCGTTCTCGGGATGCAGCGAGGGAAGCTCCTCGATGATCCAGCGCCAATTCAGCTTGGTGTCGGGTTTCAGCTCGATCGACACGGGCCGCTGCAAGATGCCGGCGTTCTTGTGCGACTGGCAGGAAATCTGCCCGTTGCCGAGATCGTTGAAGATGACGGGTCCGCCGCCGAGCATGTAGAGGTTATGCCAGCCCGGCGGCAGTCGGCGCGGGCTCTCGATGCGCGCGACCTCGGCGCCGATGACGCCACCGACGTCGCCGTGCGCCAGCAGGCTCTTCAGGCCTTTCAGCGCGCCGCCGCGCCACGCCAGCGCCACGCCGTAGATGTTGGCCTCGACTTGCTTATAGGCGTCCTCCGGCGTCCACAGCTCGCCATCCTCGCTCCGCCATTCGGCGAGCGAGCGTGCGATCTCGATGGGACCGTCATGCGCCGCCACCATCGTGCCTGTGTTGCTCATCGGATTGTAGATCGGCCGCTGCCCACGGCTGCGCGCATGAAACGCGGTGCCGGGCTCCACCCACAGGTCGAGATCGCGCGCCAGCCACAGCCGCCCACCGAGCAGGAAGGTCACGGCTTGCCCCTTGGCGGGCTTGAGGCCGAGATCCTTCCACGGCATGTCGCCGCTGCCGAGCTCGAACACGCGATAGGCAAGCAGCTCCTGCGATTTCGCGCGCGCGATCAAGTCCTGCAGCCCGGCCACGAACTCGGCGCGATCGAGAAAGCTCAACGCCTCGCCGGCGACGGCTTGGTCGAGCGCAGCCGTCGCTAGCGGCAGGCTGAGCCCCAGCGCCGCAAGCCTAGCCAGCATGTCGCGCCGGCTGGGCGCATCGGCATTGCCGCGCGCGCATTCCTCATGCATCGGTGATGTGCACATAGGTCCTCCCCTTGGTCTCTTACTGTCCCTGACTCGGCGACGCGGCCCCGCGCCTCGCATTGCTGAGCGTGCCGACCATGTATTCGGCAGCGCGCTGCCAGGCCTTCTCGTTGTCGCCGCGGAAGTCGAACACGCGGGCGTAAACCGTCCGGCCGCTGGCGACGTCCTTGATCTCGATGTGCAGGCTGCCGATGAGCGTGCTGACCTTCCAGAACCAGCCGATCAGCACCGCATCCGCCCCTGCGCGGCGCGCGATGTCGATCTCGCAGCCGTTGCAGCTGCGCAGGAAGGTGCCGGAATTCACGCTGGCGACGGCGCTGTCGACGCGCGGCTGCGGAACGACCCTGTAGAGACCTGAGGCCTCGATCTTCTCCCCGACCAGGCGGGTGAGCGCCGCCAGCATCGCGTCATGCCGCGTCGGCGATCCGACCTCACCCGAGGTATCGTGGATCTCGAACGGCAGCACGGCGATGGTTTGCGGAGGCCCCTCGGCCCACGCGCAGGCTGCCCAGGCGAGGAGACTGGCCACGACCCAGGCGGCACGATGAATGCGGCACACATTTTCCAAGTTGATCGGTCCCTTTTGCTTTCCAAGCCCGCGTAAGCGAACGCTAGGAATGGCAGCGGGGCACGGATACGGCCGGTCACCCGAGAAGCATCGGGCAAATTGCCCGAACACAGTCTGCTATCCTGCCGACGAGCCCGAATTGGATGGGGACATGCCCGCTGCCCTACGCCCGGATACCGCCCCGCGCATCAGGTCCGTGGACCTGAAGCGCTCGCTGACTTTGCGCATCGCGATTGTTGCCACGGCCTGTCTGGCGCTGGTGACGGCGATTGCCCTCATCGAGACGCATGCCGAGGAGCAGCGGCGCGCCGCGACAACCGCCGATCTCGTGGCCAAGCAGCTCGATCTCCAGCTGATGCGCATCAACGCCGGCTTCGACCTGTCGAACCGTTTCCCCGACTTGGACGTCGTCGTCGATAACGCCGCCGCCGGCGGCCAGTGCGTGCGCTTCTACGACGAGCGGGGAGAGATGAAGCGCGGCAGCTGCGTCGGCGCCGCAACCTCCGACAAGCGCGCCCCCGAGTGGTTCTCAGCCGTCTCGGGGCTGCTGTTCTCTCCCGGTGACGGCGTGCAGCGCCCGGTCACCTACAAAGGTTCCAGTTACGGCGCCGTCGTCGTCTCCTCCGACCCGGAGGCCGTCACTGCCCGCGTGTGGCGCGAGATCAAGCACCCGCTGATCCTCACTTTCCTCACCATCGCCTCGCTGTCGGTCTTCGTCTATGTCGCCATCGCCCGCGCGCTGCGGCCGACGCAGCAGGTCATCGCCGGCTTGAACCGGCTCGCCGACGGCGACTTCAGCCACCGTCTGCCTGCCTTCCGGCTCGCCGAGCTGCAGCGCATCAGCGAGGTCGCCAATCAACTCGCCGGCAAAATCGAGGCGACGCTGGCCGAGCGCGGCGAGCTCACCAAGCGGCTGATGAATATTCAGGAGGACGAGCGGCGCCACCTCGCCCGCGAGCTGCACGACGAGTTCGGCCAGAACCTCACCGCCATCAACGCCCTCGCCGCCTCCATCGAGAAGGCGGCAGAGCAGGACTGTCCCGACGTATGCATTGAGGCGCGCAGCCTGGGGCAGATTTCCATGCGCATGATGCAGTCGCTGCGTGGCACGCTCCTGCGTCTGCGACCCGCGGACTTCGACAAGTTCGGCCTCGTGGAGAGCCTGCGGCAGCTGGTCGACGTGTGGAGCGCCAGCCGGCGCCAGACGCGTTTTGAGCTCAG
Organism: Hyphomicrobium sp.; assembly: GCF_009026145.1. Classification (GTDB taxonomy): domain Bacteria; phylum Pseudomonadota; class Alphaproteobacteria; order Rhizobiales; family Hyphomicrobiaceae; genus Hyphomicrobium_A. The sequence continues at coordinate 159,453 of NZ_WBUE01000004.1, forward strand.
CGTGCCGCGCACCCTTGGCGCCCTTCCCGACAACGCCGCCATCCACATCTTCCGCATCGCCCAGGAGGGCCTGACCAACGCCGCCAAGCACGCGCAGGCCAGCACCGTGCGCCTGAGCGTCGAGCCCATCCCGGCATCGGGGGCTAGGGGCCGAGATGCAGCGGGCATCCGCCTCACCATCGAGGACGACGGGGCGGGGCGCGGCGCCAACGGCGTGCCCGCCGCCGGCGGCAGGGGCCTGCTCAACATGCAAGAGCGGGTGGCGGCGCTCGGCGGCTCCATATCATTCGACGACCGCCCCGATGCCGGCCTCAGGGTGCGCGTCATCGTTCCGGTCCATCCCGAGGAGAGAGCGGCGGATGAGCTCAGCCGGCATTAGCATTATGCTCGTCGATGATCACGCCGTGGTGCGCGAGGGCTACCGGCGGCTGATCGAGAAGCACAAGCACATGCAGGTCGTCGCCGAGGCGCCCGACGGCGCCGCCGCCTATCGCGACTATAAGGTGCACCAGCCTGACGTCGTGGTGCTCGACCTGTCGATGCCCGGCAAAGGCGGCATCGAGGTCATTCGGCACCTGCGCCAGTGGGACCCCAACGCGCGCATCCTGGTGTTCACCATGCACCAGAACGGCGCCTACGCCCTGCAGGCGTTCCAGGCCGGCGCGCAAGGGTACATCACCAAGAGCAGCGCGCCGGAGCTGCTGATCAGTGCCATCCGCGACGTCGCCGCCGGCAAGAAGGCGTTGAGCCCGGATGTGAGCCACGAGCTGGCCCTGATGCGCGTCGAGTCCATCGTCCCCGCCAATCTCACCGCAAGGGAGTTCGACATCTTCCGCATGATCGCCGAGGCCAAGTCGGTGGCCGAGATCGCAGCGACGCTCAACCTCAGCGCCAAGACCGTTTCCAACTACCACTACCTGATCAAGTCCAAGCTCGGCGTTTCGTCCGACGTGGAGCTGGTGCATCTGGCCATGCGCATGAAGATCGTCGACCCGGACAAGCTGTCGTCGGCCGATTAGCGGCTGGCTCGTTCAGAGGTCGAGAGAATGGAGCGGGTGAAGGGAATCGAACCCTCGTATTCAGCTTGGAAGCAATAGTGTCATGCGTTGTTGGTCAAAGGGTTAGCTGGGGTTTGGCAGTGTTTTGGCAGTAGCTGGGAGGCGTTTCGGAGTGTGCTGCTATGAGCAGCGCCGCGAAGTGATTTGGTGGCGGTCAAGCGGAAAGTGGGTGCTGTGTATATAGCGGGGACAGAAGCCCACAGAATACATTTCGTCAGTCCGCAAATCAGACATGATCGGCTCAACGCTCATGGAGAGTTGAGATGCCGGATGATGATGAAGTGAAGCAGGACCTGGACTGGGAGCCGGTTCCGCTGCGCGATCACTTGGAGTTCGCGTTGGACACGCTGGTCAAGGAGTACATGGCGGCGACTGAAGAAATGATCCGTCGGATGAAGAAGGCGGGCTGAGTATTCAAATGGAAGCCCCGTCTTCTGGCGGGGCTTTTGCGTATGGGGGGCGCTATGAAGAATATCGAGCGATTTAATCTGTACACTGCGTATTTGCTAGGCAAGCTATACGACCAGTTCCCGGTCGCGCGAGCGATCGACATAAAGGACGTGATTGAGGCTCTCAAGCTTCCACCACAGAAAGCGGACCCAAAGCAAAACGCCGAGAGCAAGGAGATGGCGTTCGTTGTGCACACGCTTCAATGGCTGGTGGACACTGGTTACCTGATCATGCGGGAGAGCGGCGCTCATGTGAAACGATACGTGCTCTCGCCAAAGGCATTCGAAGCGTTGAACGCTACGTTGAGTGCTTTGGAAGGTAAGAAAGCAGAACCGACGGAGAAGAGCGTGGGCGAAGTCCTGTCGGACGCGGCGGCTGATGCAGGAAAAGAGATGGCGAAGGAGACGTGGAAGCAGGTGTCTTCGCAGATCGTCGGCCAGGTTATCGGACACGCCGTGAAAGTGATTTCAGGACCGACCTAGCAACTCTGGGTTCTTGTAGATGTTGCCCTGGACCGTCGCGCTTCCAGCTATTTCTTCAAGGCAAAAATCTACGCCCCCATTTATGCCGATGGCCTCGAACATCGCGCGGTCGGTGTATTCGACGCGCCACCAATCGGCGTCTTCTTCGAGAATATCCCCCTCGTAGATGTCCGTGCCGTTCTTGTCTTTGAGGCCAGTGAATTGCATGAGCTCAAGGTCTGTAGTGTTTTGCACCTCCAGGGGTAGTCGGCCGTCGTGCGCCTGAACGAGATTGTGTGGGGTGCCGAACATTACTTGGAGGACAGTCAGCATTTTGAGTTGCCGTTTATCCCAAGCCCTGAACTTGATCTCGCGCATATATCGTCAGTGTACGCACGAGCAGCGTCCGCGCAAGCTCGCGGTGTGGCCTGGTTTTGGCAGTAGCTTGGCAGTGGAACGTGCCGCGCTTGGAAATCGAAGCAGCAGGAAAATCAGGGCTTCGTGAGCGCAAGGGCCGTTAGAGCATCAGTCGTTCGTAACTCTGCAACGGCCTGATAGTTCGTCAATGTTTTCTGTGGGTTATGGAGCGGGTGAAGGGAATCGAACCCTCGTATTCAGCTTGGAAGGCTGCTGCTCTACCATTGAGCTACACCCGCGTCGCCTCTCTCAATAGTTAGCGCCGCGCCACAGTCAAGCGCCGCGCTTTGTCGCCGGCCGCCGGCCCGCGCCTGCGCCGGCGCCGTCGGGCACGAGAACCGCGGCGCCGACGAGGCGCCCGGCACGCAGGGCGGCGATCGTCTCGTTCGCCTCGCTGAGAGGAAAGGTCGTGACATGCGGCCGGATGGGCACGCGCGGGGCGAGCGCGAGGAACTCGATGGCGTCCTGGCGGGTGAGGTTGGCCACCGAGCGCACGACGCGCTCCCCCCATAGCAGGTCGTACGGCATCGCCGGAATATCGGTCATGTGGATGCCGCCCAGCACCAGCGTGCCGCCCTTTTCCAGCGCCTTGAGCGCCAGTGGCACCAGCGGGCCGACGGGAGCGAAGATGATGGCGGCGTCGAGTAGCTTGGGGGGCATCTCCTCGGACGCTCCCGCCCATACCGCTCCGAGCTCGCGGGCGAGCTTCTGCGCGGACCGATCGCCGGAGCGCGTGAAGGCGTAGACCTCCTGCCCCTCGTGCACGGCGAGCTGCGCCACGATGTGCGCCGCCGCGCCGAACCCGTAGATGCCGAGGCGGCGCGCGGAGCGCACCAGCTTCCACGAGCGGTAGCCGATGAGGCCGGCGCACATCAGCGGCGCTGCCTCGGCATCCGAGTACGCGGGCGGTATGGGGAAGGCGTAGTGAGAATCGGCGGTGATGAACTCGGCATAGCCGCCGTCGAGCGTGTAGCCGGTGAACTTCGGCCGCTCGCACAGGTTCTCGCGCCCCGAGCGGCAGTAGCTGCAGCGCCCGCAAGTGTAGCCCAGCCACGGCACGCCCACGCGGTCGCCGACCTTGATGCCGCGCACGCTGGGGCCGATTGCCTCCACCCGGCCGATCACCTCGTGCCCGGGAATGACGTGCGGCTTGGGGTGCGGCAGATCTCCGTCGAGCACGTGCAGGTCGGTGCGGCAGATGCCGCAGGCGCCGACGCGCACCAGGAGATTTCTCCCTGTGGGGAGCTTCACGGAACGATACGCCGGACGCAGCGGCACACCGGCCCCGGAAAACTCCATGGCTGACATGCGCTTTGGCAAAGAGGTCATGGCGAGCCCTAAGCTTCCGCGGCAAGCTTAACCGATACTCCCCAACGAGGCGTCAAGCGCCCCGGTCACTCCTTCGGGGTGCGCAGGCTCATGATGTAGGCGATGACGTTGTCCATATCGTCCGGGGGGATGATGAAATCGGGCATATTGGGATGCGAAGTCTGCAGCCACACGGCCAGCGCCCGCGGGCTCATACCTTGTGAATCCGCTACCTCCTGGAAGCTCGGGATGTCGGTGAAGAGAAAGTTGGTGTCCTTCTCGACCGCATGACAATCGGCGCACACCTTCTGCGCGTAGGCGTGCCCCGCGTCCTTGTCGCCGAGCTCGACCGCGCTCGCCCCGACGGGCAGCAGTGCAAATGCAACGGCCAAATACTGCAGCAAGCGTGACATGCGATCCTCCGCGCGGGCTTCGCATCAGGATAGGCGTCCCACAGGCCCGTTCGAATGATCTGCGTCAATCGATCTTCGGGCGCCGCGGCGCAGGAATTCGCAAGAGTTGCCTCAAAATCCGCGCGTCGAACCGTTTTTGCAGGCGCTTCTCGACTTCCAGAACGGCGAAGAGAGCGACCCCGGTCAAGATGACGACTATCCCACCCGCAAGCGGCACGGGACGCGTCTCGAAGATGCGGTTCAGCGCCGGCAAATAGGTGAATGCGAGCTGCAGTACGACGACGCTGCCGACACCCAGAATCACGGCGGGCGTTCCCAAAACGCCCTGCCAGGTGAGCGAGGGAGCGCGCAGGTAGCGGATGGTGAACAGGTAGGCGATCTCCATCACGACGATGGAGTTGACCACCATGGTGCGCGCCGTCTCGATCCCGAAGCCCTGGCCGACGGCCCACCCGAACACACCGAAGGCGCCGGCTGAGAACAGCAGCGAGACGAGCACCACGCGCCACACCAGAAACTTCGACAGCAGCGGCTCGGTCGGCGAGCGCGGTGGGCGGCGCATGATGTCGGGCTCGGCCGGCTCGAAGGCCAACACCAGGCCGAGGCCGACCGCGGTCACCGTGTTGACCCACAGAATTTGCACGGGCGTCAGCGGCAGCGTGAGGCCGAACAGGATCGCCCACACGATGATGAAGGTTTCGCCGCCGCTGGTCGGCAGGGTCCAGCCGATTACCTTGGTGAGATTGTCATAGACGGCCCGCCCCTCGCCCACCGCGGCCACGATGGAGGCGAAGTTGTCGTCGACGAGCACCATCTCGGCCGCCTCCTTGGCCGCCTCGGTGCCGTTGCGGCCCATGGCGACGCCAACGTCGGCGCGCTTCAAGGCCGGCGCGTCGTTGACGCCGTCGCCGGTCATGGCGACGATCTCGCCCGCGGCCTGCAGGGCCTCGACCAGGCGCAACTTTTGCTCCGGCGTCGTGCGCGCGAATACGCAGGTCTCACCAACCAGCCGCCGCAGCTCTGCGTCATCGAGCCCGTCGAGGCGGCGTCCGGTGACCGTAGGGCAGCTCGCATCGATGCCGAGCTGCCCGGCTATCGACTGGGCGGTCACGGCATGGTCACCAGTAATCATCTTCACGCCGATCCCAGCGGTGCGGCACTCGGCAATCGCCGCCACGGCTTCCTCGCGCGGCGGATCGATGAGACCGACGATGCCTTCGAAGACGAGGTCGTCGACATCGGCGAATGCGAGGTGCTCGGCCGCGTCTGCACTCTTGGATGCCACGGCCAGTACGCGGTATCCCGCGCGGGCGAGGTCCTCGACTGCATCCTCCCAGTACGAGCGGTCAATGTCGGCAACCCCACCCGACTGCAGTTGGCGGTCGCACATGTCGAGAAGCTGCTCGGGCGCCCCCTTGACGCAGAGGAACGAACGGCCGTCGTGATCGCGATGCAGCGTCGCCATGTACCGATGCGCCGCATCGAAGGGTATCTCGTCGATGCGCGGAAAGTTTTTGCGCAGCATCTCGGCGTCATAGCCCGCCTTGATGGCCACCACGATCAGCGCGCCTTCGAGCGGATCCCCATCGACGGCCCATCCGCGCTGCGTCTGATGCAGGGCCGCCTCGTTGCACAGGGCGGCCGTGCGAAGGAGGCGCATGAAGGCTGGATCGCGCTCCGGATCGATTTCGGACCCGGCCAGCGAGAACCCACCGTGTGGCGTGTAGCCGACCCCGCCGACGACGTAGGCGCGCTCGGCCGTCACGATGCGCGTCACCGTCATCTCGTTCTTGGTGAGCGTCCCCGTCTTGTCCGAGCATATCGTCGACACGCACCCCAGCGCTTCGATCGCCGGCAGCCGACGCAGGATCGCGTTGCGCCTCGCCATGCGCTGCACGCCGATCGCCATGGTGATCGTCGTGACCGCCGGCAAGCCTTCCGGGATGGCTGCGACCGCCATGCCGACGACGATCATGAAGGCTTCGTTGACCGCATAGCCGCCCACCAGCCACGCATAGGCGAAAGTCAGAAGCGACAGCGCCAGGATGGCGGTCGTGGCGCGGCGCGCGAAAACGTTCATCTGCCGCAGCAGCGGCGTCTGCGGCTCCTCGACGCGCTCGAGCAGGGCAGTAATGCGGCCGAGCTGCGAGGCCTTGCCGGTCGCCGTTACGATCGCCGTGCCCTGCCCCGCGACCACCAGCGTGCCGGAGAACGCGAGTGAGCCACCGTTGTCGACGGCGCTCGCCTCTGCCGCCGGCGATGGCGTCTTACCGACGGCGAGCGATTCGCCGGTGAGGATCGATTCATCGATCAGCAGGTTGCGTGCCTTTATGAGGCGCGCATCGGCCGCCACGCGGTCTCCGGCCTCGAGGAGCAAGACGTCGCCGGGCACCACCTCGCTCGCCGCGATATCCAGCCGATGCCCGTCGCGGCGAACGGAAGCCCGCGGAGCGATCATGCTGCGGATGGCATCGAGCGACCTCTCGGCGCGCCCCTCCTGGATGATCCCCACTGCCGCGTTGACTACCACAACGGCGAGAATGACGGCGGTGTCGACCACGTGGCCGAGGAGAGCGCTTATGGTGGCCGAGCCGAGCAGCACGTAGATCAGCGGGTTGGTCAGCTGCTCGAGGACCCGGCGCAGCATCCCCTTGCGCTTGGCCGCGGGCAGCGCGTTCGGTCCGTATTTGTCGATAAGGGCGGAGGCTTGCGCGCTCGTCAGCCCTGCCGGCTGGGCGCCGACGACGGAAATCGCTTCAGCGGGCGCAGCGCTATCCATAACAGCCGCTAGCTCGCGCACTATAACGGTTGGCTCGGAGCATGGCTGCCTTCAGTGGAAATGTTCCGGGTGCGACTCCAGGAAATGCCGCAGCGCAGCAAACAGCTCACAGGCGTGCTTGCGATCGCCGCGCTGCAAGGCGGCACGGATGTCCTCGACAATCATGCGGTGGATCTTGTCGGGGCCGCGCCGTTGCTTGAGGAGGTACTCGGCGAGCGCCGCCGCGGCGATCTCCGGCACGTGCTCGTGCTCGGCGATTGCCAATACCTCCGCCTCCGTAAGTCCGCAGAGCGCAATGCAATCTTCCAATGTGATCATGGCTTTACTCCTGCTTGAGCATGCCGGTTTGACCAATCGAAGCATAGGGCGGCAGGGTCGGCATTGAGCGGGCGCAAAGGGTGGCGCGCATTCAACCGCGAGTTTGCCACCGCCTGGGGGGCGGAATCCATCGCTTCCGGAGGAGGCCGATCGGATCCTTACCGGTACATAAGCATCGTGCGCGAAGCCTAGCTCGCCGGCACCAACGCGAGACTGACCCGGAACAAGCGGGCATGCGGATCGAGGACCGCGGTAAATCCTAGCTCACTGCACAATTTCAGCATTGTCGTGTTGGCGGCTAAAACGTCACCGAAGAGCTCGCTGAGGCCCTCGGCGCGTGCGTAGGCGACCAGATGCTGCATCAACGCGTATCCCAGTCCCTTCCCTTTCAGGTCCGAGCGCACGATGACGGCGAACTCGGCGCGCCGGTAGTCGGGATCGGCGATCAGCCGCGCCACCCCCAGCAACTCGTCGCGAGCGGCGGCAACGAACGCCATCTCGCGAGCGTAGTCGATTTGCGTCATGCGGGCGAAGAAGCGGAACGTCCGCTCGGGCGCCGCCGTGAAGAAGCGCATGCGCAGATCGTCGGGCGAAATCTTGGCGAAGAACCTTTCATACTGCGGCTCATCGTCGGGGCGGATCGGGCGCAGCGTGAAGCTGCCCACATCCGCGAGCGCCGCAGTCCGCTCCCATTCCACAGGATAGGGACGCACGGTGAGCGGCTTGCGCGGTGTCACAGCAGGATCGGCAATGCCCACGCGCGCGTCGAGCGCCACGACCCCGTGCTCGTCGGCGAGAAGCGGGTTGATGTCGAGCTCGCGGATCTCGGCGTGCCGCGCAACGAGATAGCTGAGGCGTACCAGAGCGAGCGCGATGGCCTCCAGGTTCGCCGCCGGTCGGTCGCGATATCCCTTGAGAAGACGGTAGACGCGCGTCTCGCGCATCATCTGGTAGGCGAGCTTGAGGTCGAGCGGCGGCAGGGCGTGCGCGGTGTCGGCGGTCACCTCGACGGACGTGCCGCCGGCGCCGAACATCATCAGCGGCCCGACGGTCGCATCCTCGCTGGCGCCGACGATCAGCTCGTGCGCGTTCGCGCGCTCGACCATCGCCTGGACGGTAAAGCCGCGGATGACGGCAGACGGGCGCAACTGGCGCACGTTGCCCAGCATCTCCTCGGCCGCCACCCGCGCCTCCCGCGCCGAGGTGATGGCGAGGCGCACGCCTCCCACGTCCGACTTGTGCGTGATGTCGTCGGAGACGATCTTGATCACGCACGCGCGATGATCCCTGAGAATTTCGCTGGCGCGCAACTCGACCTCGGCAGGATTGGCGGCCGTCAGCGTCCGCACGCATGGAATGCCGTAGCTCGTCAGCAGATTCTTCGCTTCGGCCTCCGACAGCATGCTGCGCCCGGCCGCCAGCGCTTCTCTGAGGATGGCCTCGGCTGCCAGCGCATCGAACAGCATGGCTCCGGGTGCCGACGGGGGAACCTGCATCAGCTCGTCTTGCGCGCGCCGGTAGCGCACGAGCTGCATAAACCCTTCGACCGCCGCCTCCGGCGTCTCGAAGGTCGGAATATCGCTTTCACCGAACATGCGGCGGCTGCTTGTCGCCGCAGCATCGCCAAGCCAGCTCGTCAGTATCACCTTGCGCGGGCGATCGCCCTCGTGGGCCGCAGCCTCGCTGACGACGATCCTTGCCGCAGCCTCGCTGGAGGCGAGTGCCGTCGGACAGTTCATGACCAGCAGCGCATTGGTGGCATTGTCGGCGAGCAGCGCCTGCATGGCGGCGCCATAACGCTCCGGGCCCGCGTCGCCGATGATGTCGACGGGGTTGCCCCCTGACCACGTGGCCGGAAGCACCTCTTGCAGGCGCGCGATGGTGGATGCAGGCAGCTCAGTGAGACGGCCGCCGAGGTCGGCCAACGCGTCCGTCGCCAGCACGCCGGCGCCACCGCCGTTGGTCAGAATGGTCAGGCGCTCGCCCGAGAGGGCTGGCGCCGCTGACAGGATTTCCGCTGCATCGAACAGCTGGCGCAATTCGTTGACGCGCAATACGCCGGCCCGTCGGAAGGCGGCATTGTACGCCGCGTCGGAGCCCGCCAGAGCACCGGTGTGCGACTTCGCCGCCTTAGCCGCGGTCGCACTGCGCCCCGCCTTCAAGATGATCACCGGCTTGGCGCGCGAGGCGCGCCTGGCGGCCGAAACGAACTTCGCCGCCGCAGTCATCTGCTCCATGTAGATGAGGATGGCGCGGCTGGTGGTATCGCCGGCGAGGTAGTCGAGGAAGTCGCCAAAGTCGACGTCGGCCATGTCGCCCAAGGAAATGACCTGCGACAGCCCGATCCCGCGCGTCGCCGTCCAATCGATGATGGCCGTGACCAGCGCTCCCGACTGCGAAATGAACGCAAGGTCGCCGGCCACCGGCATCCGGTGCGCGAAGCTCGCGTTGAGGCCGATGTGCGGAAGAAGCAGGCCAAGGCAGTTCGGGCCCTGGATGCGCAAGCAGCACGGCCGCGCGGCATCCAGCATGGCCTGGCGCAGCGGGCCGCTGATGCCGGCGGTGATGACGACGGCGGCGCGCGTCCCGCGCACGACCGCTTGCCCGATGACCGCCGGCACGGTCGCCGGCGGCGTCGCCACCACAACGAGATCGGGCGCTTCGGGCAAAGCATCGAGGGAAGCAAAGCAGGGCACGCCGTCGATCGATGCGTGGCGTGGGTTGACGAGCCAAACCGGACCCGCAAAGCCGCCATGCAGCAAATTATGCGCGATGATCGAGCCGACGGTGCGCGGCTCGGGGCTCGCCCCGACCAGAGCGACCGAGCGCGGAGCGAGCAGCTTTTCGAGGTTCCTGACGGTCACGGGGCCCTGCGTGAAGGAAGGCTGCAAACACGGCTTGTAGAGGCCGCAGTTTCCCATGCGGTTAACTCGGCCCGCGGCCGCTGGCATTGAGGTGGCTCAAGCGCCGCGGACAAGACACAGCGGCCCGTGACAAGAAAGACTCTGCGTCGACCTCACTCGTCGTGCGTTTGGACGAGCTGCAGATCGACCGGGTTGTAGAACAACTCGTGCGGGTTGCCGTCCTTGTCCTTGACGTGGACCTCGTAGCACGATCCCTCGACCTCGGACGTGGTCACGGTGTACCCCGCGGCCGTAGCGGCCGCCTCCGCTTCGGCCTGTGGCTGCCACTTGTCCTTCGGCTCCTTGGTGCAATCCTCGAAGCCATGCGCCAGTGCGGGGGCTGCTACGACCAGTGCCGCGAGCGTCAATATCGTGGTCTTTAACGCTTCAGTCGTCATTTGGAATCCTCGCAAACAAGGTTTTCGAAACAGTGCGCTACCGACATCGCGGCGGTGGCAACGCGCAAACTATACTTTCTGCCGCAAGATTATAGCATCTGGTTTCGGGTGCGGCGCCTTGCCCTTGACGAATGTCAGATAGGCAGGTTTGGTGTGCATGTGAGCAGGATCGTCAAGAAGGTCATGATTGCGGCGCTGTTTGCCGTGGCAATGCTCGGCGGCGGCGAGCTGCCGATCCTGCACGCGCCGCAATTTGCCGAAGCGCATGCCTTTGTTCACACGCATATGCATGATCCGTCGGCACCCGGCCATCACGCTCATCCGCACGACATTGCGGCGGATGACCCGGCCCACGATCACGACGACAACATACCGGCCAGCGATCCCGGCTGTACGCATGTACATGCCCACTGTTTTGCCCCCACGGCAATCCTCGTGAACGGCACGCTGCTGCCGATCGCTGCCGATCACGGGCAGTTGCACATCGAGCGCAACAGCGCCCTCCCCTATGGGCAGCTGGCGCATCCTCCGCTTCGACCTCCGCGCCTTACGGCATGATCCGGGGCACGCCGCGCAAGTCGGCGTGCTTCCGATGGTCAGCGCAATGATGCCTTCGGATGATGCGCCTCGCGCGCATGGTCCGAATGGCCGTCAACCACCGGAAGAGACCGGAAGTCCATCGCGCTGATCACGACGCTTACTCAAGCTTCGGGATGCCTACATGACGCGCGTTCTGAATATTGGATTTCGCTCGCTCCTCACCGCGACCTCCGAACCTGCCGGCCCCATGAGACCCTCGTCGAAATGAGCACCACAATGCGCCAGTTTCTCACACTCGTTCTCACAGCTCTGCTGTTTGCCGGCGTTGGCATGGCAATCAGATCGGGAAGTGAAGACCACGATCGCGGATCGCACGAACACGCTGCTCAAGAGCATGCAGATGCCGCGGCGCCAGCTGAATTCGAGCGCGGCCCGCATCGAGGCCGCATGCTCCGCGACGGCGACTTCGCCCTTGAAATTACGATCTTCGAGGAAGGCGTTCCGCCTGAGTTTCATGTCTATCCGTTTCTCGCGGAAAAGCCGCTTCAGCCGTCTGATGTCAAACTTGACATTGAACTGGGTCGTCTCGGCAACCGTGTTGATAAGATCACGTTCGCGACACAGGAAGATTACCTGAAGAGCGATCAAGTCGTCGTCGAACCCCATTCGTTTGACGTTCGCGTGCGCGCAGAGCGCAACGGCAAAACGTCTGAATGGAGCTACCATTCGTACGAAGGGCGCACGCAGATTTCGGCGAAAGCGGCGGAGGCAGCCGGCATCAAAGTCGAGAAGGCCGAGCCGGCGCTGATCAAGGACATTATCGAGGTGACCGGAGTCATCTCGCTGAACGAGGACCGCAATGCCCGGGTTGGCGGCCGCTTCCCGGGTGTCGTCAAGTCGCTCACAAGGACGGTCGGGCAAAGCGTACGTGCCGGCGAAGTTTTGGCGACGATCGACCGCAACATCGCCCTCCAAGACTATTCCATCGTTTCTCCTATCGACGGTGTCGTTGTCACGCGCCCGGCCAGCATCGGAGGCACAACAACGGCCGACACGGTGTTGTTCGAAATCGCCGACCTTTCGACGGTGTGGGCCGAACTGCACGTCTTCGGGCGCGACCGCGAGCGCGTCCAAGTTGGACAATCCGTGGTCGTCGAGAGTCACGACAAGATGACGCGGGCGGAAGGCACCGTCTCCTACGTGACGCCCGTCGCGGAAGCCGCGAGCCAAGCCGTCGTCATCCGCGTGGTGCTGGATAACAAGGATAGGAAATGGTTCCCCGGGACTTTTGTACGCGGCTTTCTGACAGTCTCCGAACGCAAGGTCCCGCTAGCGGTGAAAGCGTCCGGACTGCAGCGCTTCCGCGACTTCACCGTCGTCTTCGCGCAGGTTGGTGACACTTACGAGGTCCGGATGCTGGATCTCGGCGCCTCGGACGGCATGTGGACGGAGGTGCTGGGCGGCATCGAGCCCGGCCAAGCTTACGTGGCCGAAAACAGCTTTCTCATCAAGGCCGACATCGAGAAATCCGGGGCGAGTCATGACCACTAATAACTGCCGTCCGTCGTCGGCCCGGAGAAACAACTCATGATCGAGCATCTCGTACGGTTTTCCATCCATCGCGCTTGGCTGGTCATGCTGGCGGTTCTGGGTCTGGCAGCGCTTGGCGTCTACAATTTTCAACGGCTGCCCATCGACGCTGTCCCCGACATCACCAACGTGCAGGTGCAGATCAACACCGAAGCGCCGGGGTATTCGCCGCTGGAGGCCGAGCAGCGGATCACATTTCCGATCGAAACCGCGATCGCGGGGCTGCCTAGCCTTTCATACACGCGATCCCTGTCGCGCTATGGGCTGTCGCAGGTAACCGTCGTCTTCGAGGATGGAACCGACATCTACTTCGCGCGCCAGCTCGTCAACGAGCGCCTGCAGCAGGCTCGCGGCCAAATTCCCGAGGGCCTCGACCCCATTATGGGCCCGATCGCCACCGGGCTCGGCGAAATCTTCATGTACACGATCGAGCCTGAGAATGTCCGGCAGGGACCGAATGGAAAGTCCTGGACGGCAACAGATTTGCGCACGATCCAGGACTGGGTCGTCCGCCCGCAGTTGCGCACCGTGCCCGGCGTCACCGAGGTCAACACCGTCGGCGGCTACGTCAAGCAATTCCACATCACGCCGCTGCCGGGAAAGCTGACGAGCTACAATCTGGGCCTTGGCGACATTGCGCGTGCTCTGACCGCGAACAACTCGAATGTCGGCGCCGGCTATGTAGAGCGGCGTGGCGAGCAATATCTGATCCGCGTGCCCGGCCAGGTCTCAGGACTCGAGGACATCCGGGCAATCGTCGTAGCCATGCGCGACGGGCTCCCCATTCGCGTGCGGGACGTTGCGGACGTCCTGCTGGGATCGGAGCTGCGCACCGGTGCGGCCACCGAGAACGGCCGCGAGGTCGTGCTCGGCACGGTCTTCATGCTGGTGGGGGAGAACAGCCGCAGCGTCTCACAGCGCGTCGCGGCGAAGCTGGAGAAGGTTGCCGACAGCTTGCCGGAGGGCGTCACCGTCAAGACCGTCTATGATCGGACTACCCTCGTCGACCGCACGATCAACACGGTCAGGACGAATCTGCTCGAAGGCGCCTTGCTGGTCATCGTCGTCCTGTTTGCGCTGCTGGGCAACTTCAGGGCTGCCATCCTGACCGCCGCCATCATTCCCCTGTCGATGCTTCTGACCATTACCGGCATGGTGCAGAACCGTGTCTCCGGAAACCTCATGAGCCTCGGCGCGCTCGACTTCGGACTGATCGTCGACGGCGCAGTCATCATCGTCGAGAATTGCCTGCGCCGCTTTGCACAAGTGCAGCGTTCGCTCGGCAGGCTCCTCACGCGCAAGGAGCGCCTCGATCTCACCGCCGAAGCAACGGTCGAGGTCATGAGACCAGCGCTGTTCGGCGCCTTCATCATCACCGTCGTCTATTTTCCGATCTTCGCGCTCACCGGCGTCGAGGGCAAAATGTTCCATCCCATGGCGCTAACCGTGGTCATGGCGTTGCTCGCGGCGATGCTGCTGTCCGTGACTTTCGTGCCGGCGGCGGTTGCTCTATTCATCACGGGAAAAGTCGTCGAGCGCGAAAGCCCGATCGTTCGCGGCGCCAAGTGGATCTATCAGCCGCTTTTGAAATTCGCGATCAACTGGCGCTACCTGGTGGCTGCCGCCGCCGCGGCTTTCGTCATTTATTGCGGCGCCTTGGCGACCCGCCTCGGCAGCGAGTTCATTCCGAACCTGGACGAAGGCGATATCGCACTGCATGCTTTGCGCATACCGGGTACGTCGCTGACGCAGGCTCTCGCGATGCAGACCGACCTGGAAAACGTCGTCAAAGGCTTTCCGGAGGTCGACCGAGTATTTGCCAAGCTCGGCACCGCTGAGGTTGCCACCGACCCAATGCCGCCAAGCGTCGCCGACAACTTCGTAATCATGAAGGATCGGACCCAGTGGCCAGATCCGAAGAAGCCGAAGTCCCAGCTCGTCGCCGAGATGGAGGCGGCCGTCCGCCAGGTTCCGGGCAACAACTACGAGTTCACGCAACCGATCCAGATGCGCTTCAACGAGCTGATCTCCGGGGTTCGCAGCGACCTCGCCGTCAAGGTGTATGGTGACGACCTGGAGCAGCTCATCGCCGCCGGTAAGCGCATCGAGGCCGTGCTCAACCAGGTACCGGGAGCCGCCGACGTGAAGATGGAGCAGGCGACGGGGCTCCCCTTGCTCACGATCACGCCCGACCGAAGCGCGATATCCCGGTACGGCCTCAACGTGGCGGAGCTGCAGTCGACAGTCGAGGCGGCCCTCGGTGGCAAAGTCGTCGGCCAGGTGTTCGAGGGCGACCGCCGTTTCGATATCGTGCTCCGCCTACCCGAGGACGTGCGAACCGATCTGGATCGCCTCGGGCGTTTGCCGATCCCCTTACCAGAGTCCAAGCAAGAGTTGAGCGCCCCAGGTCTGGCCCGTTCGGTCGCGATGCACGCGCCAGGCTATGTGCCATTGAGGGAGTTGGCGAAGTTCGAGGTTGCCCCCGGGCCCAACCAGATCAGCCGCGAGAACGGCAAGCGCCGCGTCGTGGTGACGGCCAACGTCCGCAGTCGAGATCTCGGCTCCTTCGTCGAGGAGGTGAGGACGCGGGTTCGCGGCGAGGTCGAACTGCCGGCAGGGTATTGGGTCGACTATGGCGGCACATTCGAGCAATTGTTGTCTGCGACCGCCCGCCTGCAGATCGTCGTCCCGCTCGCCCTGGGACTCATCTTTGTTCTGCTCTTTACAGCCTTTGGCTCGATAAGGGAGGCCCTCGTCGTCTTCAGCGGCGTGCCGCTGGCGTTGACGGGCGGCGTGCTGGCGCTTTGGCTGCGCGACATGCCGCTCTCGATCTCCGCGGCGGTGGGCTTCATCGCTCTATCGGGTGTGGCCGTTCTGAACGGCATCGTTATGCTGTCCTTCATCTCGCGGCTGCGCGAAGAAGGGGCCGAGTTGGAGCCTGCTATTGTCGAGGGCGCGATGACGAGGCTGCGTCCCGTGCTGATGACGGCGCTTGTCGCGGGCCTGGGGTTCGTGCCCATGGCGCTCAGCGTTGGAGCCGGCGCGGAGGTTCAGCGGCCGCTCGCCACGGTCGTAATCGGCGGCATTATTTCGTCGACCATATTGACGCTCATCGTTCTACCCGCGCTATATCGTCTTGCTCAAAGCCGCATGTCGTCGGTCGCTGATCGCGCCGAGGACCCTCCGCAGCAGCCGGCCACCGCTAAATAGAGAGGACCAGCGGATGGTGACCAATCGTTCGGCAAGCCCTAGTCCGCCACGGACTTGAGCACACCGCTAAGGACGTCGATCAACTCGTCGATCTCGCGCTCCGCGATGATCAGCGGTGGCGCCAGCGCGATCACGTCGCCTGTGGCGCGCACCAGTATCCCGCGCCTGAAGGCTTCGACGAAGCGCGCATGCGCGCGCTTGCCGGGATTGTCGGGGACGGGGTCGAGCTCGACGGCGCCGATCAGCCCGATGTTGCGCACGTCGATGACGTGCGGCAGGCCCGCGAGGGAGTGGACTGCATCCTGCCAATAGGGTGCCAGCTCGGCAGCGCGGGTGAGCAGGCCCTCCGCCTGCAGCGTATCGAGCGTGGCGATGGCCGCCGCGCAGGCCAGCGGATGCCCCGAGTAGGTGTAGCCGTGCGAGAGCTCGATCGCCGACTCCGGTCCGCTCATGAACGCATCGTAGATCTTCGAGCGCACGAACACGGCGCCCATCGGCACTGCCCCGTTGGTGATGCCCTTGGCGGTGGTGATGATGTCGGGCTCGATAGCAAAATACTCGGCGGCGAAGGGCGCTCCGAGCCGCCCGAAGGCGGTGATCACCTCGTCGAAGATGAGGAGGATGTCATGGCGGGCGCAGATCGCCGCGAGGCGCTGCAAATAGCCCCGGGGCGGAATGAGAACCCCGGCCGAGCAGGCGACCGGCTCGACGATGACGGCGGCAATGGTCGAGGCATCGTGCAGCGCGACCAGACGTTCCAGGTCGTCGGCCAGCTCGGCGCCGTATTCGGGCTCGCCGCGGCTGTACGCATTTCGTGTTAAGTCATGCGTATGCCGCAGGTGATCGACGCCGGCGACCAGCGCACCGAACATCTTGCGGTTGGCCGCGATGCCGCCGACCGCCGTCCCGCCGAGATTGCTGCCGTGGTAGCCGCGTTCGCGCCCGATCAGCCGCGTCTTCGCCCCGTTGCCCTTTGCCCGGTGATAGGCGAGCGCGATCTTGAGCGCCGTGTCGACGGCCTCCGACCCGGAGTTGGTGAAGAACACGTGATCGAAACCGGGCGGCGCGATGTTGACCAGCCGCGAGGCGCACTCGAACGCCTTCGTATGCCCCATCTGAAAGGTGCCGGCGAAGTCGAGCTCGCCCGCCTGCCGGCGGATGGCCTCGACGATCCTCGGCCGACAGTGGCCGGCGGTGACGCACCACAGGCCCGATGTTCCGTCGAGCACGCGGCGCCCGTCGTCGGTGAAGAAGTGGGTGCCTTCGGCGCGCGCGAACAGGCGCGGCGCCTGCTTGAAGCTGCGGTTGGCCGTGAAGGGCATCCACAAGGCGGAGAGGTCGTTGGTCTTCGCCGCTGCCCAAGCCACGCGAGTGTTTGTCATGGTGAGTGCTTCTTTCAGTGCTGCCTGCACGCCTAGGAGCGACGCCGATGGGGCCTTGCCGATTGATGCGCGGCTGCTAGCGATCCAATGTCGCTATGGCAGTGCCAGCCGTGCGGTTGCCGTGTGGCGGCGCATCTTAGCCCGCTTGCCCCAGCCTACATAGGCGATGCCCAGGCCAATCACGGCGGCAATGCTTCGCCCATCGTACAGGTAGCCGATCCGCAGGATTTCGAAGAACGAGTAGAAGACGATGGGATAGATGTACTGCAGCAGCCCCCGCGATTGCTCGAATGCACGATACGCCAGTCCGGCGAACAAGCCATAGGCTGCCAAGAACAGCACGCCGCCAAAGACGCCCCAGTCGTGATAGACGATCAGGATCCCGGTCGGATTGTTGAATTCATCCGTGGCGTACTCCTTGAGGAACGTTTCGAATGCAGCGCCACTGTCGGCGCCGACCAGATCGGCCAAGGCAGGGCCGATAAGCGGAAAGCGGTACAGCCACAGCAGGCTCCATTCGCCGGTGAATGTTGGCCACGCACTGTGGTCGAGGAACCCACAGAAGTTGTTGACCGACGTGATGTAGTAGAGGCCGAAGCGCTCCAGCGCGAATTCGAGCAGGCTGTCGTACTCGTACTGGTAATGGTTGATCCACGAGCGGTTGTATTCGAACAGGGTGAAGAATACGGGGCTGGCACCGAGGATCAGCAAGGGCAGCGTCTGGCGGAAGATGCGCAGCGGCCTCGCGCCGGTCAGCTGCGCGCCCTTGCAGAGGATAACCAGCAGCGGAATTGCAACCTCGACAAGGGCGATGCGCTCGGAGTTGACCAGGGCGCGGAAGATCGCGGCCCCCATGATGATCGCCAAGAACACGTCGAAGCGCCTCGGCAGACGTTCGCCATTTACGAATTTTCTAATCGCGTAAATGCACACGTAAGCCACGCCGAATTGCGTGAGCGTGGTGATGCCCGGCAGTCTTGTCGACAGCTCCCGCACGTCGTAGACGGCGCCGCTCTCAGCCGTGATGGCACCCAACAGCACCTCGGGCGCCGACGCCAGCATCGGCCCGAACCAAATCGCATAGGCCGTCAAGCACGCGATAAACAGGAAATCCAGCGCGCCGTTGCCGAAGCTGACACTAGGTGCACCCGAGTTGCCTCGCGCGCCCACCAAGGCAAATACGGTCAGGATTAGGAGCCCGCCGAGAAACAGGGCGGCATAGTAGGCATTGAAGAACACCGGCGCCGAATAGTTGGCGCGATTGTGATTGATCACATCGGCGGTGTAGAGGCACACCACGATCGCGATCGGTAGGACGACGATGGCAAGAAGACGGGCTGGGTGGACCCACCACGGCGAAGCCCGTTGTACCACCGCGCCGCCTGCCACGCCTTCGACGGCTGCTTGGCTGGAACTAGCTAGCGACATGCGCGACGGCCCCCTGCTTCTCACTGCTGGCAAGCCGTACGGCCGTTCCGCAGGCGACGATTCCCCTCAAGACGATCGACTGCGCGAGGATTGACAGCGCGATCGCCTCTGCTCCGAGGCTTCCCACTGCGATCAGGGAGATCAAGAGCTGCACGACAAGGCTGGCGCTCGAGGCGAGCGTCCACCACCTCTCGCCGTTCAGCGCCACGAGCGCCGAGCCGGCCGGCGCTCCTATCGAAGTCACGACGGCCGCCCCGAGCAGGATCACGAACGACGCGGTATCCAAGGGCTGGGCAACGCCGGGCAGCCGCTGCAGGATGAGCAGCCCGACCAAAATTGCCGCGATGTATAGCGAGCCGATGCCGCCCGAGAGATAGGTGAAGCGCGCCAGCAACGCCCGGAACTTGTCCCAGGCATGCTCCCGCGCGTGACGGACGAGGTCCGGCATGAAGTGCATATTGAGGGCGTGGATGACCACGTAGGGGACGGCGGCTATCTTGCGCGCCAGCTCGAAGCTGGGAATTGCGGTCGCAAGTCCGAAGCTGTTGAGAAACACAATCGGGATGTGCTCGGTCGTCGACAACACCGCGCCGCTGGCCAGAAAGTGCCGAACGGCGTTGAAGTCGTCCCGCCAATCGACGCGCCCCAGGGCCAGCGGGCCGACGAGGACGCGCCATCCTGTCGCCCCCCCCACGAGCAGCATCGAAGCTGCACCACAGCCGCCATAAGCTACGATTTGACTGAGCGCCACGTTCCAGAAGTCATCGACCAAGCCTGTGGCATGCACGCAGACGATCAGCGTTGCATGCAACAACGGTGGAAGCACGTAGAACAGAAGAACAGCCGCGTTCTGATGACCCGTGGCCACCAGGCTGCCCTCCTGCATCCGCGCTAGGGCGGACACTGCCACCATGACTGCTACGAGGGCCGCATCGGTCCATGACCATATGGAGACGGTGGCGCCCACGGCGAGCACTGCCGCGCATGCAAGTACGTATGCATGCACCATGCTGGTCCCGCGCGGATTCGCGACCTCGCCGTCGTTATGCAAGAGGGCGCGCAGGTACCCCTGACTGATGAACTGGGTGATGGGGCCGATGAGCATTAGAGCCAACGCATAGTTGGCCATCGCGTGGCCATACTCGGCGCGATCCAGCCAGACGAGGGCGATCAGCGGTGGAAGCGTCCCCGCGGCCCCGCCCAGGATGCGGAGCGCTATCGTCGCCAGCATGTCGCGGTCAGGCAGCTGCATTGTGCGGTCTCAGTGGCTGTCCGAGGCGTGGATCAGTATGCATTGCGGGGGGCTACGCCTCTACGCGACATGACGATCATGGTGACCGGCAGTCCGGCGGGTTCGTTTGTGGCGCATCGACCTCGTTGCCGGAGCAGCTGGCGATTGGGCGCGCGCATGTGGCATCGACGACGGCTATCCCTACGCCGCCCATCCTATGCACGCTGTTGTCGGCGATGGTTACGTCGCACACGCCGCCGAGCAGCCGGATTCCGTCCGTCCGGCCGTCAACGACGGTGTTGCCGCCGATCAGCACCTGCCGCACCTGCAATTCGGGAACCGGCGCGACGTGCGCATTTACGTCGATCGCGGCTTGCCCCGTCTGATGGTCGTCGGGCCAATCGAAGCGCTTGGCGATCTCCGACACGGAATTATCGAGGATCAGCACCCGCTCGACACCATAGGTGTCGTAAGAGTCTTCGCGGGTGATGATGATACCGGCCGCACGCCCGGTGCCGGCTACCTTGTTGCGCCGAACGACGACGTCGGCGGACCCGACAACGCTGATGCCGCGCGCCCACGAGACCCCTGATACGAGGTTGTCCTCGATCAGAATGCGGCTGCAGCGGGGCCCGTCGCGGTAGGAAACGACGGCGATGCCATCATCGCCCGTGGCATCGGTGGCATTGCGGGCGATATAGCCCATCGTGGCGCCGTGCGTGCTGTGGATGCCGTCGGAAAGCGTCGCTGAAACCTGATTGCCGACGATGGCGTAGCTGCGGGCGCCGAAGATCATGATGGCGGCCGAGGTCGAGCCGCGGATACGATTATCGATGACCTTCGTCCCCCGACCCTGCACGACGACCCGTGACTGCTCGAGCATGGTACCGCGTCGAACCGTTTGTGCCGTTAGCTCGAGTCCGCGCAGCTCGCTGCCCTCGCCATCGAGCGAGATGCACATGTCGTCGGGGTTGCTGGCGTGCAGCCGCGCGCCGCGACCGAGAAGGCGCACGTGACGGTGGCTAAGGCGCAGACAACGCATTTGCACGAATACGCCGCCGTCGAGCACGAGCGTTCCCCCACCCGACAGGGAGTCGAGCAGGGCCTGCAGCGCTGGCGTATCGTCTGTGACGCCGTCACCGATGACGCCCTGCGCTCGCGCATCGATAACGGGAAGCTGGCCCCAGATGTGAGCATCCGCCTCCGCCAGCGCATCGAATTGGTCCACGTCGCGCGCCAGTTGGATGGCCCAGGCGGGCCAGGTCACGGTCGGCGCCATGGAAGCCCACGAGGCGCCGGCAACCGAGCTGCCGATGAGCATGAGCCCCAGCAGTCTGGGGGCTCTCATCCTGGCCCCACGCTGCACGCCGCTCGTGGGCGGACCTCGCATCAGACCCTCGTGTCGGGATAGGCCTTCGGAGCAAGCAGCCGCGCGGTAACCTCGGCCCACGACAGCGCCGGCTGGCCGGAGAAGTGTCCGCTGGCCAGTGCGCGTCGTATCGCCTCTGCGATCGATGCGGGGTCGCCGGGCACATAACCGAAGCGGCCCGGGTAGCTGCCGACCGCCGCCTCGGGGCAAACGGCTGGGACGCCGAGAATCCCCATGTAGGCCAACTTCTGCGACGACTCCGCAAAATAGGGATCGAGGCCGCGGGGGTCGTAGGGCGCTATTCCGAACTCGGCGTGACGGAAGAAGTTCAGCACGCTTTCGAAGGGTACCTCTGGATAGACGCGGACGTTGGTCCGCTGCAGGCCGACAGCCTTTGCCCCGCACCCCAGCAGGTGAAACGTAATGTGCGGGAACGCTTCGGCGGCGACGGCAAAGAAGCTTGGATCGAACAGGGTCGAGCCGGCGGTAACCGCGTTCACGCCGCCCTCGTACGGCGACGGAGCGGCCGCGAGGCCGCCCGGCTCGACACCGTAGGGCAGGCAATAACCCGGGACGTGAGCCGAGAACTTTGCGGCGAGACGCCGCGACGGTGAGAAGACCCAGTCGTAGCGGCCGATCGTTCGGTCCAGCTCCACCCGCAGCGCCGGCGAGCACCCGATGGCATCGAGATCATCGGATGCAAAGTAGGCAATCCGTGCCGTCGGATTGGCGCGCTTGATGGACTCGAAGAAGATGATCGGCAGACCCGACTCGATGAGGATATAGCGGCTGTTCGCTGCCCACTCGCACAAGAGTGCAGGCGCGCGCCGCGCGTAGGATGCGAACAGCGACGCTGCAAGCCCATCGAAAACGCGCGCCCGCAGGTTGATTGGATGCCCCGCAGTTCTCCACAAATAGCAGTCGACGCCGTCGATGTTTTCGACCTGGTTGCTGCGCGCCCACAAGGGCACGCGCGCATCCATGTTCAAACGCGACAGGTAGCTGAAGCCGACCGAGAAGAACCGCACTTTGCCGTGGGAGCGAAGCTGATCGGCATAATGATGCAGGTTCACCTTGCGCAGGGTGCGATAGTCGTGCCGTGTCACGATCAAGAATGGACCGCGCTGCCAATCTCGGTCCGTCAACTCAGCTGGGGCGGCGCCCGCAGCCCGGGGCTCAGGGCACGCGCTCATCGACCAGCCGCCACGTCAGAGAGCAGAGGAAGGAGCTTGAGGGCGCTGGTGCGCCACGCATAAGTGGCAGCGCGCGCCCGCCCGAGCTCGATGAGCTTCTGGCGCCAGTCGGCGTCGCAGCACAGCCGCTCGACGGCGGCGACCCACGCTTCGGTGTTGTGGGGGTCGCACAGAACGGCCGCCTCACCCAGCACCTCCGGCATCGCCGGCGCGTTCGAGGCCACCACGGCGCACCCCAAGTGCATGGCTTCGACCGCTGGCAAGCCGAACCCCTCGTGCAGCGACGGAAAGAGAAAACACTGTGCGCCGCGAAACAGGAGTGCGAGGTCGTCATCCGAGACGCGTCCTACGTGGATGACGTTCGCAGATAGGTTGTCCTCCGCCTGACCGAAGATGCGGCTATTGCTGCCACCCGCGATGATCACGCCAATCCCCATCGGCGCCAGCCTGTCGGCCAAGGTGTAGATCAGGCCCATGTTCTTGTTGGGCGACCTGCTTCCGAGCGCGAACACGTAGCGCGCCGGGAGCTTTGCCGCATCGAGCCGGGATTGCTCGGGCGACCACTGCGACGCGTGGTCGGCGCCGTTGTAAGTGATCGCATCGCTTGGCCGGTCGGCAGCGCCGCATGCGACGAGCTCATCGCTCGAGCACTGGGAGACAGTCACCCAGCGCTGGCTGAGTCGAATCGACAAGGGTTGCAGCACCCGATAGGCGATCCGAAACACGCGCGAATAGTTGTGCGGCACGAGCCAGATGTGCGCATCGTGCACGCACGTCACATTCCGAGCTCCAAGAATCGGCGCAAGGCTGCAGAGGTTGAGCACCACGTTGCCCCGGGCGAAGAGGGGCAACTCGATCTGCTCCCAGGCGTAGCCAGAGGCGCGACCCACTTCGACCGTCTGTATCTCAGTGAGGGGAAAGCCGACCGTCGTTCCCTTCGGCACGGCCAGGCAAGCGCGCAGCCCCTCGGCCAGCGGGTGACGCTCAGCAATCAGCGCATCAATCGCCATGACGATCTCCCGCGCAAAGCGCTCGACACCGGTGACCGGACGCCCAGCAAAGCGCCCGTTGATCACCAGGCGTCGCTCACTATTGAAAGCAGATTTCATCGCCCCCGCGCGCGCCGCAGGCTCGGTGACGGTCTGGAGCACGGTCAGTTCCTTCCACGCGCCGGTGGGGCTGACAGCAATACGTAACCGATCCCCAGTATCAAGCCTGCGAATGCCGCCATCAAGAGAAGGCTGCCACGCGGGCTCGAAGGCCGGTTCGGCGGCACGGCGGCAGAGATGATACGCGTGCTGGAGGTGTCGACACCGCCTTGGGCACCGATCTCCTTGGCGCGTGTCAGGAAGGCTCGATATATCTCACGATTGGATTCGGCCACTCTTTCGAGCTCGCGTAGGCGGACCATCGCCCCATTCGACCGGATCGTTACGTTCTTCAACGCTTCGAGATCCGTCTGCAAAGTCTTCTCGCTCGCCAGCGCGCGATTGTACTCGGTGCGGGTGGCGTCGGCGATCCGCCGCAACTCCTCGGCGATCAGGCGGCGGTAGCCGTTGCGCTGCTCGCGGAGAACTTGGGTATCGGGGTGGCGCGGGCCCAGGAGCGCGTCCGCCGACGCTTGCCGGCGAACGACTTGCGCGTACTGGGCGCGTAGGCTTGCAATCGTCGGAGACTGCACAGCCTCTAGGCTCGCATCGGAATCGATGCCTCTCGCCAGCAACTTGTCGATCTCCTCGACGCGGGCGCGCAGCAGGACCACGTTTGCGTGCTCGGCGCTGAGGCGGCTATTGAGCTCCTCGAGCTGCTGGTCGCTCATCAGTCGCGCGGCGGACCCTATCAGGTTGTTTTCCGCCTTGAAGCGTTCAACCGCATCCTCCGATTTGCGTACGCGGTCCGCGAGCTCGTTGAGGTGCGACGTCATCGCCTGCTCGACGCGTTCGGCGGCGTTCTGGCGCGCGCTCACCTCACGCTCAATGTACAGATTGGCCATAGCGTCCACGATACGCGCCGCCTTGATCGGATCCTCGCTCAGGACCGACATCACGATGACGTAGCTGCGGCTGGCGCGATGGACATCGATGGCACGCTGCAGAGTGCGCATGGCCCGGGTCTGCCTGTCCTCCTCCCGCGCCGGAGAGATCGAGCGCCGAACCCGATCCAGCAGGTTCGGCGGGCGCACGAATTCGGGATCCGCGTCGAGGCGCAGGCGATCGACGACCATCCGCAGCACGGCCTCCGATTGCGCGATCCGCGACTGACTTTCGACCAGCGACGTCGCCACCTCGCTCGTTTCCAGGCGCGGGGTCACATCATTCTGCACCACCTGCAAGCCGCGCGGGTCGAGGAAGATCTCCGTGCTTGCCCGATAGCGCGCGGGCACGACCGCGAGATAGGCGACCGCGGCCGCCACGAGACACGCCGTGATCACCAGGATCACAACCGCGCGTGCGCGCAGTTGCGCCGCGTAGCCTCTAAGCTCGCTGCTCCAAAACGACTCTAGATGCGCTGTTTCCGCGGACATCTCACACATTTCCCCCTCGCAGCGGGTGCATCGTGGATCGCCGTCATCGCCGACCTCGCCGGGGATCAGGGCTCGGGCCCTTAGCTGATGCCGGTTGCGTCCAGGGACTGGCTAGGAGCGCTGCGACTGTCCCAAAACAATATGGCGCGCCGCACGGGGCACGCACCTTTACTGTCGGTTAGCGTTAACCCGCCGCACGGGTGCTCCGCCTCGACTCACAGCTCGATAAAACTCATTCTTCACTCTGAGGCGAGGCCGCGACATCGGCGTCCTCCTGCCTGAGCGAAAGTATGCGATGAACGTCGCCTCGCAGGGCTACCAAAAAGCGTCTCGCATACGGTCAATATCGTGAAAATTCTCCACGTCAGCGAAAGCCTGATCGGCGGCCCTGCTTCCTACCTGCAGGAAATATTGCCGTTTCAGACTCGTGAATTTTCCGCCGAGAATGTCGCCCTTCTCGCACCCACCCCGCACCTCGAGCAGCTAGCCGGACAGTTCAACGGCGTCGTCGAGCCCTACAACCGCAGCGGCCGCAACCTCGCCTCCCTGTGGCGCCTGGCCGTGGCCTTGCGCCGAACTCTGCTGCGCGAGCGCCCTGATATCGTGCACTTCCACAGCAGCTTTGCCGGCGCCATCGGCCGCCTCACCCTGCTTACGGTGCGGCCGCGGCCAAGGACGCTCTATTGCGCCCATTGCTGGTCATTCGACCGCACACGCCGGACACCCGCCGTCCGGCTGTGGCAGGTCGTCGAGCGATGGCTTTCGCGCTTCACCGACCGCATCATCAACTTGTCGCCGCACGAGCAGGACCTGTTGCGCGGCGCCGGCTTCCCTATGCAGCGCGTCGCCCTGGTCGTCTCCGGCATCGCCGACATAGACCCTAGCCGGCGCCCCCCGCCTGCAACTCGGCCGAGCGGCGCGCCGCTGCGCATCCTTTTCCTCGGGCGCTTCGACGAGCAGAAGGGCGCCGACCTGCTCGTCGATGATCTGGCCTCCGTCGATCCCGCCCGCGCGACCGTCGATCTGGGCGGCGGGCGAGTGCTCGACGGGCCTGAGCTGACGATCCCTGCTGGCGTGACCATGCTCGGCTGGGTACAGCGCGCCGAGCTCCCCGAGCTCCTGACGCAATACGATGCCGTCGTCATGCCATCGCGGTGGGAGGGATTGTCGATCTGGGCGCTCGAGACCCTGCGCTCCGGTCGACCGCTCATCGGCAGCAATCGCGGCGTCTTCCCGTACATCATCGAGGACGGGGTGAACGGCATCATTATCGACATCGACCGGCCCGGATTCCTCAATCGCGCTATCGCGGTGTTGGAGAAATCCGATCTCCCCGCCATGGGGGCAGCCGCCCGCCGCACCTATGAGCAGACGTTCCACAGCGACCACATGAATGAGGCGCTTGTTGCCGTCTATCGCGAGCTGGCTGGCGGTCGGCCACAAGGGACGGACGCCGTGCAGGGTGCCGCTAGTGCGGCATACCCACCTGCAGTACGCGATGTGGCTTCGAGGAGCGAGGCCGCTAAGCGCCGACTTTAGCGCGCAGCGCTTCTAGCAGCGCCTCGACGGCCAATTCGGCGGCTGTGCCCATCCCGTACCACAGCGGCAGCCGCACCAGTCGGTCGGGAAGCGTATCGGTGTTCGTCATGGCGCCATGCGTGCGCGTCAGCTTCTTCCCCGCCGGTGAGGAGTGCAGCGGAATATAGTGGAACGTCGCGGAAACGTTTCGCGCCTTCATGTCGGCGATGACGTCGTTGCGCAGCTGCTGGCTCGGCAGCAGCACGTAATAGATGTGGGCATTGTGAGTACACTCCACCGGCACGATGGGACGCCGCAGCAGCCCTGCCTTTTCCGCCTCGGCGAGCGCGGAATGATAGAAGCTCCACGTGGCCATGCGGTCGGCAATGATGGCCTCCGCCTGCTCCAGTTGCGCCTGCAGGAAGGCGGCGGTGATCTCGCTCGGAAGCAGCGAGGAGCCCTTGTCCACCCACGTGTACTTGTCGACCTGGCCGAGCATGAAGGCGGTGCGGTTGGTCCCCTTCTCGGCGATCACCCGCGCCTTCAGGTATGGCACCTTGGGTGACAGCGCGATGGCGCCACCCTCGCCGCTGACGATGTTTTTGGTCTCGTGGAAGCTGAAGCAGCCCATATCGGCGAGAGCACCGGCGGGGCGCCCCTTGTAGGTGGAGAGGATCGCCTGCGCGGCATCCTCGACGACCACCAGGCCGTGGTGGCGGGCAATGGCGTTGATGGCATCCATGTCGGCACACACGCCAGCATAATGAACGACGAAAATCGCCTTCGTGCGGGGCGTTATCGCGTCCTCGACAAGCGCCTCATCGATATTGAGCGTGTCGGGACGCATATCCACGAACACGGGCGTTCCGCCCTGCATTACGACGGCATTTGCCGTCGACACGAACGTGAACGAGGGCATGATCACCTCGTCGCCGGGGCCGATGTCGCACAGCATCGCCGCCAGCTCGAGGGCTTTCGTGCATGACGTCGTCAGAAGCGCGTTGGGCACCGACAGTCGCTCGCAGATCCAATTCTGGCACCAGCGCGAATGCACACCGTCGGCGGCGAGATGCCGCGACTGAAGGGCCTCGGTGATCAACTCGATCTCGCGGCCGACGATCGGGGCGCGGTTGAATGGGACTGCAGGGTGCACGCTATCCTCGTGGTGATGATGTTTGCGCGACCACCGCGGCAGCATGCTTCGTGCCGCCGATTTTTCGGTCCGCGCGAGGGTTAAGTATAGTGAGAGATTGACCCTCCGCACCGGCACTCTGCGCGCATAGTTTATGCGTCATCCGGTTGGGACAAGAACGTGAGCAGGCGGGGAATGAAGAACAAGACAATCTTGGTCACTGGTGCCGGCGGCTATATCGGCTCGGTCCTCGTTCCGCGTCTGCTCGAAGCCGGCTCGAACGTCATTGCCGTCGACCGATTCTTCTTTGGCGGGCAGCGTCTGCCGGCCCACCCCAATCTAACGAGGCTGCGCACCGACGTGCGCACGCTCGAGCCCTCCGTCTTCGAAGGTCTCGACGCCGTCGTCGACTTGGCCGCTCTCTCCAACGATCCTCTCGGCGATGCATTCACCGACGAGACGTGGGAGATCAACCATCAGTCGCGTGCCCGCAATGCTCGCTTCGCCAAGTCCGCCGGCGTTCCCCGCTATGTCATCCCCTCGTCCTGCTCGATCTACGGCTTCTTCCCGCCCTCGCAGATCCTCGACGAGGACTGCACGCCCAACCCGCTCACCGTCTATGCCAAGGCCAACCTAGCCGCCGAGCAGGACATCCGGCCGCTGGCGTCGAGCGATTTCGTGGTCGGCGTCATCCGCTTTGCGACGCTGTTCGGCGTCAGCCCGCGCATGCGCTTCGATCTCGCCATCAACGGCATGACCGAGACGGCCTGGCGTACCGGCAAGCTCGCCCTGATGCGCGACGGCACCCAGTGGCGCCCGATGATCCACGTTCGCGATGCCGCCCGCGCCATCGAATTCATGCTCGATGCCGATGCCGATGCCATCAACGGCCGGGTCTTCAACGCCGGCTCCAACGAGCTGAACGTGCAGATCCGCGCGCTAGCCGATCGCGTTGCGGCGCTGGTGCCGCGCGATGTCGAAATCGACTGGTATGGCGACCCCGATACGCGCTCCTATCGCGTCGCCTTCGACCGCATCGCCGCGCTCGGCTACACGACCACCGTCAGCATTGAAGAGGGCGTCAAGGAGATCGTGGCCGCGCTGGAGGCAAAGACGCTTACGCGCAGCCTCGACACGCTGACCCTCGATTGGTATCGCGCCCTCGAAGAGTGGCGCAGCCGTATCGAGCAGGTCGTCATCGAGGGAAGGATCATCAAGCGCGTTGGAGTGCTTCCGTGCGCGGCATTATTCTAGCCGGTGGACGCGGCACGCGGCTGCTACCGGCGACGGGCGTCATCTCCAAGCAGCTGCTGCCCGTCTACGACACGCCCATGATCTTCCATCCCATGGCGCTGCTGATGAGCGCTGGCGTGCGGGAAATTTTGCTGATCTCCACGCCCGATAACCTCGGCGCCTTCAGTGCCCTGTTCGAGGATGGGTCTCAGCTCGGCATCTCGGTCTCCTATGCCGCACAAGCCGAGCCGCGCGGCATTGCCGAGGCGCTGATCATCGCCGACGACTTCGCCGCGGGCGGTCCTGTCACGTTGGCTCTGGGCGACAACATCTTCCTGGGTGGCGCGACGGCGCAGCTGCTGCGCAATGCATTTCATCGGCCGGTGGGAGCGACGCTGTTCGCCACGCCGGTTGCCAACCCGCAAGCATTTGGGATCGTAGCCTTGAACAGCGCCGGAGAAGCGCTGAGCATCGAAGAGAAGCCGCGCAACCCGAAATCGAGCTACGCCGTGACCGGGCTCTATGTCTACGACGGCACCGCCGCGGCGATTGCCGCCTCGATCAAGCCCTCGGCGCGCGGCGAGCTCGAGATCACCGACGTCAACAATGCCTATCTGGCCGGCTCGAAGGTGTTCGTCGAAACGCTGCCGCAGAGCGAAACCTGGTTCGATACCGGCACGCCGGATTCGCTCCTCGAAGCCAGCCTTAAGGTTCGCAAGCTCGAGACCGAGACGGGACGCAAGATCGCCTGCCTTGAAAGCATCGCTCTCGGCGCGGGGTGGATTACCCCTGATGCCGTGCGCGCGGCGGCCCAGCGCTGGTCGGGCAGCGCCTATGGCCGCGCGCTCGAGCGCGAGGCGACCGTCGCGCACGCTCTGGAGCGGTCGTAAGCGCCCCATCGCGCCGCGGCCGACTCTCGGCTTCCAGCCCTACGCCAGGCAATCGTCGGTGGCAGCGCGATCCCCGCCCATCAGCCCGGAAACCGCCGCTTTTTAACCATATGCACGCACTGCGAGCGGGAAAAAGCTGGCACATTCTCCTCAACCGGCAGGCCATGACCGTCGTAGTCGCGTTTGTAAGTCGCAAAGGGGGCGTAGGGAAATCCACCTTCGCCCGTGCCCTCGCCACGGTGGCCGCGCGGCGTGGGCTGAGCACGACGCTGGCCGACCTCGATTACGATCAGCGCACATCGAGCCAATGGCAGCGCCTGCGCGAAAAGAACAAGGTGTTTCCGCCCCTCACGGTCGAAGCCTATCCCAACATCGACGCCGCCATCGCCTGCGAGCCCGGCGTCGATCTGCTCATCGTTGATGCGCCGGGCAACGCCCCGCGCGCGACGATGGAGATCGCCAGCGTGGCCCATCTCGTCGTGCAGCCGTCCGGGTCCTGCTTCGACGACCTGCAGCCGGCCGTCGAGTTGTTCTACCAATTGAAGGCGGCGGGCATCCCCAAGTCGCGGCTCTACATTGCGCTGTCGCGCATGCTGATGCCCGACGAGGAGGAGGCCGCCCGCGCCTACATCGAGGTGACCGATTTCAACCTGTTGCCCGGGGTGGTGATCGAGCGCGCCCACTATCGCGAAGCGCACAATTGCGGTCTGGCGTTCATCGAGAGCCCTGGCGAGGACCTCAACGGATCGGGCGGCATCGTGCTCGGCGCGCTGCTGACCAAGATCATGCGCAAGCACAGGTCGTTGCGGCCGCCGCCGCGCAATGCGCTGCCCGCGCCGCTCGCCTCCAGCTGAGACCTCTCAAGCACAATCGCTACCAGCGGCCCTTGCGCCCGCGGCAAAAAAGGACCGCCCCCACCCTGGGGGTGTGGGGGCAGTTTGCAGCGTGCTCACACACGCGGTGACGGATCAGAACTTGTACTTGAAGCCGGTCCAGATCGTGCGCGCCATGCCGGGCTTCATGCCGTCCTCGCGGTCGGTGATGTAGAACTCGTTGAGGAGGTTGTCGCCGGCGACGAACACGCTGGCACCCGAATTCCCGAGCTCCAGGTTGAAGCGCGCCGACAAGAGCCACACCGACGGCACCTCGCCATCCTCGCCGGCCTCCTCGATCTCGCATTCATAGGCTACGCCTGGCTGCGGGGGGTCGGTGTCCCCACAATCAGCTTCATAGATGCCGTAGCCGGTATTGCCCTCGTCGGTGAAGAATGAGCCGCGATAGGTCCAGGTCGCGCTGGCGTTCCAGCGCCAGCCGGTCGTGCCCTCGACACCCACCGTCAACGCCGCGACGTGGAACGGCACCTCCGGCAGATGCTTGCCGTTGAAGCTGCCGATCACGTTGCCGTTGTCGTCGAGCTGAGGCGCATCGGTGAAGATGCCGCGCGCATAGGTGTAGTTGCCCTCGGTGAAGAAGTTCAGCGGTCCACCGGTGAATGGCTGCGAGTTCAGGCGTCCGTATAGCTCGACACCTTTAATCTCCACCTCATTGGCGCGTCCGTACGAGCGGTCGCCCGCATCGGAGAACGAGGAGCCGAACTGGTAGTCCTGGATGATTTGATAGAAGCCGGCGACCTCATACTGCAGACCTTTGATGGCGGCGCTGCGGAAGCCGAGGTTGAAGTTGTCGCCGATCTCATCCGGGGCGGCGAAGTCATCGTTGCGCAGCACGGCCGTCGACATGCCGCGGTGATAGCCGCCGTACAGCGTCGACCGATAAAAGCCGGTGTAGGCGAAGGCGATGCCGGGCAATGCGTTGAAGCTCGAGTAGCTCTCCTTCGGCCGGGCGGGATCGAAGTTGATGTCTTCGATCGCCAGGCAGTCGTCGCCGGCGGTATTCCACGGGTCCGGGCAGTCGGCGGAATCTTCCTCCTCTGCCTCGCTCTCCTCCTCGGCGATGACGCGGTTCGTCCGGCTGATGTTGTACCACTCGAAGCGGATGCCCGGCAGCACATTGAAGTTTTGCGCGACATCGATGTTCGTCTGCAGGAAGGCAGAGACGGTGTTGGCCTTCAGCGAACGATCGAACAGCGTCGCGCCCGACTCGTCGCCCTCCTCCAGGATCTCATTATCCAGCCCGAGGAAGTTCCGGTTGGTCATGTCCTGGTACTCGTAGCGGATGCCCGCCTGGATATCCTGATTCAATCCGAACAGCTTTTGATTGGCCCATTCGGCCCGCACTTCGCCGCCGAGGTGGCGGAACGTACGCAGGCGGCCGAACATGGTGTCCTCACCGAAGTACCATCCTTCCTGGTCGCCACCGCCGCCGAGAAGCGGCACGGCAGCATCGCCGCCCGGGCTGCCGTCGGGATCCGACTCCGTGGTGATAAGCTGATAGCGGTCGCGGGTGTGCTGGCCGGCATAGACGCGGGTGGTCACCGTCGTGTCGTCGTCAAGATAGGCATTGTGGACGATCTGGCCGCGCCAGACGTCGCCGACGTAGGTGTTGAGGTGCGAGGCGGGTGCGTAGCACGACTTGCAGTTCCCCACCTCGTGAAACGCTCGTTCCGCGGCGCCTTGGTTCAGCTCGGCGAAGAGTTCCTCTGCCTCGTCCTCGCTGCTGGCGGGGAAGTTGTCGTCCTCGTACTCCTGCAGGAAGTTCTGCTCGTCATAGTTGTCGCGCTGGCGGGCATAGACGACGGATACGGTCAGATCTTGATCGACGCCCTTCCAGCCGATGGCGCCGTAGAAGTCGTTGAACGTCAGGCGTTCCGTATCCCAGGCGCCTTGCACGTCGGCACCGGTGTAGGACAGCACGAGACCGACGTTCTCGGCGTGCTGGCGCGTATGCACGTGCCAGCGGTAGGACTCTTCGACCGAGTCATTCTTGCAGTTGCCCTCGAAACAGCCGCCGCGCAGTTGCGTCCAGCCCATGGCGGCGCTGACCACCGTCTCGTCGGGTCCGAATGGCGACAGGTTGCGCGCGTTGATGACGCCGAAGTTGTTGTTCGGCCCGTGCGTGATGATGGTGCCGCGGATGACCTCGACGCTCTCCAAGCGATCGATCGGCGCCCAGTAGTGTACGGACGGGTCGAGCCACAGCGCCAGGTTGGCGGTGTGGCCGTCCTCCATGACCAGCAGCTTGCGTGAGCGCCGGGGCGGCGCGCCACGCAGGCCGATGCCGCCATGGTGGCCGTTGCCGTCGTCGTTGACGACGATGACGCCCGGCACCCGCGTCAGCGCCTCGTTGAGGTTGCGCGGCTCACGCTCGGTGATCTCCTGCTTCGTGATGTGCGTTGCAGAGCTCGAGAAGCCTTGCAGGTTCGTCGGAATGAGCTGCGTCGGGTTGACGGGCGTGATCGCGCCCTCGTAGGCGTGCGCGGCGGCGCCCGCGCTGCCGGCGGCGCCGTAGACGGAATTGGGGTTCTGCGGCGCCGGCGTGGCGACGGCGGCGGGCGGCGGCTGCGGGGTAGGAGAGACCTGCTTCTTCTTGGCCGCGGATTTCTTCTTGGCGGCGGGGGCGGGGGTAGCCTGCTTCTGGATGACCTCGACCGGCGGCAGCTGCTCGGAGGCCGGTGCCGGCGTCGGCGCATCCTGGGCCGCGACCGCGGTGGGCAAAACGGCAAGAACGCCTACGGCCAGCGCAGGCAACACGCAATACGAACGCATTACTTTTCTACTCCCCCCGACCGCCAGCGCCTTGACGGCGTCGTCGGCTACTCACGCTACGCGGGAGCAAAAAGTGCAGGATCCGCTAGCAAAAGTGCCTTGCCTTTTGCTCCCAGTTCCAATTCGTAATGGCGGGAATGCGAAGCCGGAATTTCATAGATTGAGAAAACAGCTTCCAAACTTGCGCAGCCGCTCGGAGCACTCTGAGGTTGCGCTGTGCTGTTCTCGCAACATATGGACAACTGCCTCTGGGCCCCTGCCTCCGCTCAGCCCGGGCGTGTCTCGACTAAGGCGCCTCCAGAGGGCGCGGCGCCGGCAAAGGAAACGGGCACCCAGGCATCGAGCGTCAATCCTCCGCCCGCACGGTTGGTCATGCGCATCTCCCCGCCCGTTGCCCACACGCGCTCGCTCATGCCGGCGATGCCGTAGCTCGCCTTGACGCCTTCGGGTAATCCGCGGCCGTTGTCCGCAATAGCGACGTGAATTACCGGGCGCGTCTTGTCCTTGACCTCCGGCACATCGTCTGCGGGCGCCGGCTCGACGGCGATATCGACGACCGTTGCCTCCGCATGGCGGAGCGCATTCGTCAGCCCCTCCTGAACCAGCCGGTAGAGCGTCAGGTTGCTCGTCTCGTCGCAGGCCGGCAGATCTGCGGCAACGGCGAGGTTGATCCTCACATGCGGATGGCTTTCGCGCAGCAGCGCCAAGAGCGAGGTCAGCTTCGCCTTGAGGCCATATTCCTCGAGACCCATAGGCCGCAGCTTCTGCAGCACGCCACGGTTCATGCGCTGGATCGTCTCCATGCGCTCGACCAACGTATCGCAGGTCCGCAGCAGCTTCTCCCGGTCGCTTCCGCCCCGCTGCAGCTCGGATTTGAGGGCAGCGATCGCCGCTCGGATGGCAAAGAGGTAGGGCCCCAGCTCATCGTGCAGCTCGCGCGCGAGATCCTTGCGCTCCTCGTCCTGAACGCGAATGATGCGTTGGGCGAGACGCCTGTTCTCTGAGATCGTACTCTCGAGCGTCGTCGCCAGCCGATTGAGCTTGCGGCAAATGTCGGAAATCTCCGGCGGACCGCTTTCGGGCACGGCCACGTCATATCGCCCGGCTTCGAGGACCATGAGCGCATCGCCTATGCGCTTGATGGGTTTCAGAAGGTAGGCGATCGTTACACTCATCAGCAGTACGGCAGTAACCGCCAGCGCGGCACCGCCGAGAGAAAAGCTCACAATCGAGCTCCAGATTTCCGCCGCCTCGTCGGCGAGACGCGGCGCTATCACCAGCGTGCCGAAGTCCTGCCCATTTACCCTCACCGGCACCTGCGCCGTGGACGACGGGCGCCCCAGCCTGGCAAGCCATGACGGCGCCGCTGCCGATATCCCGTCCTCCGGCACGACATCCGAGCCGGGATCGTTGACGCGGTAGATCTGGACGTGCCGGAGGTCCTTGAGCCCGTCGAGCAGCACTGCGAGACGCGCGCCGGGGTCGGTCGTGCCCTGCAGACTTTCAATGGTCGTCTCGACGAACTCGGTGGCGAGCCGCATGATGCTGTCGTTTTCAGCGCGGATGCGCGGCCCGGCACTCAGGACCATGGCCAACATCAACAGCACCAGTCCCAGCGTGAACACGGCGATGATCAGGGCATTGAGCCGGAACCGGATGGACATGCGGGCAACCCTTCGGCGAACGCTTGACTAGGGCGGCCAATTCTATTCCCGAGTTTGACCGCCCATCTTCCCGTAGTTATTTGTTACGTTATACAATGGCCTGGCTGAAGCCGAAGCGATCCGCGTGAAAGTCCTTATCGTCGACGACCACCCTATCGTGTTGTCCGGTTGCCGGGCGCTGCTCGCCGAGGCTGCCGACATGACCATGCTCGAGGCCCGCGACGCGGCCACCGCGCAAGAAGTCTATGCCGCTCATAAGCCTGACGTGGCAGTCATCGATATCAACCTGCCGGACATCTCCGGCTTTGAGCTGGCCCGCAGACTGCAAGTGCGCGACCCGCGGGCCCGGATCATCATGTTCAGCATGAACGACGACCCCATGTTCGCCGCTCAGGCGATAGAGGGCGGCGCCAAAGGGTACGTCAGCAAGAGCGATGACCCGCAAGCGTTTTTGAATGCCATACGCGAGGTTTACGCCGGCGGCCACTCCCTCCCCCTGGCGATGGCGCAGAAGATAGCGTTCCTGCGCAATGCCGGCGAATCGGTGGTCCTCACATCGCGCGAGAGGGAGGTTTTGCGATTGCTCGCCAAGGGCAAGAGCATGTCGGAGATCGCCGCCCTCATCAACGTCTCCTACAAGACGGTGGCGACGACCTGTGCCTCGCTCCGCGCCAAGTTCAATGCGCGCACCCCGATGCAGCTCATCCGCATCGCCGTCGAGCAGAAGATCGTCTGACCCCTAGCCACTCGACCTAGCGCCCGGGGTGCGGCATGGCCGTTTCGCGTGCCCGCCGACGCTGTTAAGTTTAATAGTCCTTTAATGTTATGATTGGTTTTGGGATGCATTAGCTCCATTTTGAAACAGCTAAGAGTCGCGTGGCGTGACAGACAATCTCGATGTGCTGGGCGAGAGCCGCTCGGAGCTGTGGGAGGCGCGGCCGGTTGCGGAAGCTCGCGATGCCGCGCACGAACTCCCGAATGGTGGCTTCGTGCGCTATGACCTTACCGCTCTCGCGCGCGTGCGCGACTACCAAGCCGACATCGAGCGCGCCTCGGCGCTGCTGTGCAAGGCGCAGCCGGACCTGATCGCCGGCGAGGTCATCGCCATCAAAGAGACAGAACCGCCGCGCTCCAGCTGGCCGTTCATCCTCGCACTCGCGGCTTCGCTCCTGTTCTGGTTCGCAATCGGCTGGGCCATCGTCAACGTCATCTGACGAACAGCGATGGCTGCGGCACCGTCAACGCGCATTGCGATAGGCTGAAGGCGAAACCACGGTCCACAAGAGGATCCAGAGATCGCGCGCTAAGGACCAATTCTCGATGTAGAACAGGTCGTGCTCCACGCGCCTTTGCATCTTGTCCCGCGTATCGGTCTCGCCGCGAACTCCATGCACCTGCGCCCATCCCGTGATCCCGGGCTTGACGTTGTGGCGGCGCGCGTAGCGGGCGATGATGTGCTCGTACTCGCGATCGTGCGAAAGCGCATGTGGTCGCGGACCGACGAGCGACATCTCGCCCTTCAGCACGTTGAACAACTGCGGCAGCTCGTCGAGGTTCGAAGCGCGCAGCCAGCGGCCGACGCGCGTTACGCGCGGATCCCCGCGTCTGGCCTGGTGAATGACGGGGCCGTCATCCAACGTCACCATGGTGCGAAACTTGATGATGCGGAACGGCTTCTGATTGAAGCCATAGCGCCGCTGCAGGAAGAACACCGGTCCCGGGCTGTCGAGTTTGATGAGCAGCGCGATGCACAGAAGCAGAGGCGCCAGCAGCACCAGCCCTATGGTCGACATGACGACATCGAACGCGCGCTTCTGCAGCAGCTCGAAGCGCGATAATGGCAGCCGCACCAGCTGCAGGCTGGCGATCGGCCCCAAGCGTGCCAGCTGAGCGTTGCTGTACTTGCGCAGCGCGTAACCGGGACCGAGGTGAATCTCGGCCGGTAGGGTCAACAGCTGCTCGATGCAGCCATCGATGGCCGACTCGTCGGACCATGGTGTAACGATGAACACCGCGTCCGGCTCGAGCTGTCGGATGCTGGGCATAACCGAGCCTAGCTCGCGATGCAGCGCTCTCTGGCGCTCGCGCATGGAACCCGACTGCGCCGCCGCGCTCAAGAAGCGGCAGCCCACGATCTCGACACCGCCAAGCCGCGGCTCGTGCTTGGCGATGAAACGCTCGATCTCGCCGGCATTGCCGATCAGGAACACGCGCTTGGTGGCGATCAGCCGCGCCACCGTCGAGCGGCGCACGATCCGCACGGCGACATAGCGGAGGAAGAGAAGCGTCAGCAGCCCGGAGGTGTAATAGATGACGATCCAGCCGCGCGAGTATACTTCCGTGACCTTGCCGACGAAGCCGATGATGAGCAGGCAGATGAACGTCAGGTTCCACAGCTGCGCGGTGCGTCGCGCGTGCGGCGCCAGACTGAGGAAGTTGCCGAGCTGATACTCCCCGCGCGACAGATTGGCGATGACCACCACGGTAGCGATGACGCCACCGACACGCAGGAACGAGAGCACGTCGCCGCTCTCGCCATAGGCAACCTGGTGATAGGCAACCCCGCTGAGCACCGACAGGGCCACGATGGCCAGCGCATCGCCGACGACGATCGCAATCGAGATTGCTTCGCCGATGAGCCGCTTGCGGCTGCGGAGACTGCGGTCGGCGCCCGAGCGTGAGATGAGAGTGTGGCTCATGAGCGCGAACAGTTCCCGATGCCTCCAGCTGGCCGATTGGCCAACTCGCTGCCCAGCCGCCAAGCTTGCCAGGTCTGTGCCATGCGCTCCGTCCTTGCGGCGGCGATGCGAAGCGCGACCACGCGTCGTCACGAACTAACCTTTCGCGCCCGTGGCTTGGAACTCGATGCCGGCCGTAAGGTTAATCGGCGCATTGCCCAATCGACCGGCATCGATGCTTATGCGCGCTGGCCTCGCACGCCGTTCGCGATGCCGACGGCGGTTGAGCAAAGCCCGCATCCGGTCATTGGGCTCTCGCGCCTGCAGCGACTCATGGCGCTCGCACGCACCGCCGCGCGCCATTGCCCCTTGGAATTCGGGCACTCGGCGCTGGCGTGACCCCGCGCGAACGAATTGTGCACGCGGCGCCGCACGGGTTATGCTTCGCTGCTTCAACCGCAGGCGGAGGGGCCCCGTTGTATCGCACGGCGTGGCGGCAGGCCGTGTATCGGTTCGCCGACCTCAAGCAATTGATGGCCAAGGCGACGCCGCCACGCGCGGGCGACGTACTGGCGGGGGTCGCGGCCACCAGTGCCGAGGAGAACGTGGCTGCCAAGATGGCGCTCGCCGACGTTCCCTTGCAGCGCTTCCTTTCCGAGCTGGTCGTGCCCTACGAGAGCGACGACGTCAGCCGCCTCATCGTAGACGGTCATGACGCGGCAGCGTTCGCGCCCGTCTCGCACATGACGGTGGGGGAGTTTCGCGACTGGCTGCTGTCCGAGACGGCAACGGCCGAAATGCTGGGGCGCATCGCGCCGGGCATCACGCCGGAGATGGCAGCGGCGACCGCGAAGATCATGCGGAATCAGGACCTCATCCTCGCCGCGCGCAAGGTCGAGGTCATCAGCCGCTTGCGCAACACCCTCGGTCTCAAGGGACGCATGGCCGTGCGCCTGCAGCCCAACCATCCGACGGACGACAGGCGCGGCATTGCTGCCTCCATTGTCGACGGCCTCATGCTCGGCTGCGGCGACGCGGTGATCGGCATCAACCCGGCGAGCGACAACGTGGCGACCATCCTCGATCTCATCGCCATGCTCGACGACATCATCCGCCGCTTCGAAATCCCGACGCAGAGCTGCGTCCTCACCCACGTGACGACGTCGATCGAAGCTATCGCGCGCGGGGCACCCGTCGATCTCGTCTTCCAGTCGATTGGCGGCACGCAGGCGGTCAACGCCTCGTTCGGGGTCACGCTGGCGATGCTTAAGGAGGGCCGTGAGGCGGCCCTGTCCCTGAAGCGCGGCACTGTCGGCGACAACGTCATGTACTTCGAGACCGGCCAGGGCTCGGCCTTGTCGGCGGATGCGCACCATGGGGTCGACCAGCAGACGCTCGAGGCGCGCGCCTACGCGGTGGCACGCGCATTCAAGCCGCTGCTCGTCAACTCGGTCGTCGGCTTCATCGGCCCGGAATATCTCTATAACGGCAAGGAGATCATCCGCGCCGGCCTCGAGGATCATTTCTGCGGCAAGCTCCTGGGGCTGCCAATGGGCTGTGACGTCTGCTACACGAACCACGCCGAGGCCGACCAGGACGACATGGACGCGTTGCTGATGCTGCTCGGCGCCGCCGGGGTCACCTTCGTCATGGGCGTCCCCGGGGCCGACGACATCATGCTCAATTATCAATCCACCTCGTTCCATGACGCACTCTATGTGCGCGAGGCGCTCGGGCTGCGGCGCGCGCCCGAGTTCGAGGCGTGGCTGGCCCGCGTCGGCCTCGCCGACGAGCAGGGCAAGTTGCTCGCCGAGCCGCCACAGACGCTGCTCGATCACGTCAAGGGTCTCGCCGCATGAGCAGCGATGCTCCTTGGTCGTCCTTGCGGCGCTTCACCGATGCGCGCATCGGTCTTGGCCGCGCCGGCGCAGCGTTGCCGATCAAAGAGGTGTTGAGCTTCGCCATGGCGCACGCCCAGGCGCGCGATGCGGTCACGACGCCCATCGACTGGGCGCCGATCGAACGCGCGCTGGCGGACCTGGGCCTCGCCACACGCCGCGTCGACAGTGCGGCAGCGGACCGTGACACGTACCTGCGGCGCCCCGACCTCGGGCGCCGTTTGAGCGCCGCCTCTCGCCAACGCCTAGCCGGCATTGCAGGCGGCGCGCCCGATCTGCTTATCCTCATTGCCGACGGGCTGTCCTCGACCGGCGTCGCCGCCAACGCCGTGGAGGTGGTCGCTGCGCTGCTGCCGCTCGCACGCCGGAGCGGCTGGAGCCTGGCGCCGCTCGTGCTCGCCAGCCAGGGGCGTGTGGCGCTCGGCGACGACGCGGGCGAGGTTCTCGGCGCCCGCGCCGTGCTGGTGCTGATCGGCGAGCGCCCGGGACTTTCCTCCCCCGACAGTCTCGGTGCCTATCTCACCTTGGCGCCGCGCACCGGGCGCAAGGATGGGGAGCGCAATTGCGTATCGAACATCCGCAGCGGCGGCCTCGCCGCCAGCGCGGCGGCGTACAAGATCCATTGGCTGCTGCGCGAGGCCTTCCGCCGCGGCCTCACCGGCGTCGCCCTCAAGGACGAGAGCAATTTTGAGCTGGAAGGCTCCCAGCACCGCGAGCTGCCGCCGCGCTGAAGGCGCGAACGGCTCAGGCCGTGGTCCTCAGGGCGGCGACCACCGTCGCCAGGATGGTCGGCGCACAATAGGGCTTGTCAACGCGCAGCTGATCGCGGTCCGCATTGCGCAACCCCATCTCGCCGTAGCCGGTAGCGAATATGAACGGCGTGCCTACGCTCTTGAGACAGTCGGCGATGGCCGCCGACGTCCGCCCCGACCCGAGGTTGACGTCGAGCACGGCGACGTCGATCGAGCTCTCGGCGATCAGCTTGGCCGCCTGGTCGGAATCGTGTGCCGGACCTATGACGGTGCAGCCGGCCTCCTCGAGGATGTCGACCAGCGCCATCGCGATAAGTGGCTCGTCCTCCAGGACCAGCACACGCTTGCCTAGCAGCTCTTCGGTCATGCTCTTCTCTCGAGTGGAAGCGCCAGCT
Organism: Hyphomicrobium sp.; assembly: GCF_009026145.1. Lineage (GTDB taxonomy): Bacteria > Pseudomonadota > Alphaproteobacteria > Rhizobiales > Hyphomicrobiaceae > Hyphomicrobium_A. Next base: position 200,250 of record NZ_WBUE01000004.1, read on the forward strand.
CGCATTTGAAGCCCGTGCTCGGGTACTCGCACGAATAGGCCGCTCCGGACTGCGCCGCCAGCGAGGTCAGCAGGCGCGATCCAAAGCCCTTGTGTCGGGGTGCCTTCACCGGCGGGCCGCCCTCCTCACGCCATGCCAGGCGCAGCTTCGTCGTCGAGCGCGACGGCTCGACGTGCCAGGACAGCTGGATGCGGCCCTGATTGTTGGCGAAGGCACCGTACTTCACGGCATTCGTCACCAGCTCGTGCAGCGCCAACGTCACCGACAGGGCATCGCGCGAGGACAGCAGCGTGTCCTGCCCGGAAAGCTCGATACGCTGAGTGGCCTGCAGGCTGCGATGGGGAGCGAAGGTGCTGTCGAGGATGTCGCGCAATTTGGCCCCCTCCCAACTGCTGCGCGTGAGCAGATTGTGACACGTGGCGAGCGCCTGAATGCGGGACAGGAAACGATCCTTGTCCGCGCCCTGCGCCCCGTTGAGGCTTTGCAGTGCGATCGCCTGCACCGTCGTCAGCATGTTCTTGACGCGGTGGTTCAGCTCCTGGATGAGCAGCGCCTGCGCCTCCTCCGCCCTCTTGCGCTCGGTGATGTCGAGCGTGAGTCCGGCGAGGCAATGCGGTTGCCCGTTTCCGCCGGGGACGAAGCGCCCTTGATCGCGTACCCAGCGGATCGCGCCGTCGCGGCGCTTAATGCGGAACTCCGCCTCGTAGTCGCCCTGCGCCTCGACGGCCCTGCTCCACGCCGCGGCGACGGCGTCCCTGTCGTCGGGGTGAATCTCCCCCAGTCGCTCGTCCATCGACGCCGTGGAGTCGATGGACGGCAATCCCATGATGGCGTTGAAATTTGCGTCGCGCTGACTGAGCTCCGTCGTCAGATCGCGGCGCCAGGTGCCCATCCTCGCGGCGCTGAGTGCCAGCCGCAGCCGCTCCTCGCTCTCGCGCAACCTTGCCGTCGACCTTTCCAGCTCGGCCGTGCGCTCTGCGACCCGCCGCTCCAGATCTGCAGCTAGCTCCTCGAGCTGCCGGTTCTTGCGGTAGAGCTCGGTGAATATCCGCACCTTGGCGCGCAGAATCTCCGGAATGACCGGTACCGGCACATAATCGACAGCGCCGGTCTTATAGCCTCGGATGCGATCGAGATCGGTGACCTGAATGGCCGAGATGAAGATGATTGCGGTCTTCTCGTAGCGTGGATGCCCGCGGATCATCTCGGCAAGCTGGAAGCCGTCGAGATCGGGCATGCAGACGTCGACGAGCACGACGGCGACGTCGGTCTTCAGCAGCGCGCTCAATGCTTCGTTGGCCGAGTTGGCCTTGATCAGGTTCTCGCCCAGCTCGGCGAGAATCACCTCGTAGCTCAGCAGCTTTGCCGGCTGATCGTCGACGAGCAGAATATTGACCGGTTGACGAGCATTCATCGCCATCACCCTAGCGATGCAGCCACATGCGCAGCGCGGCGAGCAGCTGCTCCGTATTCACCGGCTTAGCGAGGTAATCGGATGCCCCCGCCTGCAAGCACTTTTCGCGATCGCCTTTCATCGCCTTGGCGGTCAATGCGATGATCGGCAGCCGACGCCACTTCGCCTGCGCACGGATGACTTGCATCGTCTGATAGCCGTCCATCTCCGGCATCATGATGTCCATGAGAACGATGGCCACATCCGGTGTACCTTCGAGACTGTCGATTGCCTCCTTGCCGGTCGCCGCGGTCAGCACTTGCATGCCGCGGCGCTCGAGAACGCTGCTCAAGGCAAATATGTTGCGCGCATCGTCGTCGACGAGCAGCACGGTCTGGCCCACCAGATCGTCGTCGGAGGCGTGCAAGCGTTCCAGCATCCGCTGCTTTTCCTGCGGGAGATCGCCAACGATGCGGTGCAGGAACAGTGCCGTCTCGTCGAGCAGGCGCTCGAGCGATTCAACGCCTTTCACGACGATGCTGCGCGCCATCGTGTGCAGGCGAGCCTCCTCCTCGGCCGAGAGCTCGCGCCCCGTGAAGACGACGACGGGGATCTGCGCCAGCGCCTCGTCCTTGCTCAGCTCCTCCAAGACGTCGAAACCCGACATGTCGGGCAGCTTGAGATCGAGCACAACGCAATCGCAGGTGTTGGCGCGCAGGAACTCCAGCGCCTCCTCGCCCCGCGCGGCGGTTGCGACGTCGATGTCGTCGTGGTGCAGGAGCTCGCGGATGCCGATCCGCTCGGCCTCGTTGTCCTCCACGACCAGCAATTGCTTGCGGCGGGGAACCGTGAACTCCCTGATGCGCGTCAGCGCAACGCGCAGGCCGTCGACGGTGGTCGGCTTGCTGAGGAACGAGAAGGCGCCCTGCGCGAGACCGTGCTGGCGATCCTCGTCCAGGGTGATCATCTGCACCGGGATATGTCGCGTCAGCGGGTTCTGCTTCAACTGGCTCAGCACGCTCCAGCCGAGCATATCCGGCAGGAAGACATCGAGCGAGATGGCGTTGGGGTTGAACTCGGTTGCCAGGGCCAGCGCCTCGGCGCCGCGCTGCGCGATCAGCACCTTGAAGCCATTATCATGGGCGAGGTCCATGAGGATGCGCGCATAGTGCGGGTCGTCCTCGACGACGAGCAGCAGCGATTCACCCGGATTGAGGTTGTCACGGTCGTCGGCGATGGATTCGACCGAGCGCTCGGGCGCGCGCACCTGCTGCGCATCGGCAAACGATATCGGCTTTGCCCCCGGCTCCGCCTCGCCAGCCGTCACCGGCGGGCCGATGTAGCTCTGCGGCAGGAATAGCGTGAAGGTGGAGCCCATGCCGGGGGTCGAGCGCAGCTGGATCTCGCCACCGAGCAGCGTTGCCAGCTCACGGCTGATGGCGAGACCGAGCCCCGTACCGCCGTACTTGCGGCTGGTGCTCGCATCGGCCTGCTGGAAAGCCTCGAAGATGATCTTCTGCTTCTCGGGCAGGATGCCGATGCCAGTGTCGGACACCTCGAAGGCGATGACGCTCGAGGCGTTGCTGAGGACCGGATGATCCGGGTTCCACCCGGCGGCCGCAGCTGACGCCGTGAGCCGCACGCCGCCGTGCTCGGTGAATTTGAAGGCGTTGGACAACAGGTTCTTCAGCACCTGCTGCAGACGTTTGGAGTCGGTGACGATGCTGCGGCCGAGGCTTGGATCGAGCTCCAGCTCGAACGACAGGTTGCGGCCCTCGGCCTCGTGCCGGAACGGGCGGGCCACGGTATCGAGCAGGTTCGACAGGTAGAGCTCCTCGGCATCGACCGAGACGGTGCCGGATTCGATCTTCGACAGATCGAGGATGTCGCTGATGAGGTTCAGCAAGTCGCTGCCGGCGCCGTGGATGGTGCGGGCGAACTCCACCTGCTTCTCCGACAGGTTGCCGTCGGCGTTCTCGCTGAGCTGTTGGCCGAGGATGAGGATCGAGTTGAGCGGCGTGCGCAGCTCGTGGCTCATGTTGGCGAGGAATTCCGACTTGTACTTGGAAGTGAGCGCCAGCTCGGTCGCCTTTTCCTCCAGCGCGCGCCGTGCGTGCTCGATCTCCTGGTTCTTCGCTTCCACCTCGACGTTGCGCTCGGCGAGCTGCTGCGCCTTCTGCTCGAGCTGCTCGTTGGTCTTCTGCAGCTCCTTCTGTTGCGCCTGCAGCTCGCCTGCCAGCTCCTGGCTCTGCTTCAGCAGGCCTTCGGTCTGCATCGTCGCCTCGATGCTGTTCAACACGATGCCGATGCTGGCGGTGAGCTGCTCCAGGAAGCTCAAATGCGCCTGGTCGAACTCGTGCAGCGAGGCGACGGCAATGACCGCCTTCAACTGATCCTCGAAGGCGACGGGCAGCACAACCACGCTGCGCGGCAGCGCCTCGACCAGCGAGGCGCCGACGCGCACGGCGTTGTCCGGAATATCGGTGATCAGAATGCGCCGCTTCTCGACCGCGCATTGGCCGATGAAGCCATCGCCCAGCTCGATCTCCTTGGGATAGCCGCGCTCGGGGTGATCGGCGTACTTGCCGAGCAGTTTCAGATACGAGTTTTCCTCCGTCACCATCTGATAGATGACGCCCTGGTGGCCGCGCACCAGCGGCACCAGCTCCGATAGGAGCATGCTGCCCACGGTCGTCAGGTCGCGCTGGCCCTGCAGCATGCCGGTGAAGCGCGCCAGGTTCGTCTTCAGCCAGTCCTGATCGGTATTGCGCTCCGTCGTCAGGCGGAGGTTGTCGATCATGGTGTTGATGTAGTCTTTCAGCTCGGCCACCTCGCCGCGCGCATCGACCTGGATCGACCGCGTCAGGTCGCCCTTGGTCACCGCCGTCGTCACCTCGGCGATGGCGCGCACCTGGTTGGTGAGGTTGTCGGCCAGGAGGTTGACGTTGCCGGTGAGGTCCTTCCACGTGCCGGCGGCGCCCGGAACGTTGGCCTGGCCGCCGAGCCGGCCCTCGACGCCCACCTCGCGCGCCACCGTCGTCACCTGATCGGCGAAGATGGCGAGCGTGTCGGTCATGTCGTTGATCGTCTCGGCCAGCGCCGCCACCTCGCCCTTCGACTTGACGGTCAGCTTCTGCTTCAGGTCGCCCTCGGCGACGGCGGTGACGACCTTGACGATGCCGCGCACCTGCTCGGTGAGGTTGGCGGCCATGACGTTGACGGTGTCGGTCAGGTCCTTCCACGTGCCGGCGACGCCCGGCACCTGCGCCTGTCCGCCGAGCTTGCCTTCCGTGCCCACCTCGCGGGCGACGCGCGTCACCTCGGAGGCGAAGGCATTGAGCTGGTCGACCATGGTGTTGATGGTGTTCTTCAGCTCGAGGATCTCGCCCTTCACGTCGACGGTGATCTTGCGCGAGAGGTCGCCGCGCGCTACCGCCGTCGTCACCTCGGCGATGTTGCGCACCTGGCCAGTGAGGTTGCCGGCCATGGAGTTGACCGAGTCCGTCAGGTCCTTCCACGTGCCGGCGGCGCCCGGCACCACGGCCTGGCCGCCGAGGCGCCCCTCGGTGCCGACTTCGCGCGCGACGCGCGTCACCTCGGCCGCGAACGAGCGCAGCTGCTCGGTGGTGGTGTTCAGCGTCTCCTTCAGCAGCAGCAGCTCGCCGCGCACGTCGACGGTGATCTTCTTCGACAGGTCGCCGCTGGCGATGGCCGTTGCCACCTCGGAAATGTTGCGCACCTGCGCGGTCAGGTTGGAGGCCATGAAGTTGACGTTGTCCGTCAGATCCTTCCACGTCCCGGCAGCGCCCGGCACCTGCGCCTGACCGCCGAGCTTGCCCTCGGTGCCAACCTCGCGCGCCACGCGCGTCACTTCGGACGCAAACGCATTGAGCTGGTCGACCATGGTGTTGATGGTGGCCTTGAGCTCGAGGATCTCGCCCTTCACGTCGACGGTGATGCGCTTCGACAAATCGCCGCGAGCAACGGCCGTCGTCACGTCGGCGATGTTGCGCACCTGGGTCGTCAGGTTGCCGGCCAAGAGGTTGACGTTGTCGGTGAGGTCCTTCCACGTGCCGGCAACGCCCGGGACGTTGGCCTGGCCGCCGAGACGCCCTTCCGTGCCGACCTCGCGCGCCACGCGCGTCACCTCGCCGGCGAAGCGGTTGAGCTGGTCGACCATGGTGTTCAGCGTTTCCTTCAGCTGCAGGATCTCGCCGCGCACGTCGACCGTGATCTTGCGCGACAGGTCGCCGTTGGCGATGGCCGTCGCCACCTCGGCGATGTTGCGCACCTGGTCGGTGAGGTTGCCGGCCATTGAGTTGACCGAGTCGGTCAAATCCTTCCACGTGCCGGCGACGCCCGGCACCTGCGCCTGGCCGCCCAGCTTGCCTTCGGTGCCGACCTCGCGGGCCACGCGCGTCACCTCGGCCGCAAACGCGTTGAGCTGATCGACCATGGTGTTGATGGTCTCTTTCAGCTGCAGGATCTCGCCCGAGACGTTGACCGACACCTTCTTCGACAAGTCACCGAGCGCCACGGCGGTCGCCACCTCGGCGATGTTGCGCACCTGGCCCGTCAGGTTCGAGGCCATGGAGTTGACCGAGTCGGTCAAATCCTTCCACGTGCCGGCGACGCCGCGCACCACGGCCTGGCCGCCGAGCTTGCCTTCGGTGCCGACCTCGCGGGCGACGCGCGTCACCTCGCCGGCAAACGCATTGAGCTGGTCGACCATGGTGTTGATGGTCTCCTTCAGCTCCAGCACCTCGCCGCGCACGTCGACGGCGATCTTCTTCGACAGGTCGCCGTTGGCGATGGCGGTCGACACCTCGGCGATGTTGCGCACCTGGGTGGTCAGGTTGGAGGCCATCGAGTTGACCGAGTCGGTCAAATCCTTCCACGTGCCGGCGACGCCGCGCACCTGCGCCTGGCCGCCGAGACGGCCCTCGGTGCCGACCTCGCGGGCGACGCGCGTCACCTCCGAGGCGAAAGCGTTGAGCTGATCGACCATGGTGTTGATGGTCTCTTTCAGCTGCAGGATCTCGCCCGAGACGTTGACGGTGATCTTCTTCGACAGGTCGCCGCCGGCGATGGCGGTCGACACCTCGGCGATGTTGCGCACCTGCGCCGTCAGGTTGGACGCCATCGAGTTGACGTTGTCGGTAAGGTCCTTCCACGTGCCGGCGACGCCCGGCACCTGCGCCTGGCCGCCCAGCTTGCCTTCCGTGCCCACCTCGCGGGCGACGCGCGTCACCTCGCCGGCAAAGCCGTTGAGCTGATCGACCATGGTGTTGATGGTGTTCTTTAGCTCTAAGATCTCGCCCTTCACGTCGACGGTGATCTTGCGCGAGAGGTCGCCGCGGGCGACGGCCGTCGTCACCTCGGCGATGTTGCGCACCTGCGTGGTGAGATTGGCGGCGAGCAGGTTGACGTTGTCGGTGAGGTCCTTCCACGTGCCGGCGACGCCCGGCACCACGGCCTGGCCGCCAAGGCGCCCTTCGGTGCCCACCTCGCGCGCCACGCGCGTCACCTCGGCGGCGAACGAGCGCAGCTGGTCGACCATGGTGTTGATGGCTTCCTTGAGCTGCAGAATCTCGCCGCGCACGTCGACGGTGATCTTCTTCGACAGGTCGCCCATGGCGACGGCGATGGTCACCTCGGCGATGTTGCGCACCTGGGCGGTGAGGTTGGAGGCCATCGAGTTGACGCTCTCGGTCAAGTCCTTCCAGACGCCGGTCACCTCGGAAACCTGCGCCTGACCGCCGAGCTTGCCGTCGGTACCGACCTCGCGGGCGACGCGCGTCACTTCCGAGGTGAATACCGACAGCTGCTTGATCATGGTGTTGACGATGGTGGCGGAGCGCAGGAACTCGCCTTCCAACGGTCGCCCGTCGACGTCGAGGCGCATGGTCTGCAGCAGGTCGCCCTGGGCAACGGCGCGGATGGTGCGGGTGACCTCGGTGGTCGGCCACAAGAGATCGTCGATCAACTGGTTGATCGACGTCTCCATGCCCCCCCAGGCTCCGGCGGCCGGCCCGATGCGGACGCGCTGCTTGGTCTTGCCTTCGCGCCCGACGACCTGCCCGACGTGGTCGAGCTGCTTGGCCATGCGCTCATTGGAAGCGACAATGTCGTTAAAAGTGTCGGCTACCTTGCCCCACAGGCCATCCCAGTCGGTAGGGAGGCGGACCGAAAAGTCGCCGGCGCGCATGGCACCGAGGATGCCGAGCAGGTCGCGTAGCTCGGTCCCCTCGGCCGCACCATTAGTCTGAAGGGAATCAGCCGCTTCCGGGTACGTCTCCTCGCGTACGGAACCGAGCAACTCATTTTCCATAGAGCCCCTCCCAGAGCGTCGGCGCGGCAGGGCTGGGCGACGAAGCGCCTGCTCACCCGGCACCAAAACGAGCGCCGGCGCGATGCGTTCCATCGGTTAAGAAAAATGCTTGTCGACGGCCCAGCGGCATCCGCTCGGGCACATCTGCGGCCCGCGTTGGTCGGACCAGCTAACGGTGCCGGGGCAACGCCCGAGGAGGAGGCGCTGGCGCCCGCTGATGGTCGTCAGCTACATCTCAACCTCGAGCCCCCAACCTACGCAACAGCCGCTGCGCCGCAGCCGCCGCGCAGGCGACAAGCCCTTGCGTCGGCGTGGATATCCGTCCTTAGATACGGCGCCTGAACAAGAACACACGAGGCCGCCATCGATGGCGGCTCCGACCAGAGCGTGGCATGAAGTCAGTACGCAAGGGCCGCAGTCTGCTGCTGGTCCTCGGAAGCGCCGTCTTGCTGGGAGGCTTGGCGGCGCTGGTGATCAGCGGCTTCGTCGAGGGACGCGAGGACGCGGCCCTGGAGGCGGAGCGTGAGGAGCCGATCAAACCGCCGCTGCGGGTAACGCTGCCGGAGCGCGGCGAGCCGGTCATCACCCTTGATGACGAGGCGCAGCATGCCATCGGCTTGCAGATGGCCGCGTTGCAGCCCGGGAAATATCAGGACCAGATCCGCGCCTACGGAACCGTCCTCGACCTCGCCACCCTCACCACCCTCAACACCAACTACGTCGCCGCCGTCTCGCAGCTCAACACGGCACGCGCCCGGCTTGCCGCCTCGCAGCCCGCCTTCCAGCGTGCCCAAGCGCTCTATGCCAAGAACATCGGCAATCTCGTGCAGGTGCAGACGACGGAGGCAGCGCTCATCGCCGACCGCGCCGCGGTCGAGGCAGCCGAGTCTCAGGTTCGCACGCTGCGCGCCACCGGCCTGCAGGAGTGGGGCCCGGTGATCGGCAATTCAATGGTCACCGGCGGGGGTCTCATTACGCGCCTGATCGAGCGCACGGAATTTCTTCTGCAAATCACCCTGCCGCCCGGCGTGCACATCGAGCAAGTCCCGCCCGAAGCCGCCGTCGAGGTCGGCGACAGCTTCCGCCGGGCCTCGTTGCGCTACATCTCGCCGGCAACGCGCGCCGATCCGCGCATCCAGGGCCTGAGCTATTTCTACGCCGCGGGCGCCAATAGCGGTGTGCTGCCGGGCATGAATGTGCGGGCCTTCCTGGCCAACGGCGCGCCGGTCGACGGCATCGTCATTCCCTCCTCGGCGGTGGTGTGGTGGGCGGGGCGCGCCTGGGTCTATCGCCGCCTCGGCGCAGATACATTCAGCCGCCTCGCCATCCCCACCGATATGCCGGCCGAGAAGGACGGCGGATTCGTGGTCCCGGCCACGATCCTCGACGGCGCGCAGGTCGTCACGGCGGGCGCACAGATGCTGCTCTCGGAAGAGTTCCGGTCGCAGATCCAGGTCGGCGGGGACGACTGATGCCGGCACCCAGAGCCGCTCCCGAGCACCACCGGGGCCTGCAGGCCGCCGTCATCCGTTTCGCCGTCCGCTTTCGCGGCGTCGTCGTCGCCCTCGCCTTCCTGCTGTTCGGCTACGGCGCCATCTCGCTCACGCAGGCGAAATACGACGTCTTCCCCGAGTTTGCCCCGCCGCAGGTCAGCATCCAGGCGGAGGCGCCGGGCCTCACCGCCGAGCAGGTCGAGGTGCTCGTCGCGCAGCCGATAGAGAATGCGGTCAACGGCGTGCCGGGCGTCGAGTCGTTGCGCTCGGTTTCGATCCAGGGCCTCTCCGTCATCACCATCATCTTCCAGGCCCACAGCGACATCTATCGCGACCGTCAGGTCGTCTCCGAGCGCCTTGCCGAGGCGGCCCAGGAGCTGCCGCAGAACATCCCGCCGCCCACCATCACCCCACTGACGTCGTCTTCGAGCACCGTGCTGGTGATCGGTCTCACCTCCAAGACTCGCTCGCTGATGGACGTGCGCGCGCTCGCCGACTGGACGCTGCGCCAGCGGCTGCTGGCGGTTCCGGGTGTGGCCAAGGTGGCGGTATTCGGCAGCGAGATACGCTCGCTGCAGGTGCAGATCCGCCCCGATCAGCTGCTGCGCTTCAATCTGTCCATCAATGATGTCCTGGAGGCCGCCCGCAAGTCGACGGCGATTACCGGTGCCGGTTTCATCGAGACCGCCAACCAGCGCATCGTTTTTCAGTCGGAAGGTCAGTCGATCGATCCGGCCGAGCTCGCGCGCACTGTCGTCACCAGCGTCAACGGCTCCAGCGTTCTTTTGAAGGATGTCGCTGACGTTCTCAACGCCCCCGAGCCGCCCATCGGCGGCGCCAACATCATGGGCGAGCCGGGCGTGGTTCTGCTGGTATCGGGACAGCTCGGCGCCAACACCATCGACGTAACGGACGGCGTCGAGAAGGTGCTCGCCACCTTGCGGCCGTCGATCGAGAAGGAAGGCGTCGAGATGCGCGCCGACCTTTTTCGCCCTGCGGACTTCATCGCCATTTCCACCCGCAACGTCCAGTACTCGCTGGTGCTCGGCGGCATCCTCGTCATCGTGGTGCTGTTCCTCTTCCTCTATGACCTGCGCACGGCGACCATCTCGTCCGTGGCCATCCCGCTGTCGCTGCTGGCCGCCGTCGTTGTCCTTAATGCGCTCGGGGCAACGCTCAACGCCATGACCCTGGGGGGTCTCGCCATCGCCATCGGCGAGGTGGTGGACGACGCCGTGATCGACGTCGAGAACATCTCCCGTCGCCTGCGCGAGAACCGGCGCAGCGCCAACCCGCTGCCCATCGGGCAGGTCATCGTCAACGCTTCGCTCGAGGTGCGCGGCTCCGTCGTCTACGCCACCTTCGCCGTCATCCTCGTCTTTCTTCCCGTCGTGATGCTACCCGGCCTCGCCGGGCGCTTCTTCGCGCCGCTCGGCCTCGCCTACGTCCTCGCCATCCTCGCTTCCCTCGCGGTGGCCATGATCGTGACGCCGGCGCTGTGCATGCTGCTGTTTCCCAAGAACCCCAAGCAGGCCGGCGCAGAGGTGAGCGATCCGCCCGTCACCCGCTGGCTGCGCGGGCACTACGAGACGATGCTGCGCAAGATCGTCGCCCACCCGCGTATCACGCTTACCGCGGCGCTGATGATCACGCTGGCAGGCTGCGCGGCCGTACCGTTTTTTGGCGCCGGCTTCCTGCCCGAGCTCAAGGAGGGACACTTCACGCTGCACATGGCGGCAGTTCCCGGGACGTCGATCGCCGAATCCCAGCGCATCGGTGCCCTCGTCACGGACGCGCTCGTGAAGCTGCCCTTCGTGCGCGTTGTCTCGCAGCGCATCGGACGCGCCGAGCAGGCCGACGACACCTGGGGCACGCACTACAGTGAGTTCGAGGTCGACCTGCAGCGGGGATTGACCGGCGCCCAGTCGGAGGAGGCGCAAATCGAGATGCGCAAGGTGCTGGCGGGCTTCCCGGGGGTCAATTTTGCCTTGAAGCCGTTTCTCACCGAGCGGGTCGAGGAATCCCTCTCCGGCTACACCGCGTCGGTGATCGTCAACATCTACGGCAACGACCTCAACGTGCTCGACGAGACGGCGCAACAGGTCGCCCAGGAGTTGAACGCCATCGACGGGGCCACCGAGGTGCAGCTGCAGTCGCCGCCCGGGCTGCCGCAGCTCACCATCCGCCCGCGTAAGGCCGACCTCGAACGCTGGGGTCTCGACACCGTCGAGGTGCTCAACGTGCTGCGCACGGCCTACCAGGGCGACATCGTCGGCCAGACCTACGAGGGCAGCCGCGTTTTCAACGTCATCGCCATCCTCGACAAGGCGACGCGCGAGAATGTCGCCAACGTCGCCGACCTGCCGATCCGCACCCGCAACGGCAATTTCGTGCTCTTGAAGCAGATCGCCGACGTGTTCCAGATCGCCGGACGCTACCAGGTCGACCACCTGGGCGGACAGCGCCTGCAGGCGGTGACCGCCAACGTCATCGGCCGCGATGTCGCATCCTTCGTCGCCGAGGCCGAGGAGACGCTGAACCGCAAGCTGCAGCTCCCCGCCGGTGTGCATTTTGAGTTTGCCGGCTCCGCGCAGGCACAGGCGCAGGCGCAGCGCGATCTGATCATGAACTCGGCCGTCGCCGGGCTCGGCATCCTCATCCTGCTGATCGTCGTCACGGGGAGCACGCGCAACGTGCTGCTCGTGCTCGCCAACATGCCGTTCGCCATGGTCGGCGGCGTGCTCGCCGTGTTTGCCACCGGCGGCGTGCTCACCATCGGGTCGATGGTCGGTTTCGTCACGCTGTTCGGCATCACGCTCAGAAACTCGATCATGATGATCTCGCATTACGAGCACATGGTCAGTGAGGAAGGCGCAAGGTGGGGCCCCGAGACCGCCGTTGCCGGCGCCGGCGACCGTCTGGCACCGATCCTCATGACGTCGATCGTGACGGCGCTCGGCCTGTTGCCGCTGGCCATCGGCATGAACGAGCCGGGGCGCGAGATCGAGGGACCGATGGCGCTCGTCATCGTCGGCGGGCTAGCCAGCTCGATGGCGCTCAACCTGTTGATGCTGCCGACGCTCTCGCTGCAGTTCGGCAAGTTCGGCGGCAACGATGCCGAGCTCGCGCCGCCGACCGCATCGGCGACGCCCGACCGCCTCGCGGCCGAATAGGAACGCCTACTCCGCCGCCATGCGCACCGCGTGCGGCTTCTGGAACAGGCGCTGGCGCACCAAGTCGATGTGCAGCCGCAGATGGTAGAACTGATCGGAGAAATTGAGCGGGTAGCGGATGCGCCGCACGCCGGCATCGATGCGCTCGATCTCCGCCTGATAGGCCGCTAGCTCGCCTTGCACCGTCGGGTGGTCGAGGTTTTTCTCCAGAGCCTTCAGCTGCCGGTACCAGTAGAGCAGCCGCCGGCGCACGCTCCAGGAATAGACGCTCGGCAGCACGCGCAAAAGCGGCAGCAGAATGACCAGCGAGGGGATCAGCAGGAGCACCGTCTGCGCGCCGTGATCGGCGATGAACGCCGTCACCGAGTAGGGAAAGCCTGCCTCCCTTACCGCCGGGGCGATCGAGCGCAGCGCCACCGGGAGCTCGCCGGTCTTGTAGAGAAGCCGCGTCTCCTCCGAGACCCGGTACTCCGGATCAGAAATATGCGGGAACGTGCCGGGCCGGTGGAACAGCACCGGATCACCGGCCTTATCGAACGCCGAGCGCGGATTGTTCAGCACCGCATGCGATAAGAGGTTGATCAGCGACGGCTCGAGGCCTGCACGCACCACCAGCGCCGTGCTCGTTGCTAAGAGCGTGATGTCGTCCGGCGGCGTCAGCGGCTCGAACTCCACCGCGCCGCGGTTGAGCATCACCTTCGTCAGGGAGGGAAACCGATTGGCGTAGGCATCCGCCTCGAGCGCGAAGTTCAGCAGCCGGATGCCCTGCACGTGCAGCAGGCTCTGAATGGTGTCGGAGTCCGCCGGCTGGATGAGGAATGCCGCCTCCGCCTCGCCGGCGAGCAATTGTCTACCGTCAGGAGCAAGCTCCTCCCGGACCATGAGTGGGTTGTCCTTCGAGAATTCCACCCCATTCGCCCTGAGAAGTTGCGCGGCGATGCGGCGCGTACCGCTTTCGCGCGTGCCGGTGAGGACGCGCTTGCCCTTGAGATCACGCAGGCTCTGGCCGGCGAAATCGGAGCGCACGAAGACCCAGATCGGCTCGTAGAACAGCCGCCCGACCGAGCGCAGCTTGCCGAGCTCTTTGCTGTGCCACTCCTGCGCTTTGGAGCGCGCCAGGCGCCCCTGCATGCTACCGACGAGCCCGCCCTTGATGAAGGCGGCGTCGAACTCCGGCGGCTCGGCGACGAGGCCCTTCAGCGTCTTGAAGCCCTCGACGGCGGGGCGCATCACGAGCTCGACGCCGTAAGGCTCCAGCGCCTTCTGGTAGGCGAGCCCGAGCTCCTGGTAGTGGCTGAGGCCGCCGGTCGCGAGCACGATCTTGCCTTCGGAGCCCTTCTGCCCCGAGAGGGCGTAGTAGCCAGCCGACAGGGCGCCGATGACGACAAGGGCGATGAACGTGAGAGCCTTGGGCAGGTTCGACATGACCCCCTCGCGCAGATATCCCGAGCCGGATTTCTACCAGCTTAGACGCCCAATGAGCTCATTGTTCGGTGGCAACTCGGTGGCGACGGGGCAATTGCGCAACACCTGGCGCGCCCTCCGCGCCCAGAAGCGGGGGCGACGGCGCCTGCGCCGGATAGGACGTAGGGAGAAAAATTGTGGATGGTGGAGGGGGCTGGATTCGAACCAGCGTAGGCGAAGCCAACGGATTTACAGTCCGTCCCCTTTAGCCACTCGGGCACCCCTCCTCACACCAGATTTCATTCTAAGGCGCGGGGGCCTTAAATGAAATCGCCCCGCGCAAGGGGCGGCAGGGCGGACGCTTTATCCGCACCGGCCCCTTGGATGTCAAATGGAAAAGCGGCAGGATGCGCGCCCCTGCTCCGAGCCCCATCCCATGCACCCCAAATCTCCCCGCCGCCCGCGCGGCCAGCGCCCGCCGCACCGCCGCGACCACGCACACGTTCACGCTGCGCATACCACGCGTGCCTTCGATGAGGGCCGCGTGCAGCTTTACGGGGTTCACGCGGTGGAGGCGGCGCTGCGCAACGAGGCGCGCAAGGTCCTGCGCCTGTTGATGACTGAAAACGCCGAGCACCGTCTCGCCGAGGCGGTGGCCGGCCGCCAGGCGGCCCCCGAGCGCGTCAGCCCGCGCGATCTCGACCGCCTGCTCGGGCCGGACACCGTGCACCAGGGCGTCTTGCTGGAGACCGAGCCGCTCGAAGAGCCGGACATCGCCGAGCTCGCCGCGCGTGCCGATGCCGGCCCGCTGGTCGTCCTCGACCAGGTGACCGATCCGCACAACGTCGGGGCCATCCTGCGCTCCGCCGCCGTGTTCGGCGCCCAGGGTCTCGTCATGACGCGCCGGCACAGCCCGCCGCTCGACGGCGCGCTGGCAAAGTCCGCCTCCGGCGCGCTCGAGCTCGTCCCCGTCGCGCTGGTACAGAACCTCGCCCGCGCCATCGCCGAGTTGAAGCAGCACCACTGCGTGACGCTCGGTCTCGACGGGGGCGCCGAGCATCGCATCGAGGACGAGCCGCTCACCGGTCGCATCGCGCTCGTCCTCGGCGCCGAGGGCAAGGGTCTGCGCGAGCTGACGCGGCAAAGCTGCGAGCGCCTGGTGCGCATCGCCACCACGGGGCCGATCGGCAGCCTCAACGTGTCGAACGCGGCGGCGATCAGCCTGCATCACGCCGCCTGGAAGCGCACCCAGCGCTGAGCGCTGCGCGCAAAGCATGAAGGCGGCCGGTGAGCCGCCGGCCGCCTTCGAAACACGAACACCCGATCTGCCGTCAGTCGCAGATCAGCGGGCGATGACACACGTAATCGCCACCGCGGCACACGTAGTCGCCGTAGCGGTTTTCGAAGCAACGCCGGTTCTCCCAATGGCAGCGGCGCGGGCCGCGGTAGCATTCCGGCTCGTAGTCGTCGTAGTAGTAGCCGCGTCCGCGCGCGCTCGCGGCGGCGCCCAGAATACCCAAGCCGATGATGCCGGCGGCAACGCCCGCGGCGATGCCGCGGCCGCGTCCGGCCTCTGCCTCCTGCACGGTCGCGCTGGCCAGTCCCAGGGCCAGCACAAGCGCCATCAGCGGATGCAGGATCTTCCTGATCATGCAACGTCTCCCATCTCTGCCGCTGTCGGGCGGCTCACGCATCGCGAGAGGGGAACGCGGCAAATCGATTGCCCGTTCCTCTCCCTGATGCAAAGCCTCGCCACATGAACGTGGCCTGAACGCGGACCAAATCAGGGCGGCATTGCGGCCACTTACTTCAAGTACGCCTCACCGCAACACCCGGGCGCGGGAGCCGCAACCGGATAGGCGGTGACGACCGGCGCATAGGCACGGCGCGGCGCCCAGAAGCGGCGCGCGTATTGACCATACGGCCGGTAGTAGCGGCCATAGTAGCCGTACGGCATGTAGGGGTAGGCGCCCGGATAGGGAGCGAGCGTCGCCCAGTAATAGACGTTCGAATAGCGCGGATAGTAGATGAAGTGGCTGACGGGCGCGGGCCCGCAGAAGCCCCCCCGCGGCGCCCGGCACCATTCGGCTTCGGCGGGGGCGGAGGCAGCGAAGCCGACCGTGACGGCGACGCTGATGACGGCGAACAAAGTGCGAAGACGCATGCGCAAACCCTCACTGGCAAGACTGACGCAACTTCCTTCACCTTGTCAGGATATGGATAATGAAGACCTAACCGCCGCCCCGCGGCGGTGCAGGCAAGGCGCGGTGGCGCTTCTGGCGGTCGATGGGCGACCGCGATATAAGGCTCGCCCCAGCGCCAAGCCGGCTTAGCTCAGTTGGTAGAGCACCTGATTTGTAATCAGGGGGTCACAGGTTCAAGTCCTGTAGCCGGCACCAATGATTTCAGTTACTTGGGCGCATTCTTCACCTCTGCCGCCGGGCGTCATTGGCATTCCATTGGCACAAAATCCAGGTGCTAGGACGAGGCGCGGCGAGCCAATTCGAAGCGTGCGCGATTTGCGTTCCTCCGTCCTAGTGTGAGCGCCGCGATCGCGTCCTCAAGAGCGTCGATGAAACCCGCCAGCTCCCGCATTCTCATCTCGCGACGCGCGGTTTGCGCTGAGTCTTCTGTCTCGGCCCTCGCGCGCACCAAGCCGCCATGCTCGTCGTAGGCGGCCAGGCAGTCGGCCTCGAGGCGCGCGAGGAGCTCAGCCGCGCCGGCGGCCGCATCATGATCGCGCGGCGCATTCCCCTGCGAGGTGGTGCGCTCAGTGATCACTCCGGGGCATGACTCGAAGAAGCCGCGCAGGCCGAGGTCATCGCTGCCGCTCTTGTCGAGGAGGTAATCGCGCAACGCTGCGGCCGCGCGGCCGAGCTCGCCGGGCACTGCACGCGCCTCCAACGTCGACGCATCTGCCAGCTGGGCGGGTAGGCGAGGATTGCGGTGGTCGCGGGTAAGCGGCGGGTCGAGGTAGTCGTGCTCAGTCACCGCAGCGCGGTCGGCATGCACTGTGGCAATGATCGCGGCCTCAAGGCTGGTCGTCGGGCGGAAGTGCATCAGCACGGTCTCCATGGCCCGGATCCGCTCTAGGAGATCATCGCCTGATGCCTCGATGTGGCTACTCTCCGCAAAATCATCGCCGATGCTTTCCATCGTCCGGTCGTACGCGTCGAGCTCGAACCACAGTCGCCGCAGTTGGGCGGCGATCAACATAATCATACTCATGTTCACTCCACTCGAATGCCACTTCAGAAGCCGGCCTCACGCGAGCCGGCGCCGTCACGTCAGAACACGTTGCCCAACAGCCGCACGCCTTGCCCAGCCAGGTCGTTGAGATTGTCGATATAGCGCGTCGTCGTGCTCGGGTTTGCATGCCCAGCGAAGGCCTGCGCCATAGCCACGTTGCCGTTGCTGCGTTGGATGAGCTCGGTAATGGCACCGTGGCGCAGACCGTGTGGCCGGACGCGCACCCCGATCTTGCGGCCGCGTGCCTCAAGCATCCGATAGATTGAGTCGCCCGACATCGCAGCGCCGCGCTTCCGGTTGGTGGCGACCACGAAGAGCGCCTCGATGTCAGGCGCGGCCATTGTCGGCCGCACGGAGAGCCAGGCGCCCAGCGCGTTGACCGTCGATTGGCTGATCGCGAGCCACTCGGCCTCGTCAGAGCCCTTGCGACGGACGCGGATCCGCGCGGCGGCGAGATCGACGTCGGCGACAACGAGCCCCGCGACTTCGGCCCGCCGCAGCCCGCGCTGGGCCATCAGCAGCACGATGGCGCGGTCGCGCCGGTCGACAGGGCCGCGGCCGGCGTCGATCGCCTCAAGGAGCCGTGACGTCTTGGCGAGACCTGGGCCCTTGGTGTCGCGGTAAGCGCGCACCTTCAGAGATTTCACGGGGAGATCACCGGGGCCGACCTCCGCCTTCGCCGCTTCCTTCAGTGCCGCGTTGATGGCCGAGATGGCACGGTTGATGGTCGCCGGCGCGCGCCCCTGCCCCTTGAGGTGTGTTTGATATCGCTCGAGCGTGTGAAGGGCGAGCGCGCGCGGCATGGACAAGAGCTGCGCGAGCCCAGCGCCGAGACTTGCCTCGCCGAGCCAAGTCGCGAAGCGATGGAGGTCGCCGGCATACGCCGCGCCGGTATTCGGACGCGCATGCTTGAGCCAGAACGCAATGCGCTCATGCACGGACGGCACGGCAACCGTCGTACTCGTCGACGCGGCCTGCAATGTGATCAGCGCCGCCATGGGTATCACTCCTTGTTGCGCTTCATGCGCTTCAGGACTGGCCCCGCATAGTCGGTGATGAAGGCCACGATCGCGTCCTGCATGCTCGTGCCGTTCTCGATGGTGGCGACCTTGAATGCGGTGCGAACCTCTTCATCAAGATGCACGAGAATCGACACTTTGCCCTCTCGGCTTGGCGCTTTGTAACCCGGCTTCGGGCCCATATCGTCGTACTCCACGCCGCTCAATTGCTCCACGGACATGGTTCTAGGCCTCCCTAGCTAGCTCGTCTAGTTGACTGTCTATGCTTAGTAGGCTAGCATACTAAGCATGTCAAGGATTACCTGACAGGGTGCCGTGACGCATCAGCGCCACGCCTAGGCACCGTTCAGATGCCTAAGCAGTGGCGGTTGACTAGGCGGCCCGGATGAGTCGGGGCCATAAGGCCGAGAGGAGAGCCGCGATGATCGTCATCGGGATGTTGAACTCGAAGGGTGGTGTCGGCAAAACGACTCTGACGGCCGCGTGCGCCGTGCAAGCGGCAACGACCAATGCAGTTTGCGTCGTCGACCTCGACAGCCAGGGCAGCTACTCCGACTGGTACGCCAGGCGCGGTTCGCCGGACAACCCGGCGCTGCTCACGGGTGAGGACCGGGCCAGCGAGGCTGTCGAGGCGGTGGGGCTAACGAGCCCTTACGAGTACGTTTTCCTCGACGGCCCGCCTGGCTCGCTGATCGTCACCGAGGATGCGGTGCGTTCTTCGACGCTTGTCGTCATCCCCGTTCGGGCGAGCGGGCTCGACCTGATGGCATCGCAGGACTGTATCTCGCTCTGCCAAGAGGCCGGCACGCCATGCCTCGTGGTCATCAACGGGAAGACGCAGCACGACGGCAAACTCGTCGAGCAGGCGCGCCAAGTGCTTGCGGCATGGAAGGTGCCGGTTGCCGAGACCGTGATCGCGCACCGGGTCCAGTACGTCAACGCCATCGCCACCGGCAAGACCGGCCCAGAGAAGGACCGCAAGGCCGCCGAGGAAATCGAGGCGCTGTGGCGTGAGATCAAGGCTGCGGCGCGCAAGGCCGCAAAGGCGAGGGCCAGCGCATGAGCGAGGAGGTCGACAACTGGGTCGCCATGTTCACCGCCCAGCCGGCCGCGCGCAACGAGGCCAGGAAGCTGCGCGAGAAGGCAGAGCGGCGATCGCAGCTCACCGAGGCCCAGCGCCTGCGGAAGGTCGCGGTGCGTACCGCGCAAATCGGCTTTAGGTGCTCTCCGTCGTTCTTCGCCGACGTGCACGGCATCAAGAGCCATCTCGCGGAGCAGCGCGGCTGTGCCGTGAGTGTCGCCGACGTGCTCGAGGAAGCGCTCGATATGCTGAAGCGCCGGCATGACTACAAGGGAAAGCCAATCGCATGAACCGCATTGCGCAGGCACTTGCCGCTGCCGTGGGCGTCGGGATCCTCGGCTGCGTCACGAACTCGGCGATCTTCAACACCGGCGGTTATTCAACGACCACCGCGCCGATGTTGATCGCGCTCTCGTGCGGCCTGGCGATCGGCGCAGCTGTGACCGGCATCGCCTGGCGCCATCGGCGGCGCACATTGGCGATCCTGCTTGTCATCGCGCTGGGCGCCGGCGAGGCCTATGCGCTGCTAATGACCGCCGAACGGACACTAACAAACCGCGAGGGCCAGCAGGCACCCCTTCGCGATGCGATGGAGAAGCGCGCCAAGGCCAGCGCTGCGGTAGTGGAGGCCCAGCGCAGCCTCGATGCCATCGGCGATACACCGCGTCTCGCGGCCGCCAAGGGGGCCAAAGCTACGGCCGATCGCGCCGCGATCGAGAAGGCGGCCGAGGATGGTTGCCGGCAACACTGCCGCGCCCTGCTCGAACAGCAGGTGAATACGGCCGCGGCCGAGGTCGAGGCGGCACGGCGCGAGGTTGCCGACGACCGGAAGGCAGCCGAGCAGCGCCTAGGAGCCGCCAGCGCTGCACTCGCTGGGATCCCGATACCCGCCTCGCCGACGCCGCTTGCGGACCGCCTCAGTGTCGAGGCTTGGTGGATCGATCTTCTCGCGGCTGGGCTTGCCTCGATCGCAGCGAACGGCCTGGCGGCGAGCCTCATCGCCTTCGCGACGCACCGTAGCACGCCCCCAGCGCCGACGACCACGACGACGACCGCGAAGGCGCAGATCCCATTGATCGCCAGCATCCCGCCGCCGCCGAGCGAGCCCGACCTTGCGCCGCCACCGCGCCAAGCCGCCGACGAGGCCGACCTGTTCGCGCGCACCATGTTCCGACCGGCCCCAAAGGGCCGCGTGCGCGTGCGTGACATCCGCACCGCTTATCACAACTGGTGCGCAGATCTTGATCGCGCTCCGCTGCCTGACGCGGAGATCGGAACGGCCCTGATGGTGCTGTTCACGCGCGTTGGACTGGCCTGCGAAACTTCGCGCGGTGATGCTGAGATCGTGGGCATGGCGTGGACGGCGAACCGGCCTACCGGTGATGTCGTCACGCCGGCGACGGGCTTCATCGACAGCACGCCAGCGCGGTGCGTTGTCGATGGCACTGCGGGTAGCAGGCTCAACGCAGCGCTGGGCCACAGACGCCGCCGGCTAGGCCCAATGGTGACGGTCGGCAAGACGGGCTAGGCGAGTTCGCGCACCTAGCGCAGGGGGTTGTCGAAACAGAGGGGAAATAGCGTCACTCGCGTCATAGCGTCATTGGGCGGTCCCTGAGTAGCACCAACGCATCGGGGAAATAGCGTCACTCGCGTCACTCGCCTCACCGGCTCGCCGCCGCTCTCGGAATAGGTTTTCTTGCATCGCTGCGACTCAGCATGATGGCCAAGGTGATTCGCTGCATGCGGCGATGACATCTCAGGCGCGCAGCCTTGGCCCACGAGCGCCCAGCACCCGCGCCGTTCATCAGAACAACGGAGGCAGTCATGGCGACGAAGACGACCACACCGGTTCCGGTGGTGACGGGCAACACAGCGGGGCTCAGCAAGACGTTCTCGCTCGCTGTACCCATTCACGACGACGCCGGAAAAACATGGACGCAGATCACACTCATCGAACCCGAGCTTCGGCACCGCGTCCTTGTCCAGAGGGCAAAATCAGCGAACCTCGCCGAGCAAACGGCGCGTATGCTTTCTGTCCTCTCTGACGTTCCCGAGACCGCGATCCGACGCATGAAGCAGCGCGATGCCCGCGCGTGCAACCGGTGGATTGAAGAGATCGTGCGGAGTGGCATCGAGGCCGACGTGCTTGCGGAAGCATCCGGCGACGTCGACAACCCGTTCTCGGACCCAAGAACGTTCGATCTCATGGCCCCGGTGGCTACGGACGCGCAGGTGCTCACCACCATCATGGTCAGGGAGCCCGACATCGAGACTGGCATTGCGATCGAGCGCATGGACCTCGAGGGCGAGAAGACGGCGGCACTGATCGCCGCGTGCTCTGGCCTGGTCATCCCGCTCGTCATGCGGTTGCGCCTGCGCGACGTTGCTCGCCTCGAAAGATATTTCGATTTTTTCTTCGAGGATGGCGCAACAGCGCCGCCGGATCGGGCGAGCGCAAACGGGGCAACGCCGGCTGGCGCGATGTTGCCCTCGCCTTGACCAAGGCGCTCAATTCGCCGCTTGGCGAAGTTCATAGGATCACACTCTCCGAAGCCGCCGAGTGGATGGTTGCGATACGGCGTAACGCTGACAACCAGGCCGAGGACACAAAGGCATGGCGACCCTAACCTCCCGACTCGTCATCAGCTTGTCTGATCGCGTCTCAGGACCGGCGCGCGGCATCACAAGCTCCCTGCGCTCGATGCACCGAGCGGCCACTGCGATGCCGCTCGTCTATGCCGGCCGCCAGGCCAGCCGCGCTGGTCAGCACTTTTTGCGAGCTGGTGCTTCGGCACTGACGGCGGGCTATGCATTTCGGTCCGTCGTCGAGCCTACGCGCGAGTTCAACGAGGCGATTTGGGGTACGACGGCGGCCCTCATGGGCAACACCAAGGCTATCAAGCCAGCTCAGAAGCAGGCCGAGGAGATGCGGCAGACAGCCATCGACCTTTCAAAGAAGTACGGGGTCATGCCGGAGTTGTTCGCGAAGGCTGGCATGGAGGCCACGAAGATGGGCCTCAACTACAAGAAGGCGACCTCCGTCATGGAGGCATCCGGCAAGGTGTGGATTTCCGACAAAGACGTAGACCCGTCGGCGATGGCAAAATCGCTCGGGACTTATGGCATCGTCTACGGCGCGCCGGAAGACGATGATGCATACCGCGCGCAAGTAAACGCATGGGCATCGATTCTCGCGCTGGCGGGCGCGAAAACGCGCACGTCCGCCTCCGCCCTTGAGGAGGGCATGCGCAACTACATGGGCGTTCACGGTGCATTCGGCGGTCGCTTCGAGGACGCCGTCGCGATGATCGCCATGGGCAGTCAGGTCGCCTTAATGGAGAAGGAGACCGGCACCTCGCTCAAGACGCTGACTACGCGCTTTCTGCGCATGACGCCGGAAGGACGTGCAGCGATGGCTGGCGCTGGGATCGACATCAACAAGTTCATGGATTTCTCGGCGGTCAACCCCTTGCGGGCAACTGGACAGCTTGTTCAGCTATTCCCCGGCCAGCTCAAGAAGGGTGCTCGCGGCAACATCCTGAAGAGCCTCGAAAAGGCGGAGCGCGATGGCCGGCTCAAGGATCCGGCCATCATCGGCGAAGTGCTCGAGCTCCTAGAGAAGCAGGGGCTCAAGTTCGCCGGCGCCGAGGACCGCGACATCGCCCTATCCAAGATCGCTGCCGTCATGCACGGCGCCGGTGGGAAGTTCGATCCGCTCGCACTATTCGCTGAGGTCTCGAAAGCGGTAAAAGAGGGGCGCGCCGGCCCTGGCATTCTCGGCCTCATCGGCGAGCCCAGGCGTCTGCACCAGTACCTCGCCATAAACAGCGTCCTCGAGGATACGCTCGCGCTGCGCGACGAGTTGCTCAGCGACCAAGGCAAGTTTCTCGAACTCGTCGCGCTGGGCTACAGCGAAAGCGATGCCGGCCGGATCGTTGCGATGGAGGCGGCATGGCGCCGCTTCTATCTCGCCCTCTTGAGGAGCGGCGGGATGCAAGCCGCGGTCGGCAATCTCGAGTGGTTTGCCAATTGGCTCGCCGATTCGCCGAAGTGGGCGAAGAGCGCCATCGGAAGTCTGTTGGCCCTCGGCGCAGTGGCGGTGCCGCTCGGATTTGCGCTTCGCGGGCTCGGCAACATTGCCAAAGCGGGGTACGGCCTCGGGGCGGCCGGGCTGGGCCTATTTATGGGCCGCGGCGCTGGCGCTGCGTCTTCTCGCATGATCGCAGGAATGAGCGCTTTCGGATCGCGAGCATCGCGGCTCGGCCGCGCGGCGAGCTTCGCCGCCCGGGGCTTGCGCACACTCACGGTCGCCGGCCTGGCGTTCGGCGCGGCGGCAATCGTCTACGAGAACTGGCAACCGCTCGAGGACTTCCTCAATGGCTTGGGGCTGAAGGTTGGTCACGTCGCCGACGAATGGGACCGATTGAACAAGGCGGTCAGTGGCGGCGATTGGAGGGACATCGCGCAGTGGCTAGGCGGCACTGATCAGAACGGCAACGTGAAGGATGGCTGGGGCGCGCTCGGTTGGCTCTTCGGCGGAGGGTTCCACGACCTTTTGTTCCCGGCGGCCAAAGGCGCTGACGCTAGATCACCCGCGAGCACCATCGACCATGCCGGCGGCGCAGTTGCGCAAGGCCAGATCGGCTCGCCGTCGCAGGTCACCACCGATGTTCAGGGCCTCCCGGCTACGGCGCAGGCGGCGGTCACGCAGGTCCGCTCCATCCTCGCCGGCTTGGATGCGCGTGCTGAGGGGCGCCGCTTCATTCAATCGTTTGCTGCCGGGATCGCCGACGGCGCGCCGGCCGCCGCGGCAGCTGCGCGCGCCGCCGGCAGCCAGGTGGAGAGCGCCATTCGAGGCGCGTATTCGGACGCAGGACGCTGACCATCGGCACGGAAGGATAGCGAGGGAACTATGACTAACGACGAACTGAAGACGGCGATGGAGCACGGCATCACCAGCATAGCCGAGCAAATGCGCACCCTGCTTGAAGCGAAGGCAGCGGAGCTGTTCGACATCGTCGAGGCACAGGGCCATTTGCTAGTCGCCACTATCGACCTGCTCATCGACAAAGGGGTGTTGAGTCGCACTGAGATTTTTGAGCACCTTGAGCGGACGACTCGCGACGCGCCTGTGGCGCAGCAACGCCTTTTGGCGATCGTGCAGCAGAAGCTCGCCTCAGGTCGGCATTGAGATTTGCACGCCTGACACCAGCGGGTCGGCATTCCGCGGGACGACCAAGAAAGCCAACCTCGCACACCCGGCCTGATGGCAGTGCCACTGGCGGGGCCTCGATGCCATGTGCCGTCACCATTGGACCGAGCGGGCGCCGGGCCCCATCGAGTAGGTAGGGGCGGCGGTCGGGGGCTAGCTCAACGAGCATGCGGCCTGCGACGCAACGGAGGCACGCACCGCCGCCCTATTGGCGCTGGCGCAGCGAGCGCTCGTCACGCATCCGCATTGGCGCCGCTCCTCGTACACCTCAGCGCAGACAACATCCACGACGCAGACTTCTCGCTGCTGCAGCGGGCAGCGATCTTTTCGCAGCTGACGAGAATAGCGGCCGCCCAACGAATGGGCAAAGCGATGTAACGCTCGCCTTGACACTTAGTAATGAATGCCAATACTTAGGGGCCGCCGCAAACCTGCATCCGGTCCATGATCAAGAGCTTCCGTAGCAAAGCCTTGGAGCGGTTCTGGTGGAAGGGCGAGGCGCGCCGCGTCGATCAGCGCCATACTGCCAAGCTCAGACGCCAGCTCGGCCTTTTGGACGTCGCAAAAGTGCCCGAGGCCATGGACGTGCCGGGTTGGCGGTTTCATCGCCTCGGCGGCGACAAGGCCGGGCGCTACGCGGTGTGGGTCGACCAGAATTGGCGACTGACCTTCGCTTGGTCGAACGAAGGCCCCGACGCGGTCGATGTCGATTATGAGGACTACCACTAGAAGGCAAAACACCATGGGCAGGCGACACGCATCGATTGAACCCGTGCACCCCGGCGAGATCCTGCGCGAGGATGTGTTCCCAGCGCTGAAGATGACGAAACCGGCCCTGGCATCGGCGCTGGGCATCAGCCGGCAGACGCTGCACGAGCTGTTCACCCTGAAGCGTGGCGTCACGCCGGAAATGGCTCTGCGCCTTGAGGCAGTCGTCGGCTCGACGGCGGAGGCTTGGCTGGCGTTGCAGGCCGAGCGTGATCTCTGGGAAACGCGCAAGAAGTGGAAGAGCAAAGGGTTGCGACGTCTCAAGGCGGCCTAACTGCAACCGGCTGAGCGCGGGATCGATGGGGGTAAGGTGGGTCGGATGCGTGCCGTGTTGCGGCTCATTGTACTCGGCGTTGGCTTGACAGCAGCTACGGCTGCCGTCGGTCAGGCGCCGAACTCACCGGAGCGAGTCGAGTGGCGCTTGGCGGGACTGACGGGCGTGACGGTTAGGGTTCGGCTTAGCGAAGCCAGCAAGAGGTGCGACCTGCAGGAGGGGCCGCTCACGAGCGCCGTGCTGCTCCCGATACGCGCCTACACCAAGCTCGCCGACAATGACCAAAGCGAACTCGAGATCTCGGTTTCATCGGCAGAGAGCGATCAAGGCTGGTGCGTGCACGCCCTCACTGCTCAACTGACGACACCGATACTTGTGAGGCTGCCCTATCAGGCCGAGGAAACCCAGCGGCGTGTTCTTCTTTGGTCGCACTATGTTGTCGCGGCCGCTCAAGTTCGAGAGCCATCCTACGTTGCCGATACGGCTGAGGCGATCGGCAAGCAGTTCGCTATGGCCTGGCAGGAAAGCAACGCGACGCCTGTCACCGGCAAGATCGTCGAAGATCCGTTCAAGAAGGCGATGCAGGGCCGCTAGGCGCGTGCTCCCAGCGCCAGGGGCAAACCTCGAGTTGCACACTGCTGTTGATAAGATGCCGGATCGGCGACGCCGCTCGATGCCACCGTTTTGCGCCGCGCCTGCCCGCCCACGACGTGAACACGGTCGAGTGCGGGCTAGTCCCGCGGATAGGGGCGGCATGCCCGCTGGTGATCGAACGTGGAAAGTGATTAGACTGCCCGCGAAGGAAGTCGGCGCATGGTGGAGCAGCGATGGGGGACTTGAAGGATTTCTATGCTCGTCTCCTCGAGGACCTCGACTTGCGGTTCTCGAGCATCGACCACCAGATCGCCGACATCCGTCACGTCATGGCGCAGCACACCAAGCGGTTCACCGTCATCGAGGACAAGCTCGCTGCCCTCGATGAGAAGCTCGCCGCCATCGCCGAGGGACGGTCGAGTGCGGGCTAGTCCCGTAAAGTCTCATTATCGGGACTAGAACGCACCGGATTGAGATTCCCCGTCACGTTGTAATGCTCAACGCAGCGCTGGGCCGCAGAGCCGGCCTAGACGGCGACGAATGTCGAGCACAGCTCACCCACGTCGGACAGCATGCGCCCGCCACAACGCGCGAAATTTGCCGCCTTGGCGTACGCGTCGTGCGGTGAGTGCTACCGCTCTCGGCGTTGCCGCACGGCGTGGCTCGATTGCGCCATGCGGCGCCCTACTCGAGACGCTAGGATCCGACGACGAGGCGGACGATCTCGATCTTGCAGCCTGGCGGCAGCGCGTCGAGCGCGAGCGGCGCAGGTTGCAGCACCCATCGATGCTGCGCACTGTCGACCATGTACTCGGTCACCGCCGCCTCGGTGACGCCGTTCTGGTACCTGAGCACGATGACCTTCTCGCCGCGCTGTGGCGCGCGGCCTAACTCGGCAAAAGCTGCCGAAGTCGACCAGCGAACCGGCCTGATACGCCATCCCGTCGCCGCCCAGCCGCACTGCCCGCCGCACCACGCCGGGCCAGCGCTCATCCCCCCTGAACTCGCCGAAGGTGAGGGCCATACGGACACCGCACTACGCGATGCGCTGGGAAATAGCCCGGTGACCGCGCTTGGCGTCGGGCCCGGCGCGGGTCAGCTCAGGACGCCGTTCGTCAGGCGCTTGATCTCATGCTCGACGCGCCGCGGCATCTCGGTGTTGGTCACGGTGTTGAACGCCGCCGCCGTCGCGTCCTTGACCATCTCCTTCGGCACGTTCGGGCCGGCGATGCGCTTGATCGGCAGGCGGCCTCGCCCTTCGCGCCAGAATGCGTGTCCGCCGCGCGACTTCACAATGAAGGCATGTTCGTAGGGGCGCCGCCGATTCCACGGCGCGGCCGAAACGCCCTCGGTCACCTGGAAAGCCCGGAAGTGCTTCAACGGTATCGGACCGCCCGTGCACCAGATTGTATAGGTCAGCGTTCCCCAGGATGACCGCGACTTGTGGAGCTTGCCGTATATCTCGATCGCGCGCTGCGGCGCGCCGATCTGCTTCGACAACGTGCGCCGAACGAGCGTGAACACCTTGTCGCCCGTATGATTGATCGCCCGGTTCAGGACTTTCACCCGTTGCGGCCCGGCTAGCTTCTCGGTGGCGGCCATCACCTTGGCGATACCGTCGCCATGCCATCGAATAATCAGGGACATCGCATCACCTCAGTTCGTGGCCTCGAGCCTACGACGGGCGTCGGCGAGCCCATTGCGGGACCAAGCTACCTTATTCGCCGCGCTCGAAGCAACGCGCGGCCGTTCGACATCGCGCTTCAGTCAAGGCCGTCGGGGAACAGCAGATCGGTGGCCACGACCCGGCCGGGCTGCGGGTAGTCGATCAGCCCCATCGAGCGCAAGCGCCCGAGGTTGTTCGCAAAGACGCTCGATGTGGCGGAAGCCTCAACGCGCTCGGCGAGGTCGGCTTTGCTGATCTGGTTCGGATAGAGGTCGATCGCCTCGTTGAGGATTCGCGCCTGCGGCCGCGTGAGGCGCCGCGCGATGCTGTCGTGCAGGTCGGCGAGCGACTGAATCGGCGCGTCGAGCCGCGCGAGATCCCGGCCAGCATCCGTAAGGATCACCTCACCCGGTCGGGGATAGTCGAGCAGGCCGGCCGATCGCATGGCGCCGAGGTTGTTGGCGTAGACACTCGACGTCGACGAGGCGTCGGCCATGAACGCCAGCACTACCTTGTCGGCCTGCTTAATGCCGATGCCCTCGAACCAGTAGAGGGCATCGAGTATCCGCTGCCGGCTATCGCTGATCTTGAAGCCCTCGGGCATGGCGCGCGCCTCGGCCGCTGGCGCTGGGGCGGCACGGGCCGGCTCGGGTGGGCGCGCTCGATGGGCCGCGTTCGGCGCCGGCGTCGCCGGCAGGGGGCTGTCGACCTTGGTGCCGAGGTAGACGTTGATCTCAGATGCCAGCCCGCTGATCAGATCCTCGAAGATCTCGCGCGACTTTTCGACGAACGGCGCCACCTTCTTCCCGGCGACGAACTCGTGTGCCAGGCGGCGGCCGCGGTCGAGGCCTCGCTGCTCGGCCTCGGTGATGGCGCCGGGCGCAATGCCGGCACCCTTGGCGAGCTCGGTCTGCAGGCGCTTGATCTCGGCCTTCAGCTTCTTGGGGTCGTTGGCTGCCGCCTCGTCGATCGCCGTCGCCATCTCGTCGCGGATCGCGTCAAGGTCGATATCGGCCCAGGTAGCCGGCTCGTTAGCCTCGCCGTCGACCGGCGCGCGCATGCTGTCGAACGTCTTGATGAGCGGGAACTGCACCCGCTTCAAGACGCCCTGCTCGGGCGCCCAGACGTACCCCTCGCCCACCTTCAGCTTCGGCAGGCTATCGATCACCGCTTGGCCCTCGTCGGCGTCGCCGTGGCCCTTGATCCACTCGCCCAGCGCCTTGCGATCCTGCGGCGCGACGAGGCGCAGCGCGATCATGCTGTTGCATTGGGTGAGCACGCGCTTGTGCAGGTTCGCTGGCCGCTGGGTGATGGCGATGGCGCGGAAGCCCTTGCGGCGGCCGCGCTGGAAGATGCGCGCCACCGCGCTCATCATCCGCTCGGTGCCGGGAGCGCCGTGCTGTGGCGCGAACTCGTCCGCTTCCTCGATCACCAGATGCAACGGCTTGCTGTTGAGCCGGTAAAGCTCTTCAAAGAACGCCGTGGCGAAGCGCTGCTGCGCGCCGACCGTCATACCGTCGAGATCGATAGTGCAAGGCCGGTTCCCCTCGGCGACGATCTTGGCCAGCGTCGGGCCGGCGGCCTCGTTGAGCGGCACGTCGGCGTGCTCGCCGCCGAATATCACGATCGGGTAGGCGGCCTTCTTGCCGTCGGCAGTCGAGCGCAGGCCGTACCAGACGCCGGTGTAGTCGAGGATGCACACGCGCCGATCGGCGTCGAGCAGACGCTCGACGATCACGCGCGTGGTGAAGCTCTTGCCGCCCCCGGTCATGGCCATGATGGCCATGTGCTGGTCGAGCGCGGCGTCGGGGATATTGGGAACGATCGTCTTCACGAAAATGGCCTCGTTCAGCAATGGGGATGCTTGCGCTCAGGTCTCGGCGCCTTCCTCGATCGGGTCGCGACCAGCATCTCGCCTTGGCTTGCGGCGGGCGGCACTGGCCGTCTCGCGGACGAACCTGACGTAGCCCTGCACAGAGGCAGCGAGCTCGTACTCGGCGCGGCCGGTCTTCACGAGATAGCCATCGTCGGCGAGCATACGCATCCAGCGCTCGCCGACAGCGAGGATGGCTCCAAGTCGCGCCGCAGAGACGATGTTTTCATCTCGACGCAGCACCGCCTTCGCTTCGTATAGATAGCGCTGATAGCCTTGAACCGAGGCTGTCAAGTCGAACGCACCCCGCCGTCGCTTGACTAAGTAGCCACGTTCAACGAGCTGCCGTATGGCCCGCTCCGTCAGCGGCGGAGTGGCGAGGATCGAAGCCAACTTCGCGGCCGACACGCCTCCCATTTCCAGATTCGAAGCATATTTTCCCCGGGTCATGGGCTCTTCTCCTCATCAAAGCGGAATCGGAATTCGAGTTTTTAGCCCTCAAAAAATTGTCGAGCCTCGGGCCGCCGCCGCGCCGCACGCTGGGGGGGAGGGCCTGGAAAGGACCCGCGAGCTCGGCTCTGCTGCCACGCTCATGACGGCTCATCACTTGATTGTCGCGCTTCGAGGAACATCGCCTCAAAGCTTTCTGCTGGCGGCGCTGGCGCACGATCCTCACTCGCTTCTCGCATCTCGATGAAAACCTCGACGCGAATGGTCGGTGCGCGTTTATCGGCCGACGCCGCCCCGGCTAGCGCCGCCAGGCCAGCGTCAAGGCGGCGTAGCGCAGCGAGCCGAACAACATCGGCTTGCCGTTCGTCGAAGGCCACTAGGGCGAGGCGTTCCAGGTCGGCCGCGGCTTGCGTCGGCGCAGCAGCGTCGGCGGTAACCACCGGCAGCACCTGCGCCGGCGGTTCGGTGGCGGAACACACGTCCGATCTCATCTCGCCGCGAAGATGGGAGATCCTGTCGACGATGCACGGCTTGCGCAACAGGCGGCGCGCTCGCTCGCTGAGGACGTTGCTGCCGAGGGCCCGGCTATCCGGATAGGCAGCTGCGTAGGCACGCGCCCCGTTCGCGTTCTGGGCGTAGTGCTCACAGAAGGCGACTTGCTGCCCGTTGAGTGACGCCGAAGCTTGCTGGGGCTCGGCGCGGGCGCACCAATCGGCTCGACTCTCGTTGCGGAGGTCGGCGACCTTGGCGAGGATCCAGGGCTTGCGCAGCAGGCGACGAGCGTACTCGCTGCGCGCCTTGGGCCTCTTAGACCGGCTCCAGGGATATGCGTGCGCAAAGGCGTGGGCGCCGTTCTGGTTTTGAGCGTAGTGACTGCAGAAGGTTGCTTGCTGCTCGGTCAGTGACACCGGAGGTTCGCTTCCGCGCATGATGGCGATGCTCCCATGGGATGACGCTATGACGCTAGTGACGCTACCCGCCTATTGTTATGACTGAACCCCTGGACGTTCGTCGTTCGCCGATCTGCCAGCCCAGCGCCCTAAGCGCCGGCGCGGCGCGCTTCAGCCGATCGGCGAACCATCTGGCATTGCCCGGCCAGTCGCCTGACCGTTTAGCCTCCAGAGGCACGCGCTCACCCAGCGCTGCATAGAGCTCGGCTGCGGTGCCCTGCCAGTATCCGCCGTGATCGCGCACGAACGAGCGCAGTGTGCTGGCGACTAGATCGCCGTCGACGAGCGCTACGGTCGCCCGGGCACGATTGGCGGCATAGGCCTCGAGAAACGCGCCAGGGGGCCACGGCAGCGCTGGCTCGGCCGCGACGACCAGGCGTGCGAAATCCGCCATCCGCACGTTGGGCGTCTCGACTTCACCCAGTCGCCGCAGCCCCACCGCCAGGGCATCGAGCAGCGCCGCTAGTGCCTCAGGTAGCACGGCCTCGGCCGCTGCACGCCAGGCGGCCTCGGTGAGCCGCCTGCTTGGCGGATCGAGAGTGACCATGATGGAGCGGTCGGCGAGGTCCCCCCGCGCAGCCAGGTCGGGGATGCCGTTCAGGATGATCGGCCGGCATGCGGCGAAGGTGGCCGTGTCGTAGTCGCTATAGAGCGCGCGCCCGCCGATCTCCGATCCCGTCGACAGACGACACAGACTGTCCGCCATGTCGGCGCGTAGGCTGCTCAGATTGTCAAATGCGAGCACGCGACCATGTCTCGCGGCTGCAATCAGGTCACGATCGTCGCGCGGTGGCTGAAGCAGGTCACCGGCAACCGGATCGACCACGCGCTGCAGCAACCGCACGACCGTAGATTTCCCAGCGCCGGCCTCGCCCCCGATGATCAGGACAGGATAAGGCCCGTCCGGCATCAGCGCGCCGAGGCACCAGGCGATGAGCAGAATGAGATCGTCCCGGTGGATTCGATCGAGCAACCGCAGCAGCCCATCAAAGCTGCCGCGTCGCGGCAGATCAGGCAGAGGCGCTATGCGCCGAGACCGGATCATCGGCACCGGTGCGCTGGGGACCTCATCCCAGCCCGCCGGCGACGCACGGATCACTGACCAGTCGGGCGTGCCCCGGTCGATATAGATGCTGCCATCGTGCCCTGCGACACGCAGCGGTGCGCGCCGCACCTTCCCACTCAGGTGCGCGCGCGCCTCGAGGCCCATACGCGCGTCACGGATCGCAGTTCCGCCGACCGACGCCGGCCGCCCCTTGCTGCGGTAGCGCCGTGCTACCTGCCCTATGAGCCAGTCACACAACGCGCGGCCATTGATCGAGTGGTGCTCTACGTGATCACCGACTGTGATAGTGGCGAACGTTTCGCCCTCGGGCGAGCGCCATAGCTCGATCTCGTCGCAGACGGACAGCAGCGCATCACGCTGCCCCATGCGCGCGTCCTCGAGATCGATCGGCGCGCCCTCAACGCGCTGGGCGCGCTCGTCCAGTGCATCGCGCTCGCCAGCCTCGATACCAGCGGCGGTTGTCTTCTGTACCGCATCCTCGCCGAGATCGCTGACCAGGCCGCATGCGACAGCCGCCTCGCGCAGCAGGTTTCCGACCTCGCTGCGATCGACGACGCCCAAGGCGATGACCTCGCCATAGCCACGCGCCAGGCGCTGCAGCAGCTCAAGCCGTTCTTCTGGTGTGCCGCCGGCGATGGCGAGCTCGTCGGTTCGCCGATCGAGCTCCGCGTGGCCGAGCCGCCGTAGCTGGGAGAGGATGGCGTGATCGCTGCTATCAGTTGCCGCGGGCGAGCGCCCGTTGACGCGGCGTTCCATAGCAGTAGCCTGTGCGCGCATGTGGGGGCGATCCGATCTGCGCCTAGCCACGCCCCGCGAACCCGCGTATACGTGCGCGTAGGCGCTGTTAGCGAATGTGGGCACCCGCCCACCCGGTCACGCGAACGCTACTGGTGCCATAGGATGTCATCGACTGAAGGCCCGGCGCCGCACGCTGGGCCTTCGCCGTTTCAGGGGCGGCTCTCTACCGGGCTGGTGCAGTCCTCAAGCTTGATCGTCGCCCGCTGGCGGTCCGCCAGCCACGCCGCGACTTCATCAGCGCGAAACGCGATCTTCGTTTCCCCCAGCTTTAGGGGCATCGGGAAACGACCCTGCCTGATCAGTCGGTAAATCGATGGGCGGGCGTAGGTCGTCAGCCTGACGACATCGCGCATGGAAAGCAGGCGCGGGGCGCTGGGGGCATGTACGGGTGTGCTGGGCATGAGGCCTCCGTGTCGCAGTGATGCGCCGCTACATGCGACGACTCGATACGGGACACGGTGGCGGTATCGTCTGCGCAGTAACAGTCGCACTTAGTGCGCATGCTGGTGCCCCCGACGGGCTAGTACATCGAGCGGTCGATCGACGTTGGCAAGATCGATGGACGCCATGAGGACGTCCTTGTAGGCTCTCAGGTTGCTGCTGCCGCATATATCGCCGATCTTTTGCAGCAGCTCGATGTGTTGGCGTCGGATCACCTCCTCCGGCGTGTGGTCATCGACATGGCAACCAGATTTGCACCAAGCGTTCCACGCGGTGGTATGCCGGCGAAACCAATTGTGAACCTTGGTTCGGGTGAAATCGTCGTAGCCCAAGAAGCCAGCGGCCTGCTTCCCCTTCTGGTGAACGCGGCCAACCGCATCCTTCGCATTGAGCGCCGTCAGAACTACGACAAGCAAAACGCAGCGGATGCGAAACTCCCGCTTGCGCGCGTCGTTGCGCGGACGTTTCGGCGGCCGCGGTCCATGCGAGAATGCTCGGATACTTTCCCCCGTTCGCAGAAGTTGGAGACCATCCTGCACGGCCGTGATGGCCTCAAGCAGGCTCGACATTGCGTTCGGAGCGAGCGGCAGCCGCTCGATAAGTCGGCATGCGATCTCGAGCGATACAATCATCCCTTCGCGGCCGCCGCTCTGGGACTTGAGTCCTTTGGCGAGAAGCTTCTCCGCATCGCCCGCAATGGCCTCAAATGTTGCGTGCAGATCCGGGTCGTGCGCAAAGACGATGCGGCCGGCCTCGCCTCGTACCCCAGGTGGCCTGTGCTGCCGATGGCTCAGATACCGCCGGATTTTGTTCCGTCGTGCCTGATCTATCATGCTGGCGGCGCGGGCGCGCCCCACGGACTTGGCCAATCGCTTCGCTTGTTCACACCGTTGAGCATCGCTGAGGGGGCGCATACCCCATGATCGCTCGGGACCGAACAACCGTCTGATGTTCTCCATCAGCAGCTCTAGCTCTTCGTCGGCATCGAGCGAGACTTGCTGGCAATCGGCAGATCGCGCTCCCATCATGCGTGCGCCCCAGCGCCGCGTTGAGACTGTTGACGGCTCTCCCATCGACGACGCGCAACACCAGCGTGCCCCTCAACCATCTTGCGAAGCGCGGTGGCCCAGGTCTCGAGCGCGCGCCGCATCGGCTCGCGCATCGGCGCGTGGTTATAGTGCCGATCGGTCACCCCCTGTTTGGAGTGGTTCAGAATCCGCTCGATGACCTCGGCTGGAAAGCCGTACTCTCCGAGCCAGGTCGCAACGGTGCGGCGTAGGTCGTGCGAGCGCCACGGCTCCATTTCGAGTGCCCCGCGCAGGGCGATCGGCTCCGCCTTGAGTGTGTCCCTGCGAACGGGCTTGCCGCTCACTTCGCCAGGAAACAGCCATTGGCTGTCGCCGGCGGCGACTGATGCTTCACGCACAATCTCGCAAGCCCATTTCGATAGCGGGATTTCGTGTGCCTTGCCGTTCTTGGTCCGCGTGCCAGGCAGGTTCCAAAGGCGACGTTTGAGGTCGAACTCTGCTTTGGCCGCGCCCAACGCCTCACCGATGCGGCATGCCGTCAGCAGCTGAAGCCGAAACGCGTTCCGCGTCAGGGCGGAAATGTCGGGCACCGTCTCGAGTCCGTGCCAAAGCGCGCGCAGCTCAGAGGCGCAGAGCGTGCGCTCACGTGGCGTCTCGGCAGCTTTCTTGATGCCGTGGGTTGGATTGGCGGCGACCATGTCCCGCGACATGGCCCAGTTGTAGACGGTACGAAGCGTCGACAGAGTGCGGTTCGCCTGGACCGGTGCGCGCACCCCGATAGCATCGATCACGGTCAGCACGTCGCGCCGCGTCAAGGCATTGGCGCGAATGTCACCCAGCGCTGGGCGGATCTCCCGATCGATGATCCGCCGCTCCTCCTTGCTCGATTTGCGCTCGCGGTCGGCATACATCGTCAGCCACTGATCGCAGAGCGCCCCCACCGAAACGGCACGGGCACGCTCGGCACGCTCGGCAAGCGGGTCACGACCGGCGGCGACGAGCTTGCCGGTGGCGTCGGCGAGGCCCTTGGCATTGGCAAGGCTGACGCGTGGGAATGCTCCGAGGCCCATCCGGCGAGGGCGCCCATGGGTTGGCGACTGGTAGCGTAACACCCATGAGCGATTGCCGGCGGAGCTCACATGCAGAAGCAGGCCGGGGCTCCCCTCGACCCGGTACTCACCGGGTGCCGCGTGACGGACCTCGACGACACTTGCGATCACCTTCGCCGACTTTTTGGGCATCCCTCAAGCGCTCCCCCGTTGGCACTCCATTGGCATAAAAAATCGGCGCTAGAGCGAGTCGCCGCAAGACAGCACGATACAAAAAACTGTCGATTAATGCCGTAGATTCCGGGCTATGTGGAGATTGCATGGAACATGGCGAGACGTAGCGAGCAGCCGCTTAAACTGATTTGTAATCAGGGGGTCGCAGGTTCGAGTCCTGCAGCCGGCACCAAAGCTTTTCAATGCGCTAGTCTGGAATAAAACCGGAACGCGATCTCTGAGTCTGGCGCCGAAACAGTCTCACGTGAGACTTTTCACAGCGATCCCTTCACGCGGCCTGGGTTCAACCGGGTCGAACGGCTTCGCCGCAACGCTTCCGGGCGGCGCGCGCCGGATCAGTGACCCCGCTTGGCACCGTGCGCGGCGCCGGCGGTCTTCGATGCGCGTGCTTTGAACGTCACGGCAGTCGCTGGCCACAGCTCCTTCAGCTCAGAGGGCATTTGCCCAACTACGTCGCCGATCTCGCCCGGATCGCAGTGATGCGCAAGCAAAGCGAGGACAGCTCGCACCGCCGGCTCCGGCGGAATCTGACGGGGCAGAAGCTTCAAGGTCACCTGATCCAAGAACTTCTGCTTGGTATGCACTTTCTGCGGCGCATGCGCCGGCTGCCAGCCCTCGAAATAGATGCCGCGCACGATGATCGGCAGCTGAGCGGCAAGGTCCACGGCTTCTTCGACCGAGAGCCGGTCACGCAACTGATGTAGAACTTCACGCAGCACAGTCAGCGCCGCTGCCTCGTCCTCCAGACCCGCGGTCTCGCGTAGTTCCTTGAGCCACTCTTGAGTCTGCTGCACAGCGTGGGAGATTGTTGCAGGAACAGTCATTGTGGGGCGCTCCTAGCTAACCGGTTGATGTTTTCGTCCTGGGCGCACGAAAGTAGCCTGTGGCCCCTTTACTCCCATCTCCTCAGAGTAGCGTACGTCGTCACCGACGCTTAACGCATCGAACGCCCCGCCCTCGACGCTGTTGCGGTGAAAGTAGATCTCACGGCCATCTGCGGATCGGATGAAACCGTAGTCTTCATCGGGGCGCAGCGAAGCAATGACGCCTCGCGGCTGCTCCTGATGAACCTTCACCTGGCCCTGCCGCTCGCGCGCAGCATCCTGCAGCTGCCGTCGAGCTGCCTTGAACGCGTCGCGGATCGTCACGTAAGCGTCCTCATGCACTCCGGTGACGGCCGGATCGCGGCTTATCACTATGTCGGCGGCTCCCGGGACAGCGAGGTGAATGCGCACTTGGTACGTGTCGCCCTTCTCGTGACGATGCTGCGGGCGACCGACGACGACGCGCGCCGATGTGATACGGTCATAGAACTCTTCTAGCTTCTTCGCTTCATCGCGAATGCGCGCTTCGATGGGATCGGAATGCCCGATATGCTCGAAGACAATTTGCAGTGGAACCTGCATCGGATTGCTTCTTTCGCCATTTGAATGTGGTCCGTCAGGCCCAGTGAACATGCAGACACGCCTGTACCGGACGACCGACACCGGTGAAGCTGCAGCAGGAAAGTATCGGCACTTGCTGAGCTCTGTAACGAAGTGTCGAAATTTGTGACATTGCGTCGGCTTTCGGCGGCCGAAGAAAAACGATCACAGTTGATTTGATTTTTCTGTCCAAGGCGGCGGCCTGCAAGCCAGCGAACTCAAAAACAAGATGGCGCCGGCCTGAGGGTGAGGTCGGCGCCATGAGTGCCGGTGCCCTTGGGGGGGGGAGGGCAGAGC
>NZ_WBUE01000025.1 GCF_009026145.1 Hyphomicrobium sp.
CCCTCGATCCTCAAGACGGAGCGCCCGCCCCGTTACCGTGCGCCGATCAGTTGGTTAGCGCATCGTGAGCCGGTGGCTCAGACCTTCGCGCGCAGCGCTCTCCCGCGCGAGCGGGTTCGTTCATCTCTGCAAAGCAGATATCCCGCTGTCGAACAGTGGCGGGCAATCAAGTCGCCTAGAGTAAAGGCGACGCTGCTCTACGCGTTGGGTTGTGCGGATACTGCGCGGCTGATCCTTGAGCAAGCTTTTCGTTGAGCCATTGGAAAGCGCGCTCGTCGGTGTGCTTGTCGCAATATGTCCGGCGATCAGCGCGGACGCGGTGGCTGTTTAAAAGACGACAGGGGTGTACCCCGTTTGGGTCCCATCACGCCGAACTCGCGGCATCGTTGGTCAGCCGAGCTATCCAGATCACTCGCCTCGCTCGATCAACGACGGGGGCTCTCGCTAGCTCCGATTAGGAGCCACGGATCGAATTACATGCGGGCTGTAAGACATTGCTGATCGGCTCGCAACTGGCCAAGTTTATGGCTCGCCTATGCTAGCAAGGAGTTCGTTACCACACGGATCAATTCCCTCCTTCAACCTATTCACAGCCGTTGCGACAGGTCTCACATTACTCATGAAAAGCCTGATTTTCGTGAGGTATCGCGCCATGCCGGCCAAATCGTACCAGCTCGAGACAGAGGCGAACGGCGCCCTCAATCTCGCCTGCCAGCGGGCGCAGCCCTTCGCCGCCGCCGCCCGGGCGGCGGGCACGCGGCGCGTCTATAGCGGCGCCTTGAAGCGCTGGCAGGCCTGGTGCGCCGAAATGCATGCCACGGCGCTGCCGGCGGCGCCCGAGGCCGTCGCCGCCTACCTCGCCGAGCTGGCGCGCGGCGGCAAGGCGGTGTCTACCATCACCGGCGCGCTGGCCGCCATCAAGCACGCCCACGCCAGCGCCGGGCTGGCGCTCGATCCGCACAGCCCGGCCATCGCCGCCGTCATGGCCGGCATCGCGCGCTGCGCCAGCCGCCCCCTGCGGCGCGCCGCGGCGCTCGACCTGGAAACCTTTCGCACCCTCATCGCCCGCATCGACGGCACCGACGTGCGCGCGTTGCGCGACCGGGCGCTGCTGCTCATCGGCTTCTTTGGCGCCCTGCGCCGCTCCGAGCTCGTCAGTCTCGACATCGGCGGCCGCTCGCGCATCGACATCACCGCCGCGGGGCTGATCCTGCACCTCACCGACACCAAGGGCCAGGCGGCGACCGAGACCCTCGCCATTCCCCGCCGCCAGGATGCGCTATGCGCCGCGGCGGCGCTGGAGCGCTACCTCGCCGCCACCCAGCTGAGGCGCGGGCCGCTGTTCCGCGCCGTCAACAAGGCCGGACGCCTTGGCGCGCGCCGCCTCGACGCGACGAGCGTGCGCCACATCCTCATCGCCCGCGTCGGCGCCCCGACCTTCTCGCCGCATTCGCTGCGGGCCGGCTTCATCACCGCGGCGGCGCAAGCGGGCGCGCCCGAGCACCTGATCCAGCGGGTGAGCCGCCACAAGTCGGTCAACGTGCTGCGCGGCTATATCCGCGCCGGCGAGCCGTTCGCGACGAGCGCCGCGCACTACCTCTAGGTCGAGACTTCCGCGCGCCGGCCTCCGCCGCCTGGCGAGCCTTGCGGGCGACTACGCGAGGGACACGCCCCCGGCCGCGTCCGTGCCCAACCGCCATGACCTATCTCATTGATAGGATTGACATTGCAGAGCTGGTGCCGATGGGCGACTACACGAACTACAGACTACAGACTCTACCAACGGAAAGATCACCGACCAGCATTTCGGGAAATGCACAAAATATGTCAGGCCCCTGAAAATGGCGCATTGCATAATAAGGGGAATAGACGCGGCATTGTGTAGTCGACCGCCCCGAACGCGGGTCGCGGAAATTGCGTCGCAATTCCAGCGGCTTACCCGTTGGCGCCGGCGACTACACGACGACACGAGGTGGCGCCGTGACATAATGTAATGTTATAATATATGGTGAGGAAGCCGCATGCGGCCAGAGGGGCGCGCGATCGCGGCGACGGCGCCGTCGGCAAACGCGTCCCGCCGCGGCGGGTCGGCCCCGCCTTAAGACCTCAGCCTTTGCCCGGGCCTTGGCACGCTGTGCTCAGCTCGGCGCCGAACGGCACGATCTGCGCGGTGTCGTAGACGCAGATCAGGAGGACCACGAGCGCGGCGGCGGCGCCGTACGTGGACTGCAGACCCTGACTACCGATGTCCCAGGCGCTGAGCGCCTTGCCGGCTTCAAACAGCACGGCAGCGACAAGGGCGCCGACCCGTCCCGCCAGCGCACGGGGACGTCGTGAAACCACTTGAACCGCATATCCAAGAGGGCCGTAAGCGTTCCGAGCGCAATCAGCGTGCTCGCCGCTTGGCCGAGGGGCGCCTCGCTGCCGAAGGTGCGCCCCGCGACCGTGGTTATGGCGGCGCGGATGGCGCTGACGAGGAGCGACACGATCAGCAGGAAGCCGAGCGCCATGACGCCGGCGCGGGAGACCACGTAGGTGCGCCGGTAGCATGCGAAGCCGCCGCCTTCCGTTTCAGGAGCGTCCCATATGGTATTGAGCGCATCTTTGAGCTGAGCGACGA
Source organism: Hyphomicrobium sp. (assembly GCF_009026145.1). Taxonomy (GTDB): domain Bacteria; phylum Pseudomonadota; class Alphaproteobacteria; order Rhizobiales; family Hyphomicrobiaceae; genus Hyphomicrobium_A. Next base: position 2,621 of record NZ_WBUE01000025.1, read on the forward strand.
CGCCGAGGGCGGCGACGCACAACAACACGATGCCGAACGCGGCCGTGATGCTGCCGCCTCGACCGAGGAAGCACCCTTGCGCATCGCTTCAACGGCCTGCGCGCCCGTCGGTCCGAGCAGGTCGCGGAACTGTGCCCTCAGGGAGCCGCGGGCAGCCTCCTCCCCGAACAACAGGCCGGCAATGGAGATGACACCGAGAAGGAGCGGGCCGAGGAGAAGACCGAATAGTAGGCCAGGGCTGCGCCGAGGCGCGCACTTCGATGGCGCGACCAATTTCCAATAGCGGTGGTCAGAACGCTCCACATCCGCTGGCCCCTGGGGGCGTTCGGCGCGCCAACGCGCGTATCAGGCAATGCCAATCCAACCACCGCCAGCGCATAGCCGCCGCACACGTAGCCGACGTGAGGGTCGTACCGGCGCAGACGAGGAACACCAACTGCCGCCAAACGTTATTCCTCCTACTGGCCAAACGTAGGCGGCGCGCGAATGGAAGAACCATCACTCTCGGCTCCGTCAGCAACTCGCACAATTCTCGACCATGCTGCCAACGAGCCTGAAACACCAAAGTTGAAGGACACCGAGTTCGATCGAGAGCTGGAGCGGGTCAGGAGGATTGCGGCGTACTTCGATGATCGCGACCCCATCAACGCCGCCATTCGCCGCCACCCGACGCGCACCGTCTTCATCGCTGCTGGCGTCGGCTTTGTGATCGCGCTCCTGATGAGGAGGTGACACGACATGCAAGGAGCAAAGAGGCCATCGGCCGACGAGCTGGAAGAGGAGCTAGATCAAGCTTTGAAGGCGACGTTTCCCGCCAGCGATCCCATCGCTATAGGCGAGGTGAGCGGGACTGAGCCGGATCGTCCTCTGCATCGGAAGCCGGCACTGATCGATAAGGCGCTTGTTGAAGAGCTGGCCCGCAACGCCGCTGCGAAACTTGATCGGAAATAGCGATATTCCCACTGATGAACGACGATCGCGCTGGAACCGGGCGGGAGCCTCTAGGGTTATCGGCCGAACGCTGGGAGGAGATTTCCCATGCATAAGTTCGGTCGGCGTAACTCAAAGCAACCGGAAGAAGGCCTGCTTCCGGGGATTGCGCTGGCGATCTTGATTACAGTGTTGGCCGTCGCTTGGTCCTACGACAATAGAGCGGCGGACCCCTATACGGTCACGACCCCGGCAAATCCCGCCATCAGCCCATAGGACCACGCCGAGGCAGTGTTCCTCTTGAACGACGAATAGCCGTCAGCCATCCATGCCGTCGAGAGCCATAGCCTTGAGCCGCTCAGGATCGCGTTCGCCCGCGGCAACCGCCGCCATCACGCGCACGGCCAACCCATGGAGGAACGCGTCGGAGTCCTCTGGTGTCGGGAAGAAGATGGTCGCCTGCACCTGGCGCCACACCTCTGGAACCGAACGCCGTTACTAGCAAATGATGATGCAAAGGCGCGAAAGAACTCTCACCAGGAAGGTCGAGACCCCGCAGCTAAGTGGGTATGGGACTGCACGACGCTCGCTGCTCTGGAAGGTCTCTATCGACTTTCGGGACTACACAATTCAGCAGTGGCGGCCCGAAAGGTTCTGCTCCGCCAGGCGCAGCGTTTCTAGGAGGCCAGGAAGACTTGTCCGATGTCCACCACCCGCTTTTCCATCCTAGCTCCGAACAGCCGGCTATTCGCTTCCCGGAGCCGTCGGCAGACTTCCCGGCCCATGTTCATCTGGATGAGCGCAAACTGCTTAAGGTCCTGCGCGTACACCTCGTAGAGATTGGCGGCTGAAATACGGATTGCGATGCAATCTTCGACTGCCTGGATGGAGGCGCTGCGTGGACAGTGGTCCATTACGGCCATCTCCCCGAAGCAGTCGCCCTCATTCAGGATTTGGAGGAGGTGGTCCTGACCGCGCCAGGATTTCAGTACCGCGGCTTTGCCCACTTCCAGAACGAACATCGCATCGCCTTCGTCGTGCTCGCGGAAAAAGAACTCGCCCGTTGGGGCCGACACGAGCGGACACAAGGCGAGCAGGAATTGGAGGATCTCTGTTCGTATTCCGCCAAAGATAGGCATTCGTTGCAGGAGTTCGATCCGCGCTTCTTGCATGGCGCACTCCAGAGCCGCCGTCATTGTGATCTACCATTTTTTAGCACTTTGTGTCGGTAGCTCCCAAACCGGCCCGCGTTGGCATGTCGGCTTAGGGTCGAACTCGGCGGTCGGCCCATGTCCGCGCGCAGTCCGCTCAGCCTCGGAAACCCACCGTAAGAGCGGACGTGCATTCGCTTCTGGGTAGGGCCAGGAGTAGAAGTGGCGCTGTCGCTCGCGTGGGTACGGGGGCCGCTTGCTCCTCACAAACTCTGGATCAAGCGAATTGGGACCATACCTGTCGAAACCCTTCGTGTCTTGCTGCCGACGTCCTCGCCGTTCGTATTGAGCAGCTTCGAAACGCCTCGGGAAGTGCGGAACCCAGTTGGCACCTATCATCGCGAGTGGTCGTGGAACGTCCATGAGGATTTCGGCTTTTGACTTACGAGCTAGTATCCATGCGGTGGAGGGGCTTACCCGTTAGATGCGTTCGCACGGGAGATAACGATGCGAAGCCAAAAATCGGCAGCAGCTGCCGCCCTCGGCGCGTTCCTAATAGCGGCTCCTCCTGCCCTCGCCCAGCTCGGCAAAATCGGGGAGCGCGACTATGTCAGGTACTGCGCGCTTTGCCACGGTTTGGAAGGCACAGGCCTTGGACCACTTGCCGACGCCATGAAGACCGCCGCCGCCAATCTACCGCCATCGGTTTTTGCACGCGTCTTGAAGATGGCAAACTCATTCGTTGACCGTGCGCGCTGACCGCAAGCGTGAAGAATCGAGGCATAGAGATGATGCACGACGGGGTCCGCGTAGGTAAGACTCCCCGGGACAGCGATCTTGGGCTGCAACGACTGACAAACTCTACCGGCCTTTCGCTCAGTGTGCTTGCCAATGGCTGCATTTTTGCGGTCGAGCATCACCACGCGCGCGGATGCACTCTGATCAACCAGGTGCTCGGCTCGCCAATCGATGGGGGTATTGGCCGCGTCTACCTTCGCATCGGTGCACCGCGGCCACGCATTGCTCAAGTGTATGGACCTCGCGCCAAAGTCCAATTTGGAGCCGCCAACGATCGCATCGTGTGGGCCGGTCAATCGGACGACGTGCAGCACCGTCTGATCCTTTGGCTGCATCCCGAGGAGAATCTCTGGTTTTGGCATCTGGAGATAATCAATCTGTCGCAGTCTGACCTGCCGTGCGATGCAATCCTCGTCCAGGACCTCGGCCTCGGGGATCGGCCCTTCCTGATGAATAACGAAGCTTACGCGTCACAGTACATTGATCATTACATGGCAAGTGATCCGCAGCTTGGCCCCGTCATCATGAGCCGACAGAACCAGGCTCAACACGGCGCCCACCCGTGGGCTCTTCATGCCTGCATCTCCGGTGCCGCCGGTTACGCCACCGACGCCATGCAGCTGTTCGGCCCCCAGTATCGAGACGCTGAGGATATCGAATGTCTCATCGGCACCGATCTCCCAAGCCAGCGACTGCAACACGAGCTCGCGTGCGCAGTGATCCAATCGCGCAGCATCACTCTAAAGCCTGGCGCCTCGGGCGCCTGGATATTTCTTGGCCTATACGAACCCGATCACCGCGAAGCATCTAGTGAGAGCGATCTGGCGCGGATTTCTGCGGCACAAAGACACTTGCGCAAGTTTGCGCAGTGTAATGTCGCGCTGCGCACGCCCGTGCGTAGCGTTGTACAGGACGCCCCGCCGCTCGCGGTTGAGGCCATGCACGATGAGGAAATCGCTGAACGTTACCCGGTCCGCCGCCGTGAGGAAGCGGAAGATGAGCTGTTGTCGTTTTTCGTTCCAGATTCGGTACACAACCGCCACGTCGTGCTGCGTGAAAAGGAGCGCCGCGTGCGACGACGCCATGGAACGCTGCTGCGCACTGGCCAGTGCCTATTGCCCGATGAGGCGACCATGTGCGCGACGTTCTGGATGCACGGCTGCTTCGGTGCCCAGCTTACGATTGGCAACACGTCCCTCCACAAGCTCTTCTCGGTATCACGTGATCCCTACAACATCACGCGAGCGAGCGGCTTGCGCATTCTGGCCGATGGCGGCGCTGGTTGGCGACTGCTCACTGTGCCCTCAGCCTTCGAAATCGGACTGAGCGATTGCCGGTGGATCTATCACGTCGGCGACCGTACTATAATTGTGCACGCGATCGCGTCGGGCGATGAGCCTGCGATCCAATGGAAGATCTCAGTCGCTGGAGCCCCGTGTCGCTTTCTCGTGTTCGGCAACCTCGTTCTAGGCGAACGAGAGTTTGAGCATGCAGGTCACATCGAGATCAATGCCGCGAACGCATGCTTTACCTTTCGTCCCGAGTCCAATGGGATGTGGGCACATCGCTATCCTGATGCCGAATACCGATTGCTCGTGAGCACACCCGCGGCCGTCGATGCGATTGGCGCCGATGAATTGCTGTACGCGGACCGCATGCCGCGGGCCGGCGGATATGCAGTGATACAGTCGCGGGCGACGAACGAATTGGCCTTCGCTGTTGTCGGCTCATTGAAGTGCGCTGACGAGGCGGCCGCCCTTGCTGCCAAGTATGCTACCGACGTCGACATCCCGGCGATGCTCGCGCCTGCTGCAGCCTACTGGAAACGCGTCACTCGCGGCCTGCGCATCACGGGGCCACATGCCGACGTTTCTGCACTCGACACGATATTCCCTTGGCTCGCGCATAATGCGATTGTCCACCTCACGGTACCGCATGGCCTCGAGCAGTACACTGGTGCGGCTTGGGGTACGCGCGATGTTTGCCAGGGACCGGTCGAGTTCTTGCTGGCACTCGAGCACGACGAGGCGGTGAGGGAGGTTCTCCGCATCGTCTTTGCACAGCAGTACGAGTCACGCGGTGACTGGCCGCAGTGGTTCATGCTCAAGCCATATGTGCAGATCCAGGATCTGCATAGTCACGGCGACGTCATTATCTGGCCGCTCAAGGCCTTGTGCGACTATCTCGAATGCACGAATGATCTAGCCTTCCTCGACGAGGAGATTGCCTGGAGATGTGACGAGGGTCTTGCACCAACCGCTCGGAAAGATTCGATTGCCGCACACGTTCGCAAGCTAATTGACACGGTCGTAAGTCGCTTCATTCCAGGCACGCGGCTGCTCAAGTATGGCGAGGGCGATTGGAACGACTCTCTGCAGCCGGTCGATCCGAGGATGCGCGAATGTATGGTCAGCAGCTGGACGGTCGCCCTGCTGTACCAGCAAATGAACCGCTACGCAGAAGTGCTGCGCCGGGCTGGACGCGCGGCAGAAGCTGAGCCGTTAGCCCGCCTCGCTGCCGAAATGCGTCTGGATTTTAACCGGCACCTCATAAGCGACGATGTTGTCGCGGGATACGTCGTGTTTGAGCCTCAGGGTAAACGGTCGGAGCTGGTTCTCCACCCGAGCGATAGGAAGACAGGGGTGCGTTATTCGCTCTTGCCGATGACGCAGAGCATCATTGGGGAGCTATTCACAGCCGAACAGACGCAGCATCACATTCGCCTCATACGCGAGCATTTGCTCTATCCCGACGGTGCCCGACTGATGGATGGGCCGATTGAGTATCGCGGCGGACCGGAGAGGATCTTCCGGCGCGCCGAGACGGCAGCATTCTTTGGCCGTGAGATCGGGCTCATGTTCACGCCCATCTTCGCTACGGCGAAGCACTCGCCCTGCTTGGCGAAGCTGATGAGCTGTGGGACTCCCTATTGCTGGTGAACCCCATTACGGCGACTGAGCGGGTCGCGAATGCCTCCCTCCGACAGCGCAACACGTACTTCAGCAGCAGCGACGCTGCCTTTCGCGACCGCTACGAAGCCAGCGCCCGCTGGGACGACGTCAAACGATGCCGAGTTGACGTCGACGCCGGCTGGCGCATCTACTCCAGCGGTCCAGGTATCTACGTGAACATCCTGCTCCGCCAAGTGTTGGGCCGACGCCGATATTTCGGCGAAGAGACTGTCGAACCTCTATTCCCGACGTGGTACGACGGAGTGCCGATCGAGATTGCGTTCGATTAAAGGTAGCTCCGATTACAGCGGGCCTGTCCTTGAGGACGCGCCCATGCGCGCTGTTCTCGTGAAAACAAGTTTGGTTGCATCCGGGCTGTTCTTGTAGGAGGTGGCTTCAACGACTTGGTCCCGAGACACTTGCCGCGCAGCCGATCATGGTTGATACGCGTCAAACAAGTCTTCGACCGTTTTGGCGTAAGAGGCCTGTTGGGAATGCAGAGCGAAGCGACTAAACCATCGAGCCCGCACATTCTCTGGTTCGACGACCTGAAGCGTTCCGACGTTGCGCGCGTCGGTGGAAAGAATGCTTCTCTCGGGGAGATGGTATGCAATCTTGGCTCGAAGGGAGTGCATGTCCCGACGGGCTTTGCGACTACGGCTAGGGCCTATTGGGAATTCATCGACGCGAACAACTTGCGGGAGATGATTGCCCGCAGGCTGTCTGAACTCGCGGCGGGCAAGACGACTCTCCCAGAAACGGGTACGGCGGTCCGCAATGCCATTCTCGGCGCCGCGTGGCCGCCCGACTTGGAGCGGGCTTTCACGTCCGCCTACGCCGAGCTCTGCCGGCGCGCCGAGAAAGCGGATGCCGACGTTGCCGTGCGCTCAAGCGCGACGGCGGAGGACTTACCCGAGGCAAGCTTCGCCGGCCAGCAGGAGAGCTTCCTTAACGTCCGCGGCGACGCGCAGCTGCTCGATGCCTGCCGAAGCTGCTATGCCTCGCTCTTCACCGATCGCGCCATCAGCTACCGGCAAGCGAAGGGGTTCGACCACATGAAGGTCGCCCTGTCGATCGGGGTGCAGCGCATGGTCCGCTCCGATCTCGGCGGCGCCGGGGTCATGTTCTCGATCGACACCGAGACGGGGTTCGATCGGATCGTGCTCATCAATGCCGCTTGGGGGTTGGGTGAGAACGTCGTGCAAGGCGCCGTCGATCCCGACGAGTATCAGGTCTTCAAACCTCTGCTCTCCACTCCTGGTCTCATCCCTATCGTCGAGAAAAAGCTCGGAACCAAGAAGCAAAAGATGGTCTATGCCAGCGAAAGTGGCCGGACCACGCAGAACGTTCCGACCTCGAGCACTGAGCGCGGCTCATTCGTCCTTACTGATGCCGACATCTTGACCCTCGCACGCTGGGCCTGCGCAATCGAGGATCACTATGGCCTGCCCATGGACGTGGAATGGGCCAAGGATGGCCAGAGCGGCGAAATCTTCATTGTGCAAGCGCGCCCCGAGACCGTGCAATCGCGCAAAGGCACTCCCGCCTTTCTCTCCTACAAGATCAAGTCGAAAGGACGCAGGCTCGTCAAAGGCCTCAGCATCGGCAGTGCCATCGTCGCCGGGCGCGTGCAGCGCATTGAAAGCCCGCGCGATATCGCGCGCTTTACCGATGGCTCGATCCTGGTAACGGCGACCACCGATCCCGATTGGGTCCCCATCATGAAACGCGCGGCCGCCATCGTCACCGATCACGGGGGCCGGACGTCGCATGCTGCCATCATCAGCCGCGAGCTTGGGTTGCCGGCGGTGGTCGGTACAGGCAATGCAACGCAGATCCTCAAGGATGAGCAGGAGATCACTGTTTCCTGTGCGGGCGGAGACGAGGGCTTCGTCTACGAGGGCAAGGCGGATTTCGAAACGGTGACGATAGACCCAAAGCAGATCCCGGCGACGCACACCCAGATCATGTTCAACCTCGCCAATCCTGCCGCCGCGTTCCGCTGGTGGCGTCTGCCGGCAGATGGCGTGGGGCTCCTGCGCATGGAATTCATCGTCAGCAATCACGTCAAAGTGCATCCGATGGCGCTCGCCCAGTACGATGCACTAGAGGATGATAAGGCGAAGCAGGCGATCAACGCTCTCACGGGCTGCTATGCCGACAAACGCGACTATTTCATCGACTGCCTATCGCGCGGTCTGGCACGCATCGCGGCCGCGTTCTTTCCCAAGCCGGTGATCGTGCGCATGAGCGACTTCAAGACCAATGAGTACGCGAATCTGATCGGCGGCGCGCAGTTTGAGCCGAAAGAGGAAAACCCAATGCTCGGGTTCCGCGGCGCCTCGCGCTATTATTCCCCCAAGTACCAGGAGGGGTTCGCACTCGAATGCAAAGCCATCCGCCGCCTGCGGGAGGAGATGGGCTTTGTGAACGTCATTGTCATGATTCCCTTCTGCCGCTCGACGAAGGAGGCGGACCGCGTCCTCGAGGTCATGGCAGAGCACGGTCTCAAGCGGGGCGACAACGGCCTTCAGGTTTATGTGATGTGCGAGATCCCTTCCAACGTCATCCTGGCGAAGGCATTCGCCGAGCGCTTTGACGGCTTCTCGATCGGCAGCAATGATCTCACCCAGCTCACGCTCGGCGTAGACCGCGATTCAGCCGACCTTGCATCCCTCTTCGATGAGCAGGACGAGGCCGTGACGTGGATGATCCGCACCGTCATCGAAAGCGCGCACGAGAGCGGCGCCAAGGTCGGCCTGTGCGGCCAGGCACCCAGCAATCATCCCGAGTTTGCCGAATTCCTCGTCCGTTGCGGCATCGACTCCATCTCTATCACTCCCGATAGCTTCATTGCGGTGAAGGAACACGTCGCCGCGGCCGAGGCCAGGCGGTGAGGTTGGCACGCGTGCGTCGTATATGCCCGCATGGGGAGCTGCATGAGCACAACGGGCGTGAACCTCGTAGGCGACATCGGAGCAACCTACGCGTTTCTGCCTGGTCGCGCCCGACGGCAGACTGACCAAGATGAGATCTTTGCTTTCGCAAGAGAACGCCGGCATCGGCGATGCCCTGCAGGCCTATACCCATGACGCGAATGGCGGGGTCGCGCCGGCGCGAGCGCTGCTGGCCGTCGCCGCCACGCCCGCGGGGGACAAGGTCTCGCTTACGAACAACCCTTGGACCTTCTCGATTGAGGAACTGAGGGAAAGGGCGGGGCTGCGCGAGCTGCGCATCGTCAACGATTTCTATGCCCACGCGGCCGCGGTTCCGCATCTTGGGGAGAATGAGCGCATTAGAAGCGAAGGGCAGGCTCCGCAGTTTTCTACCAGTAATCCCCACGTACGTCGTCGTCCACCCTTGGGTTGGTTTGCTCGGTGCCTCCAAGGCCCTCGACCGCGCTTGAATGGTCATCAAGCTTGCTCGACCTCCACCTCTTGGAGAAGCCGCTTAACGTCATGTGCACTGCAAAGGCTCGTTCCCGGCGCAAGTACAGCCGCGGAGCCGGCCGCGATGCCATAGCGCAGAGCATCCGGAAGGCTGTGGCCAGCGCTCAGGGCCCAAACCATCGCACCAAGAAAGCTGTCGCCGGCGCCGACGGAGCTGACGGCTTTGACCGACAGCCCTTCTCCGAACCATGCTTCCTCGCGGGTGATAAGCAAGGCGCCACGATCGCCGAGGGTAAGTGCGATATGCGCGACGCCCTGCGTCGCGATCAGTCGCCGCGCAGCATCGATCCACTCCCGCCGGCTCATCAAAGGCTCATCCGTCAGCTCACGAAATTCGCGCAGGTTGGGCTTGATGAGATGGATGCCTTCTTCGAGCGCAGCCATCAGAGCGGGCTTTGTACTGTCCAGGACGAGCTTCGTTCCCCTTTCCTTGGCTGTCTTGGCCAGCACGCGGAAGAAGTCGGCTGGCACCCCTGGTGGCAAGCTTCCGCTGGCAACGATGAACTCGGGCCGTTCCTCGGCCCCAACGACGGCGCCCAGGCAGGCGCGCCACTCTCCCTCGCTCAACTGCGGAGCCGGGAGCACGAAGCGATACTCCTGACGGCTCGCTTCCTCCACCACGGTGAAGTCCTCGCGCGTCTCTTCTGCAATCGGCACGGCGTGGCTGCGAACGCCCTCCGCATCGGCGAGCTTGTGCAATAGCGCGCCGGTGAGGCCGCCCGCTGGATAGACGGCCGCAACGTCGCCGCCGAGCCGGTGAATGACACGCGCAACGTTGACGCCACCGCCGCCAGGATCGCGTCGCACCGGCCCGCAGCGCAGCTTGTGAACGGGCACCAAATGCTCGACCGAGGTCGAGACGTCGATCGCCGGGCTGAGGGTGAGCGTTAGGATGCGTGCCATTATCTCTGCATTGTGCCGATTGCCGGGACGCACCGAAGCAGGAGGCCGTCACCTACTCGAGAATTTCAGATTCGGCGTCGGGGAGATGCGCTCTCAGGCGCATGAGAAACTCTTCCCAGGTCAGTTGAAAGAAGCTGAGCAACAGGATGAGCCCGCCAGCGCTCAGGGTTTCCTCGCCGTTCTCGATGCGCGTGACGCCGAGGTCGGTCAATTCGAGGACCGACGCGACCTGCTTCCGCATCGCATGACGCTCTTCGCACAATTCGCGAAGCAGAAGTCCAATCGCCAGGTCAAGTGTTGCTCGGTTGTGCATACCGACCTCCCATTCGTGGCTGCGCCATCATCAACTGCCTCTCGCCGGGGTTCGGCCGGCGGACACGACCCGGTGGCTCCACGTTGCGTAGTGAGCCATGATCCGGAGTACCGATTTGAGGCTACCCTGCCGTTAACGAGCTGACGAGGTACAGAAAATGCCTGCGGCGTTGACAAAAGACAAAGACAACCCGAGCGGCGCGCTCGCACAGCTCCGCTCGCTGTTGCCCTCGCTCGCCGACTCGGCGGAGCGGCGCACGGTTATCCTGCTGTCAATTGGCATCGTCATCGTCATTGGTGCGACCGCCGTCGGGCAGATCAGACTCAACGTCTGGCAGGGCAGCTTCTACGACGCGCTAGAGCAAAAGAACCTGCCTGCTTTTGCTTGGCAACTCTTGGTCTTCCTCATCATCGTCAGCATCCTCCTCGTGCTGGTCGTCAGTCAGACCCTGCTTCACGAATTGCTGAAAGTGAGACTGCGCGAGTGGCTGACCCGCGACCTGCTCGACGAATGGCTGGTGCCGGGACGCGCGCATCGGCTCCAATTCGCAGGAGAGATCGGCGTCAACCCCGATCAACGTATGCAGGAGGATGCCCGGCATCTGACCGAGCTCACGGCGGGTCTCAGCGTCGGGTTTCTACAGGCGACGCTGCTGCTTCTAAGCTTCCTGGGCGTACTCTGGGTGCTGTCCGCCCAAGTCGTGTTCGTGGTGGGCGGCAGCTCCTTCTCAATTCCCGGATACATGGTTTGGTCCGCGCTCGCCTTTGCGCTCGCGGGCTCCTGGCTGACGTGGTTGGTCGGACGCCCGCTCATCCAATTGCACGGGGCGCGCTACGGCCAGGAAGCCGAGCTACGCTTCGCGCTCGTGAGAGACAGCGAGCACGCCGAGGGCATCGCCCTTTATGGAGGCGAGGCCGACGAGCGCCGCCTCATCGAGGGAATATTCTGCCGCCTGACCGATACCATGCGCGGACTTGCCTACCGCCTGACGAAGCTCACCTGGATCACATCGGGACATGGCTGGCTTGCCCTCGTGGTGCCGATCGTCGTTGCGGCACCCGGGTACTTCGGTGGCAGTCTGTCCTTCGGCGGCCTGATGATGGTGGTGGGGGCGTTCTATCAGGTGCAGCAGTCGCTCCGATGGTTTGTCGACAATTTTGCCGGCATCGCCGACTGGCGCGCGACGCTTTCCCGAGTCGTGACCTTCCGCGACGCGCTCCTCACGCTCGAGCAGATCCACCACAACGTGCCCAACATTGAAGTCGCCAACCATCCCGCCGGCAACCTTGCCTTGGAAAACGTCACGCTGTCGCTTCCCGAGGGGGCTGCCGCGCTCGATGAGGCGCAGATTGAAGTGCTGCCGGGTGAGCGCGTTCTGATCGTCGGTGAGCCGCATTCCGGCAAGACGGCGTTGGTCCTCGCTCTGGCTGGTCTCTGGCCATGGGGGACGGGAAAAATCCTCGTTCCGCCGCGGGACAGCATGCATTTCATTTACGAGCGGCCCTACCTGCCGCTCGGGACGCTGCGCTCCGCCGTCGCCTACCCCCTTCAACCCGGCGGCTTCGACGACGCCGCTATCCGCTCGGCTCTGCAGCAGGTGGGCCTCGACTATCTTGTATCGTCGCTTGATCGCGACGAGCGGTGGGACCGGATGCTCTCGCTTGACGAGCAGCAGCGCCTCGCCTTCGCGCGCCTGCTGCTGCAGAGGCCGAAATGGGCCTTTCTCGACGACGCCTTGAGCGCCCTGGAACCGCGGCACCGTCAGCAGTTGATGGATTTCTTCAATGGGCCGCTGGCGGGAACCTCCGTCATCTGCACGTGCCGTACGCCCGCGCACGACGGCTTCTACAGTCGGACTTTCAACCTGCACCGCGTTCCAAAAGGCCCGCGTCTGCCCCTTCGCCCACGAGAGAGCTCAAAGCATGGCCGTTAGGCACAGCCCACGTCAGCGACATGGTCGCGGCCCCTCGCGCAGACCAACGGAGGGATGCCGATGAAGTACAAAGACGATCTGGACGATGCCGCGCTGCTTGAGCTGATCCAGCGGCAAACCTTTCGCTACTTCTGGGACTTTGCTCACCCAATCAGCAAGCTCGCGCGCGACCGCAGCGACCCAAGACCGAGCTTTGATCCCGAGGTCGTCGCAACCGGGGCGTCCGGGTTTGGCATCATGGCGATCATCGTCGCCGTCGAAAGGGGTTGGATCAGCAGAACAGCTGCCACCGATCGACTGCTGGGAATCGTCCACTTTCTGGAAAAGGCCCAGCGCCACCACGGTGTCTTTCCGCATTTCATGCACGGTACGACTGGCGCAACGATCCCCTTCAGCGGCAAGGACGACGGCGGCGACATTGTCGAGACCTCGTATCTCTGCATGGGCCTGCTGAGCGCAAGGCAATACTTCGCTCGCGACACGGCGAAGGAAAACAAGCTGCGCGCCAAGATCAATGCGCTGTGGCAGGACGTCGAATGGAGCTGGCATACGCGCGGCGGTGCCAAAGTTCTCTACTGGCACTGGAGCCCGCGCTACGCGTGGGACATCGGCCTCGAGATCCGCGGCTGGAACGAATGCTTGATTGCCTACGTGCTGGCGGCGTCCTCACCTTCTCACCCCATTGCGGCCGATGCGTACCATCGCGGATGGGCCGCCGGCGCTCAGTTCAAGAACGGCAAGGAGTTTTACGGCGTTCGCCTGCCGCTCGGACCCGACTATGGCGGTCCGCTGTGCTTTGCCCACTATTCGTTTCTGGGTCTTCATCCGCGCGGGCTAAAGGACTGCTACGCCGACTACTGGGAGCAGAACGTCAATCACACGCTCATCAATCGCGAGCATTGCATTCGCAATCCCAGCCACTTCAAAGGCTACGGGCGCGACTGCTGGGGCCTCACTGCCAGCGACGACCATTTGGGCTACCACGCGCACGATCCGGCGCACGACCTAGGCGTGATCACACCTACCGCCGCACTGTCGTCCTTCCCCTATACCCCCGAGCATTCCATGCGCGCCTTGCGCCACTTCTATCATGGCCTCGGAGCCAAGATCTGGGGTGACTATGGGTTCTTCGATGGCTTCAGCGAGACCTCGGACTGGTACGCGTCTTCGCACACCGGCATCGACCAGGGCCCCATCATCGTAATGATCGAGAACTACCGGTCGGGCCTATTGTGGAAGCTCTTCATGAGTTGCCCCGAAGTGCAGCGCGGCCTGCGATTGCTGGACTTCGAATCTCCGGCGATCAGCTGAGTGGCTGGCGCTGTGGCTGGCGCAGACGCACATCGATGGGAGGCAAAATCCGGTGAGCGAGCGACCCTGGTGGCAGCATGCCGTCATTTATGAAATCTATCCGCGCTCGTTCCAGGATACCAATGGCGACGGCGTCGGCGACCTCAGTGGCATTCTTGAGCGCGTCGACTACCTCGCATGGCTCGGCGTCGACGCAGTCTGGATTTGTCCGTTCTATCCCTCGCCGATGGCCGACTTCGGCTATGACGTCGCAGATTATGTCGGCATAGACCCGCTGTTCGGTACGCTCGATGACTTCGATCGGCTCGCGGAGGCGTTGCACCGTCGCGGCATCCGCATCATCCTCGATTTTGTTCCCAACCACACTTCCGACAAGCACCCATGGTTCGCGGAAGCGCGCTCCTCGCGCGATAGCCCGAAGCGCGATTGGTACATCTGGCGCGATGCGCACCCTGGCGGCGGGGCGCCCAACAACTGGCAGAGCTTCCCGGTCGGAAGCGCTTGGGAGTTCGATGAGGCTACCGGCCAGTACTATTGCCACTCCTTTCTCGCCACCCAACCGGACCTCAACTGGCGCAACCAGAGTGTGCGCGCGGCAATGTACGACGTGTTGCGCTTCTGGCTGGATCGCGGCGTTGACGGATTTCGGGTCGACGTGCTCTGGCACCTGATCAAGGACGCGCAGTTCCGCGACGATCCGCCCAATCCCCACTTTCGCGACAAAGACCCACCGCACCTGCGCCTATTGCCTCTGCACAGCGCGGATCAGCCGGAGGTCTTGCCGATCATCGCGGAGATGCGGCAGGTGCTCAACGGATACCCGGGCGAGCGCCTGTTGATCGGTGAGATCTACCTCCCACTCGAGCGTCTCGTCGCCTACTACGGTCCGAACCTGACGGGAGCGCACCTGCCCTTCAACTTCAACCTGATGTGGGTGGACTGGAGGCCGGCGCCAATTCTCCGGCTGATCCGCGACTATGAGGCAGCGTTGCCGCTAGGCGCATGGCCAAGTTGGGTGCTGGGCAATCATGATCAACGGCGCGTTGCCAGCCGTCTAGGCCCAGCGCAGGATCGTGTCGCGATGATGCTGCTGATGACGCTGCGCGGAACCCCGACGCTCTATTACGGGGATGAGCTCGGGCTCAAGGATGTGCCGATCCAGCAGCACGAGATGCGCGACCCCTTCGGCCTTGTGGTTCCCGGCCAGGGAAGAGATCCGGAACGCACGTCGATGCCGTGGGACGAGTCCCAGAACGGCGGATTCACCACCGGCCGCCCCTGGCTGCCGCTCGGCAAGGATCATCCTGCCATCAGCGTCGATGTGCAGAAGCGCGACCCGGGGTCCATGCTCAACCTGACACGCGCGCTGCTGGCGTTGAGGCGTCGGGAACCTTCGCTCTCGCTGGGAGATTGGGAACCGCTGGCGGTCGAAGGAGATGCTCTCGCCTATACGCGCACCGCGGGCGGCAGGCGTTTCATCATCGTGCTCAACTTGGACACCGCACCCAAAGCGGTCGGATTTGACCGGGACTTGGCCGGGGCGATCGAGCTTTCGACGCATCCAGGCCGCGTCGGTGAGCGCATTTCCACGCGCATTGAGCTGCGTGGCGACGAAGGGGTCATCATCAAACCCACCTGAGCACGCCTTTGGCGTCAACTTGTCTGCGCCACGTCGGCGGAGGACGATCTGCCCGGACCGATTGAGCTCGCCGAGCAAATGTCTGCTCGGGGTCAATAGCGCCATCACCATTGCCGGACGCTAACTAAGACTCGGCAAGTCTACTCCCAAAGCTGACGCCATATCGGTCGCGTAGCGCAGCGAGGCCCATGCTGGCGGTCCTCTGCAACAGAGGAGAACGACCATGCCGGACCAACGAGATCTGTTCGAAGACCGCCCAACACGCCAGCCCTGGAACAATGGCAAGATGATCGGCGCGAAGCCACCGCTGTGGCCCAAGCACGTCTGGTCCATCCGGACCAAGCTCCAGGTGAAAGGCCGCAAAAGGGACCTGGCGCTATTCAACCTCGCCATCGACAGCAAGCTGCGAGGGTGTGACGTGGTGCGCATTAAGGTTGAGGACGTCGCGCCAAGAGGCTACGCCATCGATCGCGCGACGGCGCGCCAGCGGAAGACTGGCCATCCTGTAAAGTTCTGACGACACGCCAGTACGCCCGACTGGTCTCCGAGTGGATCGCGAGCATCGGGCTCGACCCTCTGCAATTTGGCACGCATTCGCTCCGCCGGACCAAGGCGACCCTGATCTACAAGCGAACAGGGAACTTGCGAGCCGTCCAGCTGCTACTTGGCCATACCAAGACGAGAGCACCGTCAGGTACCTGGGAATCGAAGTCGATGATGCCCTCGCCATAGCCGAACAAGTTGACGTCTAATCTGCCTGGGCAGAGCCGACGTGCTCTGCCCGACCTGACCCGGGAAGATCGGGCCAATAGTGGCCATTGAGGCTGTGTCGCCTCTGAGGCGGCTTAGAGGGTGGAAGCAGACTTCCGGCTGCCACCCAAAAGGATCGCTCGGTCCGTGAAAGACCAACAACAAACAAACTCAACGGCCTTAGGCGCAATGGCCCATTGGCTTGCTGGCATGCCTTGTAGGCAACTCGTTCACTGCGCGTCGGCACGGACCCCGGACACGGCAAAGCTTGCCGTTACCGGTTGGGGGACGCGGTCCTTCAGCCAGCAGCGCGCCGAGGGGCCCTGCACGCCGGGCTTGACGAAGGTCCAGGCCTTGCATTTGGGCTCCTTCCCGCATTGGCTTGCGCACAGCGCAGGGTCTGCGCTTTCAAGTTCAAAGGTCCGGTAGTCGCTGCCCGGACGGTCAACGTCGTACTCAAACGTGGCACTCGCAGTGTTGGCCGACGCAGCACCGGAGACGGGAGCTTTGGCGAGCTCCTCGATTGCAGCCTTCGTCGACGGCCCAAAGTCGCCGTCAACCTTCCCGTCATAGACGCCTGCATCGCGCATGCGACGCTGCAATTCCCGCTGGAAGCTCTTGCTCCAAGCCTCTGCGTTGGTTGTCATCTCACGCGCCGCATATGCATTGTGCGCTTTGAGCGCCTTGAACATCCAATCGGCGCCCTTGCTCGCATCTTCCTTGACGCCGGCTCCGATCGCGTAAGCTCGGCCAAGGTCATACAAGGCGTCGACGTTTCCCGCCTCAACTGACTTGTGGAACCAGGAGACGGCTTGTGCAGGATCTTTCACAGCCTCGCCGCCGTTTTGCATCAACCAGCCGAGCTGGCGCATGGCGCCGTTGTGATTAAGGTCGGCCGCCTTGCGGTACCAGCGCATCGCCTCGGCCTCGTCCTTGCCCACACCAGAGCCGCTTTGATACATCCACCCGAGAGCAGCCATGGCGTTAGCGAAGCCCAGGTTGGCGGCCCGCCGATACCAGCTGACCGCCACGGCGTTGTCCTGGGCGACGCCGCGGCCATTCAAATACATGTTTGCCAGCATGTGCATGGCTGCGATCTGCCCAAGCTCTGCAGCCTTTCGGTAATGGCGGACGGCCTGCGCGTCGTCACTGAAGACGCCGCGCCCCGCTTCATACATCAATCCGAGATTTGCGATGGCGTCTGGATGGTCGAATTCGGCCGCCTTGCGGTACCAGATGACGGCTTCCGCGTCGTCTTTGGAAACGCCGTTGCCATTGGCGTAAAGCATGCCCAACCGGAACATCGCCGCAAACTGGCCCTGGTCCGCTGCTTTGCGATAAAAGCGAGCTGCTTCCGCGGCATCTTTGCCAACACCGCGGCCCGACTCGTACATCAGTCCGAGGTTGAAGAGTGCCTTCGCGTCATTCTTCTCGGCGCCCTTGCGATACCAAGCGACTGCCTCCCTCTCGTCTTTGCCGACACCTTGGCCGTTCGCATACATGCCAGCGAGTTGGCTCATGGCTTCGGGTAGACCTTTGTCTGCCGCCTTGCGGTAGAGGCGCACCGCTTCTGCCTCGTCCTTCGCAGTCCCGGCGCCCATTGCATAGAGCCAGCCCAAGCCGTAGGCCGCCGTCGCGTCGCCCTTCTCGGCTTCAGTGCGCAGACGATCAGAAAGCTCGGCGAAGCTTGTCGCGACCCGCTGAACGTCAATGCGGACGTCCGACCCAGGCGGCGTTGCACTGATCATCGACAACAACGCGTTCCATCGGGGGACCGACCGGCCGTCAAACTCGACGATGAGGTCGAGCGGCTTCATACCTCCAAGCGCGGCCGCAGTGTTCGGCAGTACCTCTATAACGAAGCCGCCCCGTGCGTTCGCAAATCCAAAGACTTTTGCGAGGTTCTCGCTGAGCTCGGCGAGTCTCACCCCGAGCCAGCCGTGCTTGGAGTCGGCAAGCTGCCCAAGTTTCACCGAGATAGACTGCTGTCCGAGGCGCCCTTGCGGCGGGACCCGCGACTGAGGCTGTGGCACCTTCGGCGGGCTTTCCGCCTTCTCTGAAGCTGTCCCAGCGGGTGGTACATCCGGCTGCCTCAACCCCTGAAGACGGATGCGCGCCAGTGGTGCGAACTGACCGTCGGGATACGCTTTGAGATAGGCTTCAAGCTCGGCAGGATCATCGCTGTCACGCACACTCTCCCAGAAGGTGACCTCGGGCGAGGCGGCCTGTGCCAAGAGCATCGGCGGTGCGTGTGGCACAGCCACTGTGGGCGCGCCAGAAGCGGTCACCGCGCCGGCCATCGCGCCCAGCATGACAAGCGAGAACGTCGCCCGAGCAGGCCATCGTGATAGGCTGCAACAGAACCGATCCTGTAAGCCGATGGTCATTCGAGGTGCTGCTGCTCAATACCGATGCTCTTGACCGTGTGGCACTCCGCCACCGATGCGGATGCACAGGTTGCCGACTCTGACGAATCCTGGCGGACAGCTGCGCTGGATGAGGTAGCAGCGATTGCCTCTCAGCACATAGCCCGGCGGGCACGTGCGCTGGATCTTGTAGCACTTCTTGCCGCGCAGAACGTATCCCTTCGGGCACGTGAGCGTGGTGCTGTAGCACTTATTGCCTTTGAGCACGTAGCCCTTGGGGCAGGTCAGCGTCGTGCTGTAGCACTTGTCGCCCTTCAAGACGTAGCCTTCCGGGCAGCTGCGGGTGATCGTTACGCACTGGCCGTTTTGTCTGACGGTTCCTTCCGGGCACTGCTGGACAACTGCCGGTGGGCGCGGCGTGAAGCCGGGCGTGACAACGTCGATCGGCACACAATGCTTGTCGCCAAGGATGCTGGGATCGATCGGCCCAATATCCGGACGTTCCTGCACGACGCAATTCTGAGCGCCTGGCGCGAGGTGCTCTGGCATATGCAGCGACATCGTCACGCTCAGGCGTTCGTTGGGAGCGACCGTTGCGCCGGAATGCTCGCAGCTAATTGCCGTTCCCTTCTGCGCGCATTGCCACGTCGATGGCGACCACGAGCCGAGCGTGGCGTTGGCATCGGGCAGCAGGTCCGACAGTTTCGCCTTGCCGGTCCACGTGCCCGGGCCCTTGTTGATGAAGGTCAACTCGAAGAGACAGGCGTGGCCAGGTCTGCAGGGCCCAAGTTGCTTCTTCTCCACATGCGTCTCGGCCGGCTCTGCCGGCGGTGGTGCGTGCGGCTCTGAGGGCTCTGCAGGCGTAGGCTCTTCGGGATGAGCCGGCTCCGGCTCAGGGTGCGCAGTCGTGACAATAGTCACGCAGCTCTCGTTGTTGTGCGGCACCGGATCGTGCCTGGCATCGCCATCACCCTCATTATGGACGCAGTTCTTCGCGTTGGGTGCCAGATCGGCTGGCAGCTCGATTGTCACCGTCGCCTTGATGCCGCGCCCAGGAGGTATCGTTATCTTGTCATGGGTGCAGGTGACGTTGCGGCCGCTCTGCTGACATTTCCAATGATCGGGGCTGCTCTTGAGCCTAGCGCCGGCGGGCAGCTCATCGACAAGCTGCGGCTTGCCTGTCCAGGGGCCCGGCCCTCTGTTGATGAACCACAAATCGAACTTGCAGTCCGCTCCGTGCTCGCACCGCTCGTCAGCCTGGAACTTGCGGATATGAATATCGGGTACCGGTGGCGGCGCAACGCGAACGGGGATGCACTGGCGGTTATTGGCTGGGTCTGGATCGCCGGGATTGAGACGGTCCGGAATGGAGACGCAGTTGCGCGCGCCAGGCTGCAGGTTGCGCGGCATGCGCACTGTGATCTCGACGCGGCGCTTAGCACCGGGAGCCAGCGAGATCTGCCGCGGATAGCGGCAGGTCAACGTGCGGCCTGATTGTGAGCAGATTGCAGGCGCGGTCGCCGAGACGAACGTTGCGCCTTGTGGCAGAACGTCCACGATCTCGGGTGTCCCCGTCCATTCACCCGGACCGCGGTTGAGGAGCCAGAGCTCGAAGTCGCACAGTCCGCCCGGCCGGCAACGCGCCGTTCTCTGGAGCTTGCGCGTCTGCAAGTCGGGGGACGCCGCCTCAATCGGGATGCAGTGGCGGTTGTTGCTGGAATTGGGATCATTTGCGGCAGCTGTCGGTCCAAGTTCAGCGCAGTTCTCCGCTCCTGCCGGCAGAGTGTCGGGCATGAGCACCGTGATCATGACCGATCCCGGACTATTTGGCGGTAGCGTTACCTGCTCGGGATAACGGCATGTCACGGTGCTGCCAGCCTGCGAGCAGCCGTCCGCGGATGCGGAGGGCTCGAGGGTTGCTCCGGCAGGAAGTGTATCGATGATCTCGGGCACGCCTGTCCATTCGCCAGGACCCCGGTTTACGAAGGTCAGTCGGAAGGTGCATTGGTGCCCAGGACCGCATTGACGGTCCGTCTGTTCTTTGCGGACCTGAATATCGGGCGCAGCTCCCGGAGGCGGTGCAGCGGGAGGCTGCGCGGGCGACGGCTGTACGGCAGGCTGCACCGGCGGTGGGATGACGTTGACGGTATGGCAGCTCATGTCGTTGGCCGGATTGGAGTCGCCAGCTAACCCCGCGCTGCCGCCGAACAATTGATCGATCAGCACCTGATCGGGCACACCCGTCGCCGGCAAGCCGTTGTCGGCCTGAAGCACCATGATCGAGTTCATGGTCACAACGTCGAGCACGCCATCGATGGGCCCGACCGGGTAGCCAAACGAGTTCAGCGCCTGCTCGATCGCAAGGATGACGGCGGGGTCGTTGGGATCGCGGCTGGGCAGCCACACGTCCTGCACGCAGTTCTCGACCGGGCCGAAGACACCCGGCGGCAACAGGGCGTCGATGATCAGCGTGACAGCGTCACCTGGGTTGAGTGTCACCCAGGTATGTGTGCAGTTGACATTGTCGGTGCCGACGGCCTGCGTGCACAGCCAATCGGGCTGCGGACGGTAGTCCCAAAGCAGCGCACCGGGCGGAAGCGTGTCGAGCTCCTGCAGCGGTCCTGACCAGACGCCCGGCCCGCGGTTGGTGATGGTGATGGTGAAGGTGCAGATGTTGCCTGCGATGCACTGCGCCGGTCCTGTCTTCACTTTCTCGAGGTCGGGAAGGTCCGGTGCCGGTGGGTTCTCGACGACGACCGGCGGCTCCTCGATCTCGGGCGTTTCCGCGACGAGCGGCGGCTCTTCGACCTCGGCCTTCTCCTTCTCGCACAACTCGTAGATCTCGATGTCGCCCACCTTGGTGGCGTCGTTGCGCGTGAGCTCCGCCATGATGACGTTGCCGTTGGCATCGAGATTTTCGTCGGTGTCGAGGATGTAGGACTGCAGCGGCCCGGTAGCCGGATAGGGCACGCCGGCGGCGGGGTAAGGCTTTGTCGCCTCGTCGGGCAGCACCTTGTCAATGGCCCGGACGGGCATGCCTTGCGCACCCGCCACGTAGGAGCCGTCCTCGGACCGTCCGATGTCGGGGCTGAAGCATGGCCCGTGCGGCGAGCACAGCGTGCCGCCGGTCATCCATACCGTCTCATCGGGGCGTGCTGTATCGATGTGCCACTCGACGCCGTAGCCAAAGCCGTAGTCGACGCCACCGGAGCCGTTGACGCGCAGGAAAGCCTGTCCATCATTCTTGCGGTCGTAGTGGCCGATGTCATAACGGCCCTTGAGCTGCCAGACTCCTTTGTCGTTGAGCTCATAGGCGAGCACGCGCGATTCATGAGGATTGGCGAAGGGCTCCTCTGCGTCGAGGCCTAGATTGCGCACGCCGCCGCGTTCTGCAACGAGCATCGTCTTCTCGTCCTTGCA
This sequence comes from Hyphomicrobium sp., assembly GCF_009026145.1. GTDB lineage: Bacteria > Pseudomonadota > Alphaproteobacteria > Rhizobiales > Hyphomicrobiaceae > Hyphomicrobium_A. The sequence goes on from NZ_WBUE01000025.1 coordinate 24,535, forward strand.
CTTGCAGAAGGCGATGTCGGAGACGGGATTGCTACGGCCGGAGCGCGCTATCGCAGCGGAATCGGTGAAAAAATCCGGCAGAAAGTATTCGCGGCGTACGCTGCCGGGATCAAACTCGCCGTCAGCCTTGATTGCGACTGACCAGACTGAGTTGCGCTTCTCCTCCTCAGAGGCGGAAGCGAAGTCTTTGCTTCCCAACGCTTGGCTCGACCAAACTGCATAGTAGAGCCGCACCTGGCCGCTTTCCGCGTCCTTGCGCACGCCAAGCCCCCACACGCGGCGGCGGAAGTCGGCAAGGTTCCAGCACGAGGGCGTGCGGTCGAACGCGCCTTCCTTGCAGTCGGTGACGTGTGCTGACGTCGCCGGATCGAACGCCACCGTCGGCAGCGACATCTGCTGGCCGGTGGCGGCATCGATGAAGCTTGCGCGTCCGGTGACGCCTTGGTCGAACTGGCCGAGGTCGGTGCCGTCCGGCGACAATCGGTGGATGAGGCCTGATTCCAGGTCTGAAACGTAGAACTGATGATACCATTTGTCGTAGGCGATATTGCCGAGTGCGGCACCGGTGTTGGCCCGACCATCAACGCCAATAGTCGCGAACGCGACCGGCTTGTAGCCGGTATCCGGACTGAGCTTCCACACCGTGCCCGGACCGCCGCCGGGACCCCACATCCCGGCCATCCAGTCAGAAGTGCGGTGCAAGCCGAATGCCGATGTCGCCGTCAGAAAGATGTTGGGAGAGGCCGCATCGTCGAGCGCCACGCCGAACACCTGACCGGTTTCCCCGGCGGTGATCTTGTGGCGCTGCGGCTCGTTCAGCCAGTGGTGACCCTGGGGCGGCTGCGAAGGGTTGCGCACGTCAACGATGCTGCCGACGGTTCCCTTAAGGTCAATGACCGTTTTGCCGTCGGCGCTCGTCGTGCCGGAGAAGCGCGTGACGTAGGCCTCACCGGGCTGCATCGCCTCGGCGGCTTGCGCCGTGTCCACCCCTGACGAGAGAGTGAGGGCGAGCCCAGCGGCGCTCACTAGAGCGCGAACGCCGCGCACAGCTCCGACGTACCCACCTTTCCGGACACTCATATGCTTGCGGCTCCGCGGCATTGCACCATAGGCCTACGCTACTGACGATCGGGTGCCAGCAGTACGCTACGTGCCGAAAGGCGGGGCCTTGATGTCGATCAACCAACAGCGTCTTCCAGAGACTAGAATTTTGCGAGGTTGTCGGTGATGTCGAAACCCGGCAGCAAATTTAACCTTCGCAAGAAGCGCGGTGGAGACTCGGGCCTCGGGGAGGACGTGATGAAGCCACGATGTTTAACTTGGCCATGCGACCTTCGGCAGAGAGCGGACGCGCTGCGCGCGCACTGCGTCCTGCTATTCATCGCCGCCTTGTTGACCAGTCTCGTTGCCGATGTCGGTCCCCAGCCGCGCGCCGAGGAAGGACTTCCAGCGGCCGACACGACGTCCGGATCGAGCAGCGGCAAGCCCGTCCCCGCACCGTCCCTCCAAGGAGCGAGTGCGCATGTGCAGGACATGTGCAGACTCGATCGGGAGATTGCCGACTACAATGCGGAGATCGCCAATCAAAGGCGCGCGATCGCCGATATGCAGCGCATTCTCGATGCGTCGAGGGAACCTGGCGGAGTCGTGCCGGACATCAACCGCCTGAAGGCGCAAGGCGTTGCCGGCCAGGGGATCGTTGGCGCCGGCACGTCAAAGCCGCAGGTCATCCGGGACGCGATCGCGGAATATGAGTCGAAGGCCAATCCGCAGAACTATGCGGGGATTCTCAGGCTCAGCAATAATATCACGCGAGAGCGCGACAAGTTGCAGGCGGAGCGCAGACAAGCGCTCGGGCTTGGCAAGGACGCCGAACTGCCGAAGAACGAGCGAGATGCCATCGAAGCGATGGCAGGCGGGCGGGCCTTCTACGCCAACGAAATAGCCCGCAGCAAGGAGTTTATCGCCCGGCTCGAGGGCAAAATCCGCGAACGCAACCTCGACCGCACGAAGATCCATTCCGCCATGTCCAGCGAGGAGGTCGATACGTACAAGGGTCTGCGGTCGAGCCAATCGTGCGGTGGGGCGGGCGGCCGCTGTCCGCCAGTACGCGGGTGGAGTTTGCCAGCGGGCGCGACATGCACGACCGCCGCCCCGGGCGCGGCACCACACGGTCACCCTGAGCACTGATCCGGAGGTGAGATCATACTCACTGAGGACAGATGTCTTGCGTCGAGACATGGGTCCCCGCGCGTCACCTCTCCGAGGCTACTGAAGTGTCACTTCTCCATCTAACAAGGAAGCCGGCACATCCCCCCAGACCTGCTGCAAACTTGGCGGCCGTCTGTGTCCCCGCCTTGGGTCATGAGCGGGCGCCGGACAGCACTGCCGGGCGTGCGTATCGAGGGGCCTCGCCACGCACGCGCCGGCAACGATAGCAACGGGGACGCGGCCAGAATGTCGAGCTCCTGAGTCCAGAATCGGCGTCGAGAGGAGGGGACGCCGATTTTGAAGGACTGTTTGAACAGGTCGACGACCGCAACCCAATGGCCTCCACCGCTCACGCGCCCCAGTGGATCAATCAAAGGCTTAGGAACCGAAACGGCAGGGACGCGCCTTCGCGCGGCAACGTTCGCGGCCCTGGTACGACCAACAGCCGTAGCTCTTGTCTGCGGCCCGCCACCAGGTGTCGTACCGCCCCCCATGAAGGGCGCGCGCCTTGCGCTTCCATGCCAGCCGCGCGCTCAGCCGTGCGCCGGCAAACGTCTGGCTCCAGTTCCCAAGAGCCGAAACCGTGCTGCTCTTGCAGGCCGCCGCATCTGCCGGATTCGGCACAGCTGCAGTCAAGAGCAAAGCCGCGACAGCGGCGCCAGCCAGCTTATGTGTCATCTCCATCCTCCTCGGTTGCCTTCCTGGGGCGGATAGGACCCGAATTGGCTCCGTCTGCCCGTTCAAGCAGAACGAGATGAAGCTCACACAGGCGGCGGCGGAAGGGTTTGATACAGCGCAAGCGGCCTGGTGGTCCTTGTCAGAGGTCTTCTGTTTGTCGGTTTTCTCTGACAGCGGCCGCACTGCCAGCATACGGCGCTCAAGCGCCGCCGGCCTTCGGGCCAGGAGCCGTCATCGCTGTTGCGAGGAGACGTCGTCCGCTTTAACTCCAAGAGTAGTCTTGCGGTGATCCGCAGTGTCACGTCTGCTCCCGAGCCGCAACGTGCATACAGCCTTGGGCTCGAAGGCGGCGCTTGGTAGGCTACGGCTTGCATGCATTGGGGGCAGCCGAAGGCAACAACCGATGAAGGCAGCACTGCTTTGGTTCGGACGTATTTCTCTCGTCGCGGGAATCCTGCTGGTCACTGCCAACGTGGCTCTGCATTTCATGGGGCTGGGCGCGAGTTACAATCTTGGTGATCCAAGCAAGTTCCAGTTCATCCTCATTTCCTTCTGGCAAATTGGCGTCGGCCTTGTGAGCATCGGCGTGCTCTCGATGCTTGCCGGACGTCGGCTCTGAAGAGTTGCCGGCTCCCGCTGGCCAGATTGCCGGCAACGTTGACAGACATTTTGCGTCGGGCAGGCTCATTTGGCCCTGACGAATTCTCCGCTGAGGCAAACCTTGGATACGGTGCAGCCATCGAGACGCCATGTTCTCGCGCCTGTAAACTCCATGCGACTGTTGTAGACGGCGCCCGTCGCGGGGTTCACGACCTGACCGAACCAAGCCCCGTTTTTTCTGGTCAGATACGAAGCGAAGATTTCCATGCCGACGTTCTTAGGCCCGGCAACGACTTCGGCGCAGACCCGCTTGTTCGCGCATTCGGTTACCTCGATCGTGAAATCTTGCCATGTCCATCGGCCCAACATGTCTTTGATCTCGGCTGCAGAGGCAGAGGAGAGTGACGACAGGACCACGGCCACGAACGTGATGACTGCTCGCATTTTTGTATCCCCGAAACAGACACCGCTTTCCAATTATCTCGATGGCTTGGCGCATAGTTGATCGTCGACCTCACACGCTGCTCATAGAGAAGTGATCGACGGCCGAACAAGCCTTCACGTCAAGCGGAACTCAGCTACGGTTCGGACCTCCATCGCGTCATTTTGCGCTCAAGCCCTTTCTCGCCGTCCCACGAAGTCCGGCGATCAGCATGGCGACCGAGGGCATGAGGACGAGCAGGCCGGGAAGAGCAAGGATAAGGGTCAACGCGCAGACCTTTCCGAACAGGTGCGTGGGGGGAACGACGCTGACCATCGAAACGGATACGCCCAGCACGAGAATGATCGTCGAAAGCAGAAGAACCGGGCCGACGCGTTCGACGCTGGTCCGGATTGCGTCGATGGCTGTGGCCCCACGCGCGCGTTCCAGACGAATCCTGTTGAGAATGTGAATCGTGCTGTCGGCCGTCAGGCCGAACGTGATGGTGAGCGCAATGATGCTTGGGTACTCGAGACCCATACCGAGCACGAGCAACAGGGCACCCATCGCGACGACCGCGGAGATGTTGGCAATCGCTCCATAGCCGATGGCAGCGAGCGAGCCGAAGGCGAGCCCGATCGTGGGGAGATCCACCGTAATGGTGCTGAGGAGACTGTAGTTCAGTTGCGAGATGATGCTAAGCGAGCGCGATGATGACATGACGGAGAGATCGGTGACGCTGATCCCGAATTCCGGATAGGTCGCCTGGACCGGCGCCAGCCGCTGTTTCAGATCCTCGACCAGCGCGATGACCTCCCGCGCCTGCAGGTCGCCAATGTGTCCCGTGACCAGAGCTGTCCGGTGGGCGTCGTTTACGAGGCGCGCGTAGACTTCCCGTGGCATCTTCGAAAGAAGGGCCCGGAAATCGTCGTTCGAGGAATGATCGGTTTCGGCCAGCCACCGTCGCAAAGTCTCCATGGACCAGACGTTGGACACGCCGCCAGTCTGCTCAGACGCCCGGTGAATGTCCGCCATCGCGCTCATCACCCGGGTCGAGGAAATCTCCAGTCCCTCGGGCCACGTCACCATCAAAGTGATGGGGTAGATGCCGGCCAGGCGCTTCTCGAGCTGCTTGGCCACCGTGGCAGCCTGCTGGTTCTTGGGAACCAGATCGCTGAGGCGATAGTAGGCGGGCACTTTGAGATGCATGGCCGTCAAGGCGAGCAAAAGCGCGACTCCGCCCAGCGCGATGGGGCGATGCCACCGCACAAGGGCATGCGCCAGCGCACCGCATGTCCTGTTGATCAGGCGCAGCGGGACCGTTTCCGTTGACGGGTCCTTTCGAGCCTCCATACGCCGCTGGGGAGCGAGGAGCACGAAGAGTGCCGGTACGGCCGCAATGATCACGACGTAAGCAAACGCGGTCACGACCGCCGCTGCAGTACCGAAGCTGCTGATGAGGCTGGAGTCGGTCATGTTCATGCTGAGAAAGGCAATTGCGGTCGTAGCGGCTGTCAGCGCGTTGGCAGAGCCGCTTTCCTTGACCGCGATCTTTGCCGCCTCTTGCGGGCTTTTTCCTTCTGCATGCTCACGCCGGGCGGCAACAGCCAGATGAAGAGAATCCGTGAGCGCGATCACCATCACCAGAGGCAGGATTGCGTTCTTGATCGGATCGAGCTCGATACCGAGAAATCCGAACAGCCCGAGGGTCCAGAGCACCGCAATGCCGGAAGGCAGCGAGCAGATGACGACATAGCGCATCTCCTGGAAGAACATCAGGCAGACCACGGCGCCGATAAGGAAGCCGAGAACGGGGAACAGCACGCGATCGCGCCGGCTCGCCTCGATGATCTCCGCCTTCATGACCGGAATTCCGGTCAGCCCCACGGACAGCCTTGGGTTCGAAAGGAAGGATCGCGAGGTGGTCTCCACTTCGCGAACGGCCGCCACCAGACCCTTGGTGCCAACGAAGTGCCTCTGCAGGTTGACGACGAGGAGAGCGAGGTGCTCTCCAGGTGGAGCGGTCGACAGAAATCGCCCTTCCACGAGCGGATGCGCCTTCACTTTCTCCTTGAGGGCAGCGAGACCTTCGCCCTTGGGGATCGCCTCGGGAAACAGCGGCGGCAGATCGCCTGACTGATCGGGCGGCTCTCTCATCGAGAACATTGAGGTTACGCTGGCGACGCTCCCGAGGAGCTGCAGCTCGAGCTGCAGCTCGCGCATCAAGTCGAGATTATCGGCGGCGAGGAGATCCGGTCCTCTGATGACGACATGGACATCGTGTTCGTTGGCCGGGAAGAGGCGTTTGAACCTGGCATAGTCTTCATAGTCGGGCGTCGAGGAGCGCAAGAGAGAGGCAAGCGCATCGTCAGTGCGCACCGACATCGCGCCGATTGCCATCACCGCGCTCAGTGCCAGGAGTATCGCGATCGCCACACCAGGAGCTGCGGCGGCCAGCAGCCCCGGATATATGAGCATCCAGGCAGCCAGCTTGCGGAGTTCCTCAAGCCGATTTCCGCCTCGATGTTGGACAAACTGCATCTGACCGCCACCATGGATCCACCCCCCTCTCGGACCGAACCAATCAGCGCCTCGTCAGCGTCATGCTGCCAGTCCCCTTGGAGCCGCTGAAGGTTACGGTTTGCGTCGATCCCTTCAACGTGACGCGCACGCGGCCCGAGACGTCGTATTCGGGATTGTAGAAGTCACCCACGAAGCGGGTAGGGCCGACCATGAGAAGTGTGCCCGTCTGGTGAAACGTCACGGAGGGCGTCGCGCAGGCTGCCGCAACACCGAACACCTTTGGGGTTTGGCGGCTGTAGGTAATGCGGCAGCGGACCCGTTCGGTTTGACCACTTTTCGGCTTGGCGGCACCAGAGCCGCTCCACGTTCCTTCCAAGGACTGGGCGATGGCTTGCTGCGGTGCGGCCAAAATGAGCAACATCACCAGAACTAAGGCAGGCATGGGCGCTTTCACTTAGGATCTCCTTCCGACGCGGATCGCGGCAATCATCACAATGCGTGGAGAGCTTCGTCCTCTTCTAGTCCGTGAACGGATGCTTCCGCGTACGTGCACAATCCTCATTGATGTGGGTCAAGTGCAGACAACGCTGTGGGATCTGTAGACGCTTAATTACAGGAACCGCACTTGTCTGTGGGAGAGAGCCAAACGAGAGTGCGCGGCGTGGGACTGGGAGGGTCAAACAGCAAACATGGTCTGCCACGGCGTCAGCGTTGCCGACCGTTGGGACTGACTCCCGCCATTGGGATGCGGCCACAACAGCGAAGAGCGATAAGTGAGCTTCGTTGCCACGCCCATACCCCGGCGGTTGTTGCGCAACAACACGGCAATCTTAATGCGCGACACCGAGCTCCCAATGCGCGCCGTACAGCGCCGGCTACGCCGGCTACTATGAATGCCGCGGCGGTGGCGCCATAGGTTGGGCGCCCTGCGCAGCTCGGCATTGCGCCAATCAGTTGCCCGGCCCGAACCTGTAATTTAGGCCGGCGCGCACGATGTTGCCGTGCGTATCGAGATCCCAGCTGAATTGCGGGCCCGTCCCGGCAGCCAATCCGGTGACCGTGGCACTCCCGATATCATAGTAGAGATACTCAGCCTTCGCGGTCCACGCACCCCCGAGGGCCGCCTCGATGCCGCCACCCACCGTCCACCCGGACCGGAACGACTTGTCGGGTGCGTCGACCGAGGAGAAGCCGCAGGGGGGAACGGTCGTGCAAGTGTCGACGATCGAAACGCGGGTCTCGGCGCCGAAATATCCCGCCGTCGCATAGAACAGCCAGTCGTCGGCTGCGATGCCGAGCCGGCCGCGCACCGTCGTGTAGAAATCCACGTCCGTGCGGGAGGAGGTATCGCCCCCGACAAGCGGAAAGTTCGTCGGCGCATCACCGTGCAGACCGAGATCGCCGATATCGCCTTCAATGCCAAAGACGACGGGGCCGGCCTGGAGATTGTAGCCGAGCTGAATGCCGGCAACGAACCCGGAAGTATTGGCATCCCAAGAGTCGCCGAAGGCATTGTAGCTGTTGTTATCGGTGGCGCTCGTCGATCCCCATGTGCCGCCGAGATGGGCACCACCATAGAAGCCGCTCCAGGAATATCGTGGGGCCACCGTGGGCGACGACACCTCGTAACCGTCTGCGATCGCCGCACCGGCTATGCCGCTGGCTAATGTCGACATCAGAAATGCATTCTTCAATAACCGCATGATGGCTCTCCTCGGCACTGCGACTGCGATCAAGCGGTACGGCGAGTCGGGTGGTGTACGGCGGCACTATCCCCGCAACTAACAGGGCGCGAAGATCCTGATTTGGATCAAGACTCGATCAGCAGGTAGACAGACATCAATCTGTCAGCCAGCGTCGGCTTCCCTACCCGGAGGCGATGGCAAACAGATCCGCTGCTAATGCCCCTCACGTCCGACAAGGGTCAAGAGCGTCGCTGCCGCGGCCCGAGGCTGAGCATTACACGACAGGTACTCTTTCGAAGCTGACGTGAAATCAGCGTCTTGGTCGCGCCAAGGATCATGCTCGCTCGTCTCTGTGGCAGAGGAGAATGATCATGGATGACCTCGAGGCTACGCCGTCGATCGCGCCACAGTGCGTCAGAGGAAAACCAGCCACCCAGTCATGTTTGGGCTGACCGAGCACACGCGGCAGGCGATCGATGACTATTTGAAAGTCACCCCGAAACAACCCGGTGAATACCTCTCGGAAACCTAAGAGCCGTCCAGCTGCTGCTGGGTTCACACGAAGATCGAAAGCACTGTCAGATACCTGGGCATCGAGGTCGATGATGCCCTCCCGATAGCGGAACAAGTTTACGTCTGATCTACCCGGGCAGAGCCGACATGCTCTGCCCCACCTGAACCGGAGCCAGCGAGTGTCAGGGCGCTTGGATGCTTTCGATATAGCGAACAAGTCCTTCGATGCGGATACGGTCATCCGGCATGCCGCCCGCCTCCTCGGCGCTGAAGGTGGGACCCCACGGGAGCATCTCAGAGGAGCCGTGGCCGATGATGTCGCCACCCTTGGTGATGACCTCCTTTACGTACTCGGCGGGGAATTTGTCTCCGTGTCGACGTGTGAGGAGGGTAAGATTGGCTGGTGGCTTCTTCAGTGCATCGGCCAGGGGTCCTTTGCCGGTGCCGTCGAAGCCATGGCAGAGCGAACAAAAGCGCAGGTAGTCGCCTTCCGGTGAGGACAGGGCAGGTGTCGCTGCAGCGAGCGCCGCCACGAGGGCAATCAAGCTCATCGTCCGCTTGGCTTTGTGAGGCCGGAACATGACGTTCTCCTGTGATCGCTAGCTCCATGATGCAAGGACAATACTGAGCGAGAGGTGCTGCATGGCTATGCTCAAAATCCTCACCCCAGTTGACGGTTCCCCAGCCTCGCTTCGTGCCGTCGATTTTGCGCTTGAGATGCTGTCGAAAAATCCTGGAGGATCGCTCGTATTGCTCAATGTGCAAAATGTCGGGTCCGTCGATCCTTTCGGCATAGCGGCTATGGCCCCGCCCGATTGGTTCCAGGATGCCGCCTCACGAGCCTCCGAGGAAGCGCTGAAGAGCGCCCTCAGCAAATGCAAAGGTGTCAACATCGCCTTCAAGCCCCTGGTCAGAGCCGGACAAGTCGCCAAGGCCATCGCCGAGGTCGCCCGCGAGGAGGGCGTTGGCCAGATCGTCATGGGAACGCGCGGGCTTGGGGGCGTTCAAGGCTTGCTCCTCGGCTCTGTGGCAACCCAGATGATCCACCTAGCCGAGGTTCCCGTCACGCTTATCAAGTAGATGACTTGGGTCCACGACTGCTGTGTTGATGAGGGCCCCTAGCCTGGGCACCTCGGCCGCTCTGAGTGCGGCTGTTCGATGCACTCCATTTCGAACCGTGCCGTTGTGGTATCGCCCAATTCACGCAAGGTCAGTGCGCAGAGCAGCGACTGCCTTGAAGGCCCATGGGCGCGGAGTTGAACGCTGCGGCCTATTGGTAAAGGAAATCGGAACGTGCAGCTCTCGCCGTTAGGGCGAAAAAGCACCACGACCCTGCTGCGAGCTTCCTGTATCCGCTCAAGTGCAAAGCTATCGCTGTTGAGATCGCCGATCGATACCACCTGCCGCAGGCCGACCCACAGGTCGATGTCTGGAGGAGCTACATTGGCGGAGATTGTTGCTGCGAGGACCGCAACGAAATTGACGATCATATTAGGAGGCCTCCAGGCGCCCGCGCCAGCGGTTGCTTAGATGCCTGCGGCGTAGGCCGCTATCCCGGCCCAGCGTAAGCAGCGCCTCGTCCAGCACGCGAGCGATATGCGGCGATTGGACCGAGTGGTTGAGGACCTCGCGTGCGTGCGGTCTGTGTTTGTGAGTTCGACCATCGCCAGGCTGGTGGGCCGGTACCCCGGCTCCGCAAGGATGCTTTGACGCTCGCAGCTGAATTCTCCCTCAATGTTCGCAGGAGCTGATTGGCATTTGGAATGCTCAGGGCAATAGCCGGCTAACGACTAGTCGCCTGCAGGCGTTACCGGCCCCATCGGCGAGAAATCGGCATTGACATTCATCAATAGCCGTACCCGAAAAGACAATGGTATCTAGCTGCTGTCTCACGCCCAAGCCGTAGCGAGCGCGATGATCTACGCCTGAGCCGGCATTGTTTGTTCCTCGATGTTTCAAGCGGGGCTGGTGAAATCCCTCGCGACGCGGCGCCGCCGCCTGGCAACACCCCAGCTGCCGGCGTCAGCTAATGACATCGCTGACGTCAATTGATTATCGTCAATGTGAGCGTCCAAACGAGCGCGTGGCGGGTGCAATGCGGCACCCTAGCCAATGGAGCGCGCCTAGTGTTCGCGAAATGCGCGCGAGAAGCTGTCGACAATCGGCTTCATGATGTAGTCGAAGAAGGTGCGCTCGCCGGTCTTGATGAAGACGTCTGCGGGCATGCCGGGCATGGGCCGGATATTCTCGGTCTTGGCGCGCGCGTCCTTCTCATCGAGCTTTACGCGGACGATGAAGATGGGGCTATCGCGCCGCGGTTCCGGCTCGGCCTTGGTGAAGGCCATCTGCTGCTCGCGGACAGCGTCGGCAGAAACATAGGCGACCACCGCCTCGATCATGGGCATGATGCGCTGGTTGAAGCCGGTGTGCCGCACGAGCGCCCGCTGACCAGCGTGAACGTGGGTGATCTCGTTGGGATTTACGCGCGCCTCAATGAGCAGGTCATCATTAACCGGCAACAGCTCAAGAATGACCGCGCCAGGGGAGATCACTCCGCCCGGCGTGTGCTGATGCAGCTTGACGACGATGCCACGCACCGGCGCGCGTACCTCCGTACGCTCCACGACATCCTGCGCGGCGCGGATCTGCTCCTGCACATCGTCGAGCTCTGTTTCCGTTGTGCGCAGCTCTTCCACCGCCCTCTGCGTTGCCGCGGAATGGAGATGGGCTATCTGCTGCTCGGCGCGCGCGATGCGTTCCTTGGAGTCGGCAATGCGCCCCAGGAGCGCGCCAAGCTCTCCGGAAAGACTCGCCTCCGCACGCTGAAGCGCAAGGACGTCGGTCTTGCGGGCCAGGCGCTGATCGAGCAGCTCACGCTTGCCCTTTAATTCTTCGTCAAAGAGAACCATGCGCGCGCGTGTTGATGTGACCTGCGCGTCATAGCCGTGGAGGCTCTCCTGCAGACCAGAGATTTCCCGCCGCAGCACCTGTTCCTCATCTCGCAGCCTCGCGCGTCGCGCCTTGAACTCGTTTTCCTGGCGGCTGAAGATCGCCGCGACTTCAGGATCGCCGATGTTGCGGGCGAGCACACCTGGCATCTCGAAGCTATCCTTGCTGTGGAACTCGGCCTCGAGGCGCGCCTGCATCGCTATCAGCCGATACCTGCGAAGCAGCAGTCGGCGCAGCTTCGCTTTTGCCGCTGTGTCGTCGAGCCGTACGAGCGGTTGGCGTGCCGTCACGAGATCGCCCTCCTTCACGAGCATCTCGCCAATGATGCCGCCTTCGAGGTGTTGGATTTGTTTGTTTTGCCCCGTAGCCACGAATGAGCCTGAAGCGACGACAGCGCCTGCTAGCGGCGCCATGGAAGCCCAGATGCCAAAGCCACCACCCCACAAGACAAGAATGACGAAACCGACCATCGTCGGTGTCCGCGCGCTCAGCGGTACGCCTCTGTGCCACTGATCCAAGCTGGGGTATCCAGTGATCAATTGCGAACTCCTTGTGGCGGCGAGCACGCTGGAACAGGGTCGCTGCGGCTCAGGCGGGTCCCCTCCCCGCGGCGGACGAACGGCCAACAGCCGCCGACGCTTGCACTAGGCGATGCAAGACCTCTTTGGGCGGCCCGAACGCCTCCACCCGTCCAGACCGAAGAATGAGCACCTTGTCGACGTTGTTGAGCAGCGCTGGCCGCAACGTCACGACCACCGCCGTGACGCCCTTGTGCGTGGCGCGGCCCAGAGTCTCCGTCAGCGCCTGTTCGCCGGCTGCGTCAAGATTGGAGTTTGGCTCGTCGAGCACGACGATTGACGGCTCTCCGAAGAAAGCGCGCGCCAGCGCGATGCGCTGCCTCTGGCCACCGGAGAGCGGCATTCCGCTCTTGCCCAGCACGGTCTCATATCCGTTTGGCAATTGGCAGACCATCTCGTGGATGCCGGCGACCATGGCAGCATCGTAGATGCAGGCGTCAGGCAAATCGTTGCGCATGCGGCACACGTTTTCTTTGATGGTGCCTGGAAACAGCTCCACCTCCTGAGGCAGGTAGCCGATGTATTCGCCAAATTGCCGGCGGTCCCAATTGCGCAGCTCGGTGCCGTCGAGGCGCACCTTTCCGGCCGTGGGAAACAGGCAGCCCACGAGAATGCGCGCAAGCGTGGACTTTCCCGATCCCGAGGGTCCGACGATGGCGAGGGACTCTCCCGGTCGCAGCTCGAAATTCACACCGTTGAGCACCGGCTCCTTCGTGCCCGCCGGCAGGTAGAGGATCTTATCGACGCTGAGCCGTCCCTTCGGTTTGGGAAGCTGCAGCCGCGGCTTCTCGCTGCGCAATGCCTCCACGGCGGCATCGACGCGCGCGTAGGCAGCCTTCGTCTGCACCAGGGTTCGCCAGCCCTCGATCATACCTTCGAGCGGCTGTAGGCCGCGCGCGGCAATAATGGAGGCGGCTATCATCATGCCGCCGGTGAGCTCGGCGTGCAACGCCAGATAGGCGCCCCAGCCCAGCACAAGGATCTGCGTGATCAGGCGACAGCACTTCGATCCGCCGCTGATCCAGACGTTCCTGTCGAGTGCCCCACTTTGCAGCGTGAGAGCAGGCGCCTGCTCGCGCCCCCAATGGAGAATGCTCTCATTCAACATTCCCATGGCATTGATGACCTGCGAATTGCGCGCCAAGGCCTCGGCCTCCGTATCGGCTTGCGCGCCATATGCCCCGGCCTTGCCGAGTCTCTGCGCCGTGGCTTTCTGATTGATGACCGCGATCCCTATCAGAATGAGACCGGCAGTCAGAGCAATGAACCCGAGGTGCGGGTGGATCAGGAACACGACAGCAAAATAGATCGGCGCCAGAGGCGCATCGATGAGCAGCAGCACGATGGGACCCGATAGGAAGTTGCGCACCTGATGCAGGCTGCGCAGCGCCTGCACGTTGCCCCCGTCGCCTACCCGAGCGTTGCTGACAATGCTCGCGAGCACCGGGCCGCCCAGCAGGGCCTCGTAGGCAGTGGAAAGCCGGACAAGTACCTGGCGGCGCAAGATGTCGAGAAGGGACAACACGGCAATCAATCCGAGAGCCAGCATCGAGAGCATCAGCAGCGTATCGAGGCTGCGGCTCGTGAGCACACGGTCGGAGATCTGAAAGAGATAGATCGGCATCGTCAGCATGAGCAGATTGACGACGACCGAAAAGGCAACGATGGGGACCAGGCGCTGCCAGGCAACGAACCGCCACTGCCCCATCGGGTCGCTCGGTGCGTCAGCTGATTGTGTTGGCTGTCTCGTCAAGTACGCCATCAGCGGCGCGATCAGCTGAGCCGCCCGCTTTCCGAGCGCCCAACGCCATCGGCGGACGTCGCGCGCCCACGTTGAGATGTGCGCCGTCGCCTCTGCCTGGGCACGGACCAAGACCCTGGCCGGCTCGACGCCCAACTTGACAAACTGTTGGCGCCGGGAGCGCATCGCCTTCCGTGCATCTGTGCCCACGGTCATCAAAGCGCTCTTCCTGTTTGGGCTGCGGGTCACAGCAAGGTGTCGCCGCCGCGAAGGCCAATGTCCTCAAGTGCCGACGGAAGCGCGGCGACCGTGCCCGCCACATCGTGCGCCATTGCATTGATGGTTGGGTCGTGAAGATGGTCCACGTGCTCACCGCTCTCGGGGATCACGAGCTGACTTCCATCCGTACGCGCGTCCGCGAAGTCCGAGGGGTGCGCATTGGCCTCCGAGTCCGACTTCAAGGCGAGGCTGTAGTCGGTGTATTTGCCGCCGTGAAAAAGGGCGTCGGTACCGCTGGCGTCTGAGGCGGAGGCGCCCAGTGCGATCGATCCCGCGGATGCGACCACACCAAGCGTGTCGGGGGAGGTCAGCGTCGCAAAGAAGTCCTCGACGAGCAGCGTGGCGGACGCGAAGGGTGTTGCGCTTGCGTCCCCGTCATCGCTCGGTCCGCAGGCGCAGACACTGTTGAGATGGTCAGGATCGTGCAAGTTGTCGACAAGCTTCCCAGCGCCCTGAAGGAGCGCCCCGAGGGCAGAGTCGGCGCCATTTAGCTCTGTGGCGATAGCGTCCGTCGTTCCGTCAACGACGTGATCGAGAGCCGTGACGACGCCCGCAAGCTGCATGCCGAGCTCGGACGTGACGCCGTCGAGCGATGCGCCGATCCCCTCGAGCGTCCGCGAGTTGTTCAACTCATCGAGAAGTGAGTCAGCCGTGCTGCCGACCAGGTCGAGCGTGCCATCCACAATGGTGTTGAGCGACGTATCGAGGTTGCCCAGCGGCGACGGCAGGTTCACCTCTTTGAGGATGCCGCCGAGAAGCGAGCTCGTGCTCTCGAGGTCGGAGCCCAAGGTGCTGCTGAGCCTGTCTAACAAAGTCACGACATCGGCCGTGCCGCCTGTCTCCGGAAAAAAGCCAGCATGCAAGGGGCCCCCCTCCATTACGAACCCACTGCCGCGTGCGTCAGCGGTGCCGTCGAATGCGCCACCCATGCCCGCGCCCTGGATGAAATCGCCGAGCGTACCGTCGAGCGGCTCCGATGCTTTTGGCTCCGAGTCTTTGTCGTCCGCTACGGCGCTTGCTGCGACTGCCGCCAATGGCGTCCAATTTCTTGTCGCCTGACTGCCAGCTGCATCCTCATCGTCTGGCACGTAGAGCGTCGGCATGCGGTCGGATGCGCTAGCGACAGAACCGTCCTCCTGCTCCCGCGCTAACCGGTCCGCCGCCAATACATCCGAGCCGTCCGGCCAGGCTCTCGCGTTGCCGCCTAGGAACTCCTGGGCCGCCAGCACCTGCGCCAAATAGAAGGGCCACGTCAGAAAGCTGAAGAGGCCCCTTTCCTTCTCTGCATGCCTCACTCCCAAGCTCCGCCATGGACCGTCGAGCTTGCGCCGCTCTGACGGCCCTGCTTCAGGTGCAGACGCTCGGCTTTGCAGCATACCGCGAGCCCTCATCCTGCCAGCCGGTGCTCCCGCCCGGATCGCCGGGATGACGACCGGGCGAGAGCACCATCCGTGCCTATGCGGGCAGCACGTCGCTCACCGCATCGAGCGGCAGAGCGTCGAGAGGGAGTTCGCCGACGAGGGGGAGATCGAGACCGCCGACGAGCGGGAGCTGGTCTAAGAGGCCGCCGCCGTCGTCCATCAGCGACGAGATCGCTTCAGCGCCGTAGTCCCCCGTTCCAGCATAGGGACCATCATCGACGGGTTTCACTTCGTGCTGGCCAGGCCAGCCGTTGGGGGGACCACCGTCATCGTCATTCTTGCACCAGTCGTGCTTGTGGTCGTGGTCCTTGTGGTCCTTGCCGCGGCCGTCGTCGTCATCGTCATCGTCCTTCTTGCCATGGTGCTCCTTGCCGCGGCCGTCGTCATCATCCTTCTTGCCGTGGTGCTCCTTGCCGCGGCCGTCGTCGTCATCGTCCTTCTTGCCGTGGTGCTCCTTGCCGCGGCCGTCGTCATCATCCTTCTTGCCGTGGTGCTCCTTGCCGCGGCCGTCGTCGTCATCATCCTTCTTGCCGTGGTGCTCCTTGCCGCGGCCGTCCTCTTCGCCGGGCCGCGGGCCGTACTTCCAGCCAGTGGGCTTTTCCATTTCTTCGGGCTTCGGCTTCTGGTCGGTCTCTACTAACATTGAGCATACCCTCGTCACTGATGGGGTTGAGTGACAGCTCCAGATGCGCCCCACGTGGTCCACACCGCGCCGTCTCATACAATGTCCGCCAGGCGCCGGCATGGATGCACAAGTCTTAAAATAAATGAGCGGGTTGTGCTAAAAGTCTAGAATTTAAAAAGAATATGTCGCCACGGGTTCGCTAACCGCTCGCCGCCCGCATCCCTTTCGAACGCTATTTCAACCGCTCGCGAAGAGCGATCAGCTCGCGACGAATCCAGGCCTTTACAGTCCCGATGGGCACGCCCAAGTACTCGGCGATTTCAACGTGCGTGCGGCCGTCTACAATGGCCAGGATCAAGCTTGCCCGCCGTCTCGGATCCAATTGCGCCAGACAGGATCGCAAGGCAGCGGATTCGGCCGGGCCCGAGCCGCCGTCTTGCTGCGCCTGTCGCTGATCGCGGGTTGAGTGCTGGCCGTCCTCGCCAACGGCAAACTCCCTCCCTGCGGCGCGAAGGCTCTTGAGCGCTGTATGACGGACGATCGTGTAGATCCAAGCTCGGGCCGAGCCTCGCGCGGGATCGAAGCTTCGCGCATCCCTCAGGATCTGAACGAAGGCGTCGTGCACGACGTCCTCGGCACGATCCCGGCTGCCGACGATGCGCTGCGCCGCCGCTAGCAACCGAGCGCCCTCGCTGGCATAGATTCTGGCGACCGCCGTCTGCCGTCCGGCGGCACATGCGAGCAGGGCAGCCTCATAGCTGAGAGGCGGGGTATGAAGCGAGACAGCGGCTTTGCGCTCCCGGGCCTGACCAGCGGCATTGCCAGTTGTCACGCCCGGCTCCCTAAGTCGTTTGGCAGAGGCGGAATCGCTCACGGCGCTAGCGCAGTCGGACCTCCCCGAAGGCCACCGAAGCCGGCTGCTCCTTCTCAACGGCCAGTCGCCAAGAGTGTTCCTCAATGAACTCCTAAGCGTCAGCAGGGGCGAGGATCAGGTGAGCAACGCGAATAGTTCACGCTGCTTTCTCCGCAGTTGGCATCCCGCTGCCAAATGGGGAAGAGAGGCTCGAACCGGGCGCCGCATCCATCCTGCCTCGATCTCGGCGTGGCCTTTCGTCGCGTCGAAGTGTAGGGAATGGCTTCAGACTTCGAGCAGGCTCCAACGGCGAGGCTGCCAGGCGCGATCCGACTTCAGATGGATCATGCGGGCGAATCGTCAGGGATGTCGATCGTGTCGATCGGCATCGCGTCGAGCCCGCTAGAGGACGAATCGAGGAGTTCGATGGCGTAGTCGACGGCCGTGGCGGCCGGCAGCGAGGCCAAGTAGCTGTGCAGGTCAGCCATGTCGTTGTCGCCATCGCGGGTCTCAGGGTAGGGGTTAGGCAGGCACGTCGGCTCAGGCTCGCCGCCGGGCTCTTCCGGCCTGGAGTAGACCTGGTCGGTGTCGTGCTTCGTGACGTCCTTGAACCCGCTAGCGCGGCGACCCATCAGACTGCTCCTTGTGGTGTCGGACCCCTGGAAAGCAGCTTGTCGGTTGGGATGAGGCCCATGTGGCGATCCTCACTCAGGGTTGTATTCAACGGTCATCGCGAACGCGCTAACGCGCTCTATGGACCCTCGTCCAATACTGTCCGGCAGGCACCGAAACGGATGCAGTAGCATGAAAAATCTCGATAGCTCCCTTGAGCCTACCGTGAGCAATCTCGGTCCCGGAATGGCAGCGAACTCCGGCCCAACCCCAATCCGCCGGAGCTCGACTGCCTAGATCCACCTTCCGCGGGGTGATTGACGTCCAATCTGCCGACGCCAACGGCGTTGATTGCGAGGCGCCGATGACCGCTAATAGGTATGGACCGGCTGCTTCCCCGGAACGGCGGGTTAGCCTGAAGGGCTCACCGCCTCGATCAGGAGAAGCAGCCTATGACGAGCGACCACGGGCGCAACGCCCACGCGTGCCGACAGGAAGCTCGACGTGGGGCATGAACGTGGTGGCCAACTGACGTCGGCTCAGGGCCGAAGCGGACCTCTTGGGCTGCGGTATCAATCACACGCCGGCCGCCGCTTCATAAATATCCTCCTCCTGCGCGTTGTGGATGCGTACGAGGGCTTCGATGGCGCCGATCACCCGCTGCGCATCGCGCACGAGGTACTTGTCTGCATCCTCGGCCCGCAAACCATGTGCGAGCCGCGATAGGAGCCTTGCCTGGTGCAGGATCTCGCGGTGCGCCCGGCTCATGGCGGACAAGCCGTGGCCATCAGCCAGTAGCTTCGAGAGGCGCGGATAGAGCGCGCTTTCATCCTCGCGCTCGTGCGCCACGACGGTATCCTCGATGATCGTGTGCGCGCTGAGAATGAGGTCGACCGCGCGCTGACCGCTCGCATCGTCGAGTGCATCCGATATGGACCGCAGCTTGTCCAGCTCCTGCTCGAGCAGGCGATGTTCCTCGCCGAGGGCACGTGCCATCTCGCCGGGCAGACCCTCACGGCGCGGGCGCCAGCCGGGCGCCAGCGCCCGCAGTGCGTTGAGGATCACGGCGACGTCGATGGCCTCCTGCGTCAGAGCCCCGGCCACCGGCGTCAGCCAGCCGAAGGCGGCAAAGCCCATAGCGAGGCCGGAAAGACCCATACCGGCGACGATGCTCTGGATGGCGATCCGCCGCGCCCGCCGAGCGATGGCGACGGCCTCGGACACGCGATCGAGCCTGTCGACGACGATGACAACGTCGGCCGCCTCCGAGGAGGCGCTGGCGCCACGGGCGCCGAGCGCCACACCCACGTCGGCGGCGGCGAGGGCGGGCGCGTCGTTGATGCCGTCGCCCACCATCAGGGTCGGATGCATGCGGCTTTCCATGCTCACCGCGTCGACTTTATCGGACGGCACCCGGTCGGAGAGTACCGCGTCGATATCCAGCGCCGCGGCAATCGTTTCCGCCGCGTCGGCATGATCACCCGTGACCATCACGATCCGGGCCACACCGGCCGAGCGGAGCGATTGCACCGCGCGCGGGGTATCCTTGCGCAGCTCGTCGGCAAGCAGCAACGCGCCAACGACGCGGTCATCCACCGACACGAATACGCTGAGCGCGGATCGCCAGGAGGCGCGGCGTAAGGCGCGCGCCACCCACTCGTCCAACGCGCGCGCACCAAAAATGAGCTGGTGCGAGCCGACGCGGACCCTGTGTCCATCGACCACGCCTTCGAGCCCAGAGCCCATCACCTCATGCACCTGCCGCGGCATTTGTAGAAAAAGCCCTCTGCCGGTGGCGGCCGCCACGATCGCGGCGGCGACGACGTGCTGCGATGCCTGCTCCAAGGATCCCGCCAACCGCAACACTTCGCCGGCGTCTGCGTTGGGCGCCGTCTCAACGGTGATCAGGCGTGCACCGCCGACGGTCAGGGTACCCGTCTTATCGAACAGCACGGTATGCGTCCGAGCCAGGGCATCGAGCGGCGCGCTGCCCTTGATGATGATGCCCCGGCGCGCGGCCTGCGAGACCCCGGCAATAAAGGCGACAGGGGCTGCCAGGATGAGCGGGCACGGTGTGGCGACCACCAGGACGGCGAGGCCGCGAATGGCATCTCCCGATAGCGCCCACGCGAGACCGGCGATGGCGACGGTCAGCGGCAGCAACAGCAACGCATAGCGATCCGCCAGTCTGATGAATGGCGCCTTCACAGTCTGCGCGGCGGTGACGAGCCGGACGATGCCGGCGTAGGTGCTCTCCTCGGCCGTAGCCGTCGCCGTGATCTCGAAAGTGTCGCCGGCATTCAGCGTGCCACTGCGGGCGCTCGCGCCGGTCTGGCGCGTGACGGGAATGGGCTCCCCGGTGAGCGCCGATTCATCGAGCACCGCCACCGGAGAAGCGATCAGTCCATCGACGGGAACGATCTCGCCGGCGCGGACGAGGATCGCGTCGCCGACCCTCACCTCGCGGATGTCGATGTCCGTGACCGTCTGGTCGCTGCGACGGTGCGCCCGTCGCGGTGCGCGATCAACGAGCGACTTCAGGTTGCGCTCGGCGCGCGCAACCGCGTAGTCCTCGAGCACCGTGCCGCCCGTGTACATGATGGCGACGACGATGGCGGCCAGGGACTGATCGAGGATGAGAGCGCCACCCATGGCCAGAAGGGCGATGGGATCGACACCCATGCGTCCGGCTGCCAGATCGCGCACGATGGAGACGGCAAGGGCGATGACGACAGGAACCGTGGCCGCCGTCCATATCCACGCGGCCGTGGCGCGGTAGCCGACAAGATCAGCAAAGCCACCCAAGGCCAGGCCGAGCAAGGCGACAAGGATGAGGGCGCGCCTGGCGAAGCGTTCGTTGATCATGCGCGCTGCTCGAAGGTGCGCCGCACAGCAAGCTAAGGGGCATCCGGCGGACGGCGCGAGAGAATCTTGCGGCCGGTGAACATGGCCGACGTGATGCTGCCGCCTTCGTGGACCTCCGTGGCGACGACCGCGATCACGTGCAGAACGATGAGAACCACCAGCGCGTAGAAGATGAGTTCATGCACCTCCACGAAGGGGCGGCGGAAAGCGCGCATGGCATCGTAGGAGGCCTTGTCGATCAGGTCGGTCGCTCCGGGGACCACCAGGGAAGGATCAACGCCTGGGGCCGCTACCCACGCTGCGAACCAATGGCCGAAGGGTGGCCAATAGAGATCCGTGCCGGCGATGACGAGGCCGGTGGCGACCTGAACGATGAGGAGCAGGAAGAGTAGAGCGACGCCGATGCGCGCCAGCGGATTATGGCCCACGTACTGCTGCGGCTCCCCAGAGAGGAACGAAGCTGCATACGCCCGAAGCACCGTGAGATAGCCCGGCCCGCCTGGGAGGATGCCGCGCCAGCGGGCATAGCGATTACCCAGAAAGGCCCAAACAAGCCGCCACACCAAATTGATGGCCATGACGTAGCCAAGGCTGACATGAATGCTCTTGAGAGCCACCTTTCCGGGAGCCGAAAGGCCAAGGGCGTCGCCAAAGAGAATGACGAGCGCCGTCCCGATCAGGCCCAGCACGGCGAGCGCATTGATCCAGTGGAACCAGCGCGTCGGCAGATCCCAGGCAACGTATTCTTTGTATTCAGACATCCTAGATCTCCTCGGACGGGACCTTAGGTCTTGCGGGCAACCTGGCCTTGAGGGAAGTCAACGCTAGCGTTGACGGGCGCCCCCAGTTGGCCCTCAGCGGCCCGAACCCTGCACAAACTCGGGCAGTTCAAGTTGTACTCTCAGGCCGCCAAGAGCGGAGCGGCCAAGCCGGATACTTCCTCCGTAGAGCTGCACGAGATCGCGCACGATAGGCAGTCCGAGACCGGAGCCGCCGCTTCGATCGCCCCACTGCGCGCCGACGTTGAAGACGACCTCCCACGCCTCGGGGGGCAGGCCAGGACCGTCGTCCTCCACCACAACGGTGACAAAGTCGGGAAGGCTACTGTCTTCCGTACGCATCCTCACGCGCGTCTTGGCATGCTTGCAGGCGTTATCGACAAGGTTGGCCAGCATTTCGTTCAGGTCCTGCACTTCGCAAGCCACCGTCACGCCGGCAGGAACATCGTTCTCGATGCGCAGCCCGCCCTCCACATACAGACGTTGGAGCGCCCGCATGACAGAACTGGCTGTCTCGGTAAGCGATGCTGCGGTGCCGGGCTTGGCACGCGAAGCGGCCGCGCGTGCACGCGCGATCTGATAGT
Source organism: Hyphomicrobium sp. (assembly GCF_009026145.1). Lineage (GTDB taxonomy): Bacteria > Pseudomonadota > Alphaproteobacteria > Rhizobiales > Hyphomicrobiaceae > Hyphomicrobium_A. The sequence continues at coordinate 46,452 of NZ_WBUE01000025.1, forward strand.
CGATCTGGCTCTGCATGCGCCGGCATTGGTCGCGGATAATGGCTGCTGACTGGTCTTCGCCCCTCAGCGCGAGCTGATGTGCTTCATCGACCAGGATGGCGAGCGGCGTCTTGAGGCCGTGCGCGATGTTGCCGGCTTGCGCCCGAGCCTTGAGGATCTGCTCGCCCGAGGCGGCGAGAAGATTGTTAAGGTCGTCGATGAGCGGCTGCACCTCCTCCGGGAACTTGCCGCTCAGGTTGGGTGCGGCACTACTGCGGACCTTCGCCAGCGCGGTGCGCAGGTGGGCGAATGGGGCCATGGCATAGAGCAGAAAGACAACGGCCGCGCCGATCATCGACAGCGCAAACCCGCCCAGCGACCACAACAGCACCTTGTTGAATTCCTCGAGCTCGTGGTCGAGAATCCGCTTGTCGGTGCCGATGATGATGCGCAGCGGGTCTTTTCCGGCATCGAGCCAGCGCAGCCGCTCGGCGATCAGCAATTCGCCAGTTGGGCCTGCGATGCTGTGCGTATGGACCTGCGCGTCGGTGCCACCGTCGGCTGGCACCTTGAGGATCGGGCCCTCGAGGGACGTCGAGCGCGCGAGCACTTTGCCATCCTTCTGGATCTCCCAGTAGAAGCCCGACAGCGGCGCGACATAGCGCGGGTCGCTGAGCGGGCGCTGCAGTTTGAACTGCCCGTTGGCGTCGAATTCCATCAAACCCTGCAGCTCATCGAGGTGGACATGGAGCTCGTCGTAGAACTGCTCGACGAGGAATTCTCTGAACACCGCCGACAGGAGGACGCCGGCCACGGCAACGCCGACCGCAACCCAGATGGCGGCGACGATGATCAGGCGGGCTCGGAGAGAGCGCATTCGGTGCCTCAGTCCATGCGATAGCCGAGACCGCGCACCGTCGTTATGACGTTGCGGCCCAGCTTGCGTCGCAGGCGGCTGATGTAGACTTCGATGGTATTGGACTCCGCGCTCGCCTCCAGAGCGTAGAGATGCTCCATCAGCTCGCTCTGCGAGATGACGCGCCCGGGACGATGCATGAAATAGGTGAGCATGCGCAGCTCCGAAGCAGTGAGCTCCACCTCCTTTCCGCCCACGGTCGCCTTGCCGGCAACGGTGTCGAGGTTGATGTCCTTGTGAGTGAGGACGGGGCTTGCAGCGCCGGATTTCCTGCGCATGAGGGCGCGCAGACGCGCCACGACCTCGGGGATATGGAACGGCTTGGTGATGTAATCGTCGGCGCCCGCGTTCAGCCCCTCCACCTTTTCCGTCCACGTGCCATGGGCGGTGAGGATGAGGACCGGCATGTCGCGCTTGTCGGCGCGCCACTTGCGCAGAACCGTCAGGCCCTGCATCTGCGGCAGACCGAGGTCGAGGATCGCCGCATCGAATTGGTCGTGCGCTCCCATCGCGTAACCGTCCTCGCCGTTCTTGGCGCGGTCTACGACGAAGCCCGCCGGCCGCAGCCCAGTGGCGAGCCGGCCTGCGATGTCGTCGTCGTCCTCGACCAAAAGAATGCGAATGGCGAACCTCCCGAGGTCCATCCCCAATGGGGCTTATGCGTAGCACCTGAAACCGACCTGAAAAGCCGCAAGCCCTTGGAAGCCGACCTCAGGACATGGCGCCGCACCGGCTTTTCAGGTTGGTTTCAGGTGGGCGTGTGACAGCCGTAGCCCAAGGGGAGGTTACGGCCTATGCGTTTAATCAAGTATCTCGTGCCGCCGCTCGCGTTCATTGTCGGGTTGGCGGCGCTGCAGCCGGTTCAGGGCGCTGAAATCGCTGTCTCCCAGGCGCAGATTGACCGTCTTGAGATCAAACTCGAGGAGGTGCGCCCGGCCACCGAGGAAGCGATCGCGCTCCTCCCCGCGACCATCATCCCACCGATGAACAGCCGCATCGCCGTGCCGGCGCCCTTTGCAGGCACCGTCGTGTCGGTCGAGGTGCTGCCGGGGCAGACCGTCTCGCGGGGCCAGACGCTGATGACCATTTCCAGCCGCGAGCTGGTCGAGACCCTGTCCCGCCTGCGCCAGGCGGAAGCCAATCTTGCGTCCGCTACGGCCGTGGCCGAGCGCTATCGCGGCCTCGCCGAGAAAAATATCGCCTCTCCGACGCGCGCCGCTGAGGCCGAAGCACAGCGGGCGGGTCTCGAGGCTTCCGTCGAGGAGCATCGCCGTCTCCTCGCCCTCGGCGGCATCAGGACCAACCCCGATGGCAGCTACGCACTGGTTGCTCAGCAGACCGGCCGCGTGGTTGAGGCGAATGTCGCTCCCGGTGCGAGCATCGAGGCCATGGCCCCCGCCATTGTCCTCGATACGACCGATGAGCTGTGGGTTGAGGCGCAACTACCGGCTTCGCTGATCGGCAAAGTGCGCCCGGGGGACAGCATCCGCGTGGACAATGGCGCGAAGGGCAAAATCCTCTCAGTTGGCCACACGCTCGACCCCAAGACGCGGTCGGCGACGCTCACCGGCAGCATCCCAGCTTCGGCGGACCTCGTGCCCGGGCAAATGGTGACGCTCAGCATCCACCGCGAAGCCGCCGTGAGCGGCATCGACGTACCCGCACAAGCGGTCGTTTGGCTGGGTGGTGTGCCCAACGTCTTTCTTCGCACCGCAAGCGGATTTGCCGTGCTGCCCGTAACCCTCAAGGGCAAGACGCTCCACGCCGCCACGATCGAGGGCGGACTCGCCGCCGGCCAAAAGGTCGCCGTATCGGGCCTGGCGCAGCTCGAGAACATGATCAGCGCAGGGGAGTAGGCGATGCTGCGCAAGATCGTCGAGTTCGCACTCACGCAACGGGCATTCGTTCTGCTCTGCTCGGCGTTGATCGCCGCGGCGGGCGCCTATGCCTTTCTGCGCATCCCCATCGACGCCTTCCCCGACATCTCATCGATCCAGGTGAAGATCATCATGAAGGCGCCGGGCATGACGCCGGAGGAGGTGGAGACGCGCGTCATCGCCCCCATCGAGCTGGAGCTGCTGGGCATCCCGCGCCAGACGATCCTGCGCTCCTCAGCGAAGTACGCCATCGCCGACATCACCATCGACTTCGAGGACGGCACCGACATTTACTGGGCGCGCCAGCAGGTCGCCGAACGGCTGGCCGGGGTCAGCGACGCGCTGCCTGCGAGCGTATCCGGCGGACTAGCGCCGATCTCCACCCCACTTTCTGACGTCTTCATGTTTACCATCGAGGGCGGCAGCCTCTCGCTGGAGGAGCGGCGCAGTTTGCTCGATTGGACCATCCGCCCGGCGCTGCGCACGATACCCGGTGTGGCCGACGTCAACGCGCTCGGCGGCCTGGTGCGCACATTCGAGGTCGTCCCCGACAGTGCCGCGCTCGCGGCTGCCGGGCTGAGCATCGGTGATATCAAGGAAGCGATTGCGGCGACCAATCGCAACGACGGCGCCGGGCGCCTCGCCGACGGCGAGAAGGCGCTCGTCGTGCGCTCCGAAGGCGCCATCCGTACGCCCGGGGACTTGCAGCAGATCGTACTCAAAACGGAAAGCGGCAAAGTCCTTCGCCTGCAGGACGTCGCCGCCGTCGGCATCGGCAGCCTGACCCGCTACGGCGCCGTTACCAAGGATGGAGGCGGGGAGGCGGTAGAGGGCCTCGTTCTCTCGCTGCGCGGTGCCGACGCGAGCGCGATCGTCAAGGACGTGCGTGCGCGGCTCGAGACACTGCGACCCAGTCTGCCCGATGGCGTGACGCTGCACGCTTTCTACGACCGTTCCGACCTGATCCAGCGTGCCGTGGGAACGGTGACCAAGGCGCTGCTGGAGGCGACGGTGCTGGTGGTCGTCCTCTTGCTCGCCTTTCTCGGCAACCTGCGCGCCTCGCTCGTCGTGGCTGTCACCCTGCCGCTGGCAGCGCTCATCACCTTCCTGATGATGAAGCTCGTCGGCATGTCGGCGAACCTGATGAGCCTCGGCGGTCTCGCCATCGCCATCGGCCTCATCGTCGATGCCGCCGTGGTGGTCGTCGAGAACACAGTCGAGCGGCTCAACCACCATGCCGGGGATCGGCGCATCCCGCTCCTGCACCAGGTCTACCAGGCGGCGGCGGAGGTCGCCATGCCGGTCGCCGCCGGCATATTGATCATCTGCTTGGTGTTCCTGCCGCTGCTGTCGCTGCAGGGACTCGAGGGCAAGCTGTTCGCCCCCGTCGCCATCACCATTGTCTTTGCGCTGTCGGGCTCGCTACTGCTGTCGCTGACGCTGATCCCTGCTCTGTCATCACTCGTCCTACGCGGTAGCGCCCACAAGAACCCTGTCCTGATGCGCGTCCTCGAGGCCGGCTACCGGCCACTGCTGCGCTTTTGCCTGGCACATCCGTTTCCGGTTTATGCCACCGCCACTGCGGGCGTAGCCGCGATGATTTTTGCCTATCTCGCCATCGGCAAGACGTTCATGCCGACCATGGACGAGGGGTCGGTCATCATGCAGACGACCAAGCTCCCCTCCATCAACCTCGAAACCAGCGTCGCTACCGACACGCGCATCCAGCGGACGCTGTTGGAGAAGGTGCCGGAGGTCGAGCACATCATCGCGCGCGTCGGCTCCGATGAGCTGGGGCTCGACCCGATGAGCCCCAACGACACGGATGCCTTCCTGGTCCTTAAGCCCAAGGATGAGTGGCGCGTGCCCGACAAGGATTGGCTGTTGCAGCAGCTGCGCGCAGCGATGGCGGAGCTGCCCGGCGTCGAATTCGCCTTCACGCAGCCGATCGAGATGCGCACCTCGGAAATGCTCACTGGCGCGCGCGGCGACCTAGCGGTGAAGATCTTCGGGCCGGATCTCAAGCAACTCGCCGAACTGGCCGGCCGCATCCAAGCGGCGATCGCCGGCGTCAGTGGGGCCTCGGAGGTGTTCACCGCCTCCAACGATACGGTCGACTACCTGCAGATCGACATGGATCGGCTGACCGCGGGCCGCACCGGGCTCACCGTCACGCGCATTGAGGACGAGCTGCGTGCTCTCTTGGAGGGGGCGCCGGCCGGCAACGTTGCCGAAGCCCAGAAGCGGACCAACATCGTGATCCGCGGCCCGGAGACGCTGCGCAAGGCACCCGAGCTGTTCATGCAGAGCCAGCTGGCGACCGGCGACGGCGGCCTCGTCCGCATCGGCGACGTCGCCCGACTGCGGCGCACGGCGGGTCTCGTGAAAGTGGACCGCGAGAATGCTTCGCGCTTCGCCATCGTGCAGGCCTACGTATCCGGCCGCGACCTCGTTGGCTTCGTTGAGGATGCGCAGAAGGCAGTGGCTACCGCGGTCGAGCTGCCGCACGGCTACCGCCTCGTCTGGGGTGGCGAGTTCGAGAACCAGCGGCGTGCGGCCGCGCGGCTCGCCATCGTCGTTCCCATCGCCCTCGGCCTGATATTCGTCGTGCTATTCGCCACCCTGCGCTCCGCGCGCCAGGCCGTGCTGATCCTCGCCAACGTTCCGTTTGCGCTCGTCGGCGGCATCCTCGCGCTCTACCTGTCGGGCGAATACCTGTCGGTTCCGGCCTCGGTCGGATTCATCGCGCTGCTCGGCATCGCGGTCCTCAACGGCTTGGTGCTCGTCAGCTATTTCAACCAGCTGCTGGCCGGCGGCATGCCGCTCAATCAGGTGGTCTTCGATGGCTCGCTGCGACGCCTGCGTCCCGTGCTCATGACGGCGAGCATCGCGGCCTTCGGTCTCGTCCCGCTGCTGTTCGCCAGCGGACCGGGCTCCGAGATCCAGAAGCCGCTCGCCATAGTGGTGATCGGCGGCCTCGTCAGCTCGACGGTGCTCACCTTAGTCCTGCTGCCCATCTTATTCCGCCGCTTCGGCATCACCGAGACGTCTACGCGAAACGAAACACGGAGTCTGTCATGGACCAATCCGCTTGCAAGCTGACGCTCGTCTATCCGCCGGAGGCGGAGACGCACATGGTCGAACTGCTGCTCAACAGCGAGCCGCCGCTACCCGGGTTCACCACCTGGCAGGCCGATGGTCACGGTCTCGAGTTCGGCAAAGCAAGCGTCCGAGAGCGCGTGCGTGGCCGCGTCGCGCGGGGTGTTCTCGTCCTCATCCTGCCGCGCGCGCGGGTCGGCAAGCTGCTTGAGGAGATCCGCATCAGGGCAGCGGTACCGGGTCTCGCCTTTTGGATCGAGCCCGTCGAGGCCTTCGGCCGACTTGCGCACGTTGAAGCCACCGATGTGGAGGTCGGCCAAGCAGCAGCATGACAGCCAATCTGATGCTCATCCTGACGTTTGCCCCCTCGTTCCTCCTGATCGCGGGCGCCTGCACCGTAGCCGCCTGGGCTCTGCGGCTGCCAGACGCGCAATCGTCGCTCGTCGCGAGGCTCACAGGGGAAACGGACGGGAGCGGCTCGGAAGGCCAGCCAGTTGACCGAATCTGACCGGAAAGGAGAAGGATATGCGCCGTCTTGGCCTCGCCCTGATCGCTGCCGTGATCGCGACATCAGCGGTACATGCTGCCACCGCGCCAATGGCCACATCGCCGGCGCCTAACAGATTTTCGTCAAACTGGCTTCAGCTCGCCGATGCGCGCAGCTATCACCATTGCCATAATGGGCGCCCGCACATCCGGTGCCATAAACGCGAGTGGCTGCCGGGACTGCGGCTGTCCGGTACAAGTGCGTCCGCGGCGGCGACAAGCCAAGGATCGCGCAGAAAGACGCGCAGGGCATCGCGCAAGCACTGTCGGATGTACAATGATTTATGAGCGCACTCTGAGACCGCGGACCCCATTTGTGAGAACATTGGTACTGACAGGCGTATTCACCTGCGTCTTCCCAGTGTTTGGCACTGCTGCCGACGCACCCGCTTTCCAAGCGCGCTGCGCAAGTTGTCACCCGCGGGCAAGCACATTGGCGCGCCGTCTCGACGGCGACGGTGCCGAGGCCCGCTCAGCGGCACTCGCCAAGTTTCTCCAGTCGCACCACTGTGACGATGCGCAAGCGCGTGCTGCCATCGTCGATTATCTCATCAGTTTATCGCTGCAATGACATGCTGCCGAAGAATGAAGGCAATCATTGCGACCAGCAGAGCGAGAAACACGCGCAGCGCCTGTCGCTGCCGCGCGCGGTCAAGTCGCCCCTTGCCTGCGCCGTAGTCGAAACGCTCATAGTGAATGGACGACGGCGCTAAGCCGGAATCCAACAGCGCGTCGGCCGCGATCTCCATCATACCTGGGGGACCACATATCAGCGCGGCAGCGTTGCGCGCCTCGGCAGCACGGACAAGCTCTCGGACGACAGCAGGGCGCAGCGGACCAGCCTCGCAATCCGGACGCCTCGGTGCCTCGTCGACAAGAAAGATAGTGGACAAATCGAGCTGCGCTGATACCGGTGCGCAGTCTGGGACTTCCCAGCATGCCTAGAAGGCGATGCCAAGCGGCGAGGGGATCGGCCAGCAAGGTGTTCGTCAGATAGAGCAGCGGGTGCAGGACCGCAAACGCGAGAAGCACTTAGGCGGCGATGCGGTGGAACCCCATCGTGCGGTCGATGCCGATGCGGCCCGAGATGGTCTCGAAGCGCCCAGAGCTCAGAAACTGCAGGTACAGCAGCGCTTGACAATCCGCGGCTGAAAGGTGCTGCAGCAGGGTCGCGCAGCGACTGAACCGCGCCATTGGCAGCATGGGCGGGTAAGTAGCGGTCCTAAGCAACTACAGCTTCGGGTCACCACCCGCTGCCTTCAGCCACCCTCGATCGGGGCGGTTGGATTGATCTCGAGAGCGGACCTCGCCTGATTTCGCCCGGCCGCCTGGATACGCGCCCTGGCAATCTCCATTGGTCCACTGAGAGCAACGTCATCGCAGTCTGCACATCGGGACGTAACCAGCGAGCAGCGCAGATCTTGGCGCCCCGTAGGGGAGTGCAATATTCGGGCGGCGCCAATGACTTACTGAAAAGTGGGACAGCAGATCTCCTCGCCGCTTACCGCTGCGTTTTGCGTAGGAGTGTCCCACCGCCTCCGCATGTACGCAGGATGACTCGCGCGCCTGAATTAAGGTCTCAGGTAAGCGAACGGGTCAGCTTCGGTTGGAGTAGCGGTCTTCGTCGCTCACCATCTCATCCGTCAGCTTAGGGCCCACTTGCGGACGGGTGGCAGGCCCTATGCCTATTCAACCGCCGTGTGTTGTAACGTCAAGGACACCTGCGCCTTCTTGCTGACGAGTTCGATCGCAGTGCGGACGCCCGGCAGCGGTGTTGAGCGATCCTTGGCATAGACCAGCGTGATCAGGACGGCGACGCCGAGGCTCACGGTAACGATCGAACTCAACCTTCTCATGGGACAAGCCTCAAAAAAGTGAAGCGGCCGCAGGTGGAGGACGCCCACGGCCGCTGCTTGTTGAGGGAGGCGAATTAGCGGCCGCCGTAGCTGTTGCCGCCGAAAGCGCCATGCACCGAGAGGGTATTGTCCACGACGGGACCTGCCCCGGCGGTGGCAGCCGCGGAAACGGCGAGCAGGGTGGCGAGGATGATCGTCTTCATGGTCTTCTCCTGTTGTTCGATGCTAGTACTTGGATGAGCTATATCATCCATTTCTTTAGATGACACTCATAATCCAACTAGTCAACCGCGATCTCGGGCGATCACCTAAACGTGATCACGCCAGAGCCCGCAGCCTGCGGCATTCGCTTAGTGGCTTGATTTTCTCGCTTAAGATGATATATGTACGCTAACGCAGCCGAGGAAGTACCGAGAGGTTGGGCAGCAAATGCGCATGTCAAAAGAGACGATGGCCCGCCATCATGATGAGATTGTAACGGCCGCGTCACGCCTGTTGAGGGAGCGAGGGATCGAAGGCACGAGCGTCGCCGATCTCATGCAGGCGGCCGGCCTCACGCACGGCGGCTTCTATCGTCATTTCGATTCCAAGGATGCCTTGGTGGCCGAGGCCGCGCAGTCCATCTACGAGAATCTCGTGCAGGGTCTCGCGACGAAGGCGGAGAAGTTGGGCGAAGCGGACGCCGTCGCGGACTATGTGGAGAAGTATCTTACCCGCCACCACGTTTCTCATCCGGGCGCGGGCTGTGTAATGGCCGCCCTCGGTGTGGAAGCGGCGCGCCAGGGCGCAGACGTGCAACGCGTGTTTGCCAACGGGACGCAAAGGACGATCGACAAGCTCGCGGCTGGACTTTCCGGCACGCCGGCGGAGCGACGGGTCAAGGCCATCCGCACACTTGCGACACTGGTCGGCGCGGTCGTGATTGCGCGCGCGGTCGGGGAGGGCGCATTAAGTGAGGAGGTACTGGCCTCTAACCGTGAGGCGCTCGCCCTCGCAGGGCCACGCAAGCGTTAGTAGGCACCCTTGCGCACCGCGACCATGAGCGACTTGAAACAGTCGCGATCAACTATTGAGCCCCGCCCACGCTGGCAGCCATTATCGCCATTGTAACCGCCGTAACCGCCGTAACCGCCGCGACGAGGTCGGCAATTCCAAATTGGCACCGGATGTAGGCTGCTCGGCCAGCTCCGGCTGCCTTTTGGGCTGTCCGGGGACCGGAGCCGGCCCCGGACATCGCTCGCGCTCGGGCTAAAGCGCCGGGCGCCTGAACTCATCGCCGAACGCTTCCTCATCGAGGTGCCGAGGGGTCTGGCCCTGTTTGCCGAATAAGTCCTCAGCTAGGTTATAGTGCGCGTGCGCCGCTCCACTGAGAACAGCCAAAGCCAGAATCACCACCATCACTTGTCCCATCAGTCGCTGTCCTGATAGGTGCCGCTGTCGCTCTGCCAGGTGCCGTTCACCGGCCCTGTCGTATGAATGAAGGCTCCTGCACACATCGCCCTGTCCAACTCGGTTCCGACCGAAGCATTGAACGCTCCGGCAGCAAGTGCGAGGGCGGCGATGGCCGCGATCATGAGCGTCTGCATGGTTTCTCCTTGTGTGACTGATGCGGGATGCGAATGGTGCCCAGGGACGACTGAGCCCATCCTCAGCCTTTGGATGATGATGGTCATCCACCCAGCTAGATGACGTTTATAATCCAGTGCGTCAACCACTCGGCCTCGACAATCACCGGAAGGTGATGGGGACACGCTATGCGAAATTCGGACAGCTGATAAACTTTGCCCTCGGCAGAAGGATTATGTCGATCATCCCACGGGAAAGAGGGCAACGCGGCGCAGGCCTCATGGGCCACACGCCAAGCTGTTTTACGAATTCCAGCTGAGGATCGCATCGCAAACCTCCTGGGGATCGACGCGATCGAAACGACAGGTCGCCCTGTATCAAGAACCGGAGCAGCACGCGCCGCTGCTGCTAGCTTACAATCGGTTCGGCGGCAGCCTCTTTGATGCCAGCTGCCGCTTGGGCTTCAAGCCCACGGGCCGCTGCTTGTGAATCTTGAAATTCTTCGAGTGCATGGACCCTACCCCACCGCAGGGTGAACACGTGGAGACCACGGTTGACGTAGGCGTCGCCGTTGAGCAGCGTTGCGGTGCCGTCCCACTGGGCAAACACCGTGGTATCCCACGGCCAGCCCTTCACCCAGATGTTGTCGACCTTGATACGGAGATTGGGCTGGACGCGGCCGAGGCGCTCAAACCAGCGGCGCACGGCTGCTTTGTCGTGGCGCTCACCACCAAGCGCGTGGTCGCCGGAAACGCGGTGATGGATATGCGGCGCGACTGCTTTCAGCGCCTCATCCCAGCGATGGTTGTTGACGTGGTCGAAGGTCTCTCGGATTTTCTTCTTCACGATGTGGCTGTACAGCATTTGACCTCTCCTGCGGATGACTCCGCTCTGCTGGGTTGCGCGGCCGACGTCGCTCTCAGCTCCTGTTCACTTTCCGCGACCAGACTCTGCAATTGCGCGGGAATAGGCGGGGCGGGCCTTTAGGTCCGCGACCCACGCCCGGATCGTCTCACGCCCCTCAAGCAGACCGATCTCCTGAGCCCACGCCATCATCGAGCCGTTCATGATGTCGGCCGCCGTCATTTGATCGCCGAGCAGAAATGGTCGGCCCGCGAGGTGGCGCTCCATGTACGAAGCGACATCATCGAACGGCGTGAGAGCCGGTCCCATGTCGATGGGCGCTATGCGTCGAGCCCTGGCTTTCCCCGCCCGCACCTGCTCGAATATGGCGGGCTCCAGTGTTCCGGTGGAGAGGGCCATCCAGGCGCAGTAGTCTGCCCTGCGTTTTCTGTCCTCCGGGACCGGTGCCAGATCAGCCTCCCAAAAGCGATCTGCAAGGTAGAGACAGATCCCCAGGGACTCGAAGATGATAGTATTATCGATTTCGAGGGCCGGTACTTTGCCGAGCGGATGGACTGCCAGATAGTCTTTGCGCTTGTGTGCACCTCGGCGCAGGTCGACGATGCTCAGTTGGTAGGAAACGCCGATCTCCTCTAGGATCCATCGCGCTCTGGCCGCACGTGTCCCCGGGAAAAAATGCAGCCGAATGGGTGCCGATTCAGCTTCAAGGCTCGAGAGTGCCATTGCTCGTAGTCTCACCCCTGTCGTATGCGCGCTGACCTGTGACCACCCTCTCACCGCGCGGAAGCGATCAGAGATTTTCGGCTGGCTTGCAGAATTTTGTCCGCCAGCTCGGTATCATCGACCGCCCTTGCCAGCATCAACGCGCCGACCATCGTTGCGACGGTGGCGAGCGCCCCCTCAGTTCGGCGACGCTTCGATCCCGCTCTAATCAGTGCGCTGACGCGACCCACCATGCTGCGCACTCCGTCCGTAAAGTCCCTTCTGACAGCCTCAGAGGATCGCGGCATCTCACCGCCCAGGGCGGCGATGGCACAGCCTTGTCCCGGCGCGTCACGATGTCCCGCCGAAAGATAATGGGAGACATAGCTCGTGAGATCTTGAGCGTGTCCGATGCTCTCCACATTGCTCGCCAGAGCGTGGCGCAATGCTTCGGCAGCGAGTCGGTCCTTCGAGCCGAACTGGCTGTACACACTTCCATGCGTGAGCCCGGCTGCCTCCGTCAGCGCGTCCACGCCAACGCCCGAGATACCGCGTTCGCGCATTAGCGCCGCCGCAGCACGCAGAATCCGTTCTCGGTTCTCTGCCGCCTGTTCCTTCGATACGCGCATTTGTGATCCGCTGCGATTGTGACTGCACTTGACTTTTATAATGGCGGTCGTCATGAAAGGCAATAGTTACGCTCGCCATCAAATGAACGTTCCAACCCCACTGCCCTTACTGGCGCCTCGTCAGGCACCGCGAAGCCAAGGAAATGCTCGATGCACCCAATCTCTGATGAGGGGCCTAGCCTTCTCAAAATCTCGGACAAGCTGAGTCTGCGGTACGAGAAATCCGGAAGCGGGCCCCCTCTTGTGCTGCTGCACACGATCCGGACCCAACTCGAGCACTTCCGGGATCTGGCACCCCTTCTCGCGAGGTCGTTCACCGTCTACGCCGTTGATCTTCCCGGCCACGGACACTCGCCCATCGACCGGTCGGCTACCTACGATGAGCCGTACATGCGCCAGGGCGTCGTAGGCTTCCTGGAAGCCTTGAATCTGCGCGATGTGACCATCGTAGGTGAATCCATAGGTGCCGTGCTTGCGCTGACGGCGGCGGCCGAGGTCCCCGATCGCATTCGTGCGGTTTATGCACTTAATACCTACGATTACGAGACGCGTTATGGCGACGGCATCCGCCGCGGCAACTGGTTTGCGAATATAATCGTCGGTAGCCTGCAGATTCCGATTTTTGGCGCAATCGGCGCTGCTCTCGCGGACCGCCGGATTCTCGGCAAGATAATGGGTGGTGGTTACGCCGACCGGCGCAAGTTGCCCGCGGATCTTCTTGACGAATTCCACAAGACGGGTGGCCGCCCCCACTACCATTATGTCGAGTATGTCGAGCGCAAAGTCCTGTCCGGATGGCGTTCCTGGTCGAAGGCGCGCGAACGCTATGCTGCCGTCAAAGCGCCTGTCACCCTCATCTACGGAGACAAGGACTGGTCGCGCGTCCCTGAACGGGAGCGTACCAAAGCGCTTCTGAAAAATGCCCGCATGGTGACACTCCCCAACACCGGGCACTTCTCCGCCGTCGAGAACCCGAAAGGCGCGGCAAACGTCATCTTGGCATAAGCGGCAGCCGGCAAAGGAACGGCAATCGTCATCGCAGCGAGAGAGTGAGAATGTCGAAGAAGGAAATCATACTTGCTGAGCCCGTTCGCACAGCGATAGGCACATTCAACGGCACCCTTAAGGGTATTGCCGCCACCGAGCTTGGGGCCGTTGCCATCGCCGAAGTTGTCCGGCGCGCCAAGATTGCTCCCGAAAGCATCGACTCAGCGACAATGGGGAACGTCATCCAAGCGGGCAACCGCATGAACCCCGCAAGGCAGGCCGCAATCGGCGGTGGTCTCCCGGTTTCGACCCCGGCGCTCACTGTCAACCGCGTCTGCGGGTCGGGCGCTCAGGCGATCGTGACCGCCGCGCAGGAAATCGTGTCCGGAAACGTGCAGCTCGCAATTGCCGGCGGCATGGAGAACATGGATCGGGCACCATATCTGCTCGATGGAGGCCGGTGGGGCTATCGGATGGGCCCCGCAGAAATCCACGACAGCATGTTGCGCGATGGTTTGAACGATGCGTTTTCGGGAGAGCATTCCGGTTGGCACACCGAAGACCTGGTGACAAAGGCGCAGCTCACGCGCGAGCGTCAGGACCGCTGGGCCGAGCGCTCTCAGAAGCGGTTCGCTGCCCTGCAATCTCAAGGGGCGTTCGATGCTGAAATCGTCCCGGCAAAGGTCAAGGGCAAGAAGGGCGAGGAATCCTTCGCAAAGGACGAAGCAAATCGACCCGATACTACGTACGACGCACTGGCGAAGCTCCGTCCGGCCTTCCGCAAGGACGGCACGATCACGGCAGGCAACGCACCGGGCCTCAATTCTGGCGCATCCGCCATGATCGTCTCCGATCGCTCGCACGCGGAAAAACTCGGGATTGCGCCGTGGGCGCGGCTTGTCTCCTACGGCATCGCGGCGGTTGAGCCGGGACTGTTCGGGCTCGGGCCCGTACCGGCGATTAGGATTGCTCTTGAACGAGCAAGTTGGAAGATCAGCGATATAGACCGCATCGAAATTAACGAGGCTTTCGCCGCTGTGCCGCTCGCCGTCTCCCAGGAGCTTCAGCTCCCCGAAGACATCGTCAATCCCGAGGGCGGCGCCATCGCCCATGGTCATCCGATTGGCGCCACCGGTGCTGTTCTGACCACGCGTCTCGTGCACGCGATGCGGAGAAATCAGCTCCGAAAAGGCATCGTCACGCTTTGCATAGGCGGTGGACAGGGCATCGCCTTGGCTCTTGAGTCACTGTGATTGCCACCCTCCCAAAGATGCCAGTCGGAACGAGGAGCACCATGAAGGAAGCTTGGCAACGAATTTGGCAATGGCTGTGCTCGGCGGCCTACGCCATGGACTACGATCCCGTGGAGGAGCTGCAAAACCGCGTGACGTCCCTGGAGGCCGAGGTCGCAGAGATTAAGGGCGCCCGTCTCCAAGATGGTCGTTAAACGAGGTCTTCAGGAATTTCATGAACGCAAGGCATCGCCGACAAAGCGCCAAGACGGCGCCTCAAATCGTTCACTTGGGGTCAGAAGGGGAGGCGGCGCTCGGTCCAACAATGAGATTGGCGCGCAGTCACCCCTAGCTACAAGGTCGGACCGTCTCAACGCTTCTTGACGCGCGCTGAGGTGTGCTTCTGGCGAACCGCACCCAGCAACATCGGAGTGACGTCCGCAATCATCTTGCGAACATCGAGACCGCGCGCGACGCGCGCATAGTCGCCATCGAGCTCGAGCGACGAGGCTCCATGCACGAATGTCCAAAGCCGGATCGCGACCGCCTCGGCGTCGGCGGTGTGTCCATGCTTGCGGCTGTAGGCCGCCACCTCGTCGATCACGTGCTTCAGACACTGCCTACCGGTCTCGTCGACCTGCTTGACCTTCCTGATCTCGGACTTGTGGCCGAACATGAGGCGGAAGATCGCCGGGTGCGCTACGGCAAAGTCAAGGTAGGAGATGCCCATGGCGGTGATGCCGGCAATGGTACCCGGACCGCCTTCCGCCACGGCCTTGGTGTTGGTGGCCGTGAGCTCCGCGAAGCCGCGCAACACGATCTCCTCCAGGATCTCCTGCTTGTCGCGGAAGTGCTTATAGGGCGCCGCGGTCGTGACCCCGGCACGGCGACAGGCGTCGGCCAATGTGAAGCCGTCCGGCCCATGCTCGATCAGCAGCTCGCGCGTGGCGGCGATCAGCGCCTCGCGCAGGTCGCCGTGGTGGAACCGCTTCTTTGGGCGCACCGCGGTGCGTTCTTTTGTCAGGGCCATGCCTTCCTTCCTTGTGCCTGCTATTCAACAAGTTAGCGCATCTCACTTAAGTTAGCATTATTAACTTTTTGTTCTTCGCGGCCGATTTCCTCTTGCCAAGTTAGCTCTACTCACTTAAGTTAGGAAAGCTAACTTTCAAGAGCACCGACTCCTCGGCCATGCCCAACAATGGGGTCTGATATGAACGCGACGGCAACATTGACTTCCCGCATTGCGCAACCCTGGCGGCGCGCGCGCCCGGTTCTCGCAGTCGGCGCCCTCGTGGCTTTGGCCGCCCCCCTCGCGGGCTGCAAGAGCGAAAGCGCACCTTACGTGGCGGCCCCGCAGCCGGTCCGCGCTGCCGCCGTGAAGCTTTCGGCCGCAACCAGCGCGCGCTCGTACACCGGCACCATCAAGCCGCGTTACGAAAGCGATCTCGGCTTCCGGGTCGCCGGCAAGATCGTCGAGCGTCTCGTCAACATCGGCGATAGGGTCACGCCCGGCATGACGCTCGCTCGTCTCGATGCAAGCGACTACCGGCTGTCGCTCGAATCGGCAGAAGCCGAGCTCAACGCCGCGCGGAGCACCCTTAAGCAGGCGCAAGCCGACGAGAAGCGTTACGCGACGCTCAACGAGAAGAAATGGGTCAGCGACGCCAGCTACGAGCAGAAGAAGGCGACGGCGGATGAAGCCCGCGGGCGCGTCGAGCGCGCGACGCGCGCCCTTGCACTGGCGACGAACCAGCTCGCCTATACGGATCTCGTGGCCACGGAAGCCGGCGTGATCACAGCACTTCCGGTTGAGGTTGGGCAGGTCGTTAGCGCCGGACAACTGATCGCGCGCGTGGCACGTCTCGACGAGCTCGAGGCGGTCGTGTCGATCCCGGAAGGCCGCATCGACGGCGACCGCAACGCAGCTGCCACCGTGACGCTGTGGGCAGATGCCGATCGCGCCTATGAAGCGAAGCTGCGCGAAATCTCGCCGCAGGCCGATCCGGCGACGCGCACTTATCAGGCCCGCTATTCGCTCACGAAGCCGGATGCCGCCATTGCGCTCGGCAAAACGGCGACGGTGCATCTGGCGTCGCAGGGCACCGGCGTGCGCGCCAAGCTGCCCCTCGCGGCCGTCTTCAAGGATCAAGGCCAGCCGTCGGTATGGCTCATCGATGAAGCGCACGGCCGCCTGATCAAGCAGAGCGTCGAGGTCAGCGCCTGGACCGAGACGTCAGCGATCGTCTCAGGCGGGCTGGCGGCAGGCCAGAAGATCGTCGCCGCCGGCGTTCACAAGCTCGATGCTGGGATACCGGTACGCATCGTTGAGGTGGCGCAATGACCGGCCCCGAAGAACACGAACAGCCCGTCTCGCGCGGCAACCTCTCGGCGTGGGCGGTCGCCCATCCCGCGCTCGTCTTGTTCCTCATCATCGTGTTCTCGGTGGCGGGGCTCATGAGCTACCTCAATCTCGGCCGCGCCGAGGACCCCTCGTTCGCCATCAAGACCATGGTCATCACCGCGGCGTGGCCCGGTGCCACCGCCGAGGAAATGCAGGACCAGGTCGCCGACAAGCTCGAGAAAAGGCTGCAGGAGCTCGAGCTCTTCGACTTCGTCCGGACCTATACGCGGCCGGGCGTCAGCGTCATCCAGGTACAGCTCAAGGACACGGCGCGGCAGAATGAAGTCGATGACGCCTGGTACCAGGTGCGCAAAAAGCTCAACGACAGCCGCCCGACGCTGCCGCAGGGCGTGCAGGGACCGTTCTTCAACGATGAGTACGGCGACGTCTATTCCGCCATCTACATGCTGTCGGGCGCCGACGTTTCGCTCGCCAAGCTCAAGGACTATGCGGAGATCGTGCGCCAGCGTCTGCTGCGTACGGAGGGTGTCGCCAAGGTCGATATCGTCGGCGTGCGCGACCAGCGCATCTTCATCGAGTTCAGCCACCGCAAGCTGGCGACTCTCGGCATCACGCCGCAGGCCATCTTCGACAGCGTGGCGCGCCAGAATGCCGTGACGCCGGCCGGCACCATCGAAACCAGCGCCGACCGCATCGACGTACGCGTCACGGGTGCCTTCAAGGGTGAGGCGGCCATTGCGGAAGTCCCCATCGAAGCCGGCGGCGCCGTGGTCCGGCTCGGCGACATCGCCACCATCAAGCGCGGCTACGAGGACCCACCGGAGAGCATCGTGCGCCATAACGGCAGCGAAGCCGTCGGCGTCGTCGTCGCCATGACCAAGGGTGCCAACGTTCTGGAGCTGGGTGAAAGGCTCAAGGATGCGATTGCGGATGCAAAAACGCAGATTCCGACCGGCGTCGAGATCGACCAGATCACGGACCAGCCGCGCGTCGTGGAGGAATCGGTGGGCGAGTTCCTACGCTCGTTCGTCGAGGCGCTCGCTATCGTGCTCGTCGTCAGCTTCGTCTCGCTTGGGTGGCGTTCGGGGCTCGTCGTCGCGACATCCGTTCCGCTCGTGCTCGCGGTCGTCTTCGTCGTCATGAATGTGGCGGGGCTCAACCTCGACCGTATCACGCTCGGCTCCCTCATCATCGCCCTCGGCCTGCTCGTCGACGATGCGATCATCGCCGTGGAGATGATGGTGGTGAAAATGGAGCAGGGCTGGAGCCGCCTCCGTGCGGCGGCCTTTGCCTGGGATTCGACCGCGTTCCCAATGCTGACCGGCACGCTCGTGACCGCCGTGGGCTTCCTACCGGTGGGCATCGCGCGTTCGACGGCGGGGGAATATGCCGGCAACATCTTCTGGATCGTCGGGCTCGCCCTTGTCGTCTCGTGGATCGTGGCGGTGTTTTTCACGCCCTATATCGGCGTCAAGCTGCTACCCAACTTCACGAACCACGGCGCCGGACATGACGCCCACGACATCTACGATACGCGCCTTTATCGGTCCCTGCGCCGCGCCGTCGGCTGGGCGGTGCGCTTCCGCTGGGTGGTCATCGCCTTGACGCTGGCGGCCTTCGGCGCCGCCATCGCCGCCTTCACGCAGGTGCAGCAGCAGTTCTTCCCGACCTCGTCGCGGCCGGAGCTGTTCATCGAGATCCGCATGCCGGAAGGAACCTCCATCGGCGTCACCGAAGCCACCGCCAAAAAGGCCGAAGCCCTCATCAAGGGCGATGCCGACCTCGAGTACTACACGACCTATATCGGCGAAGGCTCGCCTCGCTTCTTCCTGGCCTTGAACCCCGTGCTGCCCAACGAGAGCTTCGCGCTCATCGTCATGATGACCAAGGACGCGGAGGCGCGCGAGCGGCTGAAGGAGCGGCTCGAAGGGCTTGCCGCGCAGAACGTGATCCCCGAGGCGCGCCTGCGCATCGACCGGCTGAACTTCGGGCCACCCGTCGGTTTCCCGGTGCAGTTCCGCGTGCTCGGTCCGGACGGCGACAGCGTGCGCGCCTTGGCCGTCAAGGTGCGCACCGCCATGCGCGCCAACCCCAACACGCGCGACGTGCAGTTCGACTGGAACGAGCAGAAGAAGTCGGTCCGGCTCGAGGTCGATCAGGACCGCGCGCGGTCGCTGGGGCTGACTCCGCAGGACATCGCGCAGACGCTCGGGACGCTGCTCTCCGGCTATACGGTGACAGAATACAAGGAAGGCATCGAGCTCGTACCGGTGGTGGCGCGTGCGGTCCCCGAGGAGCGTCTCGGGCTCGGCGCCTTCGAGGATCTCACCATCCCGACGCGCTCGGGCGCGGCCGTTCCGATTTCGCAAGTGGCGCGGGTTCACTACGAGTTCGAGGACCCCATCCTGTGGCGACGCAATCGGGATGTGGCGCTAACCGTGCGCTCCGACATCGCGCCCGGCGTGCAGGCGCCGGATGTGACGGCCGCAATCCGGCCTGCGATCGACGCGATCGCCGCCACGCTGCCACCCGGCATGCGCATCGAGGTCGGTGGCGCGGTGGAGGAGAGCGCCAAGGCGAATGCGGCGCTGTTCAAGATCTTCCCGCTCATGTTCCTCGCCATGCTCACCACCCTCATGCTGCAGCTGCAGCGCTTCTCGACCCTGTTCCTGGTGTTCTCGACAGCGCCGCTGGGCCTCGTCGGCGCGAGCTTTTCGCTGCTCGCCTTCGATGCTCCGTTTGGCTTCAACGCGCTCCTCGGCCTCATCGCGCTCGCCGGCATGATCATGCGCAACACGGTCATACTCGTCGATCAGATCGATGCCGACGTGGCTTCGGGTCTCTCCCGCTGGGAGGCGATCATCGAGTCGACCGTGCGCCGCTCGCGGCCCCTGGTGCTCACGGCGCTGGCCGCCATCCTCGCCATGATCCCGCTGTCGCGCTCGGTGTTCTGGGGCCCGATGGCGATCACGATGATGGGCGGTCTGCTGGTCGCGACGGTCCTGACGCTGCTGTTCCTGCCGGCGCTCTATGCGGCCTGGTTCCGGGTCCGCCGGCCGAAGGCGGAAGCGACAATCCCGTTGCCGCAAGCGCAGGAACCATTGGAATCAAGTCTGCTCGTCGCATCACCGGCTTGAGCGAATGTCATCGAACCATGACGGATGGCGCACCCAGCCGGCGCCCTTCCCGCGAATCTCGCGCGATATCCAGACGATCGTGGCGCTCCGAAGTGAGGCGGACTCGCGAACAAACCCTCATCGGTATCTCGGTTCTGGGTCTGGCTGTCATCGGCCAATAGAAGTCGCCTTCGCCTGCCTTTCAGCTGCGCCCCGTCCTTGCAGAAGAACCGGGCCACCACACGTTGACCACGATCGCTGGAATGTTGCCGAGAGTAAGTATGTCCGAGTTGTGTCAGCAGCAGCCTTCAGCAAGCACGACCCAGGGAGCTGCTTTGAACTCCAAAGCGGACCATCGGGAAGCTTCGCGAACCCTGAGTTCCGCAGGCAGTCCAAGCCGCGCGTTCTGGGTAGCGAGGATCGACATGCCTGAAACCGCGGGTGCGAGTCCAGTCAGTGTCCCACTTGCTATAAGTTATTGATATAGCGCGCTTTCTAGCGCTTGATGGCGCCCCGTAGGGAGGTGGAGGAAGTCAGGCTAATCAATGGCTTGCCGTGTGGTGGGGGAGAGAAGTCATTGCGTAGCGTATCGTGGCTTTCGGCTAGCATCTTTCCCACCAGCGAACGCCGAGAGTCCGCGGGTGGGACTCGAACCGCACGCCCGAAACGGGGTCCCACGCTATCGACGTAAGAACAGGGGTGCGCGGGAAGAATTCGCAGTACTCGTCTTCGTTAGCACCAGCCGCGTCAGAGGGAGCGCGCAGATCGCGAGCTGAGCCATTGGCTTTTTTTGTCCGCGCAAGGGAACGGGGGTCGACAGGCACTATAACCAGCGCGGTAAGCCGCAACAGAACGCGCTCGTAGAGAGCTTCGACGGCCGGCGGCGCGACGGGTGCCTTCTGTAATGGGGACTTGGCAGTCCAGCAAAGCGGCCGCGTGGCTCTTCTGTCCGCGGACGCCATTGCTGGCGCGCCGCATCGAAGGAGTGACAATGGGCGTGTATTCCTCTGATCTCAAGCGGGGCAACACCCGTCGTTATCAAGGCTTGGAATGCTGTCACCCAGACGTGGCCTGTTGAGCGCGGTCGCCCGGCTATTCGCCAGGACCGGGCGACAGTGTGCGGAGGGCTCTCTCGTTGCAGCGACGTGGTGGGCCCACCGAGAAACTACGCATCAAACAACAAGCCCGTTGCAGAAACTCTCAACTTGAGAAATAATGCTGCACCCGTCGTTTTTCACGGATGCTCAGTTTTCGCTTCATAAGGGTTTACCCATGGCGTTAGTGTCTAACGTACTAGCACCATTGCAGGTGTTCGCATTCGTATTGGTTTGAACCGCCCCGGATTCTCCGGAGGCTGTTTCGTTTGAGTCAGGCGGCGATGCTCAGGTCCTCCAGGCTGGCATAGTAGGTGGCTTCCGCTTCTGCCGGTGGCACGTTGCCGATCGACGACAGCAGG
>NZ_WBUE01000051.1 GCF_009026145.1 Hyphomicrobium sp.
TCGATCGCCACCATGCGCCGACGCATCGAAGTCGAACTCGCCCGACGCCTGCCTCGCTGCCCATGTTGCGCAACGCCGCTCGCAAGACAAAGATGGCGAGGACAAACGTGACACAGTACGACTAACCTGCCGGCGCTGCGGGCCGGTGTATTTTGCGGGCTTAGCGATGCGCCACAGACGAGAGTTGTGAAGCACCCGGAACGCTGGGCGAGGCGCAGAAGCAGCCAGGGGGCTTGCCGCCGCACTGAGCTACGCGAGTGCAGCACTCGCCCCCACTTTGCGTCTTGCAGCAACAGAGAACATCCGCGATCTTCCACTTATTGGAGATCGACCTTTCCTGCAGTGGCGAGGGGCGCTCGGTAGAGAGCGCTGTCGCAATCTCTCCGGTGCAGCTTGGCTCGGCTTTCGCGGACAAGAAGGCTCCAAAGATCAATGCGAATGCGATCACAATGGTTCTCGCCATGGGACGTCCCCTTGGCCTTTTCACACGCCACTCCGCCTGGTCAGAAACTATGTGACGCCAGTCAGGAACAAATGAGGCGCGATACGCCAATGCACGCCAATGTTCCACCGGTAAATGCCAGTCGCACCGTCGGGCCCTGCCGACTCATCCGATCGAAATCCTATGCGCCGCTGGTTGGCGGAGTCTGACGCCGGCCAGGCAGAGCCCGAGACAAAGGCGTCGAAGCTGGGGAGGCTTGCGGGGTGCGCCGTCGCGGATTTACTGCTGTCGCGGCGGTACGGTGCCCAACTTCTCCTCCAGCCAGTCGAAAACCTGCGGCCACACGACCGCGCCGTACTCCACAGCGCAATGGCCGGAGGTGCCGAGCCGCCAGACCTCGCCTTTCGGAGCCGAGCGCTGCACCAGGTCCATATCCTCCGGCGGAGCGAAGGGATCGCGGCCGCCATTGACGGAAAGGATAGGGATATCGATACGGCGGCCCTCGCCAACCACTCCGAGGCGGACGAGATCGAAACGCTCGGCCTGCCCGGCCTGCTCCTGGCCAGGAACCAGTCCTCTGGCACGGGCTGCCGCGCGCAAGGTGGCGCCCTCTGGTGAAGCCATAACCCGCGAGATGACCCCTGCCGGAGCGTTGAAGATCCGCTGGATCGGTCCACAGAAATTGACCGCCGCCTTCACGCGCGGCTCGGTAGCGGCCACGCGCACCGCATAGTGGCCTCCAAAGCTGACTCCGACCATGCCGACGCGAGTGAAGTCGAAACGGCCGCTCTGCTCCAGGTGATCGAGCACGTGCCGGTGCAGCTTTCCCTGGTCAAGCCCCGCGGTCCACGCTGCGCTCTCGCCAGTGCCCGGCAGGTCGAAGGCGGCAACGGCGATCCCGCGCCTGATCAGCAGCTCGATCAACGAGTGGTAGCCGGCCTTCCACCAGTCGACACCGCCGTTCCAAAGCACGATCGGCGGCTTTGTCACGCCCGGCGGTACATGGAGATGCACGACGATGCGGGAGTGCTCGAGGGGAAGTGCAACCACCTCCAACTTGTGTTCGAAGAAGCGACTGGCACTGACGTAGGTCGAAAGATGCTTTGCGTATGATGCCTTCTGCTCCGGTGAGGCGTTGTCGGGAAAGTACCCGAGCGCGTAATAGAGGGAGGCTTTGAGATAGGCGCTGCGCGCGCGCACGCCATCGCCGCGACGAGCCGCATCGTCACCCCGCGCCTCGAAGTGCGAAGCCACCTGCATCCATTCGTAACTCCACGAACCCGGCGTACTGCCGGTGAGGCGGCTGATCCGCGCGTAGGTGCTCTCGATGAGCTCGCGATTGCCCTCGCCTGTCGCCCATTGCAGGGTGCGCCGCTCAGGGACAACGAGACGCCCGTCGTCCATGATCGCCTGCGCCCGTGCGAAGGCAGGGCCCATGATGACGCTCATCGCAGCACAGCCAACGATTGCAAAGCCGGCTCGCGTGCGCCTGGGCGCGGGCCTCAAGGGCTCGGGATGCATCGCTACTGTCTCCTTCTGCGAGGGCTCTTTATGATATGGGTGCGAGGGCACTTATCAGCGATCGGGGTTGCAAGCACGCCGTGCATGACCAGATCGACAACAGCGTCAACAACCTGCTCATCGCTTGCCTTGTCGCGGTCGAAGGCACCGATGAAGCCCTGCGCCTGGGCGACGTGGACGCAAAGTGCCTGGACCATGCGGCCGGCAAGAACGGGCGATACGGCGCGGAACTCGCCGCGCGTCACACCGCGCTCGACGATGGCCGAGATTGAGCGGCGCGTACGCAGGACCACTTCGTCCATGTACATACGCAGCAGATCAGGAAAGCTTCCGAGCTCGGACGAGGCCAGCCGCGCAAGACGCGCGTTTGCCGGATCTCGCATTGCCTCCCAGAGGCGCCGCATGAACGTTGCGAGCAGCTCCGCCGTAGGGCCCTGATAGTCACGCACGAACTGCTCGCCTGACGCAACTGCGGCGCCGACCCCCGCCCGCACCACCTCGCGAAAGAGCGTCTCCTTCGAGTCGAAGTAGAGGTAGATGGTTCCCTTGGTGACCCCGGCACGTTGGGCCACGTCCTCGAGCCTTGCGCCCGCAAAGCCGCGCTCGCCGAAGACCTCCAGCGCCGCGCTCAGAAGTTCGTCCGGCCTGGCGTCGGCCCGCCGGTGCCAGCGGGGCGGGACCTTGTCTCCTCGCGGTCGCGTCGACATCGATGCACCAATTAATAACTTACTGGATAGTTATTTACATGAGGCTCGTTCCTGCTGTCAACCAGCCATCAGGCGGCATCAGCGCGCAGTCCGCGTGACGGTTCCACGGCGCAACCGCCGGGTGATCTGTGCGAACCGCGTTTGGACATCGACCATCGGGACGCGCATGGTGCGCTACGACAGTCGTACTTGCCGAGCGACGCCCCGGCTCGATCTCCATGATCAGGATTGATGCGACGACGTCGTCACCGCGAGCAGCGCTGCGATCGCGTCCGTCACGCTCACGCGCCAGGCGCCAACCCGCACCGGCGTGTCCATCCGCTCATCATCCGATATAGGCGGCGAACAAATCGACCTGTAGGAAGGCCAGGATGAGGATGGTGTTGGCCGCCCAGGCAATGGTAAGCCCGCGCGCCAGCGCACCCCACGGGGAGTTTGCGGCGCAGCGCCAGATCGCCACAAGAATCCAGACCGTGTAGGCTGCAAGGACAATCAAGAGCATCTGCTGCATGGCCACGCGCTTCTCATCCATTGCAATAAGATAAAGGAACGCCAGGACTGCGCTCGCAAGCACACCGTAGCCCCAGAACACCTTCCACAACGGCTCCTCTCCATGCCAGGCTCGCAATTCCGTCGCAAAGCACGCCCGCAGAAAGCCGCCACCGGTTTCCCGATCATCACTCCTAGATAGATGTCGCCATGGATCTGCCATTCCGGCTCCTCCATCAGCGGTCACGGTCCCCGTTCAGAAAAGACGCACGTTCAGGCCGTACATTGATCGAAATCAAGGGAGCCAGGCACTGCTCTGTTGTCGCCCGCGCGGCACCCGTTGCGCAAGGGGCAGTCTGCTATAATAATATATTCTAGAGATATCTTATATGATAACAATGGCTCGCCTCGATGCCGTTGCGGACTCTGACGCATGCGCCTGACCATCTTCACGGACTATTGCCTTCGCGCGCTCATCTATGTTGCCCTGAAGGGCGGCGAGATCGCCACCATCGACGAGATAGCGGAGCGTCACAGGATCAACCGGAACCACTTGGTGAAAGTGGTCTTCCGCCTTGGCCAGCTCGGCTATCTCGACACCATGCGCGGCAAGGGGGGTGGGGTCCGGCTGGCCAAAGACCCCGCGAAGATCAACCTTGGCAGGCTCGTGCGCGAGACGGAGGATGACTTGGCGCTCGTCGAGTGTTTTCAGGATCGGAACTGCCTGTGCGTCATTGAGCCGGCCTGCGTGTTGCGGAAGGCACTTCACCAAGCCCTCGAGGCCTTCTTCAGCACGCTCGACGGCTACACCATCGCCGATCTTCTGAAACCGAGCCGCAATCTCGCCCGGCTCCTCGCTCTGCCGCAGCCGGGAGATCGGCCATGACTGGAACGAGTGCGATCCGCCCACGCTGGGCCGCGCCGGCGGCATGGAGCGCCATCCTCTTTGGCGTTGCCACCATCCTTGTCGGCGGCAAGACCTTGATCGCCGATCCGGCTTCCGCCGACGACATCGTACCCTTCGTGCTCTGGTTCAACTTCATTGCCGGCTTCGCCTACGTGACCGCCGGGTACGGCATCCTTGTGTGGAAGCGTTGGGCAGCATGGCTATCAGCGGTCATCGCCGCGGCAACGCTGGCGGCGTTTGTCGCATTCGGCATCCATGTCGCCGTGGGCGGCTCGTTCGCGGCCAGGACGGTCGGAGCGATGATGCTTCGCAGCCTCGTATGGACCGTGATCGCCGTCGCAACCTGCCGCGCCCTCGGATGCGTCCCACGCGAGGCAGCCCATCCATCAAGGTTGGGCTGATCCAAAAGCGGACCGTGGTCGATCATCGCACGGGCTGCCGCCTTGCCCGCGATGCCACGATCAAGGTACCCGCATAGCCCGCCAGCGCTACCATCGTCAGCGGCCCCGTGCCGGCACGCAAGTCTGTCCAGGCAAGGAGGTCGCCCGCAACGCGCAGCAGCACAGAGACGTGCAGAAGCGCGAGGGGCGCATAGGCAAAGCCACTGAACCCCACGCGCAGTCCCGTCACCGCCGGCAGGATGATGGGGGCATGCCCGAAGATCATCGAGAAGATGAAGCCGATAGCGATCGCATGCACGGCCGCGTCGTAGGTGAAGGCCGCCGTTCCCGGTGGCGCCAGGAGCAGCAGCAAGCCGGCGGCCCCCAGCCAGACATAGCCGGAGATCATGCAGGTTGCCGAAAACCGGGTCTGCCCCAGTTGCCGCACCGTTCTCAACGCAACATCATGCTTGAGGAGCCACAATGTCGCGCCAATGAGCCCCATGCCGCTGAAGAGAGCAGGATTGCCGGCGAGTTCGCGGCGCGCGGCCCCAATCAGGATCAACGCGGCCGCGCAAGCAAACGTGACCTGGCTCAGGCGCGGGGGCGACAGAAGCCGGCTCAGCTCGAGCCGTTCGGCTGCGACGGTGAGGACGAGAAACGCGAGCCACCATCCGGTCAACTCGGCTGTATTCCATCCCAGGATCCAGGCGGCGGTTCCGATGGCCCAGCAAGCTGCCGCGACCGCGAGCGCCACGCTGAAGAGTGCAGGTTGGCGCACCACCACCACCATCGAATTGATCGTGAGGGCAAGCCCTGCCAGGAGAAAGCCTGCAGCAGCGAGCGGCGGAACGCCGGCAAGAAGTGCCAGCGCTCCGAGGCCAGACAGCGCGGGCGCCGCGTACGCCCACCATCGCCCGATTGCGACCGCGCGCTCGAGGCTGATCACGGTTCCGAGAAAACCGCTGATCATCAGGGCGCCGTGGAATTCGGCCAGCACGGGCATGCCGCCCGGCAGCGCGAGGCCCAGCCGTGCAAGCCCGACCCACAACCCGGTGAGTAGCGCGGCCGCCGCGATGCCGAGAGGAACGAACCGCAGCCGACGCCACTTCAGCCCTGGCGGCGGCGACACCCTGTTGGTGCCGGCCTGCTCACGCTGGCCGGCTGATGGCGACGCGCCAGACATCCGGCCCCTTCTCCAAATAGTCCCACCCGAACGTGCCCGGGTGTTCGGCCTGGAATTGATAGTAGAGCGGCTTCGGGTCGTGGTCGTTGACGAGCATGAAGCCATGCCCGGGCGCGAGCTTCCGGAATGTCTCGAAGATCAGGGCATGCCGCTCACGCGGCATGATCGAGCGCACGTCAATGACCGTATCGATTGAAAGCTGTGCATTGGCCATGGGCACGTTCTCCTTTGTCTGCTGCTGCCCCAGCCAGGCGGCCGCAACTCGAAGCCGCCTAGCTCAACCCAAGCTGGCGCCGGCCTTCCTCGCTCATTCGCTCCGGAGACCACGCGAAATCGCGGACCAGCTCCACATGGATGGACGATGTCTCCGGGAAGGATTCCTGAAGGGCAAGCCTGGCCTCCTCGACCATCGCCTCCCCCAGAGGGCAAGCAGGCGACGTCATTGCCAGGGCAACCTCGATCGCATCGGCAACGCGCTCCGCACGGCAGACGAGCCCAAGGTCGACAACGTCGATACCAAGCTCAGGGTCCATGACCTTCTTCAGCGCGTCCAGGATAGCGTCGTCGCTCATCTGTCGAACCGACCGGGCGGGGCCCTGCTCCCTCTCAACATACCGGTTCACTCGGCACTCTGAGCCGTGCCCGTCCCCGGCCCGACGCCAGAGATCGTCCTTTCCGATCGCGGCTTGGTTCCATGTGGGTTGGGGCTGAAGTGATCGCGCTTATCGGCAATTCCGTCCCATTCCTTTGCGTCGGCAGGAGATGCTCCCTTTGTCGTTATGTTCGGCCATCTGGCTGCGTACTCACGGTTAAGGGTCAGCCACTCCTCCAATCCAGGTGTCGTATCGGGCTTGATGGCCTGGGCCGGGCATTCCGGCTCGCACACCCCGCAATCGATGCATTCGTCGGGGTGTATCACCAGCATGTTCTCACCCGCATAGAAGCAATCTACGGGGCAGACCTCGACGCAGTCCATGTACTTGCACTTGATGCAGTTTTCAGTGACA
The DNA here is from genome assembly GCF_009026145.1 of Hyphomicrobium sp. Classification (GTDB taxonomy): domain Bacteria; phylum Pseudomonadota; class Alphaproteobacteria; order Rhizobiales; family Hyphomicrobiaceae; genus Hyphomicrobium_A. The sequence continues at coordinate 6,640 of NZ_WBUE01000051.1, forward strand.
ACGTACGTCATCACATCCCTCCCGCGTGCGAGATCGGCCGCTCGAAACTCTCCAGACGCCCGCCGGCGCTGTGGCAAGCCGCCTGCCGCCGGGCCAGAACATCTATACGAAATCTATCTTATTCCCCACCGCGAAAGCAATATGCAAAATGCATGTTTCGTCCGAAAAGCGTCCCCCGGAAAGAGACTGAAAGGGCAGGCATTCACCGCGTCACTGGCTTAAAGCAGCGAGATCGTCACAGCAGGAACTTTCACTCTACGCCCGCTTGCCTGCGGGCGCAGCTCTGGAATCGCGCTCGCTGCCAAGCAAGCGTCGATAGAGAGTGCTGCGGTGCACCCCAAGCTGTCTCGCAGCCTGGCTGACGTTGCCGCCGCATGCCTCGAGCGCGGCTTTCATGGTCGATATCTCTGCGTCTCTCAGACATTGCGAGCCGGACACACAAAGCTCCTGCCCGTTCTCCGATCCTTGCGTGCAAAGGCCATTGGCATGTCCGCGCGATGGCGGCTTCACAACCGCGAAATAGCGGCTGCCGTCCGCGCCGAAGAGCTCCATAGGGTGGGGCGCTGCCTTTGGTGCGTCGTCGAACAGCTCATCCAGTTGTGCCTCGTCCAGAGCAGCCCAGTCTCTTCGGACAAAAGAAAGCCCTCGGCGGTTGGCGGCGATCAGGCGCTGGGCCTCGTCGAACACGAGTATGCCTTCGCGCGGTGCTCCGATGACTGCTGGGTCGGAGTGGAAACGCAGCACGGTGTAGCCATCAAATACCCGATCAAAAAAGCGATGCTCGATCTGGTCAACGGCCAGGCGGACGAGGCCCAGCGCATGAACGCGCATGACGCTGGCATGCGCCGAAAGGTCGAGCACACCGACGATGACCCCTCGCGGATCGGTAATCGGGACCGCCGCACAGCTCAAGATCTGGTGCAGTTCAAAGAAGTGCTCGGCCCCATGCACAGCAACCGGACGTCGCTCGGCCAGCGCAGCTCCAATCGCGTTGGTGCCAACCAGGCTTTCGTTCCAGCTGACGCCCGGGCGCAGGGCCACCTCGGCTGCTTGTCCCGCGAAGGCAACATCGCCAACCGCATCGAGAACGATGCCTTCCGCATTGGCGAGAATGACGATGCCGCCCGTGTCACGGGCCTCAACATTGAGTGCATCGAATTCGGACCGACACATTCGCCTGAGCCGCTCATGGCGCTCGCAAAGGACATGGAGTTCATGGCCGCTTAGCGGATCGAAGCGCGGCGCACGGCTCTGCTCGAGCCCGATTTCCGCACAGCGCAGCCAGGACCGCAGGATCGGCTGGCCAACTTCCTCGGTTGGCAACTCCCCTTTGCCAAAGAATTTGCCTCGTGCGGACTGGATGAAGACAGAAGAGACTCCCCTCATGCGTCACCTCCCAGGTGTCGCAAATTGCGACACTATGTACTTAGCCGTTGCAAGCTGCGACGATATTGGTGAAAGTCGATTTTGGGTTCGCGAATTTTTCTGTCCTTGGGCTGATTTTGCCGCCGGCGGCCATTGATTGGAAGGCCGACTTGCGGACTAGATGGCGCCGAAGTCGGCAATGATCGACGAAAGGCGCCGAACGTCTCGAGGAATGGCGCCCCGGGAGGAACCATGAACGGGATCCGATTCATCGCTGCTCGAATTGCATTCTGCCCGCCACGCCGACGCAGTTGGGTCGGTGTCGGACGGGCTACTTCCTGATTGCGCGACCGATCGAAGTGAGCGCGGACACGAGTTCCGCCTGCGAGGAGGCAAGACATGTTCTCACTGTTTCGGAAAGGGCAGACGTCGCCAGGCCGGAGCGACGCGCCAACCGCTCTGCCGCGGCAACCGACGGCGGCTGCGAGTGGCAGGACGACCTTGAAGATGACAGTGAACGGGAAGTCTGTTTCGGGTGAGATCGATGCGCGCACGCTGCTGGTGCAGTTCCTGCGCGAGAACCTGCGGCTGACGGGAACGCACGTGGGGTGCGACACCAGCCAGTGCGGGGCC
>NZ_WBUE01000052.1 GCF_009026145.1 Hyphomicrobium sp.
GGAAACCACCGCCGCCACCGCCGCGGAAGCCGCCACCGCGGCCGCCGAAGCCGCCGCGATCACGCTCGCCGCGCTCGTCGCGGTCGCCCTTGCGCATCATCACCGACGGCTCGGTCTCGTGCTCATCGACCTTGACGGTGAGGAAGCGGATGATCTCGGCCGACAGGCCCATGCGCCGCTCCATCTCGGCGACGGCGGCGGGCGGGGCATCGATGTTCAAGAGCGAGAAGTGCGCCTTGCGGCTCTTCTTGATCTTGTAGGCGAGCGACTTGACGCCCCAGTACTCGGACTTGGTGACCTTGCCGCCACCCTGCTCGATGAGATCGGTGTATTCTTTGGTCAGCGCCTCGACCTGAGCGTTCGAGACGTCCTGGCGTGCCAGGAACACATGCTCGTATAGCGGCATGTAAATGGCCTTTCCCTTTGTTCGTGCCGCTCCGGCGCAAAGCCCCTTATGGACCCGAGAAAGGCCCAAGCAGGTCACCCATGAGAGCGAAGACACCGGGAACCGGGCCTACTATGGCCCTGCCGCTCATGGGTCTCCCCTAAGCGCGGCTCCCCGTTCAGCCTCCAGCCGAAGCGAGCAAGGGGCGCTTTATAGCCGAATTTGCCGGCCTGGCAAGGGATGCCGGGTAATGGGCCGGGCACGGTCACAGCGCCCGGCATGGGACAATCCCTGTTCCCCACGCGACAGCGGACCGGCCAATCCTGGTTTAGAGCCGGAGCATGCCCAGCGGAGCGCTGCGGCGGGTTCGGAGGTACGCGTATGCCACTACCAATGGTTCGCAGGTGGGCGATTTACCGGGTCAATGGCGAGGTCTTCGTCCAGGTCGGGGCGCAGCCATCCCAGGGCCTTGCCGCCACCGAGGCGCTGAGGATGGCCAGCGCGTCGGGCGCCACCCACCACATCGTCGAGCAGATCATCTCGCGGCGGGCGGCGATCGAGCAGTATGCCCGCCTGCAGGCGATGCACCTCTAGTCGCCGTGGCGATCGAACGCGCCCGCCTTCTCCGTCCGTCATCCCGGACACGCGCGAGCGTGATCCGGGATCCAGCGCATGTGCGGCGAAGCCTCTTGAGATACTGAGCTCACGCACTCCTATTGCTAGATCCCCGGTCTCGCTCGTTTCACTCGCCCATGCTGGAAGCATGCCTCCGGCATGACCGGGATGACTGTTGTGGAGCGACGTAGCACTGTGCGCCCCGCGGCGGGAAAGCCCGGGGTGATGACACGGGGAGCGGGGCGGTCCTGGCCCTTCTACTTGTTCGTGTGGATGCAGCCATCGCCGCCCCACCCAGGCACGATGTCCCGATTACCGTCTTCCCCGGATTGCATCGTCATGGCGGAGCCATGCTTCGCACGGACGCCCGGGGCCCACCGACATTTTCGCGTCGGCGACAGTAAATCATGGGGCTACGCTTACGGCCCCGGCGCATTCGTGCCGGCCCATCTCCTGCACATCCGCCAGCGCACGTCTGCACCCCGGGTCTCCGAGTTGGGCTGGCGCGGGATTCTATGCGGGGTTCGCGAGGCGGGGATAGATAATACGCGCGTGCATAGCGCCGGCCTCAGGCACCGCTTCTAGCCGCGGTTGAGGACTACTTACTTCGACTTACCCGACCAGCGCGTATGCGGGCGTGAGCGCTCGGCAATGTCGCGCTCGAGCAAACGTCTCAGGGCGCGCTCGATGTCGGGCTTGGGCTCCGGGGTGGCCCGATCGAGTTCTGACTTGAGATGCTTACCAATCACTAACAGTGCATTCCTTTGTTTCTCGTTCGCCATTCCCTTTCCCGCTAATCAACATTCAACGGCACAGGAGGCTCCGCGTTCCAAGCATCGGCCGGCGCGCGGCATTTTTTGGTTGATCTGAGGCAAAAGGGAGCGTGGATTCCCATTTGCCCAGCGCAGGTTATCGCCTGTAGGTTGGCACTGTTCGACGTTCGGGGGGATGTCGCCGCGCCTTTCAGGGGCGGCTTGGCTCTTACATCGAGGATCGACCCATGCCCCCGCGTAAGAAAAAGTCCGCCCGCCCACCGACAGCCGCCAAGCCTTCGACCCGCCAGCGCACAAAGATAAAGGCACTTGCCGTCAACGACGCGGTGAAGCGCGAGGCGCCGCGGCGCTCGATGCTCGACAACCAGCTATCACTGTTCGAGCCGCTGCGCCGCTCGGTGCTCGACAACCAAATGGCATTGCTCGGGGCGATGATGACGTGGTCGCCGGCGCGCCTGCTCGTCAATCAGCAGGCGGCGTTCTGGGAAGGCTTTGCCGCGCCCTCGGCCGCAACTGGCCCAAGTGTGCGCAAGCGTACTGCCAAGAGCGCGGCGAAGCGGGCGAGGGGGCGCTGAAGCTACCTCTGCCTCACTTCTGATGCGTCGATGAGCACGTCCTCGGCGTGCCACATGGTGTGGGCCGCAAACAGTGTTCCCGCCACCGTAACGCGCTTGCCGAATGGCAGATCCTTGCTCGCTTCCTCGCCGGCGATTTGGATACGCGCAACGGGGTTCTGGGTGGTTTCGTTGAACTCGTCGGCGCCATCGACGCAGACCGGCTCGTCCAACTCCAGGTAGCTGTAGGTGAAGGCCCCTTGCGCCTCGTGCTGGCCTTGTCCGGATTTGAGCGTGCCTTCGAGCTCGACCGGCGCATTGTATTTGAGGTGCGCCTTGGCCTCGCAGGCCCACGCAGGCGCCGACCCGGCGAGCAGGATGATAAAGGCGAGGTGAACTCTCCGCATCGCGCCCTCACGTTCAACGCTGCATGCATAGCATAGCGGCGGCGCAGCGTCCGTTAACGGAGGGGCCGCTGTAGTCGGTTAAGCCGGGGGCCAGCCGGTGGGCCGCGTGATGCGGCAGCCCTCGACCACATGCAGCGCCACGTCCCGCAGGCGCGCAGGATCGCGTTGTCCGGCGCGCGCCGCGGCCATGATGCGCAGCGCCAGGGCACGGCGGATGCCCGCTTTCTCCGGCTCGCCACGCATGGCGTTGCGGCTCTCGACCTCGGCCCAGGCGGCATCGAGGGCACCGGTCATGATCGATAGGATTTCGGGGTCGAAGGCGCCATCGCCCGGCACGGGAGCTCTCCTGCGATTTGCCGGGGAGTGGGACCACGGCCGCCTGACAGCATCATGACGGCCTCCGGTCCTGCAGCCGGCCACCGCTAACGCTGGCGCGTCATCACCCGTTCCCCGGGCTTGCGCGCGCCATCCGCGCGCTTGACAGCAGCTGGCGCGGCGTGTTCTTGCCAGCCAAATCCTCCACACGAGCCTCCACATTCATGGCCATCGCATTCGTATTTCCCGGGCAGGGCAGCCAGGACGTCGGCATGGGCCGCGAGCTCGCGCAGACCTACGCGGTGGCGCGCGAGGTCTTCGACGAGGTCGATGCGGCCCTTTCGCAGCACCTGTCGCAGATCATGTGGGAGGGGCCGAAGGAGACCCTGACCCTCACTGAGAACGCGCAGCCGGCGCTGATGACCGTGTCGATGGCGGTGATGCGCGTGCTCGAGAAGGAGCACGGCTTCAAGCTCAAGGACAAGGTGAAGTTCGTCGCCGGACACTCGCTGGGGGAATATTCCGCGCTCGCCGCCGCCGGCGCCTTCTCGCTCGCCGATGCGGCGCGCCTCCTGAAGCTGCGCGGGCAGGCGATGCAGGCCGCGGTACCGGTCGGCAAGGGCGCCATGACGGCGCTGCTGGGGGTCGGCATCGATGCGGCACGCAAGGTGGCCGAAGCCGCCGCGCAGGGTGATGTGTGCCAGATCGCCAACGACAACGAGCCGACCCAGGTCGTGCTGTCGGGCGACAAGGTCGCCATCAATCGCGTGCCGGAGATCGGCAAGGCGCATGGGGTGCGCCGCGCCGTGCCGCTGCCTGTGTCCGCACCCTTCCATTGTGCGCTGATGCAACCTGCCGCCGAGGCCATGCGCGAGGCCCTCGCCAAGGTCGACGTAAAGGCGCCGGTGGTGCCCGTCATCGCCAACGTGCTGGCTACGCCGATCAGCGACCCGGAGGAGATCAAGCGGCGCCTTGTCGAGCAGGTCACCGGCACCGTGCGCTGGCGCGAGTGTGTTACCTACATGACCGCCAGCGGCGTCACCGACGTCTACGAGATCGGCGCCGGCAAGGTGCTGGCCGGGCTCGCCAAGCGCATCGACGCCTCGCTCCATGCAGCAAGTGTCGGCACGCCGGCCGACATCGACGCCGCGCTCGCGCGTCTCAACACCTAGAGGATCCTCAAATGTTCGACCTCAAAGGCAAGACCGCCCTCGTCACCGGCGCGACCGGCGGCATCGGCGGTGCCATCGCCCGCGCGCTCTATGCCCAGGGCGCCACCGTTGCCGTGTCGGGACGCCAGGCCGACAAGCTCGAGGCGTTGGCGAAAGAGTTCGGCGACCGCGGGCATGTGCTGCCGTGCGATCTCGGCAAGCGCGACGAGGTCTCCAAGCTGATCGATCAGGCGGTGGCCAAGCTCGGACGCCTCGACATCCTCGTCAACAACGCCGGCCTCACGCGCGACAACCTCTTCATGGTGATGAAGGACGAGCAGTGGGACGAGGTGATCGCCGTCAACCTCACCTCCACCTTCATGCTGTGCCGCGCCGCCGCCCGCGCTATGCTGCGGGCGAAGCCGAACTTCGGGCGCATCATCAATATCGCCTCGGTGTCGGGCGTGTTCGGCAACCCTGGGCAGGGGAACTACGCTGCTTCAAAAGCAGGCATGATCGGCATGACCAAGTCGCTGGCCCGCGAGGTCGCCCCGCGCGGCATCACCGCGAACTGCATTGCCCCCGGCTTCATCTCGACCCCCATGACCGCCGCGCTCAACGAGAAGCAGACCGAGGAGATCGCCAAGATGATCCCTCAACAGCGTTTCGGCGCACCGGAGGAAATCGCCGCCGGCGTCGTCTATCTGGCCAGCAACGAGGCCGGGTACATCACCGGCCAGACCCTGCATATCAACGGCGGCATGGCGATGGTCTGAGGCCCATGGTAAATGTGCATCAGTGGCCCCTAGCGCTTGGCCGGGCAGGTGAATTTTGGTCGCAATGGCAATGGCCGGATGCGGCCCGGCACCGCTGGCCAAGGCCTATGAAGTGTGTTAACGAGCCGAACGGTTTTTCGGCCCTCGGCACTTCTGCGCGAGTAGACGAAGGGCCGAAGTTCGGCCGCCGCACGGAGTGCGAACAAGTGGAATAGCCGCGTCGTTTCAATACCCGCCGGTGGCGCGCGCCTCTATACAAGTTGAGGCCAAGGACCGGGTCACGGGCTAGTCCAGATAACCGAATTTACGAACTGCCAAGAGCAACACCGACGCGAGGGAAGACGATGAGCGATGTCGCTGAGCGCGTGAAGAAGATTGTCGTGGAGCATTTGGGCGTGGAGGCCGAGAAGGTCACCGAGAACGCCAGCTTCATCGACGACCTGGGCGCCGACAGTCTGGACACGGTTGAGCTCGTGATGGCGTTCGAGGAGGAGTTCGGCTGCGAAATCCCCGATGACGCCGCCGAGCACATCCTGACCGTCGGGGACGCTGTCAAGTTTCTCGAGAAGAACGCCAGCGCCGCCTGACGTCGTCGCTTCCCTCTGCCCGCCCGCGGCTCCAGGAACGACAACGCCGCGGTGGCTTGCGCGAGGCTACCCAAGCACTTCGAGGCTTGACTTCGAGGCTTGACCGGGCCGCAAGCTAGGGGGCCGGCCAATCTTCCCTTCGAAGGACTAGGATGCGTCGCGTTGTCATCACAGGTCTCGGCATGGTCTCGCCCGTCGGCTGCGGCGTCGAGGCGTCGTGGAAGGCGCTGCTCGCCGGCGCCAACGGCGCGCGCCGCATCGAGGAGTTCGAGGTCGACGATCTGACCTGCCAGATCGCCTGCTTCATTCCGCGTGGCGCCAAGGAGGACGGCAAGTTCAATCCCGACGATTGGATGGAGCCGAAGGAGCAGCGCAAGGTCGACGACTTCATCATCTACGCCATGGCGGCCGCCGAGCAGGCGATCGCCGATTCAGGCTATGTCGCCGACACACCCGATAAGCAGGAGCGCGCCGGCGTGCTCATCGGCTCCGGCATCGGCGGCCTGCCGGGGATCGCCGAGACGTCGATCCTCTTGAAGGAAAAGGGCCCGCGCCGCGTTTCCCCGTTCTTCATACCTGGGCGGCTGATCAATCTCGCCTCCGGCTACGTGTCCATCCGGCACAAGCTCAAAGGGCCCAACCACGCTGTGGTCACCGCCTGCTCGACGGGTGCACACGCCATCGGCGATGCGGCCCGCATCGTGGCGCTGGGCGATGCCGACGTGATGGTCGCCGGCGGCACCGAGTCTCCGATCTGTCGCATCGCGGTGGCCGGCTTTGCCGCCTGCCGTGCGCTGTCGACCGGTTTCAACGATCGCCCGACCGCAGCTTCGCGTCCCTACGACAAGGACCGCGACGGCTTCGTCATGGGTGAGGGCGCCGGCGTCGTGGTGCTGGAGACGCTCGAGCACGCCAAGGCGCGCGGGGCGAAGATCTATGCCGAGATCATCGGCTACGGCATGTCGGGCGACGCCTATCACATCACCGCGCCGGCCGAGAACGGCGACGGCGCCTACCGCTGCATGCGTGCCGCGCTGAAGCGCGCCGAGATCGACGTCAGCGACATCGATTACGTCAACGCGCACGGCACCTCTACGCCCATGGGCGACGAGATCGAGCTTAACGCCGTCGAACGCCTGTTCGGCAACGCGACCGGCAAGCTCGCCATGTCGTCGACCAAGTCGGCGACCGGGCATCTGCTCGGAGCCGCCGGCGCCATCGAGGCGATCTTCTCGACCCTCGCCATCCGCGACAACATCGCCCCGCCGACCCTGAACCTCGACCATCCCTCGGTGGAGACGGCGATCGATCTCATCCCGCATGCGGCCAAGAAGCGCGAGATCAACACCGTGCTGTCGAACTCGTTCGGTTTCGGCGGCACCAACGCCTCGCTCATCCTGCGCCGCTTCGCCTGAGGCATCACCGCCACGGGACGGCCGGGCACGCGCTCGGGTAACGATTTCCCTTCGCGCTTTTGCCATATTTGGCTCTAGTGTGATGATCGAGAAATTCGCCAGTATTGGCGGATGGGTATCGAGCGAATTTCTCGATCTGAATCACACTAGCAAGTCTATGAATCTAGTGTCCCTTATCATTGCGAAGTTCGCTCCCTGCCCAGCAGCAAACTCTGGCGAACTTCGGAATGGGGACACTAGGGTCGGGGCGAGACTAATTCCGGTGCCGCGCGGGACGGCTTCGTCGGGAGCGCATCTTGAGCACTTTCCCCCCTTCGAGGCATGAACCGCCCTTTCGGCGAGGGGGCATCCGTCCACGCTCGCCGGCCGAGATGCTGGAGCCATCGCGCCCACCCGGACCGCCGCGCGGATCGCTCCCACCCAACGCGCCGCGCCGCGGCTCGGGCTTCATGCGCTTCCTGAGCGGCCTGTTCACGCTTATCCTGTTCCTCATGCTCGCCGCCGGCAGCATGGTCGCGCTGCTCTACCACCAGTTCGAGATGCCCGGCCCGTTGGCCGTGTCGCGTGTCGTCACCGTGCCGAAGGGTGAGGGGCGCATCGAGATCGCGACGCGCCTCGAGAAGGAAGGCGCCATCTCCAATCGCTGGGCCTTCATCGTCAACTACCTGTTGCGCAGCGCTCTCGGTCCCAAGCCGCTCGAGCTGAAGGCAGGCGACTACGAGATCAAGAAGAACGCCAGCATGGCCGAGATCATGGAGACGCTGACGCAAGGGCGCGGCGTTCTCTCCAAGATCACTATCCCGGAAGGAATGACCAGCCTGCAGATCGTCGAGAAGCTGCGCGAGGAGGATGAGCTTACGGGCGACGTCACCGACATCCCGCCCGAAGGATCGCTGCTGCCCGACACTTACCGCTTCTCGAAGGGCATGGAGCGCCGCGAGCTCTTGGAGCGCATGCAGGGCGAGATGCAGCGCTTCCTCGCCGCCGCCTGGGAGCGGCGCCAACCGAGCCTCCCCATCTCCACGCCCGAGGAGGCGGTGATCTTCGCCTCCATCGTCGAGAAGGAGACGGGGCGCGCGGATGAGCGGGGCCGCGTCGCGGCAGTATTCATGAACCGTCTGAAGAAGGGCATGCGCCTGCAGTCGGACCCGACGGTGATCTACGGCATCGTCGGCGGGCAGGGAAGTCTCGGCCGCGCGATCACGCGCGCCGACCTCGACCAGAAGACGAGCCATAACACCTACCAGATCGGCGGATTGCCGCCGACGCCGATCTGCAACCCGGGGCGCTCGGCGATCGAAGCGACGCTCGCTCCGCCGGCCACCACCGATCTCTATTTCGTCGCCGATGGAACCGGCGGCCACACGTTCTCCGACACGCTGAAGGAGCACAACGCGGCGGTCACCAACTGGCGCAAAGTCGAGCGCGAGCGCAAGAAGGAGGCTGAGGCCGCGGCCGCCGCGGCCTCAGCCTCCTTCTTGCGCTCGCGCTCGACT
>NZ_WBUE01000026.1 GCF_009026145.1 Hyphomicrobium sp.
GGGGTGGGGGGAACGCCGGTAGAGTAGCGCTTCAAGCAGGATCTCCTAGCTCCACAGCTCGAGCGTCGCTGTTGATGCGAAATCGGTCATTTCGCGTCTGCCGCCCACCAGCTATCGACGTTGTAGCCGAACAGCGGCGTTTTCTCCGGATGCTGCAGCCGCGTCCAGTAGGCGACCCACTGCTTGGGGATGAAGAACAGCGGAACGACGTAGTCGCCCGACAACAGCACGCGGTCGAGCGCGTGCACGGCGGAGACGAAGTCCTCCTCGCTCTTGGCTGCCAGCAACGCCTGGATCATCGCGTCGGCGGCCGGGTTCTCGACGCCGGCGAAGTTATAGGTGCCGGGCATCTTCGCCGCCTCGGTCGACCAGCGGAACAGCTGCTCGTTGCCCGGCGACAACGAGGACGTCCACGTGTTCTGGATCATGTCGTAGTCGTAGTCGGTCAGGCGCGCCTGGTACTGCGCCCCATCGACGACGCGCACCTTAACCTTGATGCCGAGGCGTTCCACGTCGCGCGCGAACGACAGCAAGAGCCCTTCCTGCGCGGTCGAGGCGGCGAGGATCTCGAACTCCAGCTGACGGCCGTTCTTAGCTTCAATGAGGCGACCGCTGCGGAGCTCGTAGCCTCCCTGCTGCAGCAGCCGAAACGCCTTCTCCTGGTTCTCGCGGCTGCGCCCCGACCCATCGGTGGAGGGAAAGCGATAGGTGCCATCCATGAACGCCGGCTTCACCGCACCGGGGAACGGCGCCAGGAGCGCGCGCTCGTGCGCATCCGCCGGGTGCCCCGCGGAGGCGAGGATCGAGCGCTCGAAATAGCTTTGCGTGCGTTTGTAGAGCCCGGCGTAGAGGGTGCGGTTGATCCACTCGAAATCGAACAGGTAGATGAGGGCCTCGCGCACGCGCGCATCGGCGAACACAGGCCGGCGCGTGTTGAACACCAGCGCCGTCATGCCGGCGGGAAGCCCGATGTCGAACTCGCGCTTCACCGCGCGCCCGTCGCGGATGGCGGCAAAGTCGTAGCCGTTGGCCCAGCGGCGCGGGTCCTCTTCCGGCCACAGGTCGATCTGCCCCGCCTTGAAGGCGTCGAACATCACCGAGCCCTCGCGAAAGTAGTCGAAGCGGATCTCATCGAAGTTGAAGCGGCCGCGGTTCACGGCGAGATCGCGGCCCCAATAGTTCGGATCGCGCACGAAGGTGATGGAGCGGCCGGCGTCGAGCTTGCCGACCTTGTAGGGGCCGGAGCCCACCGGAGGCGCGAGCGTCGTATTCTCGAAACGGTCGGGGTTGATGGCGTGCTTGGGCAGCACCGGCAGGAGGCCGAGGATAAGTGGAATCTCGCGGTCGCCCGAGGCATCGAACGTGAAGCGCACATCGTGCTCGGACAGCCGTTCCGCCTTCGCCACCTTGGCGAAATAGGTGCGGTGGTTGGGGCGCCCTTTCGCCTTCAGGAGCTCGAAGGAGAACAACACATCGTCGGCGGTGATGGGCGCGCCGTCAGAAAAGCGCGCCTTGGGGTTGAGATGGAAGGTGATCGATGAGCGGTCCGCAGGCACCTCGACGCTCTCGGCGATCAGCCCGTACAGCGTGAACGGCTCATCGAGGCCGCGCGCCATCAGGCTCTCGATGGTGAAGTCGCGGATGCCGTTGGCGGCGACGCCCTTGACGATCAGCGGGTTGAGACTGTCGAAGGAGCCGAAGGCGCCGAGGACGAGGCGCCCCCCTTTCGGGGCGTGCGAATCGACGTAGGAAAAGTGGGCAAAGCCCGGCGGCTGCTTCGGTGTACCGTAAAGGGCGATGCCGTGCACCGGCTCGGCATTTGCAGGCACTAAAGCCAGCAACGGGGCGAGAAAGGCGACGATCAGCCTTGGCAGCATTCGGGCTCCGGTGGCCTGCCGGCTTTTGCGGCGCGAGAGCAATTCACGCCCTATTATCACAGCTTATTGGTTCGACCATCGTGACCATGGCAAGCCATTCGCAACGGCTAGCGTGGCGGCTTTGCCACGATGTGTGGAATCGATAACGGGATTGCCCGCGCGTCATTTCGACGGCCACGGGATTGCCGCAATCCGGGCCTTACTGCCGCATCGATGAGCGCCGAGGGGCGTCATGAGGGGTGGGCAATTCGTGCTCGCCCGCCGAGGGGTGAGCTGGGCGGACCAGCTCTCTAAGAAAGGTTTGTATTCCATGACAGATAACGTTGCGCACCTCCTGGACAAGGGGCGGAGCGCCCGCGGGGTCGCGGCCGTGTGCGCCGCTCTCGGGCTGGCCGCCATGATCACCGGCACACCAGCACTTGCGCAGGACCCGGCAGCGAAGGCACCCGCCGCTCCGGCTGCAAAGGCTCCCGCTGCCGGCGCGCCGGCAGCCAAGACTGATGCCGCTGCGGCCGATAAGAAGAGCGCGTGGGTGAAGCTGTGCGAGAAGGCTCCGTTCACCCACAAGGACAAGGACGGCAAGGACGTCAAGGATGAGAAGAACATCTGCCTGACGCACCATGAGCGCCTCGATGGCAACACGGGCATGGTCATGGTGTCGGCGGCCATCCGCGAGGTCGAAGGGGCCGACAAGAAGAGCATGATGGTCATGGTGCCGCTCGGCATGGCGCTGCCTCCCGGATTGCGCGCCGCGGTCTACACCAAGGAGCAGTGGGCCCAGGCCGCCAAGAACGAGAAGATCGACGAGAAGACGCTGAAGCCCGTTTCGCTCAAGTACTCGCTGTGCCACGCCGCCGGCTGCACGGCCGAGGTCGAGGCGACGGCCGAGATTCTCGAGCAGATGAAGACGGGCGGCGGCATCATGGTTATCGCCATGAACGCCGGTGCACAGCCCATCGGCTTCCCGGTGCCGCTCGACGGCTTCACCGAGGCCTTCACCGGCAAGCCGGTCGACAACAAGGAATACGCCAAGGCGCGCGGTCAGCTCATGGCGCAGATCCGCGAGCGTCAGCAGGCAGCGCTGGAGAAGTACAAGGCCGAGCAGATGAAGAACCTGCCGCCGCCACCTCCGGGCTCTGACGCGACCGCGCCGGCAGCCAAGGCCGCCGCGCCCGCCGCGAAGAAGTAAGCGCGCGTCACCGACGCCTCGACAACGTAAGCCGCCCGGTCCGCAAACCGGGCGGTTTTCTTATGTCTCGCCGGGTCGGGCGTCAGTGCGATTGCAGGAACAAGGCCCGGTAGCCGCCGTTCTCGTCCTCGGCGAACAGCTCGCTGAGCTGCGGGTGGCGCAGCGGCTGGCCCGTCTCGTCGGGTAGCAAGTTCTGCTCGGAGACGTAGGCGATGTATTCGGTCTCGGCGTTCTCGGCGAGCAGATGGTAGTAGGGCTGCTCCTTGTGGGGGCGAATCTCCTCGGGGATCGACAGCCACCATTCCTCGGTGTTGTCGAACTCCGGGTCGATATCGAAGACGACGCCGCGGAACGGGTAGAAGCGGTGGCGGACGACCTGCCCCACTGCGTACTTCGCCTTTGCCTGCCTCACCGTACCCATCGCGCGCGTCCGTCTCGTCCTGCTTTTATTCGAGGGGAGCGCGAGGCGGCTGTCAATCGGGTCACGGCAACTCGGTTCACGAACTGCGGCATTCCGACCGCGCAGGCGCCTTAGAGACCGTAGGCGGCGGCCTTCCCCGGGTCCTTGGCGCGACGAGGCGGCCGAGGTCGACCATCACCTTAGCCTGCTTCCAGGTCGCTGAGGTGTACTGCCTTGCCACATGGTCGACCGGGGTATTTATTGGGACACGCAAATGGCGCGCCCGATGGCCCGTTCTTTGAGGGGGCTTCCGGACCTATTTCAAGCCGTTTGAAGATGCCTTTTTTCCAGCCTTGAGCCTGAACCTTGGGGGTGCCGATTCTTTCAAGTACGGCAGCATTTTGAGATGTCAGTTGAGGAATTTCCCAAGGGACTGAGTATCGTCAGGCCACAGCAGCCCCGCTTTGAAGGTGACTTCAGAGTTGAGCCCGAGCCTGGCTATGCGCCAACCTCTGATGAACAAAAGCGCGTCGACTGGCTGAATGCTGAGATTGACTCTCTGGCGGCGGGCGAGGAGAGGGACAAGACAGCTGGCCTGTCGCCGAGCGATCGCGCGGCACGGCAACAGGAACGCAAATCGGCGGCCCTTTCCTTGTCCCTCAAGGTCGGGGGTGCGCGCTCCGGTACGCCGTCAGATAACCGCCTATTTGCCGTCAAGATAGAGAAGGGCAGCGGCGCGGACGCAGCCTACAACGTCAATCTCAGCATCAAGGTCAGAGAGCTTCCCGGCGCGGTCGTCCCACCCGAAAAGGAAGCCCTCTTCACGCAGATCAACGCCGCCTCCAACGTCGTCAGCGCCGTCTGTATTCGCCGCGCTGGAGAGCGGGCGGCGGTGTGGCCCAGTTGGCTGTGGGAAAAACCTGCCAGGGACCCCACAGAGCGTGTGGGCGCAATGCGCCGGCTCGAGGAATACACCGGCAAGCTTGCGGGTATTGCCGAGATAGGATTGGAGGGAAATCACACCAACTTGGCCAAGCTGGCGCTGGACGAATTCAAGAATGAGGTCGTCACGCGCGAAGCCAGTCGGATCAAGAATACCTACGTGGTGTCGTTGGGGATATGGGCCGCCCTCGCGACGCTGATATTTACGGGGATCTGGGTGTGGATCGTTTCCGGTGGCATCACGAACAATTGGTGGTGGATCCACAAATCCTTCTTGCTGGCCGGTGCGGGAGCTGCAGTCGGTACCTGGCTCTCCTTCTCTGTACGCCGGGTGCAGCTGTCGTTTGATCAGCTGGTGATGCTGGAGGAGCAATCACTCGACCCTCCCTTGCGCATCATCTTCGTCGTGGCGCTGACGATGATGGCCTGTCTGCTTTTCTGGACAAACGCCATAAATATCGAGGTTGGTCTATTGAAGACAAACTCGGCTTCCTTTCAGAGCACTGGATCGGTGGCTCTGCTCATCGGGATGCTTTCCGGTCTTGCAGAGCGTGCGCTTGCCACGGCAATTTCAGGGCGCGCAGCGGCATTCGTGCAAGGGTTCGGCGCGGGAGGCTGAACAGCGCTTGCGCTTGGGCTAGAGACCGTAGGCGGCGGCCTTCTCCGGGTCCTTGGCGGCGACGAGGCGGGCGAGATCGACGATCACCTTAGCCTGCTTCCAGGTCGCATCGTCCTGCATCTTGCCGTCGATCATGACCGCGCCGGTGCCGTCCGGCATGGCTTCGAGGATGCGCTTGGCGAGGGCGACCTCCTTGTCGTCGGGGGAGAAAACGCGCTTGGCGATGTCGATCTGCGTGGGGTGCAGCGACCAGGCCCCCAGACAACCCTGCAGAAAGGCGTTGCGGAACTGCGCCTCGCAGGCGGCCGGGTCGGAGAAGTCGCCGAACGGCCCGTAGAACGGCTTTAATCCGTAGGCGAGGCAGGCGTCGACCATCTTGCCGACCGTGTAGTGCCAGAGATCCTGCTGAAAAAATGGGCGGCGCGATCCGCTCTCGCCGCTGGAGTCGGCCAGCACGCCGTAGTCGGGATGGCCGCCGCCGACGCGCGTCGTCTTCATCCCGCGCGAGGCGGCAAGGTCGGCGGGGCCGAGGCTCATCCCGTGCATGCGCGGGGAGGCCGCCGCGATGGCCTCGACATTGTTGACCCCTTCCGCCGTCTCCAGGATGGCGTGAATGAGGATGGGTTTCTTGACCTGATGCTTGGCTTCGAGCTGGGCCAGGAGCTGGTCGAGGTAGTGGATGTCCCATGGGCCTTCGACCTTGGGCAGCATGATGACGTCCAGCTTGTCGCCGGCGGCGGCGACGATCTCTCGCACGTCATCCAGCATCCACGGGCTGTTGAGGCAGTTGATGCGCGTCCACAGACCGGTGGTGCCGAAATCGTTCTCGCGCGCCATGGCGATGAAGCCGGCACGCGCGGCCTCCTTTTGATCGGCCGGGATGGCATCCTCGAGGTTGCCCAGCACGACATCGACCTGGCCGGCGATGTCCTTGATTTTGGAGCGGATCTTCTCGTTGTGCGGCGGCACGAAGTGGATCATGCGCTCGAGCCGCACGGGCAGCGCGCGGTAAGGCTCGGGCGCGCCGATGGCAAGTGGAGAGTAGAACTTGGCGGGCGTGCGGCTGGCGGCCATCGGCGTCGGGCTCCCAATGTTGCGGTGCGGCGCACATTATTGGCCCGCGAGCGCGAGTCAACGCGGCGCGCAGCGGCAAAGCCTGGCGGAGCAGGTCGACCGTCGCTGGCTGTTCGGAGACGTTAGGTCTTCGCGGGCTCGAAGGCGGCGACAATGGTGCGCAGGTTGGCGATGAACGCCTTGGCCCGGGTCGCCGGCAGTGCCTCGACGAGGGCTTCCTCGATGCGCCCGACGATCGGCTCGGAAGCCTCCAGCACGCGGCGCCCCGCGTCGGTCAGCGAGATGGCGTAGGCGCGCGCATCGTGACGCGTGCGGCGTCGCTTCAACAGGCCCTTGCGGATGAGCAACTGCACGACCTGCGAAACCGTCGAACGGTCGATGCCGGTGGCGTTGATGATATCCTGCTGACTGAGGCCGTCACGTTCGGCCGCCGCCACCAGCACAGCGTACTGGGTCGTGGTCACATCGAGGCCATTCATGTGCGACTGGAAGAGTTCTCCGGCGCACTGATGGACACGGTGGAGGAGATGTAAGGTCGAGGCGCTCACTTGGACAACCTAAGCTTGCATTGCGGTTGAGCTGCCGGGGGCGGGAACGCTTATGCCCATCCCTGAAGCTCGGTAAACTGATTAAACTGAAGAACAGCCGCTCGCGCTTGACCGAGGCGGCACAATCGGTTGACCGTGCGGGCACCTCTGCCGGGGGATGGGGGATCGATGACCATCGCATTTTCCACCGAGGCTTTGCCGCAGCGCGACCGCATCCCTTACTGGGTCGATGTCGCGTCGAAGGCTTACTTCGACCACGGGTTCAGCGCCAAGCCCGCCAACTTTGTTGGCCACCTCAGTACAGACCAGCTCGACCCGCTGCTCCTTTCCCGGTGCGATTGCGGGCCTTGCGAGGTGACGCGCACCCGACGCGATATTGCGCACGACGGTATCGACGACCTGATACTGTGCATCCGGCTGGCGGGACGCTCGACCTTCTCGCAGGCCGATCGCGAGGTTGTCGTCGAGCCAGGCACCCTGCTGCTGCAGGACGCTGGTCGCCCGATGAAGGTCGACTTTCTCGAACAGACGGCATCGATCTTCGTCACCATTCCTCGCCGGCTGGTGCTGGCGCGCATAGACAACGCGGCTGCAACGCGGACCCTGTCGACAAGTCTGCCTACGGCGGCAGTGGCGGCGGAGTTTCTCGCCACGCTGACGTCGCGGGTGCATGCGGTTGAGCCGGCCGTGCGGGGGCGCCTGGCGGGGCACGCCCTCGATCTCATTGCCTTAGCCTTTGCCACGGGCGAGGGAGCTTCGATCGGCTCGACGCCTCGTAGCACCGCGCTGTTGCGCCTGAAGTCGGCGATCGAGGCGCGCCTCTCCGACCCGAGCCTTAAGCCGGCGGATGCAGCCGACGCGGCGGGCATCAGCGTGCGTTACGCCAACGACCTTCTCTCCAGGGAGAATTTCTCCGTCGAGCGCTACATCCTGCATCGGCGCCTCGAGCGTTGCCGCCGCGCCCTCGAGGACCCGCTGCAGGCGCACCGCATGATCGGCGAGATCGCCTTCGGCTGGGGGTTCTCGGATCTGTCGCACTTCACGCGCCGGTTCCGATCCGCCTTCGGCATGACACCGAGCGATTGCCGGCGGCGGGCGCTAGCGCCGGGCGGCAGCTGACGCCGCACCGTTCGCGCCGAGGGACGAAGGCGCATAACGCTCGTACAACGCTATTGGCTTCCGTCACCCGTTTTCGGGCGGCGGTGACAGGCTCACGGTCAGTGAATAGTTGCCCGCCGCGCCTGTGTAGTAGTCGCGCACGCGCACATAGTAGGTTGTGCGCGGCCGGACCCTGAAGCTGAAGCTCGTGTCGCCGCCCGCGGTCGTGTTGTGACCGCTGCCCATGAGGGCTTTGCTGTCGTCGTAGACGGCGACTTCCGGCTGCAGCGTGGTCGATCGGTTCTCTACCCTTGCGAGGATCGCGCCTTCTCCATCACCCGAGGTGAACTTGAAGTAGTCGATGTCACTTCTATCCATGACGCCGGCGGCGACCGCATCGCCGACATTGATCTGCTTGGCGGAGAGAATGTCGTCGTTGGGCTCATGCGCGTCGTAGGCCTTCGTCGCGGCGACGCGCATGAGATAAACGCCGACGCTTTGGCCGTAGTAGTTGCTCGCACGCGCAAAATAGGTGCGGGCAGGCTCGGCGACGAACGCGTAGGCGAGGTCGGCGCCTTGCGTCGTCTTGTGCACCTCGCCGAGGCTGGTCTTTTCCGCATCGAACAGCTCAAGCCGGGGCTCGAGTGTCGCGGAGCGGTTCTGCAACTCGATGCGTATCCAGTCGCGGTGCGTCTCGGGCGTAGTGAAAGTGAAATAGTCGGCGTCCTTCGGCGTCTGGATGGCGCCCGTGACCCAGGTTCCGAGCTCAATCGCGTTGGTGGCGAGCCCGTCGTCGTTGGGCTCGCTCTCCTGCGCCCTTATGGTCACGTGCCGCGGTGGAGTCGCCTTCAGAGTTTCCAGCCCCTGCGCCCTGCGGACGTTGACGACCACGCGGTTGAAGTCGCGGGAGACGTCCTTTGCCGCCGCGATCTCGCCCTCGATCTTCGATTTGATTCGTGGATCGTCGGGATGTGTGGCGGCTTGCGCCGCGACGGTGCCGGTGGTTATGCCCTCCTTGACGGCTTGTCGTACCAGGTCGGCGATGTCTTCGAGCCTCGCCTGATAGGTGCGCGCGCTGCCCTTGCATTGCAGGAACTGCTCGGGATCAAGTCGCCCTGCATCCAGGACTGTGCAGCAGGTTTTGAGGTTGAGCGCTGTCATCTGCGCGCGCTCGTCGAGCTCGATGAGCTGCTCGCGGCCGATCTGCAGCTCGCCCTCCGTCCTGAGAAAACTGATGCGCGTCGACAATCCAACGCTGGTCTCGCGGAAGATCGCCTCGCACGGTGACAGTCTGGCTATGGCAAGATCATAGCCGAGATAGGCGACCGCCAAGAGGACGAGCGTGGCGCCCATACCTCCGATGGACAGCACGTAGCGGAGCGGCCGCCATTGGCGCGGCACGAAGCGCAGGCGCGGGTAACGCAGCCTCGTGCGCAACTCGCTGCGCCACGCCTGCAGCACGCTCGACGGCTTCGTTTCGGTTGGCGCGCCCATCGCGGTCTCCCGTGTCTAGCCTCTGACAAGCGGATGATCGATGCCGCGATGTGTCAATTGGCGTTCTGGGATTAGGCGGTGTTGACTGGGGATAACCGACCCGCTCTGTCGCAACCAGATCCACAAGGGTGCGCACGCCCTCTCAATCGTGAGAGCGTCGGCGGCATTCGCTCGGCGTGCATCCAAAGGCGGCCTTGAAGCGCCGATTGAAGTGCGAGGTATCCGAGAAGCCCCAGCCGTATGCAATCTCACTGACCGTGAGATGCGCTCGCTGCGGATTCTCGAGATCGAGCCGGCAACGCTCGAGGCGACGAGCCACGATCAGGCGCTGTAGCGACATTCCCTGCTCGGCCAGGATCGCATTGGCGTAGCGCACGCTGATGCCGGCCGCGGCGGCGGCGGTCTCGGGATCGAGCGAGGGGTCATCGAGCCGGGCTTCGATCGCCGAGCGCAACTGCAGCAGGGCGACGGCGCGTGCGGCCGACAGGGCGGGGCTTTCCTCGCGTCTGCCCTGCGCCGCCAGAGCCAGCGCCACCAGGTCGAGCAACTGCTCGCCGATGCGCTCCGCCTCGGCCGGCTGCAGCATCGCGACGTACGACGGCAGCATTCGCAAATAGTCGGAGAGCAGACCTCCCAAGCCGTTCGTGGGCCGTACGGCGCACGCCGTGAGCTGCGAGGTCGGCGCCCCGTGCTTGTCGCGGCCGTGGTAACTTCCGACCTGCCGTGTCGGCCCAGGCCTACAATGCGTGTGGAATCGGTCAGTGCTCTCAGCCGATCGTCCACGCGTGCCTCGTCATCATCAAGGTGAATCGCGCCCGGCGCTAGCTCCAGCGCCGGTTGCTCCACATCCACTGCTCGGGCGCCTCGCGGATCCACGCCTCGAACTGCTTCTGCATGTGCACCATGGTCCAGCGGATATCCTCCGCCTGGTTGGCGGTGCGCGGCACGCGCAACTCCTTGAGCTCGATCTCGAAGCGACTTTGCGTGCCGATGCGCTTGCAGCGCGACAGCCAGATGCGGGCGCCGACGCGCCGGGCGATCATGGCGCCGATGGCCTGCGTCTTCGCATCCTTGCCGAAGAACGGGACCGGCATCCCGGTGCGGTCGTAGAGATCGCAGACGAGGCCGAGGCGGCCGCCGCGGCGCACGAAGTCCATGATGGCGCGCGCGGTTCTTTGATCATCGCCGTGATCGCCCACGTTGCCGCGCCCGAACAGACCGTCGGGATAAAGATCCTTGCGCTGGTCGCGCAGGTACTGGTCGACGTAGGGGTTGGTCACCGAGCGGTAGACCGCCGCCGGGTTGGCACCCGCCCATGTGAACGGGAGGATCGCCAGCTCCCAGTTGCCCATATGCAAGCTGACGCCGACCGCCGGGCCGAGCTTGTCCTTGTAACGCGAGAAGATGTTCTGGCTGACGATGTCGATGCGCTCGGGTTCTTTTAGGAAGCGGTCGATGCGCATCGTCTCGACCATGACGCGACCGAGGTTCTCCCAGTGCGCCAGCGCGATCGCCTGCCGCTCCTGCTCGCTCTTCTCCGGGAAGGCGATGGCGAGATTGGCCAGGGCGCGCTGGTGCCGCCTGGGGTTGATCAGCGGTGCAAGGCGGCGCCAGCAATACGCCGACGCGGCGGTAGCGACATTGAGCGGCAGGGCGCGGAAGAAACCGGCGACGAGCCGCAGCACTGCGTACTCGAAGCGATATTGCAGGTCGCGAAGGCGATCTTTGGTCTTCATCGGCCGGCGGCATCTCGAGTGTTCTGCGGGGTAAGGGGGTCTTGCCCAGGCCGACACGCTTCGTCAAGGGCTGGTGCCGTGACCTTCTACGGGGGCTTGCATCAGGCGCGGGGTGATGAACGATGGCCCGAGGCCCTCGCGAATGGCCATCCGACGCACCGGGCCCAAGGTCTTGAGGATATGCAGCCCCAGTCCGCGCAGCGCCTGTACCGGCGGGGCGCTTGATAAGAGGCTGCGGTTGAGCAGGTCGATGGTCCAGATGCGCGAGGCGATGTCCGCATGTCGCATGCGCCCGTAAGCCTCGATTACGCCCGGCGCGCCGATATCGCCGCCGGCGGCGAGGGCGTCCGCGACGCAGTCGGCAATACAGGCGGCATCGCGCAAGCCGAGGTTGAGGCCCTGGGCGCCGATGGGCGGGATCACGTGCACGGCCTCGCCAACGAGAGCGATGCGGTTGCGGCCGGCAACGTCGGCCGAGAGACCCGACAGCGGGAAGACGCCGCGCGGTCCGATTGTCTCGACCGCGCCGAGCAGGCCTTGCAGCCGCTCCTCGAGCGCCGAGCGGAACGCAGCCTCCTCGAGGCTCGCCAGACGTGCCGCAACGTCCGGGCGCTCGACCCACACGAGGCTGGAGGACCGCCCAGGCGAGGGAACGACGGTGAATGGGCCGGCCGGCCGGTGGAACTCCGTCGAGATTCCGCCGTGCGGCCGCTGGTGCGTGAAGGTGCACGTCAGGGCACTCTGCTCGTAGGCCCAGGTCCGCGCGGCAATGCCCGCCGCCCGGCGGCACAGCGACTGGCGGCCGTCGGCGCCGACGACGAGCCGCACGGTGAGCCGGCGCCCATCGCCGAGATGCACCTCGGCCTCCTCCGGTCCAGGGATGACCTCGGCGACACTCGCGTCGATCAGCGTCAGGGTGGGAACCTCGCCCGCGCGTATGCGCAGGGCCTCGACGAGGGCTGCGTTGGGAACATTGTAGCCGAAGCGCTCCAGCCCGGCCTCGGCGGCGGTGAAGGTCACCTCGGGTGCGCGCAGCAGCGCCCCCATGTCGTCGATGATGCGGATGCCGTAGATCGCCTCGCCGGCCGAGCGGCAGACATCGCCGACGCCGAGGTTCTCGAGCAGGGTGACCGAGCCGGCGAAAAGAGCGGCTGTGCGCGTATCCCGGCTGCTCGGTGCCGGGCCGATGGCGGCCACGCGCAGACCCGGGCGCGCGAGCGCCAGAGCGGCGGCCAGGCCGGCCGGACCGGTGCCGACGACGCCGACGTCATATGAACGGCCGTCATTCATCCCGCCACTGCCCAGGAGAGCCTTGACCTTCGCACGGCGCCATCATCGGATGTCGATGCGCCGGGTGTCCATGGCGGCCAAGCGCCGCCCTCGATCCGCGGCGGCCAGTTTGCGGCGAATCTCCGGTTCGCCCTGGGCAAAACGGGGGTAAATAGTGATCAGAGTGGAAGGGCCTATTGTTGATGCCGAACGGCCACATGGCAGTTAGATCACACCCCTTGGGACAATTGTTTACTAGGGCTTAACCGCGCCTAAAACATCCTTGTCATGATAGGTCCGAGACAGCATTTTCGCTTCGGGGGCAGAACATGACCTTGCGGGGTTTTTGAGATGAGGAGCCGGTACGTAGTAGCGCTGGCGTTGGTAGCGGCACTTGTTGCCGGCCACGGCGCGTTCGCGTTCCAGGAACAGAAGGGCAGCACCCCGCCGCCCGCCGACGCCGCCCCGGCGCCTGCCGAGGCCGCATCGGGCGACAAGGCCGCATTGAGCGATGAAACCGCGGCCAAACCCGAGGCGGGGACCGAGATCCGCATCCCGGGGCTCGGCAAGCTGGGCGTGCTGCCGAAAATGGACTTCGGCCTCGAGCTGCTCTACGGCGCCGCCGAGAATCAACCGGCGGGTCAGCCCGAGGCGGTGCCCAACCCCGAAGACGACTTGACGGTGCGCGGCTCGGTCAAGCATCGCTTCTGATCTTCGGCACGTGGAGGGGATCCCGGTGCTTCCCCTTCGATTCTCCGACCTTGTCGCGGCCAGCGTTCACCTGTTCACGGCGCTCGGCGCCGTCTGCGGGCTGCTGGCCGCACTCGCTGCATTCGATGGCGCCTGGGAGCGCATGTTCGCGTGGCTGGGCGCCGCGCTCGTCATCGACGCCATCGACGGCACGTTTGCGCGCATGGCGCGCGTCGAGGAGCGCCTGCCGCGCTTCTCCGGCGAGCGCCTCGATCTCGTGGTCGATTACATAACCTACGTCTTCGTCCCTGCCTTGGCGCTTTTGCGCGGCGGATTTCTGTCGGGCACCAGCGGCGTGATCGTCGCGGCGCTGATCCTCATTTCGTCGCTCTATCACTTCTCCGATCTCGCCAGCAAAGCCGAGGATTCGAGCTTCGTCGGCTTTCCCACGCTTTGGAACATCGTGGCCTTTTACGCTTTTGCCCTGACGCCACCGGCGTTGATCACCTATCCGGTGTTGATCGCCTTGGTGCTGCTCACCTTCGTGCCGATGCACTGGGTGCATCCGGTGCGGGTAGCGCGCATGAGGGGCGTCACCCTGGCGATGACGGTGGCATGGTCCGTTGCCGCCGTCGCCTCCGTCTGGCACGGCTTTCCGCCACCGCTCTGGTGCCAAGTCGTCCTCGTCGTGGCGGCGCTTTATTTCGCGGGCATGACCGTGGAGCTAACCTTCCGCGCCCGTCCAGGCGATTGAGGCGTCAAGCCTTCTGCGCTAGCCGGAAGGCGTCCCATGCCGGCTTCCAGGGTCGGCACATGGCGCAGATCGCCGCCAAGCTGGCAGCGCGCTGAATCAAGGCGATACAGACGAATGGCCCCCGCGCAGCGTGCACGAACTGCGCGGGGGCGGCTCTCGCTAGGGGAGCAGATGGGGCGCTTAGCTGCCAATGCCTGCAGCCATCAGGCGCGGGGCCGCGGCGCCCTCACATCATACGAACTCCAGCTCCGGTTGCGCGGCGCGGCCGGCTAGGCGGGGCAGCTTGGCGTCGTGGTCGAGCGCGGCTTTCTGCGCCGCCTGTGCGGTGGCGAACTTCTTGCCGTCGAGGGCGCGGAAGGCACTCAACGCCGAATGGAACTGGAATGCGGATTCGCCCGCCTCGCGCACGACGATGCCGACGGCGTCGCTGCCGATCTCGATGATGTAGGCTTGTGAAGACATGAGCTCACCTTGCGCCGGTGGGTACCCGGCGTTCCCTTATGTTGCTTCGATGACATTTGTTATCGGTGCGGCGGCGGCCAGCGCCGCTCAGCCGCGCTTCAACAGCACATGCAACAGGAGTGGCTCATCGATCCGCGCTGGTGCGGGGGGCGCTGGATCATCGAATACACGACGCTTGCCATGTTGGTTCTCCTTGGAGCCGATGCCGTGCCTACAAACACAGCACCTTAGCGTTTGGTTTCGCGGCGCAACCTTGCTCTGCAAATCACCGCGGCCGGCGCGAGCCGACGCGTGCATAGATGGGGGCTCGCGCGACGATCGTCAAATAGCAAGACCTGCAAATCTTATGAGGGGTGACGGTCGTGCATCGACTTGCCGCGCACGGACCGCTACGCTCGCGGGTGATGGCCGCGCGACCGCTGACGGGCATCGTGTCGCAGCGCCGATGGAGGGAGGATTGCTTTGCCGGTGCCCACGGAATTCACGCCCGTCGCGTCGACGCTCGGCGGCGTTCTCATCGGCGCCTCGGCCGTTATGCTCATGCTGTTTCACGGCCGCATCGCCGGCATCAGCGGGATCGTCGGGCGTCTGCTGCTGCCCTATGACGGGGACCAGCCGGTGCACGCGGCAGCATTTGTCGCCGGGCTCATCGCCGCGCCGCTGATGTACGCCGCCGCCGGCATGGCGGTGACACAAACGGTCTCTGACAATCTCCCGTTGATGCTTGTCGGTGGTTTGCTCGTAGGTTTCGGCGCCGCCTACGGCGGCGGCTGCACCAGCGGCCACGGCGTCTGCGGCCTGTCGCGTCTCTCGCCGCTATCGCTGGCCGCGACGGCGGTCTTCATGACCACAGGCTTTGCCACCGTATTCGTCGTGCGCCACATGATCGGAGGCTAGGCATGGGAGTGATCGTCAATGTCGTCGCCGGTCTGCTGTTCGGTCTCGGCCTGCTGATCTCCGGCCTCGTCGACCCGGCCAAGGTGCAGAACTTCCTCGACCTGTTCGGCTCCTGGGACCCGAGCCTTGCTTTCGCCATGGCGGGTGCGGTGGCGACGACATTCCTAGGCTATCGCATCGCCTGGCGGCGCCCGGCGCCGCTGCTGGCGCCGCAGTTCAGATTGCCGGCCGGCACCTCGGCGATCGACCGCCCGTTGGTGCTCGGGGCCGCAATCTTTGGCGTTGGTTGGGGACTGACAGGCTTTTGCCCGGGACCCGCCCTCGTGTCGATCCCGCTGCTCGCTCCGGGGACGCTGGTCTTCGTTCCCGCGATGCTCGCCGGCATCATCATGGTTCGCCTGCTGCGCACGCGCATTGTTCCCGTTCAAGACGGCAGCTAGTTCGCGCCCTTAGCAGGAAACCGAATATGTGGTGGGCGGCGGTGAGCGTCAGCGCTTGATGCGGAACTGGATGGGCTGCGTCAGGTTGATGGTCAGGTTGGGCACGTCCGACGGAGGCGGCGGAAACGGACTGGCGCGATTGAGGACCTCGATCGCCTCCTTGTCGAGGAGATCGTAGCCGGAGCCTTTGTCGAGCTGCGCGCTGATCACCTTGCCGGAACGGTCGAGCGTGAACGACACGTTGGCGGTGCCCTCGTGACCCTTCTTGCGTGCCTCGTGCGGATACTTCTTGTGCTTGTTGAGGTGCAGCGACAGCGATTTGTACCAGCTCAGCACCGCCTCCGAGGGCTTGGTTGAAAGGCCCTGCTTGGGGGCTGCCGGCTTCTCGGCCGGCGGCGCTTCGACCGGCGGAGGAGCCGCCGTCTCCTGCGCAGCGGCGGAAACCTGCGGGGTCGCCTTCTGCTCCGGGCGCGGGTCCTCCTCGGCCTTCTCGTCGTCGACCTCCTCGACCGGCTTCTGCTTTTCCACGACGAGCTCCGGATCCGGGGCGAGCGGAGCCTCCTCGACCTTCGGGGTCTCGATCTCGGACTTCTCCTTCACCTCCTCGGTGGGCGCGACCGACGGCGCGGCCTCCTCGGAGCGCATGCCAATGGCGACGTTGAGCTTCTCTGCTGGCGGCGCCACCGGCACCGGCGCCAGCTCGACCATGAATGCGCCGGCTTCCTCCTCGCTGGCCTCCTCCTCGGGCCAATGGGCGAGCGTAAGGGCGCCGGCGACGGCGTGCAGCGACACCATCAGGAAGGCGGCCAACAGCCAGCGGCGCAAGCGCGCTGCAGAACCCTCGAGGAAGTCCAGATGCGGGATCATGGCGAGGGAGTCGGCGAGGGTTGAGCTACTTCGCTGGGCGAGGCGGATGATGACGGCGGAGCAGCGCTCGGCGGCGACGATGGCGTGGCACCCGTGGCCGCAGACGGTGCATCCGGAACCGGCGGGCCCTCGAGGCCGACCAGCGCAACCTTGAGGTATCCGGCGGCGCGCAGCGTATCCATGAGGCGCATCAGCTCGCCGTACGGCACCGCCTTGTCGGCGCGCAGGAACAGACGCTTGTTGCGGTCGCCGCTCGTCTGTGCGTCGAGCGCCGGGCCGAGCCCGCTCCACAGCACCATGTCGTTGCCGACGGCCAGCGAGAGATCCGCTTTGAGCGTGACGTAGAGCGGCTTGTCGGGCTTGGCGGCCGGCTGCGCGGCCGAGACGGGGAGCTCGACCGGCACGTCGACGGTCGATAGCGGCGCCACCACCATGAAGATGATGAGCAGCACCAGCATCACGTCGATGAACGGCGTGACGTTGATCTCGTGCGTTTCCGAGATGTCGTCGTCCTGCAGCCGTCCCGCCATGGCTACTCCGCCGCTCTCAGCTCAGGGCGCACGCCGCGATCGAAATCGCGCGACACAAGACACAGAACGGCGACGGAGGCATCGCCGACGAGCGCTTTGTAGCTGCCGATGGCACGCGCGAAATGATTGTAGATCATCACCGCTGGGATAGCGGCGACGAGGCCGAAGGCGGTGGCGAGCAGCGCCTCGGCAATGCCCGGAGCAACGATCGCAAGGTTGGTGGTCTGCGCTTCGGAGATGCCGATGAAGCTGTTCATGATGCCCCATACGGTGCCGAACAGCCCCACAAACGGCGCCGTCGAGCCGATGGTGGCCAGGACGCCGGTGCCGCGGTTGATGTCGCGGCCAGCGGCAAACTCGATCCGCTCCAGGCGCGCCGCTACGCGTTCCTTGATGGCATACTTGTCGGCGACGTCCCAGGATGCGCGCGTCTCGGCGATGGCGGCGCGCAGCATGGCCGGTACCGCGCCGCGCTTGGCATCGACGAGGCTCACCGCCTCGTTGATCGAGTTGGCGGCGCCGAGCTTCTTCAGCGCCGTGCGCATCCGGCGCCTGGCGGCGGCGAGCTCGATGCTCTTGGCCAGCCAGACGGTCCAGGTGACGATCGAGGCGAAGATGAGGCCGATCATCACCGACTTCACGACGATGTCGGCCTGCATGAACATGCTCCACGGCGACAGATCGCGCGGGAGCTTCTCGGCATTGACCAGCGACGCCGGTGCCGGCATTGCGGTTGGCATCGTCGGCGCACTGGGAGCATCGGGCGCAATGATGTCGTGTGCCGCCTCGGTTGCGCCGGGAGCGGCGGCGGGTGCGCCGGTGGGGGCGGCTGGTGGCGACGCCGCGGGTGAGGGGGTGGTGGATGGTTGCGCCGCGGTCGTCGGTGCAGCGCTCGCCGCAGTGGGCGAAACGACAGGTGTCGTCGCGGACGGCGAGGCGGCGGCGGTTGGAGGCGGCGTGCTTGCCGCCGGGTTCGGCGTCTCGGCCGCCTGAGGCGTCGCGCCTGGCGCTGCCGACTGCACAGCGTCCTGCGCCAACGCCGGTGCGAAGCTGACAAGCATCAGCGCGCTCGCGGCGCCGGCTAGTTTAGATGCATTCGAAAGTCGCGAGAGAGGATGATCCATGGCGCCGAGTTTCTGATCTGGATGTTGCGACCCTATAGCCCCATAGGAGATACCTTACTTTGCATGTCAAGTTTGAAGTCAATAATGCGACAATGCAAACTAAGGATGGCGGGGGAGCGCCATCGTCGAACGTTCTACTTTTGAACCACGGCGAGAGTAGGCGGCACCACTTCAACAGCCTTGCCTGGACCGCACTGCGCATGGCTTTAGCGGCCACGCCGGCCGTGGTATCTGGTCCGCATGAGCGAGAAGCCGATGCCGAAGGATGAAGCGGGCTGGCGCAAGCAATTGACGCCGGAGCAGTACCGCGTGCTGCGCGAAAAGGGCACCGAGCCGCCGTTCACCGGCGAATATCTGCACACCGAGGCGGACGGCACCTTTACCTGCGCCGCCTGCGGCAACCCTTTGTTCGCCTCGGATGCAAAGTTCGATTCCGGAACGGGCTGGCCGTCGTTCGACGAGGCACTGCCCGGCGCCGTCGCCCATCACGCCGACACCTCGCACGGCATGGTGCGCACCGAGATCACCTGCGCGCGCTGCGGCTCGCACCTGGGGCACGTGTTCGACGATGGCCCGACGGAGAGCGGCAAGCGCTACTGCATCAACTCGGTGTGCCTCAATCTCGAAGAGAAAGACTGAGTGCGGCTAGATGCCGGCGTACCACTCGTAGCCGAGATCTTCCCAGAAGCCGCCGCGCCCGCCGCGCAGCATCGCGAAGCTCGATACCGCCTCGATGCGCTCGACGTACTTGGCGTGCTTGTAGCCGAGCTGGCGCTCGACGCGCAGGCGGAGCGGCGCGCCGTGCGGCACGGGTAGCGCCGCCCCGTTCATGTCGTAGGCGAGGATGGTCTGCGGATGGAAGGCGTCGATGAGGTCGATGCTCTCGTAATACTTGCCGCTGAGGCCGAGCGTGTCGGTGCAATGGAAGACGAGGTAGCGCGCTTCGGGCTTCAGCCCGACGCTTTGCAGCAGCGGCCCGAGCTGGGCGCCGGTCCACTTGCCGATGGCGCTCCAGCCCTCGACGCAGTCGTGGCGTGTGATCTGCGTGCGCGCGGGCAGCTTGCGCAACTCATCCAAGCTCAAGGATGTCGGGCGCGCGACGAGACCGTCGATCTCGAGGCGCCAATCGGCAAAGCCGTTCTGCGCCGCCTGCTGGTAGGCGGGATCGGAGACGTTGGTCGATCCGTTGGCCTTGAAATGCTTCGAAAGCTCCGCCTCGGAGTACTCACGCGCCAGCGAGCGCTCTGAGAGCACGAGCCGCTGCACGCGCTGCGTGGCGCCCTCGGCCTTGTAGAGCATCTCGCGGAACGAGGGAGATTGCGAAAGCTGGTCGCAGCCACCGAGCAGCGCCGCGCCGCCGACCGCCGCGCCACGGATGAGAAAGCCACGCCGAGTCAAACCGCGCTCATTTGCCATGCGGCGCCTCCTCCGGCTCGATCACGTAGCGGCCGGTGATCATCGAACGGATGTTGTTCCAAGTGCCCGTCGCCACCACCATGACGAGGTGCACGACGACGAAGGCTGTGATGCCCGCGGCACACAGGAAATGGATGGTGCGTGCCGATTGCCGGCCGCCGAACATGTCGAGCAGGAACGGGAAGGCTGCATCCATCGCCGGCGACATGGTGAGCCCGGTGAGCACGACGAGTGGCAAGAGACCGAAGATCACGGCGAGGTAGGCGAGCTTCTGCAGCACGTTGTAGCTCTTCGCTTCCTCGCCCTTGGGGAAGCGGAAACGGATGTGCTCCCATACCGATTGGCCGATGTGGCGCAATTGCGAGCGCGTCGGCGCGAGGTCGCGGCGCACGTGCCCGCTCCACGCGGCATAGATGAGGTAGGCGAGGCCGTTGAGCACGAACAGCCAGGCGAAGAAGAAGTGCCAGCGCCGTCCCGTGGCGAGGTCGCGGTAGGAGGGCAGCGTGATCCAGTAAGGAAAGCCGCGCGACTCGAGCTCGCCGTTGGCGTCGCGCGACAGGCCGAGCACGCCGGTGGTATCGAACCTCGCCGAGCCGATGGTGGTGATGCCGGCATAGCTGCCGTCGTCGCGCTCGATGGCCTTCATGCTCAGCACGGCGCGATCGGGATCGGACTTGTCGCCGAAGTACAGCGTCGGATGGGCGTTGAAGATCTGCAGACCGCTGAGCAGCAGCACCAATAGGCAGAAGGCGTTCACCCAATGCGTGATGCGCACCGCGAGCGTATGGCGATAGACGATTTCCGGCTGGGGTACGACGGCTGAGCTGACCATGGGGCGTGACCTTTTCCTCGCAATCCTAGCGCCCCTGCCGGCACCCGTGCGCTATCGGTTCAATAGCGCGTGGTTATCTCTGTGAGCCACGCTGGCGAAGCGTCGATGATCGCCGTTTCCAGCCGCTTGTCGAAGCCGCTGACGATCGCCAATCCGACCGCGATCAACAGCGAGCCGAGCACCAGCTTGCCGCCCTTGCCGGCCCCCGAAAGGCGGCCGCGCCAGCGCAGCATCGTATCGCGCGAGAACAGCCCGAGCAGCAGCAGCGGCAGCGCCGCGCCGAGACCGAAGGCGAGCATGACGAGCGAGACCTGGCCGAGATCTTTGCCCTGGGAGGCGAGCACCGAGGCGGCGCCCAGCGTCGGACCCACGCACGGGCTCCAGACGGCGCCGAGCAGCAGCCCGAGCGCGAACTGGCCGTGCAGGCCGCCGGTGCTGAAGCTGCCGAAGCTGCTCTCGGCCCAGCCGCCAATGGGGGCTGCGACAGTGGCAAATTGCGTCTGCAGCTGCGGCACCAGAAGGATCACTCCGATGCCGATGAGCAGCAGGGCGGCGAAGGTGCGGAAGAATCCCGCGTCGAGCCCGATTCCATAGCCGATGGTGGCGATGAACATGCCGACGGCGACGAACGAGATTGCGAGCCCCGTCGCAAGCGCCAGCGGGCCGAGCCTATGCTCCCCCACCGCCGTCGCCAGGACGATGGGAAGCAGCGGCAGAACGCACGGCGACAACGTCGAGAGAACGCCGGCGAGGAGGGCGAAGGTAGCGCTGCCGAGAAGCATGAGCGTGCGCCTAATTGAGTGCGGTGTTGATCAACGCCTCGATGGCGGAGGCTTGCGTATCACCGACGGAGCGGCCGGTTTCCTTGTCACCCTTGAAGGCGATCAGGGTGCTCTGCTGCCGCACGTTGAAGGTCTTCAGCGCATCGGTCTGGTTGTCGTAGTCGATCTTGAACAGCACGAGCGCGGCGTACTTTGCGTCATCCTTCAAAGCGCCGAGGACTTTCTGCTGCGCTTTGCAAGTCGGGCACCAGGGGGCAAAGGCATCGAGCAGGATGGATTTGCCCTCGCTCTGCGCCTGTTTGAACGCCGTCATGTCGAAGGGCTTTTCCTCGAATGCCCAACCCGTCCCGGCGGTGAACATCAGTGCCGTAACGACGATGGCGGCAATTTTGGTGAGACTTGCGGCGCGCATAGTTTTTCCTCCGAGGCGAGAGCGCGGGATGGTACCGACTGATACGCCGACGCAGGTGCGAAAGTTACAGGGGGCCGGGGCCAGGTCTGTGATGGCCGGAGGCGGGCAGCTGCAACGAGATATGGCAGCCGCGCTGCGGGGTTTCGACCGTCAGCGTTGCCCCGCAGGCTTCCGCAATGTCGCCGACGATCGCCAGACCCAGGCCCGCCGAGCCGGAGGAATCCAGCCGCCCGCCGCGCCGCAGCGCCTCCTGCGCCCGCGCCGCCGGGATGCCCGGGCCATCGTCGATCACGGACAGAACCACGGTGCCGTCCTTGGCCCGCGCGGTAACGATGACGGCGGAATTGGCATGCCGCGCTGCGTTCTCGGTGAGATTGCCGAGCGCCTCGGTGAGATCTTCGGGATCGATACGCGCCGTGAGCCCTGCCGGGACGTCGACCGTCCAAGCGAGGCGACTTCCCTCCGGCGTGCGCTCGATGACGCGCACCACGCGCTGCGCGATGGTCGCGACATCGGCGCTGGCGTTCGCGGCATCGGCAGCGCTGCGCGCGCGAGCGAGCTCGCGCTCCACGTGCCGTCGCATGGTAGCGGCGATGTCCTCGATCTCCTCGGCCAGCTCGCTGTCGCCCTTGGCACGCAAGCGCTCGGCGTCGCCACTCAAGAGCTGCAGCGGCGTCTTCAGACCGTGGGCGAGATCGGCGGCGCGCGCCCGCGCTTTCTCGATCTGCCGCTCGCGTGCATCGAGCAGGGTGTCGATCTCGCGGGCGAGGGGAAGCACCTCGTCGGGAAATCCGGTGCCAAGGCGGCGAGACTCCCCCGAGCCGATGGCGGCCAACTTGCGCCTAACCGCGGTCAGCGGCCGCAGGCCCAGGCTCACCTGCGCCCACGCCGCGGCCGTCAGCAGGACGGCAAGCACGAGCAGGAATGGCAATAGGGCGCCGGCGAAGTCGTGCACCGCATCGGTCAAGTCCGCATGATCGACGGCGACGGCGACGCGCGCCGTATGCGCGCCGAGCCGCGCTGGGAGGGTAATGTGCCGCTGCACTAGGTGCAGCGTCTGCTCGTCAGGTCCCGGGACATCGTAGGCGTGTAGCGCATCGTCCACCCGGCTCTCGGCCGGTAGCGCGACAGTGAAGTCCCACAGTGAGCGCGAGCGCAGTACTGGTCCGTTCGGCTCGACCGCTACCTGCCAGTAAAGACCCGACAAGGGGCGCTCGAAGCGCGCGTCGCTCGGCGGCTTCAGAACCGCGAGCCGTCCATCTGGGCCGGCGTCGATGCCGGCCATGAGTTGATCGAGATGGCTCGACATCTCCCCTTCGAGCCAGTGCTCGACGTGTCGCTCGAACAGTGCCGTGAGACCGATGGCCGCAAGCGCCAGGGCAGCGAGGACGAAGGCGGCGGCGCCGGCAAGCAAGCGCAAACGCAGCGAGCCGAAGCTCATGGGGCGGCATCCGGAACGAGATAGCCGAAGCCGCGACGCGTCTCGATGGCATCGGGGCCCAGCTTCTTGCGCAGGCGCATGATCAATGCCTCGAGCGCGTTGGCGTTACGCGCGTCATCGTCACCGTAGAGATGCTCGATCAGCTCGTGCGCCGGGACCACGCGGCCCTTGTGATGCATGAGATAGGCGACGAGGCGGTATTCGAGCGGCGAAGCCTGCACCGGCTCGCCGGCCACGAAGATGCGCATCTGGCGCGTGTCGAGGGAGAGGTCGCCCGCGGTGATGAGCGCGTTGGCGTGCCCTGCCGCGCGGCGTATCAACGCGCGCACGCGCGCCAACAGCTCCTCGGAGCGGAACGGCTTGGCCAGATAATCGTCGGCGCCGGCGTCGATGCCTTCGACGCGCTCTGGCCAGGCGCCGCGTGCCGTCAGCACCAGCACCGGCATGTTGCGTCCGGCCGCGCGCCAGCGCTTCAGCACCGTGAGCCCGTCCAGCTTCGGCAGCCCGAGGTCGAGCACTACGAGATCGTAAGCGTCGGTGTCGCCGCGGAACCAGGCATCCTCGCCATCAGCGGTAACGTCGCAGGTGTAGCCGGCAGCTTCGAGAGCGGCCTTGATGGCCTCGCTGATCCGCGGCTCGTCCTCGACGATGAGGAGGCGCATTAGTCATCGTCCTCGATCTTCAAGATCTTGCCCGTCGCCGCATCGGCCTTCACTTCCTGCACGCGGCCATCGGGGCGCAACTGCTTGACCTCGTACACATAGGTGCCGTCGTCGAGCTCCAGCTCGACCTCCACCATCTCGCCCGGTACGGCAGCCTTCACGGCATCGAGAATCTCCGCCAGCGGGCGGATGCGGCCCTCGCTGAGTAATTGCCGAGCCACCTCTGGCCCGACATCGTCGGCGCGCGCGTCGCCGGCTGCCAGCGCCAGCATGGCAGCGATCAAGTG
Source organism: Hyphomicrobium sp. (assembly GCF_009026145.1). Classification (GTDB taxonomy): domain Bacteria; phylum Pseudomonadota; class Alphaproteobacteria; order Rhizobiales; family Hyphomicrobiaceae; genus Hyphomicrobium_A. The sequence continues at coordinate 23,843 of NZ_WBUE01000026.1, forward strand.
CCGGCGAAGAAACGCAGGCATGGGCATGTCTCCAATGTGCAGGCCAATTGCTGACAACTCGCTGACGACCCGGGTCAGACCCGCGTCAGGCCACCCCGGGCATGGTGCGCCCGTCCCGGCGATCCCGCTGGTCGAACCCAGACGCAAACCGCAAGGAGATGCAACCCATGCGAGCCTACATCATAGCTCCGGTATTGGCGCTGGCCTTTGCCGCCTTTGCACCGGCCGTGGCCGACACGCCTCCCGGTGCACGCCTTAATGTGCCGCGCGAGCAGTGGCTGACCCCGACGCAGATCACCGAAAAGCTGACGGCTGCCGGCTACAAGGTGACCGAGATCGAGACTGATGACGGTGCCTACGAGGTCGAGCTCGTCGACAAGAACGGCGTCCGCGTCGAGGGATACGTGCACCCGGCGACCGGCGAGCTGCTGGTCGGCTACGACGACTGAGTGCGGCGGCGCCTTTCCCTCCCGACGCGGAGGGAAAGGCGGGCAGGCGAGCGCGACGCGCGGGTCGCCTAGAGAGCCCCAAGCGCGTCAGCGCCACAAGCCCAAATCTTCCCATTCGTGTTCCGGGATCTCGCCCCCGATCTCATAGCTGAAGGTCAGCGCCTTCATCTGATCCGGGCTCACGTCGCATTTGAATTTCAGCGCGTACCAGTGCGACTTGGCGCGCACAGCGCCGCCCTTGGCGGCCACCTGCGTGCCGCTGAAGGTAGCGCGCGCGGTGGTGCTGGTCGTCAGGCGGTCGGCCCTCGGCAGCTTGCCATCGCGCCGAATGGTGTCGATGCCCTTGATGATGCAAACCTGGTGCGCGCGCTCTTCCGGATCGAGCTTCTGAAGTTGCCGCTCGATGCTGCCCGCCTGCACCGCGAGCGGGTACAGGCACAGTACCGCCAGCGGGCCGAACCTGCGTGGCATGGATTTCCCCCCAATTGGCTTCGCCCTTCCCGGGCTTTTACTCTTTATCGCAACATGTCTGATGAGAGGAAAATCGGGCGTACTTGAGGCTTGACCCGGCGGGCCATAGGTCGCAGCGTTACGCCGGGTGGTCATCAACACATCGAGGGCGACACCGGGCCGGTGAGCAGGCTATTCGGCATACACCTGGGGGCGGCATGGCCGATGAGCTGATTCCGCTCGACGTTCGCGAGTTCATCCTCACGTATATCGAATCCATCGCCCACCTCGAGGCGCTGCTTCTCCTCGTGCACAAGTCCGAGGAGAAATGGACGGCCAGCAGCGTCGCCGCCCAGCTCTATATCGACGAGGAGCAAGCAAAGGCGGTTCTCGACCGGCTATGCGACAGCGGGCTCGCTGGCTGTAATCATGGCACCTACCGGTTCAACGACGAACCGCCAGGCCAGCGCGAAATGGTGGAGCGTCTGGCCACACTCTATTCCCGGCACCTCATTCCCGTGACCAACCTGGTGCACTCCAGGCCGTCCGGTATTCGGGCCTTTGCCGCGGCATTCAAATTGCGAAAGGATCGATGACACATGGGTCCTCTCATCTACGCATTGTGCGCCATCGCCGCCGCGACCTGCGCTTACCTTCTATTGCAAGCTTTCTGGAGGGGCGGCTATCGGTTGCTGTTGTGGAGCGGGTTGTGCTTCGTCGGCTTGACGCTCAACAATCTCATTCTGGTTGCCGACAAGATTATCGTGCCGCACATGGACCTGTCGCTGTGGCGCACGTCGGTTGCGCTGATCGCCATGACCATACTTCTGTATGGCCTCATTTGGGATGCCGAGTGATGGATCTCGAACTCTATCCGATGCTGATGGGTGCGGTGGCCATGGCCTCGCTGGTGGCAACGCTGTTCTTCATGCGCTTCTGGTGGCAGACGCACGATCCCCTCTTTCTCTTCTTTGCGGCGGCATTCGCTCTCGATTCGCTTACCCGAATTGCATTGGGGCTGAGCCACCCCTCGGACGAGCTCGAGCCGCTCTATTATCTCGTGAGGCTCGTGATGTTCGGGCTGATCATCGCCGCCATCGTGCACAAGAACCGCCCGCGCCGCTCACGCTGATCCCGGTTCCCTCGCGCGATCGGTCGTTCTTCTGCTTTGATCAACCGCGGCGCACCGCGTCGATCGGGGCCGATACCTTCGGCCGTCGCCAGTTAGGAAGGAAAACACTGGGTGCAGACCTATCTACGTTATGCAGCCGGAGCTCTCGGCGCCGTCGCGATACTGGTGCTGTTGCTGGCGCCATTGGCGTCGGTTCTCGTCGACACGTGGTCCCTCCGCGATCTCGAGAGCCGCTCCAAGCTGGTGTACCTTTCGATCAAGGACCAGGTGACCCGTCACCTCGCGTCAGGAAACGATTCCGATGTCGTCAGCCTGTTTGAAAGCCTGACGGCGGACGAGAAGCTTCTGGCGGTCGGCTATTGCGATGAAGCCGGCCAACTGCTTTTTGCGACCAAGCTCATGCCCGCGAAGTTTGCCTGTGGCTCGGCTCCGAGCGGCGAGGGTGGAACGTTCTCGACCATTGAAAATGAGGGGAGCAAGATCCTCGCGGCATCGTTCCCGGTGGCCGCACCGAAGGGAACGGGGCATCTCGTCGTCCTGCACGATCTCAGCTTCGCCGAGCGGCGCGCCGCCAAAGCCCGTCTGCATTGGGCTCTGGCGATAGCCGGGGCGGGGCTGGCCCTGGTCGCACTGGCAGCGCTGTCGGCGTTCCATCTGTCGCGCCAATGGCTGGGGGTCATACGACAGACCATTGCCGAGGCGGCAGGAGCACCCGCCTTCATTCCCAATGCGCCGCGCGCGGCGCCGCTCCTCGGCTCCGAGCTGCGCCAGCTCGTCCGCGACCTGCAGCGCGCGCCGCCGCTCGCCGAGGGCATCCAAGTCGAATGGTCGCCGCAGACTCTGAGGTTGCTGCTCGGCCACGAGCTGCCGAACGCCGAAGTCTTGGTGGTGTCGAACCGCGAGCCGTATATTCACAACAGAACCGGCGACGGCATTGAGATGCAGATTCCGGCAAGCGGCCTCGTTGCCGCGCTCGAGCCGGTCATGCGGGCATGCGGTGGCACCTGGGTTGCGCACGGCAGCGGATCGGCGGATCGCGAAACGGTGGATGCTCACGACCGCATCGCCGTCCCTCCCAGCGCACCCGCCTATACCCTGCGCCGCGTATGGCTGAGCGAGGATCAGCAGGCCGGATATTACTACGGCTTCGCCAACGAGGGCCTTTGGCCGCTGTGCCACATCTCGTTCGTGCCGCCGAATTTTCGCGAAGCGGACTGGCGGTCGTATCAGGAGGTCAATCGGCTCTTTGCCGAGGCCATAGCCAAAGAGGCGAGATCCGACGATCCGATCATCCTCGTCCAGGATTACCACTTCGCGGTCCTGCCCCGGCTGCTGAAAGAGCGACTGCCGCGCGCAACCATCCTCACCTTCTGGCATATTCCGTGGCCGAACGCCGAGACATTCAGCATCTGCCCGTTCAAGGAGGAGATCATCGGCGGATTGCTCGGAAGCACGATCCTCGGCTTTCACACGCAATTCCACTGCAACAATTTCCTCGAGACGGTGGATCGCTTCATCGAGGCACGTATCGATCGCGAGCGTGCATCCGTAACTTTCGGTGGGCATGAGACGATCGTTCGTCCCTATCCCATTTCCATCGAGTGGCCGCCTCAGGCGCTGGAAAAGCAAGCATCCGTCGACGAATGCCGGCGCAGCGTTCGCGCCGAGCTCGGCATCGGCGAGGACGTTCATATCGGCGTCGGCGTGGAGCGTTTCGATTATACCAAGGGCGTCCTCAATCGCATCCGCGCCATCGACGAGCTATTGACGAGGCACCCCGAATGGCGTGGCAGGTTCGTGTTCATCCAGGCGGCTGCTCCCTCGCGCAGCAAGCTCGATACCTATCGTCACCTGCAAGAGGAAGCCAAAGAGCTTGCAGGCGCCGTGAACGCCAAATACGGCGGCGCCGGCCCTGAGCCGATTCATCTGCTCATCCGCCACCACGAACCGGACGAAGTCTTCAAGCTGTTCCGCGCCGCCGATGTCTGCGTCGTCAGTAGTCTGCACGACGGCATGAACCTCGTTGCCAAGGAATTCGTCGCGGCGCGCGACGACGAGCGCGGCGTGCTGGTCTTGTCGCAATTCGCCGGTGCGTCGCGCGAGCTGGCGGAAGCGCTGATCGTCAATCCGTATGATGCCCACGGGCTGGGTGAGGCGATCGACGAGGCCCTCAACATGCCCCTAAACGAGCAGCGCGAGCGCATGCGGCTGATGCGCGCCCAGGTCAAGGAACGCAATGTTTATCGCTGGGCCGGGCAGATGCTTCTCGATGCGGCGCGCGTGCGCAAGCGCAGACGCATTGTCGACCTCGCCGAGCAGCGGCAACTCGGTGGCTGACAAGCCCGGGTGAGGACGACGCTGCCCGCTGCGGATCAGCGATTGAGGGCGACGACCAGGGCCTTCGGATTGCCGCCGTTGTCGCTGATGAAGCTCTGGAACAGATTATCGAGGAACGACGTCATCCAGAAGCCGATCACCTGCGCATCGCGCACCTTGTAGGTATTGCCGCGCTTCACGATCAGCCAGCGCACATCATAGCTCTCGCCGCTCACCAGCGTGATGCGGCTGTCGACGTAGGTGCCGCGCGCATCTTCTTTCGACTGGGCGGTGACGATGAAGCGCGCGACCGGATACTTCGGCGCCTCCTTCGAGGCGTAGCGGGCGATGAAGTTGATCATGCCGTTGTAATAGATCGGACGGTCGGTCTTCGGCAGGCTGCGCGCATAATCGCCCAGCGCGCTGAGGCCGATCGAGGGAACATCGGCGTTGGAATTGAGCACCATGGCGAACTGGGTGGTCGATCCCGAGCGCGAGGCGGCGAGCAGCTCGTTGCCGACGCGCTTCATGAAGCCGGCGGGGCTTTCCCTGCGTACGACCTCGACAGCGTCACCCGGAGGCGCCGCCTTCGAGGCCGGGGCCTGCGCCGAGGCGGTCACCGGAATTGCAAACAGTGCCATGCAGGAGAGCGCCAGCGCACGCAAGTAGCTTTGCCGCGGCACAGGTAAGGTCACGGTGCTCATCATACGGTTGGGCTCCCTCCTGAGGGCGTACGAACGATCAACGGCGGCGGCCGCAATACCGCCGGCCGGCCCTCGCCTCAGCTGCTTTATCAGCCATGTGAGGCATCTTTCAGTCAAAGGGTGGGCAGCGATAGCGTCGAATTTTTGGACGACGAGGGCGTCAGGCATGGGCGGCATCCGGTAATGGCGCGGTGGACAGTCGTGGCCATAGGCCCTTGAATCGATAGAGTTCGCTGGGTGCCACCTGCTTGTGGCCGAGCGGCGCCGCGACGCGGTCGACCTCGCTCTGCGATGTCCGCGGCGCCACACACAAGAGCACGGATTTCTCGCGCTGCGGATGGACGAGGATCAGCTCGTGGCGCGTGCCCGACAGCGATGCGCGCACGTGATGCGCAACGCCGGTGAAGGAGGCGAGCGGAGCCGACCATGCCCAGGTGCGGAAGTATCCGCCCTCCGTCACCGCGACCATGCCGTGCGCGATCTCGACAGTGCGCGTCGTCGCCAGCCGGTCGATGAGGCGCTTGGTCGGCAGGGCGACGAGATAGATGAGGAATCCGATGGCGGCGAGCACCTCCACGCCCTGCGCCGGATGCTGCTCGATCAGCGTGCGCGCGGCGGGCGAAAGCATGGCCTGCACGATGGCAACCGCGGCGAGGGTGACGGCGATGGTGCCGGGGATGACGAGGGTGAGGAGCACCGTCGCCGCGCGCTGCGAGCAGGTCTGGGTCAGGCGGAGCGGCAGTTCGGCAGGCATGGGAGGGTCGACCCGGTCGTAAATGGCAACGCGCATGGAATGTCCGCAATCGAGGAAATCTGGGAATCGAAGGTAAACGGGCGTGCTTACTTTCGGGTTAATCGGTGTGCCGAAATGACCATCCGATTGTGGCAAGCGCACATCGCTTGACACATAAACATATCTTTATATGATGCGGCAAAATGCGCGAGAAGGCGGCCGTGTCGGGATCCTTTGCCAGCGATGACATCGTGACGGCGCTCAAGGCAGCGGCCGAACCGACGCGCTTGCGCATTCTGCTGCTGCTTGCCGCCGGCGAGCTCAGCGTCAAGGACCTGACGCTGATTCTCGGCCAGAGCCAGCCGCGCATCAGCCGCCATCTGAAGCTGCTCGCCGAAGCAGGGCTGGTGGAGCGGTTCCGCGAGGGGAGCTGGGCTTATTTCCACGTTTCCGACCGCTCGTCCGGCGGCCGCCTCGCCCTCGATATTCTGGCGCTGGTCGATGAATCCGACCGCGTCGTGGCCCGCGACCGCGAGCGCGCCGACGCCCTGAAACGGGAGCGCGAAGCTTCGGCACAGGCCTATTTTCAGTCCCACGCTGCCGACTGGGACCGAATCCGCGCCCTGCATGTCGCCGAGCACGACGTGGAGCAGGCGATCGTCGAGGCGCTCGGCCGGGGCCCGTTCAAGCTCCTGGTCGATCTTGGCACCGGCACGGGGCGCATCCTGGAGCTGCTCGCCGACCGCTACGAGCGCGGACTGGGCTTCGATCTCAACAACGCGATGCTCGCCTACGCCCGCAGCAACCTCACGAAAGCGAAGTTGGCGCGGGCGCAGGTTCGTCATGGCGACATCTATGCCCTGAGCCTGCCTGACGGTGTGGCCGACGCCGTCGTCATGCACCAGGTGCTGCATTTCCTCTCCGATCCCGCGCTCGCCATTCGCGAGGCGGCGCGCGTCCTCGCCCCCGGCGGCCGGCTCCTCGTCGTCGACTTTGCCCCGCACGATCTCGAATTTCTGCGCGAGGAGCACGCCCACGACCGGCTCGGCTTTGCGTCGGCGCAGGTGGCGAATTGGATGCAAGACGCCGGCCTCGTGCCACGGCTGCAACGCGACCTGGCGCCGGCCGCGGCAGCCAGCCCGCAGGCGCTCACCGTCTCCCTGTGGCTCGGCGAGCGGCCGCTCGATGCGCAAGTGCAGAAGCTACCGGCGCGCGCCCGCGCATTACAGGAGGCCCCCTGATGCCTATGGTGTCCGAACGCAAGAGCCGGCTGCTCGGCGCTGGCGAGATCGACGTCTCCTTCGAATTCTTCCCGCCCAAGACGGAGAAGATGGAGGAGCAGCTGTGGTCGTGCATCGAGCGGCTGGCGCCGCTGCGGCCCGAGTTCGTGTCGGTGACCTACGGCGCCGGCGGCTCGACGCGCGAGCGCACGCACAACACGGTTGCGCGCATCATCAGAGAGACGGACTTGAAGCCCGCCGCGCACTTGACCTGCGTCACCGCCACCAAGGAAGAGGTCGATTCCGTCGCGCGCGCCTATTGGGACGCCGGCGTGCGCCACATCGTGGCGCTGCGCGGCGACCCGGCGGGCGGCCCCGGCACCAAGTACGAGCCGCATCCCGGCGGCTACATCAACGCCGCCGACCTCGTCGGTGGGTTGAAGCGCATCGCGCCCTTCGAAATTTCCGTCGCCGGCTATCCGGAAAAGCACCCCGAAAGCCCGACGCTGGCCGCCGACATGGACAACCTCAAAGCCAAGGTGGACGCCGGCGCCGATCGCATCATTACCCAGTTCGGGTTCGACAACGCCCACTACCTGCGCTTTCTGGAGCGCGCGCGCGCCGCCGGCATCTGGGTGCCGATCACCCCCGGCATCGTCCCCATTCACAATTTCAAGCAGGTCGCCGCCTTCGCCGCGCGCGCCGGCGCCAGCATGCCCTCCTGGCTCGCGCACCGCTTCGAGGGGCTCGAGGACGACGCGGCGACCGGTCACCTCGTTGCCGCGGCGGTGGCCACCGAGCAGGTGATGGACCTCGTCGACGAAGGGGTGAAGAAGTTCCATTTCTACACGCTCAATCGGGCGGACCTCGCCTACGCCATCTGCCATCTTTTGGGCTTGCGCCCGCACACGTCGCCCGCCCCCGCCAGGGCGCGCGCGGCGGGGTAAGGAGTTCGCATGCAGAGGAAACCCACCTACGCCGCGCTCGAGGCAGCCGCCGATCAGCGCATTCTCATCATCGATGGGGCCATGGGCACCATGATCCAGCGCTACAAGCTGGACGAGGCCGGCTATCGCGGTGCGCGTTTCAAGGACTGGCTGCGCGACATCAAGGGTAACAATGACATCCTGGTGCTGACGCAGCCGCAGATCATCGCTGCCATTCACGAGCAGTACCTGGAGGCCGGCGCTGACATCCTCGAAACCAATACCTTCAACGCCCAGCGCATCTCGCTCGCCGACTACGGCATGGAAGACCTCGCCTACGAGATCAACGTCGCGGCGGCCAAGATCGCCCGCGCCGCCGCCGACTTGTGGACGAAGAAGACGCCCGACAAGCCGCGCTTCGTCGCCGGCGCCGTCGGCCCCACCAATCGCACCGCCTCGATCTCACCCGACGTCAACAACCCCGGCTTCCGCAATATCAGCTTCGATGAGCTGCGCGAAGCCTACAAGGAGCAGGTGCGCGGGCTCATCGACGGCGGCGCCGACATCATCCTCATCGAGACGATCTTCGATACGCTCAACGCCAAGGCGGCGGGCGTCGCCACGCTCGAGGTGTTCGAGGAGAAGGGCATCGAATTGCCGATCATGATCTCCGGCACCATCACCGACCGCTCGGGGCGCACGCTGTCGGGGCAGACGGGCGAAGCCTTCTGGTATTCGATGCGGCACCTAAAGCCGTTCTCGATTGGGCTCAACTGCGCGCTGGGCGCCGAGCTGATGCGCCCCTATCTCGCCGAGCTGGCGGCGGAGGCCGATACGCGCATCTCCGCCTATCCCAACGCCGGCCTGCCCAATGCCATGGGCGAATATGACGAGACGCCGGACGACATGGCGTGCGAGATGGAGCCGTGGGCCAAGGACGGCATCGTCAACATCGTCGGGGGCTGCTGCGGCTCGACGCCCGATCACATCCACCACATTGCCGAGCACGTGAAGGCGTATCCGCCGCGCAAGATCCCGCACCTCGAGCCGAAGATGCGCCTCTCCGGCCTCGAGCCCTTCATCCACGGGTGATTGCCATGATCGCCAACTGCACGAATTGTGGTCGGCCAAACGGGATACTTGCCTGGGGTGAAACGGAGGCGAAGGCAGTTCCTATCTGCATCGACTGCTACGAGAAGTACCAGTCAATTCATCTGAAGACGCTGCACGCTTATCAGTACGCCGCGTGGGAAGCAGAACAGCAGATGAATGATCATTTTGAGTCTTTCGGAATGCGTGTTCATCGGAGACCTGCACCCCCCTCGCCGATGCCGAGCAACATCGGCAACACTATCAACTCGATAAGCGTCACCGACAGTCATGTTGGCACCATCAATACTGGAGCGATCGGCTCATTTGCACAGAGCGTGACCCAACTTAAGCAGGAAGGGCAGAGCGAACTCGCGACCAATCTCAATGACCTCATCACTGCGGTCTTGGGCGCACCTGAGTTCACTACCGCTGTCAAGAACGAGGTCATTGAGCTGCTGGGTTCGATTGCGGATCAGGCCAGTCAGCCGCAGCAAACTCGAAAGACGGCAATGGCGCGTGTTCTCTTAAAGCGGTTGAACGAGTTGCTCTCGGATGTGTCTACCGTCGGCAACCTCTGGCAGAGAGTGTCAGAGCTGTTGGCTGCTCTATTTTGATAACGCCCGTGCACGAGGCCGGAGAGACATAGAAGTCCAATGACTACAGCAAATGCGGCGCAAGTCTTCATCAACGTCGGCGAGCGCACCAACGTCACCGGCTCGGCCAAGTTCCGCAAGCTGATCGAGGCGGGCGACTATCAAGCCGCGCTCGCCGTCGCGCGCTCACAGGTCGAGAACGGCGCGCAGATTCTCGACGTCAACATGGACGAGGGCCTGCTCGATTCCGAAAGGGCCATGACGACGTTCCTCAACATGGTCGCCTCCGAGCCCGACATCGCGCGCGTGCCGATCATGATCGATAGCTCCAAGTGGAGCGTCATCGAGGCCGGCCTCAAGTGCGTGCAGGGCAAGGCCATCGTCAACTCCATCAGCCTCAAGGAAGGCGAGGCCGCATTCCTCGACCACGCCAAGAAGGTGCTGCGCTACGGCGCCGCCGTCGTCGTCATGGCCTTCGACGAGCAAGGCCAGGCCGACACCGCTGAGCGCAAGGTCGCCATCTGCGAGCGCGCCTACAAGCTCCTGACCGAGAAGGTCGGCTTTCCCCCCGAGGACATCGTCTTCGATCCCAACATCTTTGCCGTCGCCACCGGCATCGAGGAGCATTCGGGTTACGGGCTCGCCTTCATCGAGGCGGCGCGGCGCATCAAGGAGAAGATGCCGCTGGTGCACATCTCGGGCGGCGTGTCGAACCTGTCGTTCGCCTTCCGCGGCAACGAGCCGGTGCGCGAGGCCATGCACTCGGTGTTTCTCTACCACGCCATCCAGGCCGGCATGGACATGGGCATCGTCAACGCCGGGCAGCTGGCGCTCTATGACGACATCGATCCGGAGCTGCGCGAATTGTGCGAGGATGTCGTGCTCAACCGGCGTCCCGACGCAACAGACCGCCTCTTGGAGGCAGCGCCGAAGTTCAAGGGCGATGGCGGTGGCGCCAAGCCGAAAGAGAAGGATCTCTCCTGGCGCGAGGCCTCGGTGGAGCAGCGCTTAACGCACGCGCTGGTGCACGGCATCACCGACTTCATCGAGCAGGACACCGAGGAGGCGCGGCAGAAGGCGGATAAGCCGCTGCACGTCATCGAGGGCCCGCTGATGGCCGGCATGAACGTCGTCGGCGACCTGTTCGGCGCTGGCAAAATGTTCCTGCCGCAGGTGGTCAAGTCGGCGCGCGTCATGAAGCAGGCCGTCGCCTATCTGCAACCCTACCTGGAGGCGGAGAAGAAGGCCTCGGGTCTCGATCAGATGCCGGCGGCGGGCAGGGTGGTCATGGCCACCGTCAAGGGCGACGTGCACGACATCGGCAAGAACATCGTCGGTGTCGTGCTCCAGTGCAATAACTACGAGGTGATCGACCTCGGCGTAATGGTGCCGGCGGCGAAGATCCTCGAGACGGCCAAGCGCGAAAAGGCGGACATCATCGGCCTGTCGGGCCTCATCACGCCGTCGCTCGACGAGATGTGCTTCGTCGCCGCCGAGATGGAGCGCGAGGGCTTCGATTGCCCGCTGCTCATCGGCGGCGCCACGACGTCGCGCGTGCACACGGCGGTTAAGATCAGCCCCAACTACGAGAAGGGGCAGGCGATCTACGTGCTCGATGCCAGCCGCGCCGTCGGCGTCGTCTCCAAGCTGCTATCGGAGACTGATCGCCCCGCCTACGTCGGCGAAATCCGCGACGAGTACGTCAAGGTGCGCGAGGCGCACGTGCGCAACGAGGCCAACAAGCGGCGCATCCCGCTCACCGCCGCGCGCGTCAACAAGTTCGCCATCGACTGGTCGGGCTATAAGCCGCCGAAACCAACCTTCCTCGGCACCAAGGCGTTCGCCGACTACCCGCTCGCCGAGCTGGTGCCGTACATCGATTGGACGCCCTTCTTCCAGACGTGGGAGCTGACGGGGCGCTATCCCGCCATCCTCAAGGACAACAAGGTGGGCACGGAGGCGCAGAAGCTGTTCAACGACGCGCAGGAGATGCTGAAGCGCATGATCGCCGAGAAGTGGGTGCGCGCCTCGGGCGTCATCGGCTTCTGGCCTGCCAACAGCATCGGCGACGACATCGCGCTATTCACCGACGAGACGCGCAAGCAGCAGCTCGCGACGCTTTTTACGCTGCGCCAGCAGATCGTGCGCGACCCTTCACGCGAGCGCGCGCACACGGCGCTCGCCGACTTCGTGGCGCCGAGGGAGACGGGGCTTGCCGATTACGTCGGCGGCTTCGCGGTCACCGCCGGTCTCGGCGAGGAGGAGGCCATCAAGACGCGCATCAAGGCACACGACGATTATGGCCGCATCCTGTTGAAGGCGCTTTGCGACCGGTTGGCAGAGGCTTTCGCCGAGCGCATGCACGCGCGCGCGCGTCGCGAGTTCTGGGGCTATGCCGCGAGTGAGACGCTCTCCAACGAGGAGCTCATCGCCGAGAAGTATCGCGGCATTCGCCCTGCGCCCGGCTATCCGGCACAGCCCGACCACACGGAGAAGGGCACGCTGTGGCGTCTCATGGACGTTGAGCGCGCGGCCGGCATCGAGCTCACCGAGAGCTTTGCCATGTGGCCCGGCGCGTCCGTTTCTGGGCTCTACTTTGCGCACCCCGACAGCCATTACTTCGGCGTCGGCAAGGTCGAGCGCGATCAGGTCGAGGATTACGCCGCGCGCAAGGGCTGGAGCATCGAGGAGGCGGAGCGTTGGCTGGCGCCGGTGCTCAACTACGATCCGCGCGCGCTGCGCGAGGCGGCCGCCTGAACTTGCAGACGACAAAGGCGCGGAGCCAGCTCCGCGCCTTTGCTTTGATTCCACGGGTGCGTCTCGGAACGGGGGGAGTTGGAGACGCTCGCCGTCAGCTGCGATGCTTGCTTACACGACGCCGAATACGATCGCAGCGATGAGGCCAAAAGAGAGAAGCGCGGCAAGGACGTTCAGTCGGACCATGAGTTCCATTGTCGCCTCCAATTTGCGGCCGCCTTATGCTGGCGGCTCGATAACAGCACGGACAAACGCATTGGCCGTGCCGAGGTTCCGAACCTATGTGGCCGTGCAATCGCTTGCCAAGCGAAATATTTTTTGCAGTGCAGGGAGCCGATCGATTTAGGGCTGAATTCTACGAATGCGTTTTGGCTGGGCGATTGGGACACAGGTGTTGTTTGAACGCACATTTTTTGGTCCGAGCATGCCCCGGCGGCATGCAGATTGAGCAGAAATGCATCACTATGGCGGAGTGATCATGCGGGATGCGAGCGGCGCTGCGTGTTGCAGTGCGAGACAAGTTTGTGGGCTCGCCGCCGGGGGCGGCCGATGAGCCAATACAAGGCGCTGGTGGTGGCGCGCGCCGAGGGGGGCGTCTCCGCGACCTGGCAGAGGCTTGGCGAGGATTCGCTCGGGGAGGGTGATGTGACGCTTCGCGTCACCCACTCGACCATCAACTATAAGGACGGCCTGGTGCTGACCGGCCGGCTGCCGGGTATGCGCCTACCGCTCGTGCCCGGTATCGATTTCGCTGGCACCGTGATCGCCTCGAAGCATGCCGAGTTGGCCCCCGGCGATGATGCGATCCTCAACGGCTGGGGCTGCGGCGAGCGCCGCCCCGGCGGATACGCCGAGTTGGCTCGCGTGCCGGGGGATTGGCTGGTCAAGCGGCCGGCGAAGTTCACCAACGCCGAGACGATGGCCATCGGCACAGCCGGCTACACGGCGATGTTGGCGGTGCTGGCGCTGGAGGCGCACGGCGTGACGCCCGACAAGGGCCCGGTGCTGGTCACCGGGGCGACGGGCGGCGTCGGCAGCATTGCCGTCGCGCTGCTCAGCAAACTTGGCTACAGCGTCATCGCCTCGACCGGTCGACCGCAGGAAGCGGACTACCTGCGCGCGCTCGGCGCCGGCGAGATCATCGCCCGCGAGGAGTTGTCGGCTCCCGGTCGCCCGCTCGGCAAGGAACGCTGGGCCGGTGCCGTCGACGTCGCCGGCTCACACACGCTCGCCAACGTCCTGTCGATGACGCAGTACGGCGGCTGCGTCGCTGCCGCGGGTCTCGTGCAGGGCCTCGATCTGCCGGCGTCGGTGGCGCCCTTCATTCTGCGCGGCGTAACGCTGGCCGGCATCGACAGCGTCATGGCGCCGAAGGAGAGGCGCGTGCGCGCCTGGGCGCGGCTGGCGGCCGATCTCGATCGGGAAAAGCTCGGCGCGATCACGCAGACGCGCCCGCTCGAGGATGTCGTTGCACTGGCGCCCCAGATCCTCGCCGGCAAGGTGCGCGGCCGCATCGTCCTCGAAGTTGCGTGAGCTAGAGCCGCTTGCGCATGAGGATTTCCGTGCGCCCATCGCAGACGAGATCGTCGAGCCGCGCCGTCGGCTCGAATCCATGGCGCTCGTAAAAGCGCATGGCGCCGGCGTTGATTTCCGATGCGACGACCCACAGGTTGCGCTCCCTCGCCATGCGCGCCTCGCGCTCCATCCAGCGCAGCACGGTGCTGCCGATGCCGCGGCCCTGCAATCCGGGAACGACGGCGAGAAACTGCAGATACGGCCCGCGCAGCCAGCGCGTGCGAATGACGGCCGCGCCGGCGACGTCATCGCCGAGGCTGAGCTGCAGGCGCTGAGCGGCGGGCTCGGAGGCGGCGAGGAAACGCGAAAGCGCCGCGGCCGGGTAAGCATACGCGGCCCATGGGTCGATGGCCGCGAAGACGACGCCCAGCCGGTCTCCCTCGGCGGCGCCGAGCGGCGTGATGACCAGCGGGCCGCCCTCTACCGGCAGCTCGTAGCGCGCTCGGGCGAACATTGCAGCGCCACTCATGGCCAGGGGGTCCAAGGGGTCTCGGTCGTCTGCAGTGGGCGCGGGCGCCTCACGACACGATCGTAGCGGTTGGTGTCGCCGGGGCGGCTGTCGTAGCAGCCGGGCGCGATCACCGGCTCGCCGGCGGCGATCAGCTCCGACACGGTGACGAACTCGAACCCCTCTTTGCGCAGCTTGGCGACGGCGACCGGCAGCGCGGCGGCGGTGTGCCATCCGCGTCCGTTGGCGTGGTTGAGGATGATCGAGCCTGGGCGTGCATGGCTCATGGTGTGGACGATGGCGGCCGCCGATTGCTGGGGCGAAGGATCGCCCGTCGATATGTCCCACTGGATGGCGCGCAGACCCTGATCGTGCACCTCGCGCAGGGCGCGCTCGTTGCAGGCGCCGTAGGGAAAGCGGAACAGCGTCAGCCGTGGCGCTATGCTCTGCACGGCGGCGGGCTGCGCCTTGGCGCACTCCGACCGGGCGAAGCGCGCGCGGATCGTCTCGTAGGCGCGTTGGGGCCCCTCGACCTCATCGTGCAGCCGCTTGCCTTGGAGCAGTCGCAGGTTGCGATGCGCCTCGGCGTGATTGCCGATCTCGAACAGCGGGTCGGCCATGAGCTGCTGCGTGCGCTCCTCGTGCGAGCGCATCCATTTGCCACCGGCGAAAAAGGTCGCCTTGATGTTCTCGCGGCGCAGGTAGTCGATGACGGCGCCGTCGTAGCCGGCGATCTCGCCCGGCTGCTCGCAGAGATCGAACGTCAGCGCGATGAGCTTCTTGCCCGGCGGTAGCCTCACGCTCCGGATCGCGCCCAGCGCGCCGGCCGGCGCGGGCTCCACCGGGGTAGCGAGCCAGCCCTCCACGGGAGGCGCATCGAAGCTGCGGTCATGCTTGCGCGACAGCTTCTCGCCGGGCTTGGCGGTCAGCGCCTCCGGAGCCCAGCAGGCGCTGAGCAACGGCTTGTCGCTGGCGATCGCCGCCGGAGGAACGGGTAGCCCCGGCACGCTGAGGCACAGGGCCAGCGCCGCGAGGACCCAACGTCGACCCATGCACGCCGTCACGGCGAAAGGCTCCTCAACGGCCCTTGAAGCGCGGCTTGCGCTTCTCTTTGAAGGCGAGCCTTCCCTCTGCGTAGTCTTCACTGGCAAAGCACGCCGCCACGGCCGCATCGAGCGCTGCCAGGTCGGGCGTCTGCGGGTTGCGCGTCAGCTCATCGATCGTCCGCTTGGCGGCGCGCACGGTGAGCGGCGCGTTGGCGGCGATCTCGCCGGCAAGGGCTCGCGTCTTGCTCTCCAGCTCGTCCGTCGTGGCGACGGTGTTGACGAGGCCCATGGCGAGCGCCTCCGCAACTTTGAAGCGCCGCCCGGTGAACAGCATCTCCTTGGCCCGCGCCGGCGGTACCGCGGCGAGAAGCGGATGCACCCAGCGCGCGTTGTAGCCGAGGCCGAGCTTGGCGGCCGGAATGGCGAACTCGGCCGCCTCGTCGGCGAGCCGGATGTCGGTGCACAACGCAATGGCCAGGCCACCGCCGAGGCAGAAGCCATGGATCATGGCGATGGTCGGTTTACTGCAACCGCTGAGGGCCCTGAACGCCGCGTCGTTGAGCGCGTCGTACGCCGCCGTCGCATCGCCGGCGCGGGCGCTGTCGAACTCGGAGATGTCGGCGCCGGCGGAGAAGGCGCGGGTACCGGCACCGCGCAGCACGATGACGCGGATCCCCGGCTCGGCTTCGGCCGCTGTCAGGATTTCCGGCAGGGCCCGCCACATGCCGGCGGTGAAGGCATTCATACGGGCCGGGTTGCTGGCGATAACGAAGCCGATGTCGCCGTCGCGCTCCAAGCGCAGTTCGGGCGTCTCCGACGGAGTGTCCTGCATGGGAATTCCTTCTCTGCGCTCGCACCTTATACAGCAGGGAACGGCACTCGGCTGCAATCGGGCAGGTCGTCTCAAGCGGGTCGCTTGCGCAACCGTCCAAAAAGGTTATGTCCTTGGGAGGCGTTGACGTTGCGACGGCATATTTGTACGCCCATCTGAGCCGGGGTTGCGGACCGGATCGAAGCGGCGCGCATCAGCGCGGGGAGTGCGACATGGCAACCAAGACGCGTTCGGTGGCCGACGGCAAGGTGCAGGCCTACGATCCCATCTGGTCGGAGATCCGTCGCGAAGCGGCCAGCGCGATGGCGGCCGAGCCGGCGCTCGGCAGCTTCATCTACGCGACGTTGCTCAGCCATGACCGGCTGGAAGAGGCCATCTGCCATCGGCTCGCCCAGCGCCTCGACCACTCCGAGGTCGATGCGGTGCTCATCAATCAGACGTTCCAGGCGGTGCTGGAGGCGCGCCCCGAGCTTGGCGCCATCTTCCGCGCCGACCTCGCCGCCGTGTTCGACCGCGATCCGGCGTGCAACCGCTACATCGAGCCGCTGCTCTACTTCAAAGGCTTCCACGCTCTGGCCACGCACCGCTTCGCACACGTGCTGTGGCAGGAGGGGCGGCGCGACTTCGCGCTATTCCTGCAGAGCCAGTCCTCGCGCACCTTCGGCGTCGACATCCATCCCGCCGCCCGCTTCGGGCAGGGCATCATGATCGACCATGCGACGGGCATCGTCGTCGGCGAGACGGCGGTCGTCGGCAACAACTGCTCGTTCCTGCACGGTGTCACGCTCGGCGGCAGCGGCAAGGAGACGGGCGATCGCCATCCGAAGATCGGCGAGAGCGTGCTCATCGGCGCGGGCGCCAAGGTGCTCGGCAACATCACCGTCGGCGACGGCTCGCGTGTCGCCGCGGGAAGCGTCGTGCTGAGCCCGGTGCCGGCGCACGTCACTGTGGCGGGCGTCCCGGCGAAGATCGTCGGATCGGCCGGCAGCGCCGAGCCTGCGCTCGAGATGGAGCAGACCTGGGTCGACGATTTCGGCGGCCTGTGATTTAGCCTGATAACGTTCAACGGCGGCGGGCAAGCCTAGTCCCGTCCAAGGGAGATGACGCACGTGGACCCCAAAGAAGTCGCTCGGCTGCAGGCCTATTTGCGCAAGACGTTCGGCACGCCGTCGCTCGAGGTGCGGGCGCGCCCGAAGAAGAAGGATTCGGCCGAGGTGTTCGTCAACGGGGAGTTCATCGCCGTGCTGTTCCGCGAGGAGGAGGAGGGCGAGGTCTCCTACCAGTTCCAGATGGCGATCCTCGACCTCGATCTCGAGCAGGCCTGATCCCGCATGTCGCTCTACGAGCTCGACGGAGTCCGCGTCGAAACGCCGGGCGAGGGCCGCTTCTGGGTAGCGCCGACCGCCGTCCTCATCGGCAAGGTGATCCTCGAGGAAGAGGCCAGTGTGTGGTTCGGAAGCGTGCTGCGCGGCGACAACGAGCCGATCCGCATCGGCGCCCGCTCCAACGTGCAGGAAGGCTGCGTGCTGCACACCGACCCCGGCTTCCCGCTGACCGTCGGCGCCGACTGCACCGTCGGCCACATGGTCATGCTGCACGGCTGCACGATCGGCCGCGGCAGCCTCGTCGGCATCGGCTCGATCATCCTCAATGGCGCCAAGATCGGCGAGGAATGCCTGATCGGCGCCAACACGCTGATTGCCGAGGGCAAGGAGATCCCACCGCGCTCCATGGTGCTCGGCTCACCCGGCAAGATCGTCCGCCAGCTGACGGCGGAAGATGTCGCGCGCTTCGGCGCCGCCGCCGGGCGCTACGTGAAGAACTGGAAGCGGTTTGCCGCCGGGTTGAAGCCGCAGGCCTGAGGCCAGCGGCTCGCCGTCATTCCATGCTCTCGTTTTCGAGACCGGACAGCGATGTCGCCAGCGGGCCCTGGCGGGTGTCGAGCGCCACCCATACCTTCGGGTTCAGATACGATTGGCGCATCACGAACTGGTAGGGCGTTTTGCTCCACACGCGCACGTCCTCGATCTTGTTGTCGAGGATGTAGTCGCCCTGCACTGTGCGCGCCGTCAGGACGGCGTGACCTTCGCCCTTTTCGTCGCGCACGACGGTCAGCAGCAGCGCACTGACGGGCCAGCCCTTGCGGATCAGATTATGCCGCTTCTGCAGGGCGTAATCCTCGCAATCGCCGCGGGTGCGCGGCAGCGTCCAATACTCGTTGACGCCGTAGACCTCCAGATCGGTCGCCGGGGCGACTTCCCGGTTGACCGTGCGATTGATCTCGTCGAGTTCCTTGAGGCGCTCGACGGACGCGTCGAAGCGGCTCTCCTGGCTGTGATCGGAGGAGCACTCGTGCGGGTTGGCCTCGCAGAAGCGCACGAATCCATGCGGCGGCTGCGCCGGTCCGAAGATGCGCATGAAGGGCGAGCCCTGCGCGGAGGAGCCATCCGCCTTGTCGGGCCTCTGAATATTCGACACGCCCTGCGCCCACGCCGCCGATGAGGCAAGCATGCCGCCGATGAGGACGATAGCGCCAAGGTGGACCCGCTGCATGACCGAAAACCCCGTTACACTTCCTCTCAAAGCTACCCGACAGAACTCGAATTACGCTGAAACAACGTCCCCGGATTTGAAGCGAAAAACTCGCTGATCGTTCACCTTCGTGGCGCAGCCCTTAAGCTGGCGCTCAATGCGTCGCTGCTCGTGAAGCGCTCGTTAACGAACTCGACGGCGATGCCGCGCTCGTGGTGGCGCACGACGGTGGCGCGACGCTTGTCGAGCATCACCTCGGCGCCGAGCGGCGGCCGCGCCGGCGTGACGATTGCCGCGCCCGAGATGGAGAGATCGTGCAGCGGACAGACCATGGTGCTGCCGTCGGGCAGCACGAGCAGCGCCGCCTCGTCAGCCGACACGCGGGGGAACTCGCGCTCCTCGCCTTCGGGTATTTCCGATTGAGCGGCGAGACGGGGTATCTGCATCGCGAGCTTGTCGCGCTTGCGCTGCGTACCGCTGATGGCCATGGCGAAGCTGCCGGGAAACAGGCGCACGACGCTGCCTTCGAGCCCGCCAAGATGCATGAGGTAGACGATGAGGTTTTCGCCCAAACGCAGCGGCACCGCCGTCGTCATGGCGGCGCTTTCGACCGAGATATCGATGAGGCGGCAGGGATGATCGAGCTTATCGGCGCGCATGAAGCGGCCGGGCAGGCTCAGCGCGTAGCGCGGGAAGCGGCGCTTATTGGGTCCCTGATAGCCCGCATCGGCCGCAGCAATTGGCCGAAATGCATCCGCACTCGTCGACATAGCCGTTCCTGCGATTGGGCCGCCAAGGGCGGTCCGCTTTCCGCGAGCCAGGCCAAACGCGTACGCTGAAGGCTCTGTTCCGGCTTCGACTATGCAGGTGTGCGGCTTAACGAACGGCTAATTGCCGCGTCATTTCTGTATGCATCGCAGTTAGCGGACTGAGAAAGGGCCGCAAAATCGCGGGCAGGCCGCGCGGTGGCCGGGGTCCGATGGTCAGGACTTGTCGAGATCGGCGCGGCCGAGCCCGCCCTCGAAGACGCGGAACTGGCGGCGCTCGGAGCGCACGATGCGCGCGTGATCGGCCGGTAGCAGCACCGGCACGTCGTTGCGGACGCGCCCCTCATCGACGATCGTCGGAGCGCCCCCGGGCCACACCAGCTCGTGAGCGATGATCCGCTTGCTGGTGAGGGGCAGCTCGCCCAGCCAGTGGGGCGGATCGAGCGGCACGAGCGCTCCCAGTACGCGGTCGATGTCGTCGCCGGTGTGCCGCAGAGGTAGCAGCAACACCTCGAACGGGGTCGAGGCGCGTGCCACCGGGGCCGCCTCCATGTGGATCCTCTCGACCGCGCCTTGCTTGGCGAGGGCGGCCAAGTGGCGGATCAGGGCGAGACGGTCCATCGCGGACCAGCCATCGAGGAAATTCGTGCCGCGCAGCTCGGTGCCGAAAATGTCGCAAACATTGGTGCCGGCGAGCCGGAAGCGATAGGCCTCGGCGTCGATGCGCTCGAGAATGAATGTGGAGGGCAGGATCGAGGCGATCCTCGCCGGCTCGATCTCGAACCGCCGCGGCGTAGTGCGATTGCCGCGGACCTTGTTCCAGTAGGCGAGTAGGATCTGGCTGGTCTTGTGTTTCAAATCCATGAGCGAACCGATAAGCGCCACGCCCCCGTGAGGGCCCCGTAAACGGCCGTCCCGGATCGGGACAATCTGGGTTCGCCGATCCGCTTCTGAGGCGTTAGGAGCAGCAACCGTGCCAGTGCCGCCCGGCGTTCACATCGTGGTTGCTGCAAGGGGCGGCTGACGTTAACTCTGCCGGCCGCGACGCGGTCTGCGATGGACCCGCGACACGGACGGGCTGCAACGAGGGCGACCGGTGAGCCGACACGAGCCGATGTTCAACGTGCCGGGCAGCGTGCTCGCGGTGCTGGCGCTGATGATTTCCGTCCATCTCGTCCGCCTCGGGCTGCCGGAGGCGTGGGACACCTGGGTCACCCTGGCGCTGGCGTTCATCCCGGTGCGCTATGCGGGCTTTGCGCAAGAACTACCGGGCGGCGAGATTGCGTCCGTCACCTCCTTTCTCACGCACACTCTGGTGCACGGCGATTGGGTGCATCTGGGGCTCAATGCTGCCTGGCTGGTCGCCTTCGGTGGCGCCGTTGCCAACCGCGTGGGATCGCTTCGCTTCTTGCTCCTGTTCGGCTTCTGCGCCACCGCGGG
Organism: Hyphomicrobium sp.; assembly: GCF_009026145.1. Lineage (GTDB taxonomy): Bacteria > Pseudomonadota > Alphaproteobacteria > Rhizobiales > Hyphomicrobiaceae > Hyphomicrobium_A. The sequence continues at coordinate 44,855 of NZ_WBUE01000026.1, forward strand.
AGCGGCGACGTTTCTCCTATTCAACCCCGGGCTGATGCTGCCGATGGTCGGTGCGTCGGGCGCGATATCGGGCCTGATGGGGGCGACGATGCGCTTTCTATTCACGGCGGTGGACGGTCGCGGTCTCGCCGCACTGCGGGAGGATCCGCGTTCGGCACCCCTGATGCCGCTCATGGTGGCCATCACCGACAAGCGCGTCGTGCTCGTTACGCTCGTTTTTCTCGCCGCCAATATCCTAGCTGTGCTCGGTCTCGGCAGCGTGGGCGAGAGCGGCATCGCCTGGGAGGCGCACATCGGCGGGTATTTCGCCGGCCTTTTAACATTCGGCTTCTTTGATGCGCCGCAAACCGACAATTCATCCGGTTCCGCCAGGCTGCATTGAATGACTTGCGTCAGCGGCGTGATTGCAGCACGATGAACTGCCGACGGCTGGGCCGAGCGGCCAACAAGGCAGATGACTTTGCGTCGATTGCCGGAGGGTGCGCCGCCGGGGAACTGGAACGCGACGGCGTCGTTTCTGGACTTCGACTGTCAGAGCGCAGTGGGAGGATGCAAATGAATATCGGACAGATCCTGAAGGCGAAGGGACGAGCCGTTGCAACCGCGCGCCCGGACGCTTCGCTTCTGGAGATCGTCAACAAACTTGCACAAAAGAAGATCGGCGCCATCGTCATTGTCGGCGACAAGGGCGAGGTGGTCGGCATCGTCTCCGAGCGCGACGTCATCCGCAAGCTCGGCGAGCGGGGGCCGGAGGTGCTGAGCGAGCCCGTGTCCAAGAGCATGACCTCCAACGTCATCTCCTGCCAGGAAACGACGACGCTCGATGAGCTCATGGAAGTGATGACGCAGGGCCGCTTCCGCCACGTGCCCGTGATCGAGGATGGCGCGCTCGTCGGCATCGTCTCTATCGGCGACATCGTGAAGAACCACATCGCCGAGGTGGAAATGGAAGTGACCGCCATGCGCGGCTACTTCGTTACCGGCTAGGCACTTTCGCGCGCTTGCTGAAACGGGCGCCCCGCTAGGCGAGGGGGACGATGCCCGTATGTGCGCCCGGCGCGTGGCGGCGGGCGTCGATCTCGCGGTGCATCTCGGAAAGATGCCGCTTGGCTGCATCCTCGCCGCGGCGGATCAGCTCCTCGGCGCGATGGAAATCGAACAGCCCGATATCGGAAAGGCGCAGGTTGATCATTGCGTCCGGCGGGTCGCCGGCGAGGCGCGAGCGCGCAATGCGGTCCTGCACGATGTTGAAGGCCTCGACCATGACCGTGGAAATGCCGGGAACCGCCTCGCTCTTGCCAAGCACCTGGCGCTTCAACAGGTTGCGCATGGCGCTGCCGTTCTTGCCATTGACGGGCGGCGCATCAGCCTCAGCCTCGGCCGACACGTCGGGCTCGAGGTGCGGAACGATGGTGCCGCGGCCGCACACGTCGAAGTTCAGGTTGACGGCGATCACGTAACGGGCGCCGTGCGCGCGGGCGACCGAGACGGGAATGGGATTGACCAGCGCGCCGTCGAACAGCCAGCGGCCATTGATCTTCACCGGTCGGAAGATGCCGGGCAGCGCGTAGGAGGCGCGCACGGCGTCGGCGAGGCGTCCGCGCGACAGCCAGATCTCGTGTCCGGTGCCGAGTTCGGTGGCGACGGCGGTGAAGCGCGGGTCGAGCTCCTCGATGTGCAGATGGCCCAGATGGCTCTCCAGCCGATCGCACAGGCGTTGGCCGTTGATGAGCGCTGTGCCGGCGAAGTTGAAATCGAGGTAGCCGAAGATGCGCCGGCGCGTCAGGTCGCGGGCGAACTCTTCGAGGGCATCGAGATGTCCGGCGGCGTGACAGGCGCCGACGACGGCGCCGATGGAGGTGCCGACGATGATGTCGGGCTTGATGCCGGCTTCGACGAGAGCTTTGAGGACACCGATGTGGGCCCAGCCGCGTGCCGCGCCGCCCCCCAATGCCAGACCGATCTTTGCCTTGGCCATGTCCTCACCTGCTTATGCGATGCCGCCTGTCTGACCCCAAGATCTGCGCTTGCTTAACGTCCTGGTGCGCATTTTGTGCCCCGTTGCGGCGACTCAGCGAATGCGCCCTCAACTCAGCATACGCCTCAGATATAAGCGTCCAAGATTAACCTTGCACTATGACGCAACTCGTCTCGCACTGCGGTCGAAGCAGGTGCGATGCAACAACTAATACGGACTTCAGGTGGGGTTTAGTTTCAGCCGGGCTCGTCGGCGTCGGGCGCCATGACGAGGTGCGCGCCCACTGCCGCTCCGCCGTTCACCGCAACGAGCCGGTAAAAGCAGCTGCGGCGGCCGGTGTGACAGGCCTGGCCATCACCCTCGACTGTGACGCGCAACCAGACGACGTCCTGATCGCAGTCGGTGCGCATTTCGAGGATGTTAAACACGTTGCCGCTTTCCGCGCCCTTTTTCCAAAGTGCGCCGCGCGAGCGGCTCCAGAAGTGGACAATGCCGGTCTCGATGCTGAGCGCGAGCGCCTCGGCATTCATGAAAGCAAACATCAAGACTTCGCCCGTGCGGGCGTCGGTGACGATCGCCGGGATGAGGCCATCGGCATCGAACTTCGGCTGGAAGTCGAGACCCTTCTCGATCTCGGCCTTGGAGCCGCGCGGGTTGAACGCATACGTCTTCGTAAAAGCCATGCAAAAACCTGCTGAGTGAAGGGCCGAACTATGCGCCGGCGCGCAGGCGCACCGCATCGAGGAAGCGCTGGCGCCAGCTCTCGTCCTTGTCGAACACGCCGGTGAAGTGCGTCGTCTCCATGACGGCCGCGGGCTGATTGACGGCGCGCAGCGTCATGCACTGGTGCGCGGCGCGGATCATCACCGCGACCCCGAGCGGCGCCAGGCTCTGCTGAATGGTCTCGCCGATCTGTGCGGTCAGTGATTCCTGCACCTGCAGACGGCGCGCGAAGATATCGACCACGCGGGCGAGCTTCGACAAGCCGACGACGCGCTTGTCCGGCAGGTAGGCGACATGCGCAATGCCGGTGAACGGGGCGATGTGGTGCTCGCAATGGCTTTCCAGGCGCACGTCGCGCAACAGGATCATGTCGGAGTAGCCGGAAACGTCCTCGAAGGTGCGCGCGAGCTCGGCGGCGGCGTCCTCGCGATAGCCGCTGAACCGCTCCTCGAAGGCCTCGACCACCCGCTTAGGCGTGTTGATGAGCCCCGAGCGCGCGGGATCGTCGCCGGCCCAGGCGAGCAGCGTACGCACCGCGTCCTCCGCCTCCTCGCGCGAGGGTTTGAGGCGCGGCGCCCTTTTGAGCTTGAGGCCCGGGGTATCGGTCACGGGGCGCTCCTTTGGTGTGAGATCGCGCAGTTGCGGCTTTGCGGCAGCCTGTCCGGGCTGTGCGGGGCGACAGGGTGCCCTATATTATCGGCACCCGCGACGCGCTTGGGAAGGCCGGCGGGACCGAATTGAGCTGCCTCGCATCAGGGCGACACATGGCCGATCTAAACGAGATCTACAACTCGAGACTGCTGGAACTGGCGGCGCACATACCGCATTCGGCGCGCCTTTCCGCTCCCGATGCGACCGTCTCCGCGCACTCGAAGCTGTGCGGCTCGACCGTGTCGATCGACCTCAACATGCGCGAGGGAGCGGTGACCGGCTACGGGCAGAGCGTGAAGGCGTGCCTGCTCGGGCAGGCGGCTTGCGCCATCGTCGGCGAGCATATCATCGGCGCCACTGCTGCCGAGCTGCGCGATGTCGCCGGCGCCATGCGCCGCATGCTGAAGGAAAACGGCCCGCCGCCGGGGGGGCGCTTCGCGGATCTCGAGCTCCTGGAGCCGGTGCGCCACTACAAGGCGCGCCACGGTTCGGTGATGCTGGTGTTCGATGCGCTCGAGCGCGCCGTCGACCAGATCGAGGCCAAGCGTGCGGTCGGCGCCAACGCCGCCACCGCCTGACGCAGCGGGGCGGTCCATGGCGGTGATCCGCGATCCATTGCAGCTCGCCGGGCGGCGCGGCACGATTTACCCGGCCGAGTTTGCCGCCGGTTTCGACGGGCGCATCAAGCGCGCCCTGACGGAAGCGCTGGGCCTCACGCAGTTCGGCGTCAACCTGACGACGCTCGAGCCCGGTGCCATGTCCTCGCTGCGTCATTGGCATGCGAAGGAGGACGAGTGCGTCTACATGCTGGAAGGTGAGCTCGTGCTCATCACCGACGAGGGGGAGTGCGTGCTGAAGCCGGGAATGGCGGCAGGGTTCCCGGCGGGCGAGGCGAATGGTCATCATCTCATCAACCGCAGCCCGCAGCCGGCGACCTATCTCGAGATCGGCACCCGCTCGAAGGACGAGGATGCGACCTACTCCGACGTCGATCTGCGCGCCGAGAAACGCGACGGGCGCTACCGCTTCGTGCGCAAATCCGGCGAGCCGTATGAGTGAGCATGGTCGAACGAGCCTGACCGGCGCGCTCCTGAAGGCTCCGATCCACCTCTACCGCTGGACGCTGAAGCCGTACGTCGGCTGGAACTGCCGGCACCTGCCGACCTGCTCCGAATACGCGCTCGAAGCCATCGACAAGAACGGGCCCTGGCGCGGCTTGTGGCTCACCGTCTCGCGCTTGTCGCGCTGCCACCCATACGGTACGCGGGGGCTCGATCCGGTGCCCGACATTCGCGCCGAGCGGCACGCGCTTGCGCCCTGGCGCTACGGCCGCTGGCGCTGGCACAAGCTACCGTAGCGAGAAGCAATGCAGTGGTCCGATGAGGGCATTATCCTGTCGGTGAAGCCGCACGGCGAGACGGCGGCCGTGGCGGAAATCTTCACCCGCGCGCATGGCCGCCATCTCGGCCTGGTGCACGGTGGGCGCTCGCGCAAGCTGCGTCCGGTGCTGCAGACCGGCAACCACGTCGACGCCACCTGGAAGGCGCGCCTCGCCGAGCACCTCGGCCACCTGCTCGTCGAGCTGCGCAAGGGGTATGCGGCGCAGGCGATGGAGGACCCGGCCGCGCTGGCCGGCCTCTCCTCGCTGTGTGCCTTGGCGCGCCTGCTGCCCGAGCGCGACCCGCACCCGGCGCTATTCGAGGTGGCGCTGTTCGTGCTCGGCTATCTCGACGAGCCGGAGGTGTGGCCGGCGCTGATGGTGCGCTGGGAGCTGGCGCTGCTCGACGAGCTTGGCTTCGGCCTCGACCTCTCGGCCTGCGCCGCCACCGGGAGCAAGGACGATCTGATCTACGTGTCGCCGAAGTCGGGCCGTGCCGTCTCGGCCACCGCCGGCGCCGACTACAAGGACCGGCTGTTGCGCTTGCCGGGCTTTCTCGCCAAGGGCCGCCAGGGAGGAGCCGCAACGCCCGACGATGTCGTCGCCGGGCTCAACCTCACCGGACATTTCCTCGAGACGCGCGTCTTGATCCCGCGCGAGGAAGAGATGCCGGCGGCGCGCGTGCGGCTCAAGGATCTGATGGTGCGCCGCGCCGCGCAGGCCGCCTAATTCGGCGCCGCCACCTCGGTGGTGTGGCGCGGGTCCGGTGCGACGTCGACCGTCACGCCCTCGGGACCGGCCTCGAGCGAATAGACCTGGCCGTCACGCGCCTCATAGCGCGCCGTGGCCTTCCTGGCCCGGCCGGTGATCACGTCGATGCTGCCGGGCAGGCACACCTTGTGGGTCATGTATTGCTCGCGCTCGAGGTCATAGCGCTTGCCGGCGAACTCGTAGGCGACGGTCTTCCTGCCCGTGTTGCGCACCTTGAACTCGTAGCGCGCCGTGCGCGGCCGCCCGAACAGCTGCACGGCGATGTAGCGCTGATCGTCGGGCGAGGCGCGCAGCACGGCGACGCCGATGTCGGTCAGATGCGGCAGCATGAGAACGCGGCGGTGGGTGGGCGAGTGCTCCCAGCCGCGCATGGCGCGATTGGCGTAGTCGCTCGGCGTGAATCTGCCGCTGTAGGAGGCCATGGCGAGGTTCTCGGCGATCTGGCAGTACGCATAGCCGGCCTTCTGCGCCCGCGTCGCCGGCGTCGACTCCTCGAGCGTGTGCGACAGGTCGGTGCCGGCGGCGAGGACACGCGCGTAGGCACGCGCGGCAGCCTCCAGCTGCGCATTGGGACGCACCGCCGCAAGCTCGTGCTTCCTGCGGAAGGCGTTCGTCATCTCGACGATGGCCACCTCGGCGGCCGGTATGTCGGCGGTGATCGGCATGCGTGCGCCATCAGCGGCACGGGCGAGCAACTCCGCAGTCTCCCCGGAAACAAGCGATGCGGCCAGCGGTTTGCAGCGCAATATCGCCGGCGGGGTGAAAAATCCGTGCCCGGACGACAAATTCGGCTCAGCGCGGTTTGCGGCTGACCTCGACGGCGATGCCGGCAGCGGTCGATTTGATCGCGTACACCTGCCCATCTCCGGCTTCATACTGCGAGGAGGCGCTGGCCCGGCTCCCGGTCGCGAACGTAATGGTGCCCGGCAGGCACGCCGTGTGGGTGACGATCTCGCGCGGCGAGACGGTGTTATCCTCGCCGTTGAACGTATAGGCGACCGCCTGTGGCGCCGCATTCGTCACCTTGAAGCTGTACTTCGCCGCTTCGGGGCGGGCGAATAGCTGCACGGCGATGTAGTTGGGCTCCGTTGGCGAGGCGCGCGCCACCGCGACGCCGGTCTCGGTGACGAACGGCAGCAGCATGTTCTTGCGATGCCCGGGCGAGTCCTCCCAACCCTCGACCGCGCGGCGCGCATACTCGGCCGCGGTGAACCCACGCGTATCGAGGATCGCGGCGAGGTTCTCGCCCACCTGGCAATAGTGGTAGCCGGCCGCGGCGATGCGCTCGGCCGGCGTTGTGCCGTCCGCTGTGTGCGACAGCGCCGATTGGCCGGCGAGCTTCCTGGCGTAGCCGCGCGCCGCTGCCGCAAGCTTGGGGTTGTGCCGCACCGGCGCCAGCCTGTGCTGCGCCCGGAAGGCATTCGTCATCTCGACGATGGCGGCTTCCGCCGCCGGGATGTCGGGGAGGACGGGCACTATTCGTCGCTGCGTGTTTCGACGTGGAACTTGTGCAGCACGCGATGGAAGATCGGCGCCAGCACGAAGCCGGTGGCGATGATGATGATGAGCCCGGAGAAGATGGCGTAACAGCCTGCGAACACTTTGCCGGCCTCGGTCTTCAGCTCCGCGGCCGGGCCCATCCCGGAGAGGATCATCGCCGCATTGAGAAAGGCATCCGTCAGCGACATGCCTTCAAAGCCGGCATAGCCGGCGATGCCGACGGCGAGCCCGAACGTCGTCAGTCCCAACCAAATGCCGGACGCCCGCAGCATGCGGCGGGCGAAGGCGGGGCGCGAGATCACCCTATGGTGGCGCTTTTCGAAACCCGTCAGGCTGACGTTTATGGCGGCGATTCCCATTGCAGCCCGAATGTAGGCTGCGCCGGCGCCGGCAACAACGTGTTGCGCCGCGTCATGCGCAATTTCCTGGCCCGGGTATACTGACCCTCTTGCGCCGGAACTTGCCGGCGCCGGCCAGACGGAAGGAACCGATATGAGCCGCGCCTTCGTCAAGGAGCAGGAGAGCGTCGAGGAGCTGCCCGACAAGCTGATCTCCGAGCACCCCAACCTCGTCACCAAGGAGGGTCTCGCCCACATCGAGGCGGAGTTGCGCCGCGCCGATGCCGCGCACGCCGCCGCGCAGGTGGCTGGCGATCGCGAGGCGATGGCCGCCACGGCGCGCGAGGTGCGCTACTGGGGCGCGCGGCTGGCCTCGGCCGAATTGGTGCCGGCGCCGGCCGACACCGAGCGCGTGCATTTCGGCTCCACGGTGACCATCGAGCGGGCGGACGGGCGGCGGCAAACGTACCGCATCGTCGGCGAGGACGAGGCCGATCCGGGCAAGGGCTCGATCTCGTACGTGTCGCCCTTGGCGCGCCAGCTGGCTGGCAAGGAGGTCGGCGACACCATCCGCATCGCCGGCGCCGACGCTGAAATTGTGGAGGTGCGGTAGGCGCCCCTCAGGCGTGAGAAATACGTGACTTATTGTCTTTTAGCAAAGATGATTTTTCAAGGCATTTGAAGGCGCCGCATTATGCTGGCATTTATATTGGGAATCATTGGTGGCCTCGCTGTATCGGCATTATTGCGCGACTACAGCGAATACATAAGATCGCACAAATCCTCTTTTTTAGCTGCTGCAGCCCTGCTATTCTTATCGATAGTCGTTTTCCTTTACCACGCTGGTTCGCCCCTTCTTTGGCAACTGCCCGCGAGTCCTACGGGCCTATTCGCTATTGGGCTGGGCACGATATTCTTTGTCGAATGGGCGCTACTGGCCCGCCAAAAGCCGCAAGACGAAGCCGAGCAGGCACGCCAGGGACGCGTCCGAGTAGGGCTGCTGATCGGAGGAACACTTCTCGTGGTCGTCGCGGTAACCGAAATCGCGCCGCCCCGGCTTCTCGGTCTCGTCAAAAAGATACAGATCCCATCGGTAGCTTTGGAACTCTCGCTACCCGAGCACGGCGGGACTGGCAACAAAGCGCTCAGTAATCTACCTGGGCAGTCGTACTCGGGCGGGAACAGGGATCGAGGGCTGGCAAGCGCCCTCGATCGGATATTGGCGCTGCGCGCCAATACATATTCCGATGAGGTGCTGGTGAATGCCCTTGTAAGACAAAGTGGGCTTAAAACGACAGCCGGGGCAGATCTAAAGTTGGAAAGCGAGCGCGATCCGTTCGACTTGAATGCCGAGGAGCGGTTGATAGTTCCGATCGTAGGTTGCTTAAAAGGGCTCTACTTGCTGATGCGGGAGCCCCAACTCACCGGGCAAATCGTTGCCGACCCGATCATCGCTCTGAAACATATAGATGGAGCTTACGGCCCAGCCAAAGTGGACCGCAAACCAAATCTTACGCATGCACCAGCACCGAATGAGGCGGGAAGCTCGGCTCTGGCAATGAGCGATCTGGAAGCTGAAATTAAAGGGACATTGGATGCGGCCGCGGGCAGATTGTACGGATTATCCAAGGGAGGCATCGGAAGACGTCCCGATAATCTCACGCTGCACGACCCGCCCGAGAATGCGCTAGAAGTATCGTGCGCGGCACTCAAGGAATACAGGGCGAGCCCGGACGACATTCACAAATTTGTGGAATCATCGCAAACATCAGTTCGACCATTTCTTTCCTACCTCATTGCGGAACTCCACGCGGCGAGTGGTGACAATCGGTCCGCCGCGTTTGAGTTGGAGCGCTGGCTGCAGAAGACGAATGCGAGCGGCGCGGTTGGCACTCAATTATTGCGGGCGCCGCAGTTTGCCGTGGATGGCGTGCGCCCCGATTTCTTGACGAGAGTGGGCGACGCCTATCGATTGGCCTGGCGACGCATGTCGATGCGGCTGCGGATGAATCAGTATTTGAATGAACTGTCCGAGGGGCAATTGGCCAGACCCGACTTGCGGGTGATTGAGAGTGAAAAGCTGTTGGAGACGGTCTATGCATTGTTGGGGGAATCAACGCTGAAAAAAATTGACCAGGGGAGGAATTGCGGTGTGCTCGACCCGGTCTATCTGCGGATATTGATGGTGTATGCGCAGGCAAGCAACAATTACGCCTATTATGCGAGCTTATTAGACGTGGATGACTACAAGGAGCATCGCGCCAGGGCAGAACGTCAGGCGGAATTCATCAAGAATATGGATCGATCCTGTATTCCTGGGACTGATCTGGACGACATAGAGTATTTTGAGCGCCATCACGTTAACACGTGGGCGATGGTCCAATTGGCAGGCCTTCGAGCCGATGCCGCCGTGGTATCGGGAGGGGGACCGAACATCGCCGAGCGGGTTCGGTCGATTCTGGTCGAGGTGGAGCACGCGCGTGACCAATCCGCGCAGCGTCTGAATGAGGTTGGGCGACCGCCAGCCGAGGTTCCGCTTTGGGAGCGGTGGTATCCAAGCGAGGGCGAGGAACTGCGCAATTCGCTGGCTACTCTCTCAAAGCACTTGAGGCTGATCCTGCGGGAACTCGGCGAGACGGACTAGGGCTGCGTAGGCGTGTGCGGGGGCCGCCGGTGGGATTTTAGGGGGCAAGCTCGACGCCCGGCATCAGCTGCCATGCCCGACGGGGAAGGCGCGCGCCCAGCTGGCGCCGTCGCTATCGCGCGCCTCAACGAGCAGGCTGTCGGCACCGTTGACCCGGTAGTCGAAGTCGATCACCGGGTCCTGCGCCATGGTCATCGAGCCCTTCATGGCGAATACGCGCTCCTCGCCCTGCTTCACCTCGAGGTCGGTGACGATGCGTAAGGGCACGTACAGCAGCGTCAGCTGGTCGAGCACCATGCCGGTGTGGTTGGGGTGCATGATCTTGAGGCGGGCGCGCGGCTCGACCTCGGTCGCCGCCGCCTGCTTGGACAGCGGCTCGAGGCTCATCTTGCCCATCGTGGCGGCGATTTGCTCGGGGCTGCCCGAAGGCGGGGCCGAGCAGGCGGCCTGGCCGCCAGCGAACTTCACGAACCGCTCGGCCATGTAGAGCTGCCCGTCGGAAGCCTCGACGACGGCGCGCACGTCGGTCGCCGCGTTGAGGCGCAGGAGCGTGGCGAGGCGCAGGTGCTCGCGCTTGCCGCCGATGTCGAACTGGGCGGCGACGGGGGAGGGGTTCTCGTCGACGATGAGGGTGACGGCGCGCACCGAGCGCCCGTCGGCGAACCTGGCCTCGACCTCGATGGGCACGGCGCGCTGGTCGAGCGGGCGCATCGGCGCGGTGAGCAGCACGACGTCGCCGGCGGGGTTGATGGTGCGGCCCGCGAACACGCCGGCGCGGATCTCGTCCCATGCCTTGCCGGCCTGGGCGCGCGGGACCGCGGCGAGGCCTATGGTGCCTACGGCGGCGGCTAGGGCGAGGAGCAAGCTGACGCGGCGCATGGAGCGATTCCCTCGTTCTTCTGTGCACCGCTCAGTATCGCCGAAGCGTCTGCGTCTCACAACGGGGACGTGCGCGATACCGCCCGCGGCCGCTCGGCGACGCGCACCGCATTGATTTGCGTGCAGATATCCGCGCGGTCGGCGGAGGGATATACTGGCCGCGTCGCTCTCAACTGTGGGAGGACCCCATGCCCACCACGCAAAATGCGCCCTTCAACATCAGCGCCCTCGGCTGGGCGCTGTCGGCGGCGCTCGTCGTCCTCTTCGTCATTTGCCTCGTCGTGGCGCTGCTGTTCCCGGACCTGCGCGCTTCCCACGCCTGGGTCGGCCTGTTCTCGGCCGCGCCGCTCGATTCGGTGCGCGTGTGGATCGACGGGATCGTGTTCAGCATCGCCTTCGGCTGGGTCACGGCCGCGGTTCTCGGCGCCGTCTACAACCGCCTCATTGCCCGCTGAAGCATGATGCCTATGACCCCTTGCAGACGAAGCTGGCCGCCAGCACCTTCTGTGTCGCCCAAATCGACGGTGAGACACGGCCACTCGGCGGCTAGCACCGGTTAAGGAGGATCGCGGGGATATTGCCGTGGCGCGCATATTCTTGAGCCATTCCAGCAGCAACAACGCCGAGGCGCGTTACGCAATTGTATTGGCACTGCTGGCGGGAATTGGCGTCGCCGGCATCAACTACAGCCGTTGGACGCCGGCGGCGACAGCTGCAGTCTTCCGCTTCGTAGACCTGACCAAAGATCTGACCAAGAGCGGCACGGTATTCCAGGACTGCTCGGCCTGCCCGCAGATGGTGGTCATCCCCACAGGCAGCTTCATGATGGGATCGCCGGAAACCGACGCAGACGCCCGCGAGAATGAACGCCCTCAGCACAAGGTCACCATCGCAACGCCTTTCGCGGCATCGAGGTTTGAGGTGACGTTTGCGGAATGGAACGCCTGCATCGATGCGGGCGGCTGCGAGCATCGACCCAGCGATCAGGGATGGGGCCAGGGCGCGCGGCCCGTGATCAACGTGTCCTGGGACGACATCACCAAGCAGTACCTGACGTGGCTGAGCAGGGTGACGGGCCAGGCGTATCGACTACTGACCGAGGCAGAATGGGAGTACGCCGCGCGCGCAGGAGCGACGACGCGCTACTCGTGGGGTGATGTCCTCGGCGAAAACAACGCCAACTGCAACGGCTGCAAGAGCCAGTGGGACAACGAGCAGACGGCACCTGTGGGCTCGTTCAAGCCCAACGATTTCGGCCTCTACGACATGCATGGCAATGTCTGGGAATGGGTGCAGGACTGTCATGACGAGAATGCGTACGCGACAGCTCCCACGGATGGCTCCGCCGTACCCGACGAGCCCGACTGCGATCGCGTTCTCCGCGGTGGCTCTTGGATGGGCAATCCGAGGAGCATGCGCGCGGCGTTCCGTAACGCGATCTTTCCCGAGTACCGGCTGAGCGGCTACGGCTTCCGTGTTGCCCGTGCTCTTCCGGTGCCAGAATGAATCAGCTCTTGCTGCTTCACCACTCTGCTACTCGCAAAGCCATGCAGAGACCGGACGTGATCCAGTCACTGTTGAGTTCTGATCATTCGGCACGAAGCGCGGTGCGGTTTGCCCGCCATCGGCGCAGCATACCTGCGACTAGCTAATTGTCCAGGAAAGGGCGGAACATTCGCGACCGGCTCGGGTGCTTGAGCTTGCGCAGCGCCTTGGCCTCGCTGTGGCGGATGCGCATACTTCGTCAGAGCGCTGCGGCAACGGCGCGGCCCACGTCGGCAATAGCGGCGTTGCGTGCTGTGAGCTCGGCAGTCGTCTCTGCCAGGTAGACGGCGATGAGAACCGGTCCGCGTTCCGGTGGCCAGACGATCGCGACATCGTTCGTCGCGCCGTTGCCGCCCGTGCCCGTCTTGTCTCCGACCCGCCAGCTTGCCGGCAAGCCGGCGACGTTCAGTTGTCGAGGAAGGAGCGGAGCTTGCGCGAGCGCGAGGGGTGCTTCAATTTCCGCAGCGCCTTGGCCTCGATCTGCCGGATGCGCTCGCGCGTCACCGAGAACTGCTGGCCGACTTCCTCCAGCGTGTGGTCGGTGTTCATGCCGATGCCGAAGCGCATGCGCAGCACGCGCTCCTCGCGCGGGGTGAGCGAAGCCAGGACGCGCGTCGTCGTCTCGCGCAGGTTGGACTGGATCGCCGCATCGATGGGCAGCACCGCGTTGCGATCCTCGATGAAATCACCGAGGTGCGAATCTTCCTCGTCGCCGATGGGCGTCTCGAGGCTGATCGGCTCCTTGGCGATCTTCAAGACCTTGCGCACCTTCTCCAGCGGCATGGCCAGCTTCTCGGCCAGCTCCTCCGGCGTCGGCTCGCGGCCGATCTCGTGCAGCATCTGGCGCGACGTGCGCACGATCTTGTTGATGGTCTCGATCATGTGCACGGGGATGCGGATGGTGCGCGCCTGATCGGCGATCGAGCGCGTGATCGCCTGCCGGATCCACCACGTGGCGTAGGTGGAGAACTTGTAGCCGCGGCGGTACTCGAACTTGTCGACCGCCTTCATGAGGCCGATGTTGCCTTCCTGGATGAGGTCGAGGAACTGCAGGCCGCGGTTGGTGTATTTCTTTGCGATGGAGATGACGAGGCGCAGGTTGGCCTCCACCATTTCCTTCTTCGCCTGGCGCGCCTCGCGCTCGCCCTTCTGCACCGCTTTGACGATGCGGCGGAACTCCAGGATCTCGAGGCCGGTCTCCGAGGCCAGCGTGTGGATCTCGCCGCGCAGCCGCTCGATGCGCATCTTCTCGTTCTTGACGAAGGTGCCCCACTTGCGCCCCAGGCCGCCGACGCGGTCGAGCCACGTCTGGTCGAGCTCGTTGCCGAAGTACTCGTCGATGAACGCCTGGCGCGGCACGCCGCAGGATTCGGCTAGACGCATCAGCTGGCCCTCGTGGCCGACCAGCTTCTTGTTGATGCCGTAGAGCTGCTCGACGAGGCTCTCGATACGGTTGTTGTTGAGCGACAGGCTCTTGACGTCGGCGATGATCTCGTCGCGGTGCTTGTCGTAGGCCTTTTGCTGCTGCTTGGAGCCGGTTTCGCCGGCGACCTGCTGCTCGAGCTTCTTGTCCTGCTGCTTGCGCAGCTTCTTGTAGGTGCCCGCGATGCGGTCGAAGGTCTCCAGCACCTTCGGCTTCAGCTCCGCCTCCATGGCCGCCAGCGACAGGGCGTTCTCGTAGTCGTCCTCGTCGTCCATCTCGCCTTCGGGCGGCGTCTCGCCACCCTCGGCAGCTTCCTCGGACGCTTCGCCGTCGCCACCAAGGGCGGGCGGGGGCTGCTTGGCCTCGGGGCCCTCGTAGGTGGCTTCGAGATCGATGATGTCGCGGAGCAGAATCTTGCCTTCGTTCAGCTCGTCGCGCCAGATGATGATGGCCTGGAAGGTGAGGGGGCTTTCGCACAGTCCGGCGATCATCGCCTCGCGGCCGGCCTCGATGCGCTTGGCGATGGCGATTTCGCCCTCGCGCGATAGAAGCTCGACCGAGCCCATCTCGCGCAGGTACATGCGCACTGGATCGTCGGTGCGCTCGGTAGGCTCGGCGCGGGTGCTGGTGGTGGCGACGGCGGACTGCGTGGCGATGGCACGGCCGCCTTCCTCCTCGTCCGGCTCGTCGGCGCCGGCAGCCTCCTGGCCCTCCTCGCCTTCCTCCACATCGACGACGTTGATGCCCATGTCGGACAGCATCGCCATCGTGTCCTCGATCTGCTCGGAGGACACTTCCTCCGACGGCAGAACGGAGTTGAGCTCGTCGTAGGTGACGTACCCGCGCGCCTTGGCGGTCTTCAGAAGCTTTTTGACGGCCTGATCGGAAAGGTCGAGCAGCGGGCTGTCCCGCTCTTGCGTTTCCGTGGCCTGCTTGTCCTGATCCTCATTCTTAGCCGCGGGCGCCGCTTTGCTGCGCGATCCGCCGGAGGAGGCTTTCGTTTTCAGGGCCTGTGCTTTCAAGGGCTCGTATCCCGCTCTAACAGCGCCTAACCAGTTTGCGACAATCCGTCGCGGCCACTACGGCATCGGTAAAACACCCCGGGCCTGCGCAATTAAGCCCCGCCGGCGTCCCACCATTAACTACCCCGTCGACCTTCGCCCGCGCCGCACGCGCGGGGCGCCTAGCCGTCACCTTGCCCCCGCCGCTCGCAAGGGTCGCGCCAACACCGAGCACGTTAATCTGCGGATACGGGCTGTTCGCTTGCCCGAGCAAGCAGGCCCTGGATCTCGCAGATGCGCGCCAGCGCGTCCTCGGAGCCGTCCCGGTGATAAGCCTGGACGGCTGCTTCGAGCGACTTCTGCAAGCCGACCTGCCTCTCATGCAGCGCGAGGGCGTGGCGCCAGCCAATCTCCACCTCGGCCCGCGGGGCATCAGGCTCTGCGAAACGATCGCTTCTATGCGTAACAGAACGCTCGACAAGGTTTACGACCTTGCCGAGGCCCGTCTCGCTCAATTGGGAGCGCAGACGGGCGCTGTCAAGATTATTCTCCACAGCCTGGTGGCCGAGGACGGCATCGCGTAGGCGGGCGAGGGGCGCGGAGCCGAAGGCCAGGCCGGCGATTTCCTCGGCATGCTCGTCGATCAGCCAGGGATGGTTGAGCAGCGTTTTGATCAGCAGCGCCTCGCGCGGCCAGCCGG
>NZ_WBUE01000027.1 GCF_009026145.1 Hyphomicrobium sp.
CCCCCAACCCCTCCCCACAAAGGGGGAGGGGAGTAGGGCTGCGATTGCCGCGGCTGCCGAGTACACGTCGGCAGCGCGTCGCGCGCTGGATCACGATGGGTGCCGGCGGTTTGGTCGGCGTCGCTGCCGTGAGCGCTGCCGGCGGCTATGTCGCGATCGACCGGTTGGGCCCACCGAACCTTGCGCAGGCGGAGCAGGTCTCGACCACCGTGCTCGACCGGCGCAACCGACTGCTGCGCGCCTTCACCACGCCCGATGGCCGCTGGCGCCTACCCATCGAGGTGAGCGACGTCGATCAGCGCTACCTCGCCATGCTCATGGCCTTCGAGGACAAGCGCTTCTATGAGCACGGCGGTGTCGACATGCGCTCGCTGGCGCGAGCAGCGTTACAGCTCGTCGAGAACCGCCGCATCGTCTCCGGCGGCTCGACGCTAACCATGCAGGTCGCACGCCTCATCGAGGGTCGCTACGAGCGCTCGGGCAGCGCCAAGGTGCGCCAGATCGTCGGCGCTCTGCGCCTCGAGCATCACCTCTCGAAGCAGCAGATCCTGGCCCTCTACCTGCGCCTCGCCCCGTTCGGCGGCAACATCGAGGGCGTGCGCGCGGCCTCGCTCGCCTACTTCGGCAAGGAGCCGCGCCGTCTGTCGGTCGGCGAGGCGGCGCTGCTCGTCGCCCTGCCGCAGTCGCCCGAGTGGCGGCGCCCCGACCGCAACCCGCGTGCGGCGCGCATCGCCCGCGACCGCGTGCTGCAGCGGGCGGCGGAAGAGGGCGTGATCACCACCGCGGAAGCAAGTCGCGCCGCCCAGGAGCCGGTGCCGGTCGGGCGCCGCGCCTTCCCCAAGCTCGCCCCGCACCTCGCCGAGGCCGAGGTGATGGCGCAGCCGAAGGAGACGATCCACCGCCTGACCATCGACCGCGCGGTGCAGCGGGCGCTCGAGGGCCTCGCCGAGGAGCAGACCAAGCTGCTGGGCCAGAAGCTGTCGGCCGCCATCCTGGCCGTCGACCATACGACCGGCGAGGTTATCGCCCACGTCGGCTCGGCGGGCTATCTCGACGATGCTCGCTTCGGCGCCATCGACATGGCGATCGCCATGCGCTCGCCCGGCTCCACGTTGAAACCCTTCATCTACGGTCTCGCCTTCGAGGCTGGCCTTGCGCACCCTGAGACGCTCATCGAGGACCGCGCCGTGCGCTTCGGCAACTATGCGCCGAAGAACTTCGACGAGGACTTTCACGGCACGGTGACCATCCGCGATGCCCTGGCGCAATCCCTCAACATCCCGGCGGTGAAGGTGCTGGCGGCGGTTGGCCCAGGCAAGGTCGCCGGCCGCTTCAGAAAGGTCGGCGTCGAGCCGGCCTTCCCCGACAAGAGCTTGCCGACGCTGGCCATGGCGCTCGGGGGCGTCGGGCTGACGCTACGCGACGTTGCGACGCTCTACGCGGGACTGGCGCGCGGCGGCGACGTCGTCCCGCTGATGCATCGACGTGCCGACGTGGCCACAGCGGCGAAGGCATTGCTTCACGGGAAACAACCGCCGCGCCGGCTGCTGCTGTCACCCCTTGCGGCGTGGTACATTTCCGACATCCTGAAGGATGCACCACCACCAACCAACGCCAAATCGGGCCGTTTCGCGTACAAGACCGGCACCTCGTACGGCTATCGCGATGCCTGGGCGATCGGCTACGACGGCAAGTACACTGTCGCCGTGTGGGTCGGACGCCCCGACGGCGCCTCGACGCCGGGACTCTCGGGGCGGCTCGCCGCCGCGCCGATCCTGTTCGACGCTTTCGCCCGCCTCGGCGACAAGCGCGCCGCGCTTCCCTCGGCACCCGCGGGCGCCCTGCGCGTCACCGGCTCCGAACTGCCACCGCCGCTGAAGCGCTTCCGCGAGGGCGGCGAGATCGCGCAGGGGCCGTTCCTGGAACCGCGCGTGCTCATCGCCTTCCCGCCCGACCGCGCCGAGGTCGAGACCGAGGGGGACGATCCATTGTTGCTGAAGGCCAGCGGCGGGGTGCTACCGCTCACCTGGCTCGTTAACGGTGCGCCGATCAGCTCTGACCCGCGCGCCCGGCAGGTCGTGTGGCAGCCCGACGGCAGTGGCTTCGTCAAGCTTTCCGTGGTCGACGCCAGGGGTCGCGTTGATCGCGTCACCGTCAGGCTCAAGACTTCGAGCGAGCTCGCGACGATGGCGGGCGATGGGCAGAAGCGGTAGTCTCGTCGCATGAGATTCCGCAGCGGCGCGAGCGCAATGAAACGACGCCCGATCCCCATCGTTCTATTGGCACTCGCCGCAACTCTCGGCGGCTGCAGCGAGCAGCCGGCCGCCGATCTACCGGCTCTCGAAGCACAGCGCGACGCAACGTCGGTCTCCGGGATTTCGTCCGGCGCCTACATGGCCGGGCAGTTCGAGATGGCGCACGCCAAGGACGTCGTTGGTGCCGCGATCATTGCCGGCGGTCCGTATGGTTGCTCGGAAAGCCTCTATGCCGACGTCATCCCAGGCCCGGGAACGGCGCTGCTCAACCTGACCAAGGCCATCAACGGCTGCATGCTCAATGCGCTGCAGGCGTTCGGCGTCCCCAACCCGGCGCTGCTCGCGGAGCGTGCCGAGCGGCTCGCCGAGCACAACCGCATCGACCCCATCGCGGATGTGAAGGCTGACCGCATCTATCTCTTCACGGGCAAGAACGACACCACCGTGGTGCCGGCTATCGTCGATGCGGCGCGCAAGTTCTACGAGGATATCGGGGTGCCGGCGTCGCAGATCCTCTACGTGTCCGACATCCCTGCCGGGCATGCTTTCGTTACCGCCGACCGGGGCCCCGAGTGCGATCACACCGGCAAGCCGTACATTGTCGACTGCAACTACGACCAAGCCGGCGCGCTGCTCGGCCAGATCTACGGCTCGCTCAGCGCCCCGGCCGAGCAGATGACCGGCCAATTCCAGGTATTCGACCAAGACGCCTTCACCGAGGGTCTTTCCAACCACGGGCTCAGCGATGACGGCCTCGTCTACGTGCCGCAAGCTTGCCAGACCAACGCCGGCTGCCGCGTGCACATTGCATTTCACGGCTGTGGACAAAACCGAACCTTCGTCGGCGACGCTTTCGCGCGTGATTCGGGCTATGCCCGCTGGGCCGACACCAACAACTTGATCGTTCTCTTTCCGCAGACGGCGGCGACGCCGCTGAACCCGCAGGGCTGCTGGGACTGGTGGGGGTACACCGGGCCGGACTATCTGACGCGCGACGCCCCGCAGATCACCGCCGTCTACCGCATGCTGGAGCGGCTTTCGGCGCCGCGTACATCGTCCTGAACCGCATCATCGGGGCCGCGTCATCGGGGCCGCGTCAACGGGGCACACCGGAGGCAGGCCGCGGTGAATTGGCGCCGCAGTGCGTCTCGCTTACTTTGCCGCGGGGCACTGCAGCCCGCGCAGCGGCGCAATGAGAACAACCGGGGGGAACGTGCCGATGGCGGAACTACTCACACTCGGCTGGGTGCCTGCCGGCGCAGGCGCACCAAGCCGACGCCGCTGGGATGCAGTGGCAGCGTTCGCCGCCGCGCTTCTGCTTACTGCGCAGGCCGCTGCCGGTGTCCTCGAGCAGGCGCGCGTGGATAATGAGCCGGCGCATGCCGATCGCCGCGGTGGCGGCGACAGCTCCTCCGCTGCCCTCGGCCGCGAAACGGTGATCGGCGCCTTCACCGGCGCCCCGTACAATTATCCGAGCGCCGCGCGGGTCGAGAACCCGAACGCGACGGGCGCCACCGATTTCACCATCGACCCGATCAACTGGTACACCGACCCGTTCAAGAGCCCGATCTACTACGGCGCGCGTGTCGCCCAGTGGTTCGCCGGCGGCAAGACCGGCGCCGGTATCGACTTCATCCACTCGAAGGCGATCGCGCCGCTCGAGGAGGAGGCCAGCTTCTCCGGCACCCTCGACGGTCAGCCGTTGCCGCCGCGCGCGCGCATCAAGGACATCGTCAGCAAGCTCGAGTTCTCGCACGGCCACAACATGCTGCTGCTCAACGGGCTGTTGCGGCTGCCGGGCATCGGCGCACGCGTCAGCCCCTATGTCGGCGCCGGCGCCGGCGTGCTGCTGCCGCACACGGAGTTCGAGCTGGCCAACGGCAGCCGGCCGCGCACGTACGAATACAACTACGCTGGCCCGGCGGGGCAGGCGCTGCTGGGAGTCGAGCTGCGGCTCGCCAAGCTGTCGTTGTTCATCGAGTACAAGTTCACCTACGCGCACTATGGCGCGCCGCTGAGCGAGGTCGAAGGCAGCTGGCTGCCGGTCGATCTGTGGCGGCAGGCGAAGCGCTGGCTCAGCGGCGCGCCGGCACCCGGCGGCCGCATCTCGACAGAGATCGTCAGCCATCAAGTCGTCAGCGGCCTCGCCGTGCGCCTCGCCCCGGCGCGCTGACGAGCCGGCGGCTCAGCCCCTGCACATGGCCGTGCATCCCGGCGCCGGCGCCAGATATATCGGCCGGGAATCCTGGGGCTGAATGTCCCCGATCGTTTCCGTGATGATGCCGCTCTTGGCATCCCACAGGTCTCGCCCGGTCTGCCAGTAGCCGTCGTTGTTCTCGATGACCTCTTTGAGGCGCGCCAGCCATTTGGGTGATACCCCCGCCGGCGCGTAGTAGCGATTGAGGAAACCCGCCACCGAGTAGGTGCCGGGTCCGGCGGTCAGCACCGCGTCGACACTACCTGTGAGCTGGTATCGCCACGTGCGGTGAAAGAACCACAGGCTGCTCGTGGCGGCGCGGCGCCGGTCGGCGGCGAGGAAGACAGGAATGCAGGCGGAAGCGCACGTTGCGCCCTGCTCGACCAGCGTGGTGAGTTCGTGCGTCGTCTTGATGTGGTGCAGGACGCCAATGGTCGCAGCCATGTAATCGGTGCGGCCGCCACACGACTGCAGTGAGAGCTCGACCGATTTCGTTCGCCGCTTGTGGGCTTCAAACGCGGCGTCTATGGCCGGGGCCATCCTTGCGTTGACCTTGCCGACCCAGCTGAGAAGCAGCGTGTCCCCGTCGGCGGTCTTTGCGGGACGCAGCTCGCCGTCGGCGCAAGCGTCGGCCGCTATGGCTCCCTGCCAAGGCCACGCAAGCAGCATCAAGATGAATAGAACGCCCCGAACGATACGCATCGCGACAACCGACATCGGCCATCACGATGGCGAAATCGCGGTCGCCCGCGTCCAACTTCGCGCATGGTAAATTGGAGAGCGATTAGAAGCGGCGCAGCAGGCGCTCGTAGTAGTCGAGCTCCTGCATCGGCCGCGCCGGCTGCGCGAGGCGGCGGCGCAGCTCCTCGAGGATCTCGCGCGCCCGCTGCATATCGATCTCGTCCGGCACCTTCACCGAGTTGCCGGCGTCAGGACCCTGGAAGCGCTGCGGACGGCCGAGCGGATCGCGCGGCTGATCGCCGTTCTGGCCGTAGCGCGAGGCGCCATCCTTGGCCATGCCCTCGGCCATCTTCTGCGCGCCCTGGCGCATCTGGTCGAGCGCCTCCGACTGATCGCCCAGCGCGGTGTTGGTGTCGCCCTCTTCAAGCGCACGCTGCGCGTTCTCCATGGCGTCGCGCGCCCTGTTGAGCTCGTCCTGCCCGGCGCCCAGCTCCTCGAGCTCGCGGCGCAGCTTTTCAAGCTCCTCCTTCAGCGCTTGCTGCTGCTGGCTGAGGCCCTTGCCCTGCTGGCCGCGCTGCCCTTGCTGGCCCTGCTGGCCTTCCTGTCCGGGCATACCTTGACCCTGCTGGCTCTGGCTCTGCCGCTGGCCATTCTCGCCCGGCATGGTCCCGCCCGGCTGCTGCTGCTGGCGGCGATTTTCGCGATAGGTATCGTCCATCAGCCGCTGCTGCTGGCCAACGAGGCCGCCGAGCTCGTCGAGCTTCTTCTGCATCTGGCGCCCGCGCTCGGCCTGCTCCTTGGAGATCTGCCCGGACTGCAGGCGCTCCAAGAGATCGCGCAACTGGCTCAGCATCTGCTGCGCCTGATCGCGCGAGCCAGCCTTGGTCATGTCCTCGAGGTTCTTCATCATCTGGTCGAGGTCTTGCTGGCTCAGCTGCTGGTTCTGCTGATCGAGCCCCTCGGGAGGAGCCTGATCCTGCGCGTTCTTGGTCAGCTGCTCGACGTACTTGGACAGCGCCTCGCGCAGCTCCTGCATGAGCTGATCGATCTCGGAATCGGGCGCGCCCTTCTCCAGCGCGTCGGCGAGCTTGTCCTGCGCCTCCTTCAATGCCTTCTCGGCGTCGGAAAGGTCGCCATCCTCGATGCGTAGCGCCAGCTCCCACATGCCGTCGGTGATGCTCTTGAGACCCTGGCGCGAGGTATCGCGCTCCAGGCCGCGGATAGCGGCGCGCATGCCGAGATAGATCGAGGTCGAGTCGATGAAGCCCTCCGGCTCCAGCGTCAGCGCTTCGAGGGCGCGCTTGACGAGCGGAACATAGCGCGGGTCATCGAGCAGCTTGGCACGCTGCTCGACGACGGCGCGGGCCAGCGGCTTTTCGAACTGACGCTGCGGCAGAACGAGCTTCATCGGCTTGGAGCGCCCGACGTTGCCGGCAAGGTCCTTGGCTTCGAGCGTCAGGATGACCTCGCGCCCGGCATAGGGATGCGGGCCGAAGTCGATGTAGGTCTGCGCCTCCTTCTGCGACGGACGCGGCAGGCGCAAGGCGATCTCGGGCGGGCGCTCGTAGGGCGGGCGCGGGCCTTTCAGCACCTGCGGCTGCGCCCACGCCTTCTTCGGATCGACGGGCTTCTCGGCGCTGCGGTCACGCTTCACGTCGGCGTTGGCGGAGACGACGCCGTAGTCGTCCTCGGCCGAGTAGGTGAGCTTCATCGAGCCGCGGCGCGTGCGCTCGGGCTGCTTGGTGATGGCGACAACGGGCGGCTTGTCCGGCTTCACGTAGAACGCCCAGCGCGCCAGCTCCGAGCCGCCCGACAAGACGCGGATCTCGGCCGAGGAGCGCATCTCATAGCGGATCTCGGCGATGTCGCTGCTCGGCGCCGACGACTTGCCCGCCTCCGGTTGCTTGGCTTCGATCAGCTTGCGCTCGGTCGAGCCCTCGGCGAACACCTCGAGCGAGGGCGCGCCGAGCCCTTTGCCGCTGGTGCGCACAATGAGCACGCTGCGCTCCGGCACCTCCACGAGCTTCGGCTGCGACGTGGTCGAGGCAGGACCGCGGGCGCCGTCGGCCAACATGAGCGGCGGCTTGCCGGTGTAGGACGGCGGCGTCACCCACGCGTCGAGGCGCGCCTCGGCGAGGGCAATCATCGAGTTGAAGCGGAACGCCGAGCGTAGGCGATCGGAAGCGCTGTCGCCGACGAGGGCGAGCAACGCCACGACGCCGAGGACCAGCAGGGCTCGCAGCGCGATCGGGTCCTGGCGGTCGGCGCGCGGATGCGGCGGCCCGACGCGCAGCCTAGCGAGCGCCGAGGCGAGACGGGCGCGGTGCGCCTGCCAAATGGCGGCGGTGCGCGGATCATCCGCGTTGGCGGTGACCGTATCCTCGTAGGACGAGGCGGGTCGATGCGGCACGCCGGAGACGCGCTCGATGCGCCGCACCGCCTCCTCGTGGGTGGGGAACGGCACGCGCACGGCGTAAAGCAGCGCGGCGATGCCGGCGACTGCGAAGGCGGCGAGAACGACGTAGTGGGCGGGGTCGGGCAACAGGGGCCATAGGCCGGCGAGCGAAGCCAGCAGGAACAGACCGGCGAGGCCGAGGATCAGCCACATGCGCGGCCACAGGCGCTCGAACAGCAGCGCCCAGCGGCTAGCGCGCACCTTGCGTGCGAACTTGGCGTCGACGGGGGAGGCGGCCTTCGGCTCCGACATCCTCAAACGATAGCCGGAACATTGCGGCCGGCCTAGCGGCGCGCCGTCGCGACTGGATTAAAATTTGGTCATCAATCGCGGGACCTGGGGGAATGAGCGATGCTGTATCGCAGATATCACGAGCGCGGCCGTTATGAATGTCACCCGATTGCCCTACGCCGGCGTGGGCTAGTTCCGCTTGCGGAAGATGAACGCCCGCTGCGCGTCATCCTTGGTCACGGTGCAGTCGACGTCATCGGCGAACGCGCGCAGGTTGGCCAATGCTCTTGGGTGAATGTCACAACCGATCATGCCGGGCGGGAAGACGTCGCCGATCTGATCGAACCGCAGCCTGTACGTCGCACCCGGCCGCAGTCCGAAGATCGTCTGGCGGATGATCATGCGATAGGGTTGCTGGTCGCTCATACGCGCAGCCCTCGTAAAGGCCGGAATGGACAAGCGCTCTAACTTGCCCACATTACTCCATCGCTACAAGAGGATCGGCGCTGGAGGCGCGCCTCAAGTTAACCAGGAGGGCACGCGGTCGAGGGCGATGAGCGCTTCAGCCCCGAAGCGCGGACGCACGACGGCAAAGTTTGCGCCGTTCACCAGCACCTCCGGAACCAAGGGACGCGTGTTGTAGCTCGACGACATTACGGCGCCGTAGGCACCCGCCGTCATGACAGCGAGAAGATCGCCACCCTGCAGCGGCGGCAGCTTGCGGTCGAGCGCCAGATAGTCGCCCGTTTCGCACACCGGCCCGACGATGTCCTGCACGATGGCTGGCATCGCCGCCTTGGCTTCCTGCACCGGCCAAATCTCATGCTGCGCCTCGTACAGCGTCGGGCGGATCAGATCGTTCATCGCCGCGTCGACGACGGTGAAGGTCTTGTCGACACCCTCCTTGGTGTAGATCACGCGGGTGACGAGCACGCCGGCGTTGCCGACGATCACGCGCCCCGGCTCCATGACGATCTTGAGCTTCAAGTCGCCGAGCTGCTCTTTCACCACCGCCGCATACGCCGACGGCAGCGGTGCCACCTCGCCCTCCGACATGTACGGCACCCCGAGGCCGCCGCCGATGTCGAGGTGCTTGAGCTTGTGCCCGTCGGCGATCAGCGCCTCGGCGAGCTCGCGCATCAGGCGGAAAGCGTTGCGGAACGGCTCCAAGTCGGTGATCTGGCTGCCGATGTGCATGTGAATGCCGGTGACGGCGATGCCCGGCAGCTTGGCGGCCTGTGCATAGAGCTCACGCGCCTGCCCGTACGGAATGCCGAACTTGTTCTCGGCCTTGCCGGTGGAGATCTTGGCGTGCGTCTTGGCGTCGACGTCGGGGTTGACGCGCAGGGCAATGCGCGCGGTATGGCCGATGCCGGCCGCCACCTCGCTCAGCGCGCGCAGCTCCGGCTCGCTCTCGACGTTGAAGCCGAGGATGCCCTGCTGCAGCGCGTAGGCCATCTCCTCGCGCGTCTTGCCGACGCCGGCAAAGATGATCTTGCCGGCCGGAACGCCAGCGGCGAGCGCGCGCCGCAGCTCGCCCTCGGAAACGACGTCCATGCCGGCCCCGAGCTGGGCAAGCGTCTTCAGCACTGCCTGGTTGGAGTTGGCCTTGACGGCGAAGCAGATGAGCGCGTCCTGCCCCGCGAACGCTTCCGTCAGCACACGGTAATGCCGCTCCAACGTCGCCGTCGAATAGCAATAGAAGGGCGTCCCCACCTCGACGGCGAGCCGCGCGAGTGACACGTCCTCGGCGCAAAGGACGCCGTCCTTGTAGTGGAAGTGATGCATGGCGGGCTTCTTTAGCCCTAGATTCGGCTTAGCGCAGCAGCGGATCGAGGACGAAGCCCTCGTGCGGCTTGGGCGGAGCGGCCGAATCCGGCTGCGTGCCGGTGGCCTCGGCCGATTTAGCGGTACCGGTCGCCTTGGCGCTCGGCGGGGGGTCGAGCGAGCCGCGCACGCCGCAGCCACCGAACCCGAGGCACAGCCCGGCCGCCAGCAAGGCGCCAGCCATCGCCTTCGGTGTCAACGATACGCGCATGTCCCCGACAACCCCACACTGGCAAAACAGCAGCAATGCCAAGGCACTCCTCCGCTGAGGCGGAACTGAGGCGCCCGGCCGTAGCTGGCATATCTAGCCCCTGGCCGGGCCCTTTTCCAACCGCTTCCGCCAGGCGGAGGCCATTTTGGCGACGTTCTGTGGCGCAGTTCCCCCATGGCTGACCCGGCTCTTCACCGAGTTCTGCGGGCTCAGAATCGAGAAAACATCGGCGGTTATGCGCGGCTCGACCGCCTGCATGGCGGCGAGCGACAACTTATCCAGAGCTAGATTTTGGGCCTCTGCCGCGGCGACGATGCGCCCGGTGACGTGGTGGGCGTCACGGAACGGCATTTCCAGCACCCTCACCAGCCAGTCGGCAAGGTCGGTGGCGGTCGAATAGCCGCCCGCCGCCGCTGCCAGCATCGCCGCTGCCTGCGGCTGCATATCCTCGACCATGCCGGTCGTCGCCGCGACGGCGAGGCCAAGGCTGTCGAGGGCGTCGAAGGCGACCTCCTTGTCCTCCTGCATGTCCTTCGAATAGGCGAGCGGCAGCCCCTTCATGACGATCAAGAGGCTCTGGAAAGCCCCGGCGATGCGCCCCACCTTGGCGCGCGTTAGCTCGGCGGCGTCGGGGTTGCGCTTCTGCGGCATGATGGAGGAGCCGGTGGTGAACTTATCGCTGAGCTTGATGAAGCCGAACTGCGGCGTCGTCCACAGGACGACCTCCTCGGCGAAGCGTGACAAGTGCACGGCGCAGATCGCAGCGGCGGCCAGCGTCTCGAGCACGAAGTCGCGGTCGGAGACGGCATCGAGCGAGTTGTCGGTCGGCTTGTCGAAGCCGAGGGCCTTCGCCGTCGCCTGCCGATCGATGGGGAACGAGGTTCCAGCAAGCGCCGCCGAGCCGAGCGGGCACTCGTTGAGCCGCGCGCGCGCGTCGGCAAGGCGGCCGCGGTCACGGCTGAGCATCTCGACGTAGGCGAGAAGATGATGCCCGAACGTGACCGGTTGTGCCGGCTGCAGATGCGTGAAGCCCGGCATGACGGTCGCCGCATGCGCCTCAGCCTTGCGCACCAGCGCCAGTTGCAGGCCGGCGAGTGCTTCATCGAGCGCGTCGATGCGCTCGCGCACGTAAAGCCGGAAGTCCGTCGCTACCTGATCGTTGCGCGAGCGCGCCGTGTGCAGGCGGCCGGCCGGCGTGCCGATCACCTCCTTCAAGCGGCTCTCGACGTTCATGTGCACGTCTTCGAGCGCGCGCGAGAATACCAGCTTGCCGCTGTCGATCTCGGCCGCGACGGCATCGAGACCCTTGATGATCGCGGCCGCGTCTTCCTTGTCGATGATGCCCGCCTCGGCCAGCATGGCAGCGTGCGCCTTGGAGGCGCGGATGTCCTGCGGTGCAAGCCGCTTGTCGAAGCCGATGGAGGTGTTTATCTCCTCCATGATCTCGGCGGGCGAGGCCGTGAAACGACCGCCCCACATGCGGTTAGCAGACTTGTCCGTCACGGCTTTCATGCTCCGTCAGGGGCCGGTCGATGGTACTCGGCGAAAGAAGGCATATGAGCGAGCAGCCGCAGCTACCGAAGCTCAACCGCTCGTTGATCTACGCGTGGGTCGCCGCGCTAGCAGCGGTGGTGGCATTCGCGGGGGTATACGTCACGTTGGGCCAGCCTGACAATCAAGCGCCGTCCGGGCCGGCCACCGAATCGTCGGTGTCCGAGGCCAAGTCGGGGGTGCACCCGCTCGCCACCGGCGCCATGACGACCTTCGTGTTCAAGCCGCAGCCCGAAGCCCTGCCAGATATCCGATTTCTTAACGGCGACGGCGCCGAGGTGGGCCTCGATGACTTTCGCGGCAAGGTGGTGCTGCTCAACGTATGGGCGACATGGTGCGCCCCCTGCCGCGAGGAGATGCCGGCCCTCGACAAGCTGCAGGCCGAGCTCGGCTCCGACAAATTTCAGGTCGTGGCGCTGGCGGTCGACAAGTCCGGCATCGACGGGGCGAAAAAGTTCCTGAGCGGCATCAAGGTGGACAAGCTGGGTGCCTACGCCGACCCGACGGCCAAGGAAGGCACTCGTCTCAAAGTGATCGGCATGCCGACGACGATCCTGATCGACAAGGAGGGCCGCGAGATCGGGCGCCTCATCGGCCCGGCCAAGTGGGACAGTGCCGACGCCAAGCGCCTGATCGAGGCGCAGCGTTAGAAGCCCTAGAAGATGAAATGCGAGGCGAGCGCCATGGCGGCGACGGCCAGCGCGCCGAAGAACAGCACCTCGTTGCGGCGCGCGGCGAACTCGGCCCGCTCGATATCCATCTGCAGCGTGCTGAGCTCGGCCAGCTTGCGGTTCACGGGCTCGAACGATCTGTAGGTCAGCCCGGCGAAGGTGCTCCTATCGCCCTCGATCGCGTCCAGACGAGCTTTGAGGTCCTTGCAGCAGCGTTGCAGGTCGGTGATCTTGTAGTCGCGCGAATTCTTCAGGGTCTCCTCGAAGGCTTGGAAGCGCCGCGTGCGGTTCGCCTCCTCGGCCATTTCGACGACGGTCGCCTTCGATCTCTCCAGCTCGCGCTCGAGCCGGGCTATGTTGGCGGTGATACGGTCAAGCTGCACCGCGGCCTCGGCGACGAAGCCATCGCGGCCAACCCACTTCCCACTCGCACCGGATGGAGTTACCGCAACCACTCGCTCGCCCTGCAACACAACGCACCCCCCGACCACGCCACTCACTGCCACAACTTTCTGCAGTATGGCCAATGGGGTTTAACGGCACGTATCCAATTGAAGCGATGAACGAGAGAAAGTGTTCACATTGACAGTATTTTGCACGCGGGCGACAACGCGGGCCGCCAAGTTAAGTGTGACGAACCGAGGGGCCCGATGTCAGCCAACGTGAACACCGCCGAGTTGCAGAGCGCGATCGAGGCCATCTGGGAGGAGCGCCAGGGCATTTCTCCGGGAACGACTGGCGTCGTCCGTGACACGGTGGAGAAGGCGCTCGGCCTGCTCGACAAGGGCGAGGTGCGCGTGGCCGAGAAGGGCTCTGGCGGCTGGGTCGTCAACCAGTGGCTGAAGAAGGCAGTACTTCTGTCGTTCCGGCTGAGCGACATGGCCGCCATCTCCGGCGCCCCCGGCGGCGCCTCCTGGTGGGACAAGGTGCCCTCCAAATTCGCCGGCATGACACCGGACGACTTCCGCCGCGCCGGCTTCCGCGCTGTGCCCGGCTCGATCGTGCGCCGCTCGGCCCACATCGCTCCCAACGTCGTCTTGATGCCGTCGTTCGTGAACCTTGGCGCCTATGTCGACGAGGGGACGATGGTCGACACCTGGGCGACCGTCGGCTCCTGCGCGCAGATCGGCAAGAACTGCCACATCTCCGGCGGCGCCGGCATCGGCGGCGTGCTGGAGCCGCTGCAGGCCGGCCCCGTGATCGTCGAGGACAACTGCTTCATCGGCGCCCGCGCCGAGGTGGCGGAGGGCGTCGTCGTCGGCGAGGGCTCGGTGCTGTCGATGGGCGTCTATCTCGGCGCCTCGACCACGATCATCGACCGCGCCACCGGCGAGAAGCACTTCGGCAAGGTGCCGCCGTACTCGGTCGTCGTCTCCGGCTCCATGGCCG
Source organism: Hyphomicrobium sp. (assembly GCF_009026145.1). Lineage (GTDB taxonomy): Bacteria > Pseudomonadota > Alphaproteobacteria > Rhizobiales > Hyphomicrobiaceae > Hyphomicrobium_A. The sequence goes on from NZ_WBUE01000027.1 coordinate 13,469, forward strand.
GCAAGCCGCTGCCCGACGGCTCCCCGGGACCGAACCTTTATTGCGCCGTCATCGTCAAGCAGGTCGACGCCAAGACGCGCGCCAAGACCTCCATCAACGAGCTGTTGCGCGACTAGATGAGCGTTCGGCCATGTACACGCTCGATCCGGATAAGATCATCGCGACGCTGCAGACGCTCGAGCAGCGCATCGGCGAGCGGTTTCCGGGGTCGGGCCTGCTGAGGGTCAGCGGCCAGCTCACGCGCATCGCCCGTGCCGCCACTGCAAATATCGCCCGCATCGCTCGCGCCAACGTGCCGCTGCGCGCGGCCGTAGCGTGCCTCCTCGGGCTGGCCGGTGCAATGATCGTCTGGTTCGTGGTCAAGGCCCTTGACCTCGAAACCTCCACCGAGCTGACAAGCATCGTGCAGGGTGTAGATGCCAGCGTCAGCCTGCTGCTCGTGCTGGGCGGCGCCGCCTTCTACCTTTCCACTCTCGAAAGCCGCTGGCGCCGCGACGCCGCGCTCGCCGCCCTGCACGAGTTCCGCTCCATCGTGCACGTCATCGACATGCACCAGCTCACCAAGGATCCGACCGCTCTCGGGGCGCCACGCACGTCGTCCTCGCCGGAGCGGTCCATGAGCAAGATCGAGCTGTTGCGCTATCTCAGCTACTGCTCGGAGCTATTATCGCTTTCCGGTAAGGTCGCAGCCCTCTACGCGGACAAGCTGCGCGACCCGGTGATCATCGAGGCGGTCGGTGACATCGAACGACTGACGACGGAGCTGAGCCAAAAGATGTGGCAGAAGATCGAGCTGGTGGAAGAGCACATGCATGACCGGCCGCCCAGCTCGTCGCTGGCGCCGAAGATCGGGGCGTAGGTGGCGGCATGGCGCTTCTGATCAATCTTCTGACCAGCCTCAGGGGCCGCATCAACCGTGCCAAGTGGTGGCTTGGCCTCGCCATCATCGGCATTACCAATGTGCTCGGCGGCCTGCTGCTCAACCCGGATTTCTTCACCGCCGAAGAGCTGCCACCGCCTTCCGGGCCCGACACCATCTGGCAGATCGCACTGCTGTTGCCGATGACGGCCATCACTGTAAAGCGCTTCAACGATACCGATCGACCGGCCTGGCTGGGCTACCTGTTCGCGCCATTGGGGGTCGTCCTCTATCTCGGGCCGCACGTGCGGCAATGGATCGGGACCGTCGAACCGACGCAGCTGTTGTCCGTGCTGCTGCCGCTCTTCGCCTACTTCCTGTTCGCGTTCATCGATAACGGATTTGTTCGCGGCACCGACGGCCCCAACCGCTACGGTCCCGATCCACTGGCAGGAGCCCCACGGTCCGCATGACGACTGCAACCGATCCCGTGCCCCTCGCCCAAGCGCTGATCCGCTGCGCGAGCGTGACGCCCATCGAGGCCGGCGCGCTGACCCTGCTCGAGGGGGCGCTCGTTCCCGCCGGTTTCGAGTGCCATCGCATGACGTTCTCCGAGCCCGGCTTTCCTGATGTCGAGAACCTCTATGCGCGCCTCGGCAATACGGGCCCCAACCTCTGCTTTGCCGGGCACACCGACGTCGTGCCGCCGGGAAACGTGGACGCCTGGACGGCACCGCCATTTGCCGGACAGATCCGCGACGGCGTGCTCTACGGACGCGGTGCCGTCGACATGAAGGGCGAGATCGCCTGCTTCATCGCCGCTGCGCAACGCTTCCTTGCCCACGGCGGAAGCAGCCTGCCCGGGTCGATCTCGCTGCTCATCACGGGCGACGAGGAGGGTGATAGCGTCAACGGCACCATCAAATTGCTCGACTGGCTGAAGGCGCGCGGCGAGGTGCTGCACGCGTGCATCGTTGGCGAGCCGTCGAGCCGCCACAGCGTCGGCGATGAGATCAAGATCGGGCGCCGCGGCTCGCTCAACGGCGAGATCATCGTCGAGGGCAAGCAGGGCCACGCGGCCTACCCGCATAGCGCTGACAATCCGGTACCGAAGCTGGCGCGTATCATCGATAGGTTGTCCAACCTCAAGCTGGACAACGGCACCGCGCACTTCGAGCCCTCGCACCTCGTCGTCACCGTGATTTCGGTGCCCAACACAGCGAGCAACGTCATCCCGGGCCAAGCCCGGGCGCGCTTCAACGTGCGCTACAACGATGCCCACGATCGCCCGCGTCTGGAGACGCGGCTGCGCGAAGCCTGCGACAAGGCAGCTGCCGAGGTGGGCGCCCGCTACTCGCTGACCTTCTCGGGCACCGGCGACGTGTTCGTTACCAAGCCGGGACCGCTCGTTGAAACTATGCAGGCTGCAGTGCAGGAGATAACGGGAAGAGTCCCCAAGCTGTCGACCAGCGGCGGCACTTCGGATGCGCGCTTTATCAAGGATCACTGCCCGGTCGTCGAGCTCGGTCTCCTTAATGCCACCATTCACCAGGTCGATGAGCACGTGCCGATCGCCGATCTCGAGACACTGACGCGCATTTACGAACGGTTCCTTGCGCTCTACTTCGCGCGCGCTTGAGTGTCGCGCTACCTTGTGTCAGCTGTTGCCAAAAGCTCGGCTCCCATTACACACGCCCATATTTGGCAAGGGGCATCTCGGACTGTGTCGGAAGCGCCATTTGATTTCAGCATGCTCACGCGTCGCGGCATTCCGCTGCGTACCTTTGCCGCCGGCGAGCGCATCTTTCTCGAAGAGGACGCCGGCAATGCGATGTACGTCGTGCGCAGCGGTGCCGTCGACGTCATCAGCTTCGGCAAAGTTCTGGAGCACGTCGGCCCGGGCGGTGTGTTCGGCGAGATGGCGCTGATCGATGACTCGCCCCGCGCCGCCGCGGCACTCGCCAGCCAACCAACCGAGGTCGCCGTCATCGACAAGACGGCGTTCCTGGCCCTGATCGCCGAGGAGCCGGAGTTCGCGCTGCAGATCATGAAATTGATGGCCGAGCGCGTGCGCCGCAAGCCGAGCGGCGTCGGCGAAGCCTAGGCGCCGCCTGGATGGCGCGAGCGCGCCCTGCGCCGCACGCGCTCCTCAGCGGAGAATTTCACCGCCAAGCCATGCGCCAGGATGCCGATGCCCCAGCCGAGCAGCGGCCAGTAGAACCACAGCCGATCGGGCGTCGTCAGCAGATTGATGGCGATGAGGATCGCGTTGACGAGCACGTAGGCGGAGAAGTGGAAGAAGAAGCCCGTGTCGCCGAGCGTCGTATCGGCCACGAACTCCCGCGTCGCCGCGTAACTCCTGGAAAGAAAGTTGGGCATCGGGGTTTTCCTTGTTCGGCGCTCATGTCCGGCCGCGACAGTCTATCACGCCCGCGCAGTGACCGTCTGCCCGCGTACAGCCGGGCCGGCGGGCCCACTGTTCCCGCGGGAATTGCCTGATCATTCGGGTCGCTGCTCGACGCTGTCGGCATCCAGCGAATAGCCGGCATCGGCAAGGCCGGTGAACGCCGTCTCCGTCTTCAGGGTGCCGGTCACCCACACCGGATCGAACTGCCCGGCGATCTGGAAGCCCTTTTCAGCCTTGACGTAAACGATCTGGTTGGCCGGCGGCGGGGGCACGTGGATGCAGGCCCCGATGAACGGCACAAGCAGGAACTCCTTGATCGTCGTCGCCTCGAAATCGAGCGGCACGACGTAGCCGCCGATCTTCACGCGCTTGCCGTTGAACGCGTTGACGACGCGCGGCGGCTGATCGCCACCCGGTTGCTTGCGCTTCATCGACATGAAGGCGCCCTCCGGCAATGGCGGCGGAGCGGGTCCATCGTCAGCCCCCGGCGCCCCCGGGGTCGCGCCGGAGAAGAACGTCTTCGGCTTCGGCTTCACCGCCTCGACCGGCGGCATGAGCTGAGCCCATTTGAGCTCCAGCGCTGCGTCGGCGGCCTGCACGTTGGCGAGCGGCGCCAGCGTGATGCCAAGCGTCAGCGCAACGGCAAGGGAGGCCTTCATCATCTTCGTCTCCTTCATGTGCGCACGGTCATGCCGTCGGCCAGCGACAGGCGGTAGGCCCGCATGGCCGGCAGCAGACCGGCGAGGAAGCCGGCGGCGACGATGGCCGCGAGCATCAGCCATTCCCGCTGCGTCGGCGCGTCGAAATCGAGGTTGAGGCCATAGGCTGCGTCGACCCACGGACGCAACAGCAGCAGCGCTACGTACAGCAGCGCCACGCCGAGCGCGACCCCGGCGAGCGTCAGCAAGCCCGCTTCGGTGGCGAGCAGCCCGAGAATGGTCGTCGGGCGCGCGCCAACCGAGCGCAGGATGGCCATCTCGCGCCGGCGCTCGTTGAGTGTCGTCAGGATCATCGTCACCATGCCGAGCAGCGCCGTGGCGACGACCATCGCCGAGACGACCGAGAGCGCCGTCTCCGCCGTGCCGACGAGACCCCACAGCTCCTGCAAAGCTGCGCCGGGCATGATCGCCGACAACGGCTCCCGCGGGTATTCATTGATGGCACGCTGCAGCTTGAACGTAGCAAGCTTCGACTTGAGGCCGACGAGCGCTGCGGTGATGGCCTTCGGCTTGAGGTCCATCTGCCGCACTTCTTCGGCAGACATGCCTTGCCCCGGTACCGGCATACCACTCTGCCAGTCGACGTGGATCGCCTCGATCGCCTCGAGACTGACGTGCACGGCGCGGTCGACCGGCGTTCCAGTCTTGGCGAGGATGCCGGAGACGCGGAAGGGTTTGTCGGCGTGCTCGACAAACGACACCGAGCCAAGCCCGTGCGCGACGATGATCGGGTCGCCCACCTTGTAGCCGAGCGCCTTGGCCACGTCGGCGCCGATCACTGCATCAAAGAGGTCCGTGAACGGCCCGCCGGCAGCAAAAGTGAGGCTCTGTCCGTGCCGGTACTTGTAGCGCTGGAAATAGTCGGGCGTCGTTCCGAGCACCCGAAAACCCCGATGACTATCGCCAAGCGACAGCGGCACGATCCACGCCACCTCCGGCCGCTTGGCGATGTCCTCGTAGCTCTTCCACGTGACGTTGTTGGTGGCATTGCCGATGCGGAACACAGAATAGAGCAGCAGCTGGATGGCCCCGCTGCGCGCCCCGACGATGAGGTCGGTGCCGGAGATGGTGTCGGCAAAGCTCTGGCGCGCGCCGGTGCGCACCTTCTCGACGCCGAGCAGCAGCATCACACTGAAGGCGATGGCGAGCACGGTCAGCGAAGCCGTAAGCGCGCGGTTGCCCAGCGACTGCAAAGCGAGGCGCGGAACGATGTGGCGCGGCACGCTCATGCTGCGCTACTCCGCTCCGCGCGGGCGATCTCGTCGAGGCGCAGCACGCGGTCGAAGCGCGGACCGAGCTGCTCCTCGTGGCTCACCATGATCACCGAGGCGGCCGCCGCATCTGCCTCGGCGAACAACAGGTCGAGGAAGGCGAGCTGGCGGTCGCGGTCGAGGGCCGAGGTCGGCTCGTCGGCAACGATCAACTCCGGACCGCCGATTAGCGCCCGCGCCGCCGCGACGCGCTGCTGTTGGCCGACGCTCAGATCGGCGGTCGAGTGATCGGCCAGCTCCTCGGCATCGAGGCCAAGGCTGGTCAGCAGCCGCTTCGCCTCTACCTCTGGGGGACCACTGCGCGCAGCCCGCGCGGCCCGCTGCCGCGCGAAGCTCAAGGGCAACATGACATTGTCGAGGATCGAGCCGTAGGGCAGCAGGTTGAACATCTGGAAAATGATGCCGAAGTGCTCGGCCCGGAAGTGATCGCGCGCGGCGTTGGAAAGTCGCGTCAGATCGGTGCCCAGCACCTGGAGCTGCCCGGTCTGCGGCGCGACGATGCCGCACAACAGGCTGAGGAACGTCGACTTGCCCGTGCCCGACGGGCCGACGAGCAGGACCCGTTGGCGAGCCGCCAGCGCGAAGCTCTCGATCGTCAGCGAGAATGGGCGCGACCCCGGCCAGCGGAAGCGAATGCCCGCCATGCGCACGATGTCCGGCACCGCGGGAGCTGCTGCGGCGCGCTGCATCACATGATCCCGTCGAGGTCGAGCATCGGCTTGTCGCGGCTCACCTCGTACTTGCTTTGCCCCTTGGCGGTGACGACGTTGACCGTCAGCTCGTGCGCGCCGGCGAACAGCTTGAAGTAGTCGAACGTGATCGCCGTCAGCTCGGCCGGCCGGGTGCAGTCGAGCGCATACGTCGCGTGGAACTGATTGTGTCCGGCGGCCTCCTCGTGATCGTGCTCGGCCTTGGCGTCCTCTTTATCGCCAGCGTCGTGGTCGTCGTCGTGCTGCTCGGCTTCGACGGCTACGCTCGCCTCGGCGACGGCGCAGCCCGCCTGCGGAGGTAGAGCGAACAGAGCGAGCGGCTTGGCGAGCTGCGCCTTGGCTTTCTCCACCGCCGCCTTCTGCTCCTCGGTCGAGGCCGCGTGCTCGAAGCCGACGATATCCATGCCGGGCACCTCCAGCTCCATGGAAACGCGCTTCTCCTCGACAGCCATGTTGAGCGTACCGTGTCCATGCACGTGGGCCCCGAGCTCGCGGTGGGTTTCCTCGCCGTGCGTCGGCAGGGACAGCGTCATCGCGGCCAGGATTAGCGCGGGAACCGCGGGCGCGAATGGGAACTGCATGCGCATGATCGTGCTCCTCGATCGGTGTCGCTCGCGCGGCCTTGGGGCTGCGCCACGAGCGCGTATGAACTGGGACTAACGGGACGGATCAAGTGCCCGGTGCGTCGGCGGCGGATGGCAGCAGACGTGATTGCCGGGCCAGAAGTCAGACGCGGGGAGGAGCGCGTGCCTGAAAGTGAATAGTGTCGCTACCCAGCAACGTGGCCGCGACGCGCAATGGGCGCAGCGCCACAAAACGTGGCGTCTCGACTGCCGCCGCCGGAGGGGGCGGGAGGAGGCCGCTGGCGGCCGCCGCCAGCGACCAGCACATCGCGCAGTCATGGCGGTGATCGCGCGGGACGACCGGGTCGCATCCCGGGGAACGGACGATGGCGCGGCAGGCCATGGTTACCGCGCCCGCTGCCCAGCCCCGTGCATTCGCCGCCGGGTGCCCATGGGCATGCACGTGCGCCAGCGCCAGGACGAGCGCCGCCTGCATCGCCACCGCGAGCAGGGCCACCAGTCCAGGGCTCGATCGACGCCGAAAGAAGCGCATTGGATCTCCAGGAGTGCGGGCACGATAAGCCCAAAAGTGCGGCGGACGAAAGACGCCCCTGCCGCCCGCAGCGCCGCACTGCAATGCACATGGTGAACCGTCGGCGCTAGCTGGTTAGCCAACCCGTATTTTTAGCCCTCGGCAAAGCGTCGTCCGCTTGTTGAGCGGCAGCAACTTTGGCAATCTGGTCATGCGTGCCCGTCCATTCGTACTTCATCTTGTCGCCGCTGACGGTGGCACGCACCACGCCGTGAATGCAGCCATCTGGCTTTTCGTCCATACCGCCCCAGGTGACATTCTCATTGAACTCGTAGGCGTCGCCTTTGCGATCGCCCATGAGGATGCCGCCGCATGGAAAGCTGGGATAGCGGCTGACCCCGCCCTTCGGCGACACGAACGTCAGCCGGGTCTCGAACTTGGTCTCGCCCTGGGTCACATCGCCGACCCAGGTGCCGATGATTGCGTCTTCTGCCAGCGCGCCGGCTGGCGCCGTGAGCAGGCCCGCGACAAAAGCCAATCGGGCAAGCAATGACATGCCGTATTCCAATATTCATTATGCGCGCACAACCGGCCAATTCTTATCCCCGGATGGCGCCCTGGAAAAGGGACGGCTGCGGGTGCGGTGAACATCGTCAGACCGCTCGCCCCAGGGGCCATCACGTGCCAGGATGCCCCAACGACCAAGACAATGAGGGAGGCTATTGAACCGATGAGTCGGCTTTACCAGGACCAGCACCGAGCCCTGCAGGACCGCTTCCAGTCACGCCCGATGGCCGACCGGATCGAGCAGATCGCCCTCAAGACCGAGATCGGTCCCGACGAGAGGGCCTTCATCGAGAGCCGTGACTTCTTCTTCCTGACCACGGTCGACGGGCAGGGGCGCCCGACCGTCTCCTACAAGGGTGGTGCCCCAGGCTTCGTGCGCGTCGTCGACGACACGCACCTGCTGTTCCCCAGCTACGACGGTAACGGCATGTACCTGTCGATGGGCAATATCACCGCCAACCCCAACGTCGGTTTCTTGTTCATCGACTTCGAGCGCCCATTTCGTTTGCGGGCGCAGGGCCTTGCCGAAGTGTCGGACGCACCCGAGCATCTCGCCCTGTTCAAGGAGGCCGAGCTCGTCGTACGCGTAAAGGTCACCGAGCTGTGGATGAACTGCCCGCGCTACGTCCACCGCTATCAGAGGCTGAAAAGCTCGCGTTACGTCCCGCAGCCGGATGCCGAGACGCCGGTATGCGAGTGGAAGCGCATTGACGGAATCCAGGACGTGCTGCGGCCCAACGAGCTGGAGCAGGTGGCACGTTCAGGCGGCACCATTCCCATCGAGGAATGGATGGGACGCGTCGTGACCGGGGACGAGAAGGCCTAAGTCGGGGCTGAAATCAGCGGCGCCGCCGGAGCGGTCTCCGACGGCGCTGCTCGCCCCTTTGCGAGGCGGCTCCTTGGCGTTATGCCGATGTCCGTTTTGGCGTTGCGTTCGTTGGCGAAAACCCAGCCTAACGATCGATCCGACGGCCTGGACTGTGAACCCCTCGGCGCCCTCGATCAACCGCGCTCTTGGCGCAGCTCGCGGCCCCGCTATGCGCTCCCCGCCGATCTAGGCGTCGCCGCTTCATGACTGGCCGCTATTGGGCTCCGGCGCCAAGGGTGCTGGGGGATGCCCCGGCGGCCCGTGCAGGTAGGTCATGGTCAAGTAGGCGCCGATCCACGAGCCGAGGGCGGCGAACAGCACGTACACCCAGTTGTTGGTGTAGCTGATCACCGCGAACGAGGAGAGCGTGTACCAAAGGGCGCTCCAGTTCGCCGCCGCGACGCGCTTGCGGGCGATGACCGAGGACGTGAACATCACGTAGACGGCGTCGGTCAGCGCCGTCGCCAGAACAACGCCCAGCGCCAGCCAGATATCGATTTCGAGGATGCCTTGCACGAAAAGCGCCTCCACTGCCTGAGGCGCCGAGCCTACGCCCCACGGTCTTAAGGAAGCGCCTAAGCTTACTTGAAGTGCTTGGAGAGCTTCAGGCCCTGCGCCTGGTAGTGCGAGGCAAGATCCCGACCATAAAGAAGCTCCGGCGTGTCGGTGAGGCGCTCGTAGACGAGGCGCCCGATCGTCTGCCCATCCTCGAGGATGAACGGCACCTTGTGCGAGCGCACCTCGAGCACCGCACGTGAGCCGGCGCCGCCCGCCTCGGCGTGACCGAACCCCGGATCGAAGAAGCCGGCATAGTGCACGCGGAACTCACCGACCAGAGGATTGAACGGCACCATCTCGGCTGCCTGGTCGGGCGGCACGTGCACGGCTTCCTTGGAGGCGAGAATGTAGAACTGGTCGGGGTCGAGGATCAGCCGCTTCTTGCCGCGCACGTAGATCGGCTCCCAATAATCGAGCATGGCGCAGGCGCCCACCGCATCGACGTCGACGAGACCGGTATGGCGCTTGGCGCGATAGCCAACGAGGCCGTCCTTGTCACCGGAAAGATCGACCGACAGGGCAATGTCCTGCACCGGCTTTGCCTCCGATCCGCCACGGCGGAAGCGGATCTGCGACAGGCGCGAGCCCCTGCGCACGACGACGGAAAAAGTCTGCGGGCAGATCTCGGCGTAGAGCGGACCCTGATAGCCGGCGGGGATTTGGTCGAAGGCGGAGACGCCGTCGGCGATGACGCGCGTGAACACGTCGAGCCGGCCGGTCGAGCTTTTGGGGTTGGTCGCTGCACACAGGTCGTCGGGGAGGGCGAGGCTCTCCAGGAGCGGCGCCACGTATACGCAGCCCGTCTCCAGCACGGCGCCCTGGGACAGGCTGATCGCGTGCAGCTGCAGGTCGTCGAGCTTGGCGGCGACCTTCTCGCCCTTGCCGGGCAGAAAACTCGCGCGTACGCGATAGGCGATGTTGCCGAGCCGCAGGTCGAGGCTCGCCGGCTGCAGCTGGTTCGCCAACAGGGGCTCGGCCAGTTTTATCTGACCCACGTCAATCATGGCGCGGATCGCCTGCGACGGTAGGATGCCCTCGGAGAGCGTCTTGTGCGCGGCTTTCACGGGTTTGAGCTCGAGCTTCGCCATGGTCGACGGGTCCTCGCCGGCAAGCGCGGCCTAGTCGCTCTAGAGCAAGCGGGCCTTGACGCCAAGCTTGAAGCGGGAGTAATCCCCGCTTCACCCCGTGGTCATTTGGCCGGCCGGCTTGCAGCCACGTAAAACAACTCGCTAAAAGGGCCGTGCGCACCCCGGAGCAGAAGCGCGGCTGCCTTTTCGAGCGGCGCTTACGCTGGCCGGGTTTTTTGCTGGGCGACGAGCCCTGGAGGACGCGCATGGCGAGCAAGAAGGACCGAGCAACAAAGCCGGCCGAGTGGGCACCCGAGACGCAGCTCGTGCACGGCGGCGCCCTGCGCTCGCAGTTCGGCGAAACCTCCGAGGCGATGTTTCTGACGCAGGGCTTCGTCTACGACAGCGCCGAGCAGGCCGAGGCGCGCTTCAAAAACGAGGACCCGGGCTTCCAGTACAGCCGCTTCGGCAACCCGACCGTCGCCATGTTCGAGGAGCGCGTGCGCTTGCTCGAGGGCGCCGAGGAGGCGCGGGCCACGGCGACCGGCATGGCCGCCGTCAACGCAGCGATTTTGTCGTATCTCAAGGCCGGTGATCACATCGTCTCGGCGCGTGCGCTGTTCGGCGCCTGCCGCTACATCGTCGAGACGCTTGCCCCGCGCTACGGTATCGCCTCGACACTCATCGACGGACGCGATCTTAACGCCTGGAAGAAGGCGGTGCGCCCCAACACCAAGCTGTTCTTCTTCGAGACGCCGTCCAACCCGACACTGGAGCTCGTCGACATCGCCGCGGTGTCCAAGCTCGCACATGAGATCGGCGCCATCGTCGTCGTCGACAACGTGTTCGCCACACCCATGCTGCAGCGGCCGCTCGCGCATGGTGCCGACGTCGTCGTCTACTCGGCGACCAAGCACATCGATGGGCAGGGGCGCTGTCTCGGCGGCGCGGTGCTCGGCTCCAAAGACTATGTCACCAACCACCTGCAGGAGTACCTGCGCCAGACGGGACCGACGATGAGCCCGTTCAACGCCTGGGTGATGCTCAAAGGGCTCGAGACGATGCCGGTACGCGTGCGGGCCCAGTCGGCAACCGCGGCCAAGATCGCCGACCATCTGGCCGGCCAGCCGGGGGTCGTTCGCGTCCTTTACTGCGGGCGCGCCGACCATCCGCAAGCCGACCTCGCGCGTCGCCAGATGACCGGCGGCGGGCAGATGATCGCCTTCGAGGTGGAGGGGGGCAAGGCGGGAGCCTTCGCGCTGCAGAACGCGCTGTGCCTGATCAAGATCTCCAACAATCTCGGCGACGCCAAATCGCTGATTACCCACCCGGCCACCACCACCCACTACAAAATCGGGCCTCAAGCCCGCGCCGAGCTCGGCATCGGCGATGGCATGCTGCGCCTGTCCATCGGGCTCGAGGCGTTCGAGGATCTCGTCGCCGATCTCGACGCCGGGCTCGCCGCCGTCCGTCGTTAATCAGACGCGATTGACCCGGCGCGCGGGGGGCTTAGAATCCCGCGCCGCTGCGCCCGCCGGCGCCAGGAGCACTAGTGTGATGATCGAGAAATTCGCTATCATTCGCGGCGAGGGATTGAGCGAATTTCTCGATCTGAATCACACTAGGGAATCTAGGATCCTAGTATCCCTTATGATTCCGAAGTTCGCTCCCGGCCCCAGCAGCAAGCTCCGGCGAACTTCGGAATCGGGACACTAGCCGCAATGTACGAAGCAGTGACCCGCGGCATCCGCATCCGCGTCACCCCGCAGTACCTGGAGGACCAGTCGTCCCCGGAGGAAAGCGAATTCTTTTGGGCCTACACCATCGACATCGCCAACGAGAGCGAGGAGACGGTACAGCTGCGCTCGCGCGTATGGCTGATCACCGACGGAGCCGGACACACGCAGGAGGTGCGAGGCCCGGGTGTCGTCGGCGAAACGCCGGTCATCCAGCCCGGCGCCTCGTTCAGCTACACCTCGGGGTGCCCCTTGCGCACGCCGTCCGGCATCATGGTCGGCAGCTACCAGATGACCGACGAGAAGGGCGAATTGTTCGACGTCGCCATTCCCGCCTTCTCGCTCGACAGCCCGTTCGCCGTGCGCAGCGTCAACTAGCGTGATGATCGATAAATTCGCCAACACCCGCTGCATGCAACACTAGCGAGCCACCGATGAAGGGACCACGCTACTCCGCCACGGAGCTGCTGGCGCGGCTCGTCGGCTTCGACACGACGAGCCACAAGTCGAACTTGCCGCTCATCCGCTTCGTCGAGGACTATCTGCTGCAGCACGGCATCGTCAGCCACATCGTGCCAACCTCCGACGGCCGCAAGGCGAGCCTCTACGCCACCATCGGGCCGGCGAGCGTGCCGGGCGTGGCGCTCTCCGGCCACACCGACGTCGTGCCCGTCGACGGTCAGCGCTGGACCTCCGATCCGTTCATCGTCGCCGAGCGCGATGGCAAATTGTATGGCCGCGGCACCGCCGACATGAAGGGCTTTCTCGCCTGCGTGCTCGCCGCCGTGCCGGACTACCTGCGCCGCCAGCTCGCCGTACCCATCCACCTCGCCTTCTCCTACGACGAGGAAATCGGGTGCCTCGGCGTGCGCCCGATGATCGCCGAGTTCGGCACGCGCCTCATCAAGCCGCGTATCGTGCTGGTCGGCGAGCCGACCTCGATGAGCGTCGTCGATTCGCACAAGGGCCCGGTGCGCTGGCACATTGAGATCAAGGGGCGCGCCGCCCACTCGAGCATGGCGCCGCTCGGCGTCAACGCCATCACCGTCGCCGGCAAGCTGTTGCGCGAGCTCGCCGACATCGAGCACGAGCTGAAGCTCCGCCCGCAGAATAGGCGCTTCGAGCCGCCCTACGCCACGCTGCAAGTAACGCGCATCGAGGGCGGCACGGCCACCAACATCGTACCGGTCTCCTGCCGCATGGATTTCGATGTGCGCGCCATTCCCGGCGTCGATGTCGGCGCCATCGACCGGCGCATCCGCGACTTCGCGGCCAACGTCTGCCTCCCGGAGATGCGCAAGATTGCGCCGGAGGCGGCGATCGACATTGTCATCGCCAACCAGGTGCCGCCGTTCGCCGCCGGCGCCAGCTCGGAAGCCGTGGCACTGGCGCTCAAGCTCGCGGGGCAGAACGAGACGCACGCCGTCTCGTATGCGACGGAGGCGGGGCTGTTCCAGGTCGCCGGCTCGCCGGCGGTCGTGATCGGTCCAGGCGACATCGCCCAGGCGCACACCGCCGACGAGTGGATCGCCAAGGACCAGATCGAGAAGTGCAGCGCCTTCCTCGGCCGCCTCGGCGACTGGGCCGAGCACGGCACAGCGGTGCACTGAACGCCGCGCATCACATCTTCTTCAACGCCGCGCCGCCCGTTGCCGGGAACTTTCGGCACGCCTGTCGCTTATGTCCACATTGCCTTAAGCCGACAAAAACAGGAGGCTCCGGTGAAACGGCCCATGCTATCGGCGCTAGCCTTGAGCACGTTGTTCTCGCTCACGACTGTCGCACCCGCTGCTGCGGTGCAAGAAGAGAGCGATGGCAAGGTCGCCTTCAACAATGCTTGTCGCACATGCCACTCCTTCAAGGCCGGCGACAACCGCCTCGGTCCCACGCTGCACGGCGTCGTCGGCCGCAAGGCCGGATCGATCGAAGGCTTCCAGTTCTCCGCTGCCATGAAGAGCTCGGGCATCACGTGGGATGAGAGTAATCTCGACAAGTTCATCGCCAACCCCGACACGGTCGTGCACGGCAATGCGATGAAGCCGTTCGGCGGCGTTGCCGACGCTTCGGAGCGCGAGAAGATCGTCGAATATCTGAAGACGCTCAAGTGAGCGGGCGCTCAACACATGGCTCTCCCTCACCCGGCGCGATGCTACGCATCCGCGCCGACCTCTCCCCGCCGGGGAGAGGTTAGAAGGACGCGACCTCACTTAACCTCTCCCTGAGGGAGAGGTCGGAAGCGGTCATGGCGAAGCCATGCTCCGCATGGACGAGCTTCCGGGTGAGGGGCTGCGTGCTAACTGAAGCTAGGCGATTTCATCGGGCGCGAAGCGGTAGGACTTGGTGCAGAATTCGCAGGTGACGGTGATCGTGCCGTCGGGCTCGCGCATGTCGCGCAGCTCCTTGGCGCCGAAGCTTTGCAGAAAGGCCGCGACGCGCTCGCGCGAGCAGCGGCAGTAGGCCTCGATGGGTGCGGCCGGGAAGGCGCGCACGCCCTCCTCGTGGAACAGCCGATACAGCAGCCGGTCGGGTGGCAGCGTCGGGTCGAGCAACTCGTGGTCCTCGACGGTCGAGGCGAGAATGCGGGTGCGCTCCCAATCGTCGTCGACCTCGCCGAGCAGCATGTCCTCGTCCTCGGGCGCTGCCGCGGCCGCATCGCCGCCGCCGGCGCGCGCCAGATGTTGGATCATCAGGCCCCCGGCGCGCCAGCGCCACTGTCCCGGCGCACCGTTCTCGCCCGCCGTATAGTGGCGCGCCACCGCGAGACGCAGGAACGAGGGCAGCTGCTCCGACTGGCGGAAGTAGCTGAGCGCCGCCTCGCCGACGCCCTCCCCGGCGAGCGCGACGATGCCCTGATAGCGTTCCATATCGTCGCCGGGATCGATGGTGATGGCGAGGTGGCCTCCGCCCAGAAGCTCGCCCTGCTCGATGTCGTCGTCGGCGGCAACCCGTCTCTTGTCGTAGCGCGCGTAGGCGCGCAGCCTCCCCGGCGGCTCGTAGCTGACGACGAGGAAGTCGAGCAGACCGTCGGTCTTGGTCTGCAGCGTCAGCTTGCCGTCGATCTTCAAGGCCGTGCCGAGCATCGCCGTAAGCGCCACGGCCTCGCCCAGCGTTTGCGACACGGCTGTCGGGGCCGCGTGGTGCGACAGGATCTCGTCGACGGCGGGACCCAAGCGCACGAGGCGCCCGATGACGCCAGAGCGCACCGTGCGAAACGGCAGCACGATGTCGTCGCTCGGCGTCCTCATGGTCTCCGTTGTCGCCGCCGCGTCCGCCATCACGCCGCTCCGAGACACCAGGCGAGGATCGCTTTCTGCACGTGCAGTCGGTTCTCTGCCTCGTCGAACACGACCGACTGCGGGCCGTCGATGACGTCCTCGGTCACTTCCTTGCCGCGATAGGCGGGAAGGCAATGCATGAAGATGGCGCCCTTGGCGGCCGCGCTCATCAGGCGCGCGTCGACCGCATACGGCTCGAGCATCTTCTTGCGCCGCGCGCCGTCGGTCTGCCCCATCGACACCCACGTGTCGGTGACGACGCAATCGGCGCCGCGCACGGCCTTGGTCGCATCACTGCCGTACGAGACCGCACCCTTTTCGCGCTTCACCCAATCGATGGCCGACCGCTCGGGGCGCAGCTCGTCGGGGCAGGCGACGCGCAGCTCGAAGCCGAAGCGCACCGCGGCGTGCATCCACGACACGGCGACGTTGTTGCCATCGCCGACCCAGGCGACCGCGTGGCCCTTGATCGGCCCCTTTTGCTCCTCGAAGGTCATGATATCGGCCATGACCTGACAGGGATGGCTCCGGTCGGTGAGCCCATTGATCACCGGCACGGCAGCGTATCGCGCCAGATCGAGCAGCGTATCATGCGAATTGGCGCGGATCATTATGGCGTCGATGTAGCGCGATAGGACGCGCGCCGTGTCGGCGATGGATTCACCGCGCCCGAGCTGCAGATCGGTGTTGTTGAGCGACAGCGTCTGCCCGCCCAGCTGGCGCATGGCGACGTCGAACGACACGCGCGTGCGCGTCGATGGCTTCTCGAAGATCATCGCCAGCGTCGCCTGCTCGATGCCGGGCGGCTTGAATTTCGCCGGCGTCTTCTTGCCGGCGCGCTTCATGGCGTGCGCCATGTCGAGGATCTTGCGTAGCGTCGACGCATCGAGCGCGTCGAGATCGAGGAAATGCCTCGGCTGCTGAGTGGTTCGTGATTTGGTGGCCATGGCGCTCCGGCCGGCTGATCTGAAATTGGGTTTCACGTTGTGGACGCCGATACACGGTCGAGCGCGCGCGACAGGCGCTGAATCGCCTCGGCGATCTCCTCGTCGGCGACATTGAGCGGCGGCAGCAGCCGCACGACATTGTCGCTGGCACCCGCGACGAGTAGCTTCTCGCCGATCGCCGCCTTGACGACTTCGGCCGGCGCCACCTTCACCTTGATGCCGGTGAGAAGCCCCTGGCCGCGTACCTCTTCAACCAAGTTGGGGTGGGAGTCCTTCACCGCCGCCAGCGCCTGCTTCAGGCGCAGCGCCTTCTGCTGCACGCCGTCGAGGAAACCGGGCTCGAGCACCGCATCCAGAACCGCGTAGCCGACCGCCATTGCCAAGGGATTGCCGCCGAACGTCGAGCCGTGCGTGCCGGCCGTCAGACCCTTCGCGGCATCCTCGGTGGCCAGCAGCGCGCCGAGCGGAAAGCCACCCCCGATGCCCTTGGCGATGGGCATCAGATCGGGCGCGATGCCGGTCCACTCGTAGGCGAACAGCTTACCCGAGCGGCCCATGCCGCACTGGACCTCGTCGAACACGAGCAGGAGGCCATGCTTGTCACACAGCTCACGCAGCTCGCGCAGGAACTCCACGCCGGCAACGTTGACGCCGCCCTCGCCCTGCGCCGGCTCGATCATGATCGCCGCCGTCTCCGGGCCGATAGCCTCGGCGGCCGCGGTGAGATCGCCGAACGGCACGTGATCGAAGCCCTCGACCGGCGGCCCGAAGCCTTCCAGGTACTTGTCATTGCCGCCAGCGGCAATGGTCGCCAGCGTGCGGCCGTGGAAGGCGCCGCTAAAGGTGACGATGCGCCAGCGCTCCGGCTTCCCGCTCACGTAATGATAGCGCCGCACAGCCTTGATCGCCGCCTCGCACGCCTCGGCGCCGGAATTGCAGAAGAACACCTTGTCGGCGAACGTCGATGCCACGAGCCGCTCGGCCAGCCGCTCCTGTCCCTCAACGCGATAGAGATTGGAGGTGTGCCAGAGCTTGCCGGCCTGCTCGGTGAGCGCGGCGACGAGGCGCGGGTGAGCGTGCCCAAGCACGTTCACCGCGATCCCGGAGGCGAAATCGAGATAGCGGTCACCTGCGGCCGTGATCAGCCAAGCGCCCTCGCCCCGCTCGAAGACGAGGTTCTGGCGCGCGTAGGTACCCATAACGGCCGGCGAAGGGCCAGTTGTATGAGCAGCGGCCTTGGTTGAGGTTTCCGAGGCCGCCAAGGATGCGGACATCGGTCAGCCCACCCTCATGCAGCGAAGCGTCGCTGAAATCAAAAAAGGCCACCTCCGCGGCGGCCCTGGAAGGGCTGTAGATACGCGTGAGGTGCTGTTCTGTCAACGGAATGGGCGCCCAATTGGCTGGGATTTCCGCCGCTCCGAATGGCCTCGCCATCGGCTCCGCACTCCGTCAGTCAAACTTGATTGCCGGATGAGACACCTGGGGATTGGCCGACGGGCATCCACTGCCGGCTGCCCGGCGGACCCAGCAAGTATGGGCAATCAGGCCACGGGCCGCGCCGTTGCATGTTGCGAATATACCACCTGTCCCGATGGATGCCCGGAGCGCCAGATCTCTGATCTTGTAGGCCCAATTCTGGCTGTTGTAGGTTTCTCTCCATCGCGGCACGAGGCCTGGCGTTGATCGCCGGACACTCGCCCGAGTTGCCCGATGCGCATCGGCGAAGCAGTTGCTCGCCCTGTCTAAGATGCGTTTCGCGTCAAGCGTCTTTCAGTACGCGTCACCCCAGTAAAGCGTCCCCGTAACCGGCCAGGCATTGGCTTGTCGCGTTCGTCGTGGCGTGTCCGCACGCTCCGCGTCGCGCCCCTGTCTGTCCCGACTGTCAATCGGTGTGCGCCCTTACTAGCGCGCGCCCCTGATGCTCAGGGAGCGAAACTTTATGGCTTGGACGGATGAGCGCGTGGAGCTGCTGAAGAAGCTCTGGGGCGAGGGCTTGAGTGCAAGCCAGATCGCCGGGCGGCTCGGCAGCGTCACGCGCAACGCCGTGATCGGCAAGGTTCATCGGCTCGGCCTGTCGGGGCGCGCCACCACCTCGCGCATGAAGAGCCACCGCCCGCGTCAACGCATGGCGTCGAAGCGCATGGCCAAGGCGCGCTTCTCCGCCACCGGCAACCCCGCCTTCCGCGCCCTCTACCAGGAGACCGAGGTGTACGTTCCGGCGGTCGAGGAAATCGTCATCCCGCTCGCCGAGCGCAAGACCATTCAGACGCTGGTCGAGTGCAGCTGCCGCTGGCCGATCGGCGACCCGCAGGCCTCCGACTTCCATTTCTGCGGCAAGAACAAGGTGCCGGGCCTGCCGTACTGCGAGTTCCACGCGCGCCGCGCCTTCCAGCCGCCGCAGGCGCGCCGCCGCGAGCGCGAGACCGTGGAGACCACCGTCGCCGGTCCGCATGACCTCACCATTCCGCGCAAAGAGACCGCCTGAAGCGCGGACATCGCGAACATCTCCGCAACTAGCCAGCGCGCCGGGCGATGAGTCCGGCGCTTTTTTTTGTGAGATTGCAGGCCTGCGTCAGGCGTCGCCGAACACGTATCCGGCCGAGCGTACGGTGCGGATGGGGTCGCGCTCGTTGCCGCGGATCAGCGCCTTGCGCAGACGGCCGATGTGGACGTCGACCGTGCGCTCGTCGACGAAGGCATCGCGCCCCCACACGCCGTCGAGCAGCTGCGTGCGCGACAAGACGCGCCCCGAACTCTCCATGAGAAACTCGAGCAGCCTGAACTCGGTCGGGCCAAGGCGCACCTGGCGCAGGCCGCGTGTAACGCGATGCGCCGCGCGGTCGAGCTCGATGTCGCCGATCTTCAGCACCTCGGCGACGCGGTCGGGCGAGGTGCGCCGCAGGATGGCCTTCACGCGCGCCATCAGCTCGGGCAGCGAGAACGGCTTGACGACGTAGTCGTCGGCCCCGGTCGACAGCCCGCGGATGCGGTCCGTCTCCTCGCCGCGCGCGGTCAGCATGAGGATCGAGACATTGCGCGAGTCCGACTTGGAGCGCAGGCGCCGGCACAGCTCGATGCCTGACACGCCCGGCAACATCCAGTCGAGCACCACGAGATCGGGGCGCTCCTCCTCGAGCAGGATCAGCGCCTCCTCGCCCGTCTCGGCGTGCGCGACACGGAAGCCTTCTGCCTCCAAATTGTAGCGCAGCATCTCCGCCAGTGGCGCTTCGTCCTCGACGATGAGAACCTTAGCGGACATTCCGATTGCCCTGCCTCCTCGTCATCAAGTGCTGGAGATCAGCGTGGAGCTGGTCTGATCGTCCTTGGGACGATCGTCGGCGATGTTGAAGCCGCGCACCAAGAAGTGCACCGTCTCGGCGATATTGGTGGTGTGGTCGCCGACGCGCTCGATGTTCTTGGCGCCGAACAGAAGATGCGTGGAGATGCCGATGTTGCGCGGATCCTCCATCATGTACGTCAGCAGCTCGCGGAACAGGGAGTTGTACATGGCGTCGATCTGCGCATCGTTGCGCCACACCGCGAGCGCCTTGTCGGCGTCGCGCTCGGCGTAAGCGTCGAGCACCTCTTTAAGCTGGTTGAGCGCCAACTCCACCATGTGGCGGATGCCCGACATCAGCGGCTTGGGGTGCGATTCATCGGCAATGGCGAGTGCACGCTTGGCGATGTTCTTGGCGAGGTCGCCGATGCGCTCCAGATCGGTGGTGATGCGCAGGGCGCCCATGATGTGGCGCAGGTCGTCGGCCATAGGCTGGCGGCGGGCGACCATGGAGATCACCTGCTCCTCGATCTCGCGCTCCAGGTTGTCGATCGACTTGTCGGACTGAACGACTTCCTCGGCCAGCTTGGGATCGCGCTTTTCCAGCGCTCCGAGAGACTGACCGAGAAGCTGCTCGGCGAGACCGCCCATCTGGGCGATCTTCTTGTCGAGCAGCGCCAGCTCTTCTTCGTAAGACTTTACGGTGTGCTCGTTCATGGAAGGCTCTCCTGCCGGACGTGTCGGGCGTGCTGTCGGGGGCACCGCTGGGCGGCCAAAGGGGAGGAGGGTGCGCAACATCAGCCGAACCGTCCTGTGATGTAATCCTGGGTGCGCTTGTCTCTTGGATTGGTGAAGATATCGGCCGTTGCTCCTTCTTCGACCAGGTTGCCGAGATGGAAGAAGGCCGTGCGCTGCGACACGCGCGCCGCCTGCTGCATGGAGTGCGTGACGATGATGATGCAGTAGTTCTGCCGCAGCTCGTCGATCAGCTCCTCGATCTTCGCCGTGGCGATCGGGTCGAGGGCCGAGCACGGCTCGTCCATGAGGATCACTTCTGGATTGACCGCGATCGCCCGCGCGATGCACAGACGCTGCTGCTGACCGCCGGAGAGGCCGGTCCCGGAGTCCCCTACGCGGTCCTTGACCTCTTTCCACAGGCCGGCCTTCTCGAGGCTCAAGTGTACGATCTCCTCCAGGTCGGCCTTGGAATGGCTCAAGCCGTGGATGCGCGGCCCGTAGGCGACGTTCTCAAAGATCGATTTGGGGAACGGGTTGGGCTTCTGGAACACCATGCCGACGCGGGCGCGCAACTGCACGACATCAAGCTTGGGATCGTAGATATCCTGATCGTCAATGGTGATCTTGCCCGTCACCCGGCAGCTCGGGATGGTGTCGTTCATGCGGTTGATGCAGCGCAGGAACGTCGACTTGCCGCAGCCCGATGGGCCGATGAAGGCCATGACACCGCGATCGGGCACGTCGACTGATACGTCGTTCAAAGCGCGCTTGTCGCCATAATAGACGTTGACGTTGGTCGCACTGACCTTCGGTTTGGAGTGCGCCGCGACCCCGTCGGAGTGCAGGACCGCCTCAGCATGCTTGTCGACCATGGTGTGCATGACAGCCTCGGTTGAGTTCCTACCAACGTCTCTCGAACTTCTTGCGCAGCCAGATTGCCGTGCCGTTCATCACAAAAAGGAACATGAGCAGCACGATGATGGCGGCCGCCGTCTTGGCCTTGAACGCAGTCTCCGGCAGATCCGACCAGAGGTAAATCTGAACCGGGAGCACGGTCGCCGCGTCAGTAAAGCCGTGCGGGATATCGACGATAAAGGCAATCATGCCGATCATCAGCAACGGCGCCGTCTCACCCAGCGCGTGCGCCATGCCGATGATGGTGCCGGTCATGATGCCCGGCATCGCCAAGGGCAGCACATGGTGAAAGATGGCCTGCTGGTGTGAGGCTCCGACGCCGAGGGCGGCTTCCTTGATCGATGGAGGAACTGCCTTGAGCGCCGCGCGCGCCGCGATGATGATCGTCGGCAGGACGAGGAGCCCCAGGGTAATGCCGCCGACCAGCGGTGCCGAGCGCGGCATACCGAAGAAGTTCAAGAACACGGCAAGGCCGAGCAGGCCGAAGACGATCGACGGCACCGCTGCCAGGTTGTTGATGTTGACCTCGATCAAGTCGGTGATCCGACCCTTGCGCGCAAACTCTTCGAGATAGATCGCGGCCATCACGCCGATCGGCAGGCAGAGGACGAGCGTGACGATGAGCGTCAAGGCTGAGCCCACGAGCGCGCCGCGGATGCCGGCCAGCTCCGGCTCGCGGCTGTCGCCCGCCGTCAGGAACGTCCAGTTGAAGGTGCGCTCCACCTTGCCAAGCGCCTCGAGGCGCTCCAGGAACGCAACCTCCTGGTCCGTCACCTTGCGATTGCTCTCCGGCGTCTCGTAAGTGACGAGCTGCCAAGTGCCCGGCTTCGCCTCATCCGTCGATTGCAGTGGAAGGAGCACGTCGCCGGTGATCGAGACATCGCTGATCTTGGCGATCTTGACGAGCCCGCCATTGATGGCGACCAGCAGGCTCGGCATCCGGTCGTCAAGCGTTTCCTCGACCTTCGGGAGGTCAACGCGTTTTTGCAGCTCGGTGGCTTCGTTGCGCAATGCGTTTACCCGGGATGCCACCGCCTCCCCGCCGAACAAATCGAGCCGATCGGCCTCGGCGCGAAGCCTTTCGGCACGCTTGGCGAGGCGCTGCTTGATGAGGACTAGCTCGCTGGCAAAGTCGTTGGCCGAGGTCAGCACGGTGATCTCGCCCGACGTCCCGCTGGGGGTCGCGGTGCCGCGCATCTCCCGCGTGGTGATGGGTGTGCCCTCATCCTTGTAGTAGAGGTCGGCGTTGGCCGACATGATCAACGGTGTCCTTATGGTCTGACCGACGAGGCTCGGGTCACTGACGAGGCGCTGGCGAAGTGCGTCCGCGGCACCTGTGCTCAAGAGCCGAGTAAGCTGCTTTTGCGCACTGCGGCTCATCTCGCCGGGGATTGCGGTTTCGAGCGCGGCCTTGGTCAGCGGATAGTAATCGGCACCGCGAATGGAGGCAGCATCCACCTTTCCGCCAGCGGAGACGGCGTCGCGATCGACCCTGACGTCGAGCACCAGCTGATACTGCCAGAAGGCGGGTAGCCCACGGTTCAGAACGTCGGCGATGAGCACCACGACGAAAACGGTGGTGAGCAGCAACGCACCCAGGCCGTACAGCTTGAACCGCTTCTCCTTGCGGTAGCGGGCGCGAATGCGGGCCTGCGCCTTCGCCGACGTCACGTCGACGCGCCTCAGGGAACCCCGGCCGGAGGCAGCGATGTCAGTCATATTGCTCCCGATACCTGCGAACGATGCCCAGCGCGATGATGTTGAGGATCAGCGTCACGAAGAAGAGCACGAAGCCAAGCGCGAAGGCCGCCAAGGTCTTGGCACTGTCGAACTCCTGATCGCCGACCAGAATGGTCTTGATCTGCACGGTGATGGTGGTCACCGCCTCGAGCGGATTGAAGGTCAGATTGGCCGCCAGGCCCGCCGCCATGACGACGATCATCGTCTCGCCGATGGCGCGGCTGATGGCGAGCATGAAGGCGGACACGATACCGGGCAGCGCCGCCGGCAGAACCACCTGCTTGATCGTCTCCGATTTCGTGGCGCCCATGGCATAGGCCCCATCGCGCAACGACTGCGGCACCGCGTTGATCACGTCATCGGAGAGCGAAGAGATGAAGGGAATGATCATCATCCCCATGACGAGGCCGGCGGCGAGCGCCGATTCCGACGCAATGTCGAGTCCGAAGTATTGACCCCAGCCGCGGATCAGCGGCGCCACGGTCAGCGCCGCGAAGAAACCGAGCACGACGGTGGGAATGCCGGCAAGAATTTCCAGTACCGGCTTGGCCCAGGCGCGGAAGCGATTGGTGGCATATTCCGAAAGATAGATCGCCGAAAAGAGGCCGAGCGGGCCAGCCACGAGGATGGCAATCAACGTGATGAGGAGCGTGCCCGTGAGCAGCGGGACGAAGCCATAGGCGGTCTTGATGTCCCCCTGATCGGCGCGCATCGCCGCCTGCGGGTTCCATTCCGTGCCGAACAGGAATTCGGGAATGGTCGGTCGGCCCTTCAGGCTCGGGTCGAAGAAGAAGCGGATCGTCTCGTAGAGCACAGAGAACACGATGCCGATGGTCGTGAGGACGGCGACGGCCGCGCACAGCAACAGCACGGCCAGCACGATGCGCTCGAAATAGTTGCGGGCACGGAAGGTCGAACTGATGCGGCCGACGCTCAGCGCACCGGCAACCAGCGCCGCGAGCACGCCGCCTCCGAAAATGAGCGAATTGCCCCAGGCGAGCGTCGATTTCAGTGCCCGCGATGCCTCCACGAGCGCATCCGACGGCGTGCCTGAGAACTGCCCGGCGACGAGATTGCGGATGTCGCGCAGCGTCGCGCCGCGTTGCAGCGCATCGTCCATGACCTCGGGCGGAAAGTAGGCAAGCGCCTGGGTCTCAGCCAGCTTGCCGAGGAGCGGCACGCCGATGGCATAGATGAGCAGCATGGGCACGAAGACGGCCGCAGCCGCGAACAGCCCGTGGTAGTTCGGCAGCGAATGCAGGGACCCGGCACCACTCTTGAGTAGTCCGGCCGCTCTGGAACGCGCAACGAAAAAAGCGACCAGAACCAGCACCGCCATGGTGGCGAAGTAATAGCCGGACATTCGACTCGTTCTCCACCCTTCTGCAGTAGGATTGCACACTCGCAGGTCACGCGA
Source organism: Hyphomicrobium sp. (assembly GCF_009026145.1). GTDB lineage: Bacteria > Pseudomonadota > Alphaproteobacteria > Rhizobiales > Hyphomicrobiaceae > Hyphomicrobium_A. The sequence continues at coordinate 37,635 of NZ_WBUE01000027.1, forward strand.
TCCAGCGCAGGGATTACGCTAAACGTCGGCATGCAGCGAGGGAATGGGCCACCATCGCGATAACGACGGTGGCCCCAGGGTCGTTAATCTTAGTTCACAAGCTCAGCGGACAGCGTCTTCATGCCGAGCGCCGTCTCGCGGACCTTGTCAGCCTCTTCCTTGGGAAGGGCAACGAGACCCTTGCGCGCAAGGTAGCCGTCCTTCGACATCGCCTTCTCGGAAACGTACTCCTCGACGAACTTGTCGATGCCGGGAACGACGCCGACGTGCTGCTTCTTCACATAGACGAAGAGCGGACGGGCGCCCTTGTACTTGCCGGCAGAGATCGCGTCATACTCCGGCTCGACGCCCTCGATCGGCACGCCCCTGAGCTTCGCGGTGTTCTCCTCGAGGAAGGAGTAGCCGAAGACGCCGTAGGCGTCCTTGTTGGCCTCGAGCTTCTGCACGATCACGTTGTCGTTCTCGCCGGCCTCGACGTAGGCGCCGTCCTTGCGGATCGACTTCCAGACCTTGTCGAACGCCTTGGAGTCGGCCTTCTTGAGATCCTTCAGCGACGGGAAAGCCTCGGCGCCCTTCTCCATGAACAGCTCATGGAACGAGTCGCGCGTACCCGACGTCGGAGGCGGGCCGAGAACTTCGATCTTCACGTTCGGCAGAGACGGATCGATGTCCGACCAGTTCTTATAGGGATTGGGGATGAGCTTGCCGTCCTTGTCCGGTACCTGCTCGGCGAGCGCCTGGAATACCTGCTGGCGGGTCAGCTTCGTCTCGGCGCCAGCCTTGGACTGCGCGATCGTCAGACCGTCGATGCCCACCTTGATCTCGACGATATCCTTGACGCCGTTCTTCTGGCAGTCCTCGTACTCACCCTTCTTGATGGCACGCGAGGCATTGGTGAGGTCGGGATGGCCCTCGCCGACGCCGGCGCAGAACAGCTTCATGCCGCCGCCGGTACCGGTCGACTCGACGACCGGCGTCTTGCCGCCGCCGGACTTGCCGAACTGCTCGGCCACCGCGGTGGTGAACGGATAAACCGTCGACGAGCCAACAATACGGATCTGGTCGCGGGCAACAGCCGTGCCGGCGAACGCAAACGTGCCAACGACGGCCGCCGCCGCCGTGCAGGCGATAAGCTTTTTGCTCACACTGATCTCCTGATCTTGGAGGTGATGACGGGGCCGTGCGGTTACAACCGCACCTCGTGAACCTCCCCCCGCCCGGCGCCCCTGCGCCGTGCGGCTTAGATAGACCAATGCAACGATACTTTAGTGACAGGTTAACGCTTTGAAATTAATGTATTAATGTTAGCGCTTTCGACTCTGGCTGCGACCAGGGCCGCCACCCCGTCGGCGCCAAATGGCCTCCTCTCCGCCGCAAATCGCGCAGCCTGCGGTTGCCAAGACAACGAGCCTGGCCAGCTAGGCCGCGGTGCCGAGCTCCTCGAAGCTTGCCGTGAACGTCGAGCCGGCGCCGAGCCGCGAGGCAATGCGCAGCTCGCCCCGGTGCCGGTTGAGGATGTGCTTGACGATGGCGAGCCCCAGCCCCGTGCCGCCCTTCTCGCGGCTGGAGGTTACGTTGACCCGGTAGAACCGCTCGGTGAGCCGGGGCAGGTGCTCCGGGGCGATGCCGGGCCCCTCGTCGGTGACGCTCACCCAGACTTTGGCGCCGCTGGCGCCGCGCGGGGCATCGCGCCCGACGCGCACCTCGATGTTGCCGCCCTCGCGTCCATACTTGATGGCGTTCTGAATGAGATTCTGCAGCACCTGCACGATCTCCTCGCGATCGCCGCGGATGCGCGCCGGCGCCCCCTCCCGCACCAGCGTCACCTTGGCCTTGGCCGCCTCGGCGACCGGCTCCAGCGACTGGCAGACGTAGGCTGCCGTCTCGTTCAGCTCGACGATGCCGCGCGGTGGAAGATGCACGCGCATCTCCACGCGGCTCAGCGACAGCAGATCGTCGATGAGCCGCGTCATGCGCTCGGCCTGGCTGGCCATCAGCTGCAGGAAGCGCTTGCGGGCATTGGCATCGTCGCGCGCCGGACCCTGCAGCGTCTCGACGAAGGCGCGCAACGAGGCGAGCGGGGTGCGCAGCTCGTGGCTGGCGTTGGCGATGAAGTCGGCGCGCATCTGCCCCAGCCGATCCTGCTCGGTCAAATCGCGGAAGGTGACGAGCACGTGCGGCGCGTATGGTTTTCCCGAGCGCGCCAGCCACGATACGGTGGCCGCCACGCGGCGCTCCACGGGCACGCGCTCGATGAGCTCGACATCGATGCGCTCCTCCTCGGAGGCCAGCGCGCGGTCGACGGCGACGAGCAGATCCGGGCTGCGCGACACCTGGCTCATCGGCAAGCCGCTGCGGATCCTGGGAAACATCTCGGCCGCGAGGCGATTGTGGTGCAGCAGCGTGCCTGTAGCATCCAGCGCCAGCGCTGCGGTCGGAATGGCGTCGATTACGGCGCACCAGCTGTTGCGCTCAGACTCGCCCTGGCGAGTGCCGACGGACGTCATGGTGTTTCCCGAGATTGCATCGATTATTGCCGTTGAATCGAGCGGCCAGACTGCGGCGGCGAGCAGCAGCGCGAGCACCGCCGCGAATGCCGCCAATCCCCCCAGCGCACCGAGCAACACCAGGGCGGTGAGGATAGCGGCGGCGGCGACCACCGGCATCCAGCGCGCCGCCAATCGCCGCTTGGCGGCGGTCAGCGCCTCTCGGGCCCGAGTTTCGGCCTCGGCCCTGCGCTCCGCCCAGCGCACGCTGCTCAACGCAGTGCCTAACGACATCTTGTGCTTGGGCTCGGGATCATTCGCTAAATCCATCGATGCTAGATAATCGGGATCATAACGCCTTTCAAACATGACAGGCGCACGTCATGGGATTCACCTTACAATGGAGGCGCGGATAGATGGGGAAGGCTCGATGAGCTCGAAAAGCGCCAACAATGGCAAGACCAAGAACGCCGGGCCTTACGCGTTCGACATCGACAATCCGGTCTTGCCGCCGGAGATCGCCGAGCATGCGCTCACCTCGGGTGGCTACCCATACGACGAAGAGCTGAAGAAGAAGACCTACAGCGAGGAGCTGGTGGAGCTGCAGCTCGAGCTCTTGAAGCTGCAGGAGCATGTCCAGAAGACGGGTGCACGCCTCCTGGCGCTTTTCGAGGGCCGCGATGCTTCCGGTAAGGGAAGCTGTATCAGCCGCTTCCTCGAGCGCCTCAATCCGCGCCACGCGCGCTCCGTCGCCTTGTCGAAGCCGACCGAATGCGAGCGCGGCGAATGGTATTTCCAACGCTACGTCAGACATCTGCCGACGGCCGGCGACATCGTCCTCTTCGACCGCTCCTGGTACAACCGCGCCGGCGTCGAGCGCGTCATGGGCTTCTGCACGCCGGCGCAGACGGAGGCGTTCCTGCGCGATGCACCCGACTTCGAGGCGCTCTTGGTGCGCGACGGCTTCTCGCTCTTCAAATTCTATCTCGTGATCGGACGCGAGATGCAGCTCATGCGCTTTCACGAGCGCCGCCATGATCCCTTCAAGCGCTGGAAGATCACCGATATCGACCTTGCCGCTATCGACAAGTGGGACGACTATTCGCGCGCCCAGCACGAAATCTTCAAGCGCACGAGCAGCGCTCTGGCGCCATGGATCGTCGTGCGCGCCAACGATCAGCGGCGCGCTCGCCTCGAGACGATTCGCTGGGTGCTTTTCAACTCCGACTACGCCGACAAGGACAAGCGCGCCGTCGGCGAGCCCGACGCCAAGATCATTGGCACCGGTCCCGACTACTTCAAGGCGCAATGAGCGCTAGCGGAGCGCCGCTAAGCGACGCGGCGATAGTCGCCCTCGATGATCGGGCCGCGGCCGGCGCCCGGCGCTGCCACCTGATAGCCCTGCTTCTCCAAGTGCCGCTGTAAGAGCCGCAGATTCTTCATGTTGGCCTTGAAGGCAACGTCGAAGACGTCACCCACGACCGGCACCGCACCCACCACCGTGTCGATGAGCGTATTGGCGACCATGCGCCAAAGCGTGAGCTTCGACACGCCGAGCTGCTTGGCCTCCCAGATGAGGTAGGCGGCCACCGCGTGGGCGAGCACGTCGCCCAGCACGGGCACGAGGCCAATGATGGCGTCGAGCCCCAGCCGGATGCGGGTGCCGGGGACGGCGAACAGCGAATCCATCAGCCGCGCCACGGTGTTGATGCGCGCGAGGGCGGCTTCGACCTCGACCCGCTCCAGCCGCTCGATGCGCTCGTGGGTGCCGGCGGCGCCGGCCTTTACGTAGGCCATCTCCAAATACCCGCTCCAAATCGGGAACCGCGTGCTCTGCGGCCACAGTCGTCGCGTCTGCGCCCCGTTCCATATAGGAACGCATTTGCGCATGCTGTTAGGGTTGTTTCGTGGCGTGTGGGCCGGTGCTAGGCTGCTGCCCTCGGGCCACTGGTACCGTCTGCGAGGGGGGATTTCCCGTGCTGCGCTTCCTGCTGTCGATCGGCAACATCGTATTCTCGTTGATCCTCGGGGCGCTTCTCATGGCCGTCGTGGCCATCTACTCGCCCGAGACGCTGTCGATGATGCTGGGCTGGGCACGCAGCTTCAAGGCACTGATCACCTCCACGGGCCTCAATCCCAAGTACAACATCTGGCTGGAACTGCTGCTCGAGGAGCGCCAGCTCCTGCTGATGTTCTTTACCGTCATCGCGCGCATTATTCTGGCCGTCGTCGCCTATCCGATCATCCTGCTGCGCGAGAAGACCTGAGCCCGCAGCTGAGGTGGTGCGACGGCATGGTTTACTGAGCCTTAGCGGCAGACAGGTTAGGGTGACGGCGCGTGCGACGTGCCGCAAGATTTCAGCAATCTGTTTCCGAACGGAGCAGGCCTCGCATGGGCCTCTTTTCGTCATCGCCGCCGCCGCGCAAGCGCTCGTCGTTGAAGCGCCTCGCCCTGGTCGCCCCGCTCTATGCGTTGGCCGCAAGCGTCGCCGGCATCACGGCGTTGATGGTCTACTACTCGGTGATCTATCCCGATCCGCTGACGCTGCGGCCGCGGGAAAATGCGCCATTCGTGCGCGTCCTGGCGCGCGACGGCTCGGTCATCAGCGAGCGCGGCGGTGGCGACGATTACGTGCCGCTCGACCTCCTGCCGCGCTACGTTTCCGACGCCGTGATCGCCACCGAGGATCAGCGCTTTTACGATCACCACGGCGTCGACCCGTTGGGCATGGTGCGCGCGGCGATCACCAATCTGCGGGAGGGGCGGACGGTGCAGGGCGGCTCGACGCTCACCCAGCAGCTCGCCAAGAACCTCTACCTCAGTCATGACCGCACGTTCGCGCGCAAGCTCGAGGAGTTCACGCTGGCGCTGTGGCTGGAGTCGCGGCTCTCCAAGTCCGACATCCTCGAGCTGTATTTGAACCGCGTCTATCTCGGCGCCGGCGCCTATGGCATCGACGCGGCGGCGCGGCGCTATTTCGGCAAGCCGGCACGCAACCTGTCGCTCAGCGAGGCGGCCATGATAGCGGGCCTGCTCAAGGCGCCATCGAAGTACTCGCCGCTGTCCAACCCTTCCATCGCGCGCTCGCGCGCGCGCCTCGTGCTATCGCAGATGCAGGAAGCTGGCTTCATCACCGAGGACGAGCAGCGCAAGGCGGCGGAGGAAGTGTCCCGCTCGTTCGAGCGCTCGCAGCGCGCCGCTCCGGCCGGCGCGGACTACGCCGTCGACTACGTCATGGAGCAGCTCGCGCCCGCGTACGTAATGGGCGTGGCAGCAGGTGCCGAAGGTCTCATTGTCGAGACGACGCTCGACCGCACCCTACAAGCCAGGGCCTCGGCCGTCGTCGAAGAGTTCATTGCCTCGCGCGGGCCGCAGCTGCAGGCGAGCGAGGCGGCCGCCGTGGTGCTCGACCGCGACGGCGCGTTGCTGGCCCTGGTCGGCGGGCGCTCATACGCCGAGACGCAATTCAACCGCGCCGCCAAGGCGATGCGGCAGCCCGGCTCCGCCTTCAAGCCGTTCGTCTACCTCGCCGCGCTGGAGGCCGGCTATAGGCCCGACAGCATCGTGCAGGATCTGCCGCTTAGCGTTGGCGGCTGGGCGCCGCGCAACGACAACGGCGAGTACCTGGGGCCAATGCCGCTGCGCACGGCGCTGGCGAAGTCGGTGAACTCGGTGGCTGCGCGGCTCGCGCTCGATGTAGGGGCGGCGCGCGTTGCCCAGGTCGCGAGACGCGTCGGCATCCGCGCACCTCTCGCCAAGGACGCGACCCTGGCGCTCGGCACCTCCGAGGTGTCGCTGCTCGAGTTGACCGGTGCCTACAATGTGATCGCCAACGGCGGTCGCGCCGCCGAGACGTACGTGGTGCGGCAGGTGCGCACCCTCGCCGGCGAGGTGCTGTTCGCACGCGCGGCCCCGGCCCCCGTGCAAGTCGTCACCCCGGCGCACGTCGTCGCCATGAACGACATGTTGGGTGCGGCCCTCAACGACGGCACCGGCAAGCGCGCCGCCATCCCGCTGCACGCGGCTGCCGGGAAGACGGGTACCTCGCAGGGATTTCGCGACGCCTGGTTCATCGGCTACAGCACCTACCTGACGGCCGGCGTGTGGGCTGGCAACGACGACGGCAGCGCCATGAACCGCGTGGTCGGCGGCAGCCTGCCGGCGGAAATCTGGCGCGAGATCATGATCGGGGCGCACGCCGGCAAGCCGCCGCTGCCGCTGGCCGGTGCCGCGCCCGTCACAGCCAATGCAGACGCAGGGCCCGGCCATCCGCAGGAGCGGATCGCCGACGACTTCATCGCCCGCGCGCTCGGCGACGCACCGGTGTCCGCCACCGGCTCCATCGAGCAGCTCATATCGCGCTAATCCCGCACTGCGGACCTTAGAAGGCCGTAATTCGCTGAGGCCTCCCCTAGGTGTAGGTGTCATCCTCGGGCTTGTCCCGAGGAGCCAACTCCCCGCTCGCTCCGGCGCCAAAGTCATTGCGCGCCGCTAGACCGAGTTACAGGTCGACCCGCCGGGGTCGCTGCTTTGCTGGCACGGACGTCGACCCAGTAGCGACGTAGCACGCTCACCATGCGTCGGAGCGGACTGCACCGTGGGTCCTCGGGACAAGCCCGAGGATGACAGTAGGACTTAGTCGGCGTGCTCGGACGGTCCGTAGCGGTGCAAATCCAGGCCGTAGTGCTGCAGCCAGCGCTTGTCGTCTTTCATCGACGGCAGCAGCTGTTCGACGTGCGCCCAGAAGCGCGGGCCGTGATTCATCTCGGCGAGGTGCGCCACCTCGTGCGCGGCGACGTAGTCGAGGATGCGCGCCGGGGCGAGGATGAGACGCCAGGAGAACGAAAGCACTCCCGTCGTCGAGCACGAGCCCCAGCGGGTCGCCTGATCGCGGATGGCGATGCGCTTGGCTTTGACGCCGAGAGCACGCGTGTGCACGAGCACGCGCGCGTCGAGGTCGCGGCGCGCCTCCTCGGCGAGCCAGTCGCGCAGGCGCCGCGGTGCATGCTCGAGGCGCCCCGACACGCGTAGCTCCGGCAGGCTCGCCGTAGCGTGTGCGCGCACGACGCCGCCAGTGGCGCGCTTGCCGGTGAACACCAGGGTATGGAACTCGCCGCGCAGCGGCATCAGTGCGCCGTCGGTGAACGGCACCGGCGTGGGCAAGCTGTTCAGTCGCTCGCGCACCCATTCGATATTGCGGTTGAGAAAGGAGCCGGCCTCGCCGAGGTCGCACTGCACAGGAAGCGTGACGATGACCGCGCGCCGGGTGCGGCTGACGCGCAGCGTCAAACGGCGCGCGCCAGGGTGTCGTCTCACTTCAACCGGGCAATCGAGCTCTTCGATGCGCGGACGCTTCAATGCTTGCCCTTGCCCCCGAACAGTCTTCCGCACCGACTTCCCCCTCGTGCAGTGACACGACGTTGGTCGGAACAGCCTGCTGAAGCCAATGCGCAACACCGTTGGCTCGCAGGCGTCCTCTGACCTAATCGAAATTCGAACGTCCCGCCAGTGACAAAGCTCAATTGCGTAGACGATGAGGCAACACTGTGGCCTCGACGCCGCGTGATCAGATTTCGCTGTTAGAGCAGCTTGCCGAGCTTCTCGGCCATGGCATCGACGCTCGTCGCCGGCGTGAAGTGCGTGACGTACTCGCCGTCGGGCCCCATCAAGTAGATGATCGACGTATGGTTCATGCCGTACTCGGCGGGCGCGCTTTCGTTGGGCGTCTTCTCGTAAAAGACCCGGTACGCCTTGGCGACTCCAGCAACCTGCTCCGGCGTACCGGTAAGCCCTACCAGGCGATCATCGAAATTCTTCACGAACGCAGCGAGCTTTTCCGGCGTATCGCGCTCGGGATCGACGCTGATGAAAATCGGCGTCACCTTGTCGGCCTTGGGCCCCACCTTGTCGAGCGCTGCCGAGATGAGCTGCAGCCCCGCCGGGCAGATGTCCGGACATCCGGTGAAGCCGAAAAAGACGAGCATATAGCGGCCGCGGTAGTCCTGGTCGGTGACCGTCTTGCCGGTAGCGTCCATGAGGGTAAATGGGCCACCGATGAGCGCCTTGCCGCTCGTCGCCGATCCGGATTGGGGAAACAGCCTCTGCCGCGCCTCGGGAAATACGGCGATAGCGGCCACGGCGCCGAGCACGACGCCGGCAACGACACTCGCGATTAGCTTTGCACGCATGCTGACGCTTTCCTGTTGTTCTGGGGCAATTAAGCCGTAAGCGGGTTTAGCGCAACTCGGCTCCCGGCGCCCTAACGTCGCGTTGCCTGCGCTTGGGCGCGGTGCGCCAGCCATTTCGGCCATAGCTCATCGACAGCCTTGCGCCGCGCCGCGACGTGAATTGGCAGTGCGGTGTCGCGATCGCCGGCGCTATACCGCCGGTCGCCTGCGGGTGTAACGATGACAGGATCGGCGCCAAACTACCCAGGCATGGCTCTCCCAACGACCCGCAAAGAAGAATCCGTACGGGCTCCGGGCCCACTTCTGACAGCCGCGGGCCCCCTGAAGCCCATGCTGACGCCTTGCCCTCGCGCCGCAGCACATCAACCACGAACAGGCTCGTTGCGTCCGCAAGTGACCTCGACGCGACCGAGAGAGGATCGGGCCCCCACGCCAGCTGCCATTGGTGCCAGACCGGCTCGATGAAGCGCCGAGCGGAAACCGCAACCTCAAATAGTTGATGGATCATGTCGCCCGGTTAACATATTCGAAGCCCGCGGGCAGGCGTGGAGGCCAGAGCGTTGCACAGCATGCTAGGCTCGCCACCACCGGCCGGCCCTTGAGGACTTGCGTTTTGTTGAAGACGTTCACCCGCCCCAAGAAGAAGAACCAGCGCGTGCTCGCCGACCCGGTCAACAGCCGGCTGCGCCTGCACACGATCGTGCGCTTGCGCTGGATCGCCGTGCTCGGGCAGCTCGCCGCCATTTCGTTCGTCTCATTCGGACTAGGCTTTTACGTGCCTATCGGCGCCGCTCTCACCGTGATCGCATTGTCGGCGTGGCTCAACGTGTTCCTCGCCGTGTGGTATCCCTCGCGCCACCGCCTCAGCATTCCTTATGCGACCGGGCTGCTCGTCTACGACATCCTGCAGCTTGCCGCGCTGCTGTTCCTCACTGGCGGCATGGACAACCCGTTCACCATGCTGATGGTGGCACCGGTGACGGTTTCGGCGGCGACGCTACCGTTGCGCAATACAGTTGCGCTCGGGTTGCTGGCACTCGGTGCTGCTGCCTTTCTCGTCCGCTTCCATGAGCCTCTGCCCTGGTATCCCGGGGTCGAGCTGGAGTTGCCTATCATCTACAAGCTCGGCGCGTTTGCGGCGCTGTGCGTGTCGACCACATTCATCGGCCTTTACGCGTGGCGGCTCACGAAAGAGTCGCGGCAGATGTCGGCAGCGCTCGCGGCCACCGACATCGTCCTGGCGCGCGAGCAGAAGCTGCATGCGCTCGACGGTCTCGCCGCCGCCGCCGCGCACGAGCTCGGCACTCCACTGTCCACTATCGTGCTGGTGACCAAAGAGCTGGAGCACACCGTCAAGTCCGGGAGCCCAATGGCAGAGGACCTCGCGCTCCTGAAACAGCAGGCGCTTCGCTGTCGCGAAATCCTGCAAAAGCTGACGCGCCATCCGGGCGAGGAAGATCCCATGCATGCGCGCGTCAGCGTGCGTGCGATGCTCGAAGAGGCGGCGGAACCATATTATTCCGAGAAGATCACCATCAACATCGTCGCTGCGCCGGCTGCCGACACAGCGGCGCCAGGCCACCGTCAGGCCGAGGTCGAGCGACGTCCGGGCGTCATCTACGGGCTCGGCAACATCATCGAAAACGCCAGTGAATTCGCGACCTCGCGCGTGGATGTGAGGGCCGAATGGAGCGCCAGTGGCCTCGTCGTGACGATTGCCGACGACGGCCCGGGATTTCGCGCCGAAGTCATGGACAACATCGGGGAGCCGTACGTGACGACACGGCCGACGACGGAGACCGCGGATGGCATGCTGGACGAGGATTCGACCGGCCTGGGGCTTGGATTCTTCATAGCCAAGACGCTGCTGGAGCGCTCCGGCGCCACTGTCAGCCTCGCCAACCGCAGCGGCGCCCAGACGGGGGCCATCGTCACCGTGAGCTGGCCGCGCGCCTTTATTCTCACCCAGTAACCAAGCCTTCCCGCGCTTCGTGATGCGAAAAACGGCCCTCAAACTAATTCCGCATTGACAAAAAGGCTATCTTGAGGCTGACAGACCTGCGACAAGGTGCGACTTTACCGGGCAGGGCCCGGTTAAGGCTCGCCACGGGTCGGCTGCCATTCGCCAAGACGGCCCTCAGAAAGCAACTCTTGTTTTGAGTAGGAGGCGTTCGTGGAGGCGAAAGACGCTGCTGCCGATTCCGGATTGGCCGGAGGAACAATGAACCAACCAGAAGATCTTTCCTTCCGACAGGACGAACTGCCCGAGGATCGATCGCTCATCATCGTCGATGACGACCGCGCGTTCGCACAGCGACTCGTGCGCGCCATGGAGCTTCGCGGTTTCGAGGTGCGCGGCGCGCACTCGGTCGCCGAGGGCATTGAGCTCATTCGCGAGCGCGCGCCTGCATTCGCCGTGGTCGACATGCGCCTCGAGGATGGCAACGGACTAGACGTCATCGCCGAGCTCGCCCGTGTGCGTCCCGACGCGCGCGCCATTGTGCTGACGGGCTACGGCAACATCGCGACGGCGGTGACGGCCGTGAAGCTCGGCGCGGTCGACTACCTCGCCAAGCCCGCCGACGCCGACGACGTGACCGACGCGCTGCTCGCTCCTTCCGATGACAAGGCGCCGCCGCCGGAGAACCCGATGTCGGCCGACCGCGTCCGCTGGGAGCACATTCAACGCGTCTATGAATTGTGCAACCGCAACGTGTCGGAGACGGCTCGCCGCCTCAACATGCACCGTCGCACGCTGCAGCGCATTCTCGCCAAGCGGGCGCCGAAGTAGCTCACGAATTCTCCACGCCCGGATCGGACAGCATCTGCAGGCTGAAGGCGGCCGCGCGCGCAAAGCGTAACGTCATCGCCTTGCGGCGGCTGGCGGCAAGGCGCGCCTCCGGCGCCTGTCGCACAATCTCCCCGCCATAGCGGTCGGCGAAGATGAGGCCGGTGTCCGCCGGCAGCATCGCGGGCGGAAAATCGGGCGCTACTGCGAAGAACAGGGCATCGGAAAAATCCCGATAGTCCGGCCACTTGGCATCGACGCGCAAATCCTCGAGGCACGACTTCACCTCGATGATCCAGATGTCGCCCGAAGGCGACAGGCCGACGACGTCGGCGCGCCGTCCGTTGGGTAGCGGCAGCTCATTGACGACGGCAAAGGAAAGCGCCCGCAACAGACGCCCGACGCCGCGGCAAACCTCGCGCGTAACCGCGTCGCGGCCGGTGCCGATTGCCGCTTCGCGACAGGGCGCCGCCACATCGATGCCAGTTTCCCCGGCTTTATCCTCTATTGCCGTCATTTGACCACCATACGCCGGTGACATCCGCCGGCGAAGGATCGAGGGGGTGGGTCGCTCGGCGTGCACGCGCTCGACCCGACCGTCAATCGAGCTGGCCGGGGCGGGCTCGAATCTGATTTTAGGTGTCGCGGGCAACTCATCGAGGGACGAGCGCCTGACCCCATGTTCTTCAAACGCTCCAAGGTAGACAAGAGCAAGGCCGCCGGCAGCGCCGCAGACGCTGCGCCGGAGACGGCCGCCGCCATGCCCGCAGAAGCGTCTAGCAACGGCGCGGCTCCCGAGCCGGTCGAGCCGGCATTGCCGCTCGGCGCTCACATGGATCCTTCGGGACTGACCGATGCGGCGAGCCTCGGCTTCAAGACCACCGCCGACCTCTCTCCCACGCATGGTCCCATCGGCCAGGAGAAAGCGATGGAAGCCATCGCATTCGCCGCCGGCATCAAGGGCTCGGGCTACCACATGCTTGTCGTCGGGCCGACGGGCTCGGGCAGGCGCACGGCTACGCGCACCAGGCTGCAAGAGGCCGCGGCCAAGGCCGAGCGGCCGGCCGATTGGGTCTACGTCAGCTCGTTCGATCCAACGGGCGGGTTTCGCGCGCTGAAGCTGCCGCCCGGCACCGCGAAGCCATTTGCCGAGAAGATGGCACTCGCCGTCGATCAGCTAGCCGACGCGCTCCCCGCCGCCTTTGCCGCCGATGACTACGACCTGAAACGCCGCACCATCGAGGAGGAGTTCCGCTTCAGCCGCGAGGACGCGCTGGAAGCGCTGCGCCGCGAGGCCGAGGCGCAGAACATCGCACTGCTGCGTACCCCCGCCGGCATTGCCGTCGCGCCTGTCCTCGAAGGCAAGGTCGTCAAGACCGACGTGTTCAACTCCGTTCCCGAGGCGCTGCGCCGCGAGGTGGAAACCAAGATCGCGGCGCTCGAAGCGGAGATCGAGGCGATCCTCGCCGAGCGGCCCGAAGCCGAGAAGGAGCGGCGCGCACGCCTCGTCGCGCTCAACGAGCAGATCGCCGGGCGGCACGTGCGCGCGGCACTCGACGATATCAGGGCCGAGTTCGCCGAGGTGGCAGGGGTCGAAAGCTTTCTCAAGGCGGCGGCGCGCGACCTCGTGCGCAACGCCGGCCTGTTCGTCACCGCGCATGGCACGCAGGCGAGCAAGCTGACGCGCGCCACGGCGACACACCAGCGCTTTGCCCGCTACGCCGTGCACGTGATGGCAACGACTTCCGCCGCGTCCGGCGCACCCATCGTGCAGGAGGCTAACCCGACCTACGCCAATCTGTTCGGGCGCGTGGAGCTGGCGCCGGGCGATGGCCAGAGCCAGGTGGTGCGCATCAAGCCTGGTGCGCTACATCGCGCCAACGGCGGCTACCTGCTGCTCGATATCGACGCGCTGCTCGACAGCGCGGCGACGACGGAAGCGCTGCGCCGGGCATTGGAAGCCGAGGAGATCCGCTTCGATCCGCCGGCCAGCCCCGTTGGGGCGGTAGGCGACGAGGTTCCCGACCTCGAGCCGATCCCGCTCAATGTGCGATTGGTCGTTTTCGCCAACGCCGAGGCGCAGCGCCGTCTCGCCGGCAACTCGCAGCTGCGCCGCATGTTCAAGGTCGAAGCGGTGTTCCAGCACGCGGTGGAGCGTACGAAGGAGACGGTCGAGACGTTGGCACGTATCGTCGCCGGCGTCATCGACAAGCAGGGCCTGCGGCCGGTAGATGCTGCGGGCGTTGCGCTCCTGATCGACGAGGCTGCGCACCGTGCCGGTGGCAAAGGCAAGCTGTCGCTGCTCATCGGCGATCTCATCGATGTCTGCCGCGAGGCAGACCATTGGGCGGGGAACGAGAGCCGGGACGTTATTTCCGCCGTCGACGTCGAGCGCGCGCTGCGACAGCGGCGCTCGTCGGGGCCCAGCGGTGCGTTGGTGGAGGCGTCATGATTGCCCACGTTGCCGCCGCCGGAGAACGCAGTGGCCGCGTCGTGCTGTGGCTCGGCGGCTCGGCCGCGGCGAGCCGCTTCGCCATCGAGGCGGCGATGCTGCTCGGAAAGGCTTTTCAGGCCGAGGTCGAGAGCCTCTACATCGAGGACAAGCAGCTCTTCGACCTGGCAGACTTCCCGTTTGCGCGCGTTATCGGCGCTTCCGGCGGGGGCTGGCGGCCGCTGCCGCAGACGACGCTCGAGCGCGAGATGCGCTTTGCCGCCGCGGCGCTGCACCGGCAGGTGGCGGAGGCCGGGCTCGCCGCCAGTGTGCCCTGCCACGCGCGCGTCGTACGCGACGAGCCGCTGCGCGCGCTCTCCCGCGCCTGCGCCGAGAACGGGCCATGGAACGTCGTCATCGTCGGCGAGCCGCTCGCCCCAGGCGATGAGGCACGCCTGTCGGAGCTGTTCGAGCGAGTGCGCGACACGACCGGCGCCGTGATCGCCGGGCCATTGGCGCGCCGCACCAGCGGCCCCGTGGTGGCGGTAGTGGAGGAGTTCGAGCGTCTCGGGCCAATGCTCAAGGCGGCGCAGCGGCTGTCGGCCGTCACCGGCGGCGAGGTCAAGCTGACGCTCGTCGGCGACCGCCGCGACGAGCTCGCCTGGATGGAGGGCGAGGCGCGCCTCCTGTGCGCCGACGGCGACGATGGCGAGGTGGCCGATTTCGAGAGCGTGCTCGCCGCCAACGACGATCCGGCGCCGCTCGCCGCCGTGCTGCAGCGGCACAAGCCGGGCTTTGCGCTCGCCCAGTACGGCGGCCGGCTGATCGCGCCCGGCGCCAGCCTGCGCCCGCTCACCGCCGCGCTCGAGTGCCCGCTGCTCTTGGTGCGCTAGCGTTTGGACTTTGCCTTTAGTGGATACCGAGCCGGATCGCGGATGATATTGAGGCTCAGGTCCACATCCAGTGCGGGCCAATAGTAATGGCCTTGCGTTGGCTCTTCGACGTTAAGGACATCCTTCACAGACGCGTCCCTGAACCAGGGAAAGTCATCGAAAGGCAGGAACAGCTCTTCGGCACCAGCCAGCAGCCACAGGCCATGCTTTGAGATGTGCGTAACTTCAATGTCCGAAGTGATCGCGCCAGGCATTGGCAATCTCCAGACGATGCTCGACGATGACCTGCTCACTTTCCCCAGCTGCTTGCGGCTGAGCTTATGCTTGTAAGCAAGTTCAACCTCTGGCTCCAGCCAGAACTTCGCTTCGCCCTCATTGCACGTAACGTGAAATATGCATTCTCGGCTCTTCTCGCGAAATGAAGAAGAACCGATAGGGCCCATGGCGGAGTACGGTTGGGCTCATGCCCTCTTACTCCGTGTTGTCCCTTGGGCGGCTCACACGTCGAGGTTGGCGACGGTGAGCGCGTTGTCCTGGATGAACTCGCGCCGCGGCTCGACCACGTCGCCCATCAGCTTGGAGAAGATTTCGTCGGCCTCCGAGCCCTCGCCGATCTTCACCTGCAAGAGCGTGCGCACGTCCGGATCGAGTGTCGTCTCCCACAGCTGCTCGGGGTTCATCTCGCCGAGGCCTTTGTAGCGCTGCAGCGACAGACCCTTGCGTCCCGCCTCGTAGATGGCGTCGAGCAGCGTGCGCGGGCCGTAGACGGGGATCGTCTCCGCCTTGCGGCGCAGCTTGGCGGGCGTCGCGTACACCTCGGCAAGGTGAGTATGGCGCTCGTTGAGGCGGCGCGCGTCGAGCGAGCCGAGCAAGGCGAGGTCGAGCGTATGCGCCTCGGTGACGCCGCGCACCTCGCGCTTGAAGTGGAAGCCGTCATTGCCGTAGCGGCCTTGCCAGCCCTTCTCGGTCTCCTCGGCGATGGCGTCGAGCCGCTCGGCGATCGTGCCGGCGATGCTGTTCGCCTGCGCGGCCGATTGCAGCAGCTTGGTATCGAAGGCGCCGGCGATGGCCGCCTGCTCGACGACGCTGCGCGAATAGCGCGAGTGCAGGCCGTCCATGAGCGAGGCGACGGCACGCGCCTGGTCGACGATCGATCGCAGGTCGCGTCCTGCCCGCTCGCCGCTGCCGGTGACCAGCACCGTCTCCTCGAGCCCCGACTGGATGAGGTAGTCCTCGAGCGCACGCTGGTCCTTGAGGTACGTTTCCGACTTGCCGCGCGCCACCTTGTAGAGCGGCGGCTGGGCGATGAACACGTGGCCCTTCTCGACCAGCTCCGGCATCTGCCGGTAGAAGAACGTCAACAGCAGCGTGCGGATGTGGGCGCCGTCGACGTCGGCGTCGGTCATGATGATGATCTTGTGGTAGCGAAGCTTCGACACGTCGAAGTCGTCGCGGATGCCGGTGCCAAGCGCGCCGATGATGTTGGTCACCTGCTCGGAGGACAGCATCTTGTCGATGCGCGCGCGCTCGACGTTGAGGATCTTGCCGCGGATCGGCAGCACCGCCTGGAACTCGCGCTTGCGCCCCTGCTTGGCGGAGCCGCCTGCCGAGTCGCCCTCGACGATGAACAGCTCGGTGTTGGCCGCGTCGCGGTCCTGGCACTCGGCGAGCCCCCCCGGCAGCCGCAAAGAATCGAGCGCACCCTTGCGCCGCGTCAGCTCGCGCGCCTTGCGCGCCGCCTCGCGGGCGAGCGCGGCCTCGACGATCTTGCCGACGATGGCCTTGGCTTCCTTGGGGTGCTCCTCAAACCAGGCGTTGAGCTGCTCACCGACGATGCTTTCGACCACCGGCTTCACCTCGGAGGACACGAGCTTGTCCTTCGTCTGGCTGGAGAACTTGGGGTCGGGCACCTTGACGGAAAGCACGCAGGTGAGACCCTCGCGCGCATCTTCGCCCGAAAGATCGACCTTTTCCTTCTTGGCGAGGCCACTTTCGGCCGCGTACTTGTTGATGACGCGCGTCAGCGCGGCGCGGAAGCCGGCAAGGTGCGTGCCGCCGTCGCGCTGCGGGATGTTGTTCGTAAACAGCAGCACGTTCTCGTGGTAGCTGTCGTTCCACCACAGTGCCGCCTCGATGATGACCTTGTCGCGCTCGCCGGTTAGCATGATCGGCTCGCCGATCAGCGCCTGCTTGGAGCGGTCCTGATAGCGCACGAACGCCGCCGTGCCGCCATCGTACTGCATCTCCTCGCGCTTCACGTCGGCGTGGCGCGCATCGGTCAAGACGATCTTGGCGCCGGAATTGAGGAAGGCGAGCTCGCGCAGGCGATGCTCGAGCGTCGCATAGTCGAACTCGGTCTGCGTGAAGGTCTTGGGGCTCGGCAGGAACGAAACCTCGGTGCCGCGCTCGCCCTTCGCCTCGCCGACGACTTTCAGCGCTCCAACGGGCACACCGTCGCGGAACTCGATCAGGTGCTCGTTGCCCTCGCGCCAGATGCGGGCTTTCAGCCAGCTCGACAGCGCGTTGACGACGGAGACGCCGACGCCGTGCAGGCCGCCCGACACCTTGTAGGCGTTCTGGTCGAACTTGCCGCCGGCATGCAGCTCGGTGAACACGATCTCGGCGGCGGAGCGCTTGGGGTCATGGTCGTCGTCGGACTTGATGCCGGTGGGAATGCCGCGCCCGTCGTCGCGCACGGTGCACGAGCCATCCGGGTTGAGCGTCACGGTGCACGTCTTGGCGTGCCCGGCGAGGATCTCGTCGACCGCGTTGTCGACGACCTCGTAGATCATGTGGTGCAAGCCCGACCCGTCGTCGGTATCGCCAATGTACATGCCGGGGCGTTTGCGGACGGCGTCGAGGCCCTTCAGCATCTTGATCGACTCGGCGCCGTACTCCTCGGCGCCCGTGGTTTTTTTCGCGGGCAAAGCGCTCATTATCCGGATTGTCCTAGGGGTCGTTCGGCCTCGATTTCCTGTATAGCACAAAAGCCCGCGCAAGGCACCTTTTCAGGCCTCCACGTCTCAACAAAAATATGAATAATTTCCGTTAGTTAGAATGTGCTGCGGCACCTTGTGCAGGCTGCCCCGCAAAAGTGCTCAAGAGCCCCTCTTCCACGCGCCAGAATTGGGCCCTGCCGGCGAGCCGAGAGAAGGCCTCGGCATCCGTTCCCGTCATCCATGCCTGCGCCCCGAGGCGCAGGATTTCCTCGAACAGCGCCGCCCGACGCTCGGCATCCAGATGCGCCGTCACCTCGTCGAGCAGCAGGATCGGCGCCGCCTCCCGGCGGCGCGCCACGAGCTCGGCGTGGGCGAGGACGAGGCCGATCAGTAGCGCCTTCTGCTCGCCAGTCGAGCACAGGCGCGCCGGCATCGCCTTCGGCGCATGGGCGACGATGAGGTCGCTGCGGTGCGGGCCATCGAGCGTGCGTCCCGCCGCGCGGTCGCGTTCGCGGCCTTCGCGCAGCCGCTGCACGTAGCTGTCCTCCACCTCCACCGCCGGCATACGCTCCAGATCGGCCTCCAGCGCGCCTTCCAGTGCCAGCCCGGCGGCAGGGAACGGCGAATTGGGATCGCGCGCCGTGCGCTCGGCCATGATGGCGGCCAGCCCGGCAACCGCCTCGGCGCGTGCCGCCGCGATGGCAACGCCGGTCTCCGCCATGACCAGCTCCAGCCCCTCGAAGCGCGAAGCCTCGCGTACGCCGTCGGCGAGCAGCCGGTTGCGCTGCTGCATGGCACGCTCGAAGCGCGAAGCCACTGTCCTATAGCCCGGGTCAAAGCACAGGATCAGTCGATCGAGAAAGCGCCGACGCTCGGAGCCGGGGCCAGTGAAGAGGCCATCCATCGCCGGCGTCACCCATACCAGCTCGACGTAGTCGGCCAGCGCGCCGGCGCCCGCCGTCTCGCCGTTGATGCGTACGATGCGGCCCGCACGTTCCGAGACAGCGTCGTCCGCCAGCAGCCCGGTTCCGATATCGACCGGACCCATGTGCGTGTGCGTGTGCGCAGCCACCGCCCAGCCGCCATCGCCCTCCCCGCGCGCCAGATCCGGATACGCTGCGCGGCGCATGCCCTGGCCCGGCGCCAGCAGCGACATGGCCTCGAGCAGATTGGTCTTGCCGGCGCCGTTGTCGCCAATCAGCACCTGCGGCTCGGGCCCGACCTCGAGCACCGCGTGCGCGTAGTTGCGGAAATTGGACAGCGTCAGCCGCTCGACCCAGAGCATGGAGTTGTGTTGCGCCTTGTTTAGCGGTGCGCCCGGGCAGTCGACCGCGGCTATACGCGCATCGGCATCAGCACGTAGAGCGCCGTCTCGTCGCCCGGGTCGTTGACCATGGTGGGCGAGCCCGGATCGGCGAGCTTGAAGCATGCCCGCTCGCCCTCGAGCTGACCGGCGATGTCGAGCAGGTAGCGAGCATTGAAGCCGATCTCAAGGGGCTGGGCGGTGTACTCGACGCCGATCTCCTCGGTGGCGCTGCCGCCTTCCGGGTTGTTGACCGACAGCACCAGCCTGTCCGGCTTGATATTCAGCTTCACGGCACGGCCACGCTCCGACGCAATGGTCGACACGCGGTCGACGGCGCCGATGAACTCGGCATTGGAGACCGTCATCTCCTTGTCGTTCGACTGCGGGATGACGCGGCCGTAGTCGGGAAAGGTGCCGTCGATGAGCTTCGACGTCAGCGTCACACTGCCGATCTCGAAGCGCACCTTGGCGGGGCTCACCGCCACCTTCACCGCGGCCGAGCTGTCCTCGATCAGGCGGTTGAGCTCGTGCACCGTCTTGCGTGGAATGATCACGCCCGGCATGCCCTCGGCGCCCTTCGGCAGCGGCAGCTCGACCTGCGCCAGGCGGTGCCCGTCGGTCGCCACCGCGCGCAGCGTCGCCTTGTTGCCCGACTGCGCGGTGTGGAAATAGATGCCGTTGAGGTAGTAGCGCGTCTCTTCCGTCGAGATGGCGAAGCGCGTCTTGTCGATCAGCCGCTTCAAATCCTGTGCGCTGAGCTCGAACTCCTGGCCCATGTCGCCGATGCCGATGTCGGGAAAGTCTTCGGCGGGAAGCGTCTGCAGCGCGAAGCGCGCGTGCCCGGCGGCGAGCGTCAGACGCTCCTTCTCGGCGTCGCGGCGGATGTCGACCTGGCTGCCGTCGGGCAACTTGCGGACGATGTCGTGCAGCATGTGTGCGGGAACGGTGACGGCCCCCGGGGCGCTGACGTCGGCCGCAACGCCCTCGATCACCTCACGTTCGAGGTCGGTTGCCTTGAACTCGAGCGTAGAGTCGCGCGCGCGCAAGAGCACGTTCGACAGAATAGGAATGGTGGTGCGCCGCTCGACGACGCTGGTCACGTGGCCGAGTGCCCGCAGGAGTTCGCCACGTTCGATCACAAGCCGCATGGAAGCATCCTCGGCGCGTTCTTTGGGGCCAGTTGCCGGAACCGCCCGGCCCTGGTCGAGGTCGCGAAGCGGCCCTTATTGAGAGGGGAAAGCTCGGCGGGACCAGAGACTGGCGGTCTTTTAACGGATTCGCCCCCGGTCAACATGACCCGATGCGGCGGTTATTTTCAAGAGCCGGCACCCGGCGGGCTGCGTTTGGCCCATCGCGCGGGCCGTAAAGGCGTCCGCGAACAGCAAAGGAGCGGCGCCGTTTGACGCCGCCCCTCCCCGCTAAGACCCGCCGCGCTACGCCCAAGCGCGGCGGGCCGTTCCCTACTGGGCGACCGTCAATGGCTGAGAAGGCGCTTCAGTTCCTCCAGCTCCTCCTTCAAACGCGGGTTGCCGGACAATTCGCCCTCGATCTTGCGGATTGCGTGCAACACCGTCGTATGGTCGCGGTTGCCGAAACGGCGCCCGATCTCCGGCAGCGAGCGCGCCGTGAGCTGCTTGGCGAGATACATCCCGACCTGGCGCGGCCACACCACCGAGCGATGCCGACGCTGCGATAACAGGTCGCCCTTCGACACCCCGAAGTGACGCGAGATGATGCGCAGGATGTCCTCGATCTTGATGCGCCGCGGCTCGAGGCCTTGCACGAGATCGCGTATCACCGTCTCGGCCACGTCGGGCGTGATCGAGGTGCGCATGTACTGCCACGTGGCGTAGAGGCGGGTGATGGCGCCTTCGAGCTCGCGCCCGCTCTCCGTCAGCCGCTCGGCGAGCAGCGCCAGGATCTCGCGGCTGAGAGTGAAGGACGGGTCATTGGCCCGCTTCTCGGCGAGGCGCTTCTCCAGCACCTTGAGCCGCAGCTCGTGGTCGAGCGTGCCGATCTCGGTGACAAGTCCGCGCTGCAGGCGCGAGCGCATGCGCTCGTTCAGTCGCTCGACGTGGTTGGGTGCGCGGGCCGAAGCCACCACCACCTGGCGCCCACCGTCGAGCAGCGAGTTGATGATGTGATCGAACTCCTGCTCGGTGCGCTCGCCGTGCATGAACTCCAGATCGTCGATGAGCAGCACGTTGATGCCGCGGAACTTCTCCTTGAAGGCCAGCGGGTCCTGGCTGCGCAGGGCCTCGACGAACTGGTAGCGGAAGCGCTCGGCCGTCAGGTAGAGCACCTGCGCGTTCGGCGACCGGCGCTTCACCTCCCAGGCGATGGCATGCAGCAGGTGCGTCTTGCCGAGGCCGACCGCGGAGTGGATGTACAGTGGGTTGAACCCGGGCGCCTCGCCGAGCGCCGTCTCGGCCACCTGCGTTGCACCCGCGTGCGCCATGCGGTTCGACGCTCCGACGACGAAGCTCTCAAACGTATAGCGCGGGTCGAGGGGCGAGCCCTCAAAGCCGCCGACGCTGGTGCGCCCGGCCGGAACCGGAGCGACGAACGT
>NZ_WBUE01000063.1 GCF_009026145.1 Hyphomicrobium sp.
GGCCCGGCAGCCAGTTGCGCGCGTTCAAGAGCGGCGCGAGCCGGGCCGCGTAGGGCGCATAGTGCGGCAGGTAGGCCACGAGCCGATCGCGCAAGGACAGGCCGCGCCGCTTGATGGCCGCCGCCAGCACCTCGATCTTCATCTTCGCCATGTCGATGCCGGTCGGACACTCACGCCGGCACCCCTTGCAGGAGACGCACAGCTTCATGGTCTCAAGCATCTCGTCGGAGGTCAGTGCATCGGGGCCGAGCTGACCGGAGATTGCAAGGCGCAGGCTATTCGCCCGGCCGCGCGTCAGATCGCGCTCGTTGCCGGTTATGCGGAACGACGGGCACATGACGCCCGCGACCTGCTTGCGGCACTCGCCGTTGTTGTTGCACATCTCCACCGCGCCTTGGAAACCGCGGCCGGCGCCGGAAAATCCCGACCAGTCGAGCGCGGTCTCAAACTCGGGCACGTGATAGTCCGGCTTGTAGCGCAACAGCGTGCGATCGTTCATGGAGGAAGCGCGCACGATCTTGCCGGGATTCATGAGCCCTTTCGGATCGAAGCGATCCTTGACCTCCTCGAACAGGCGCACCGTCTTGGGCCCGTACATCCTCTCGTGGAACTCGGAGCGCACCAGGCCGTCGCCGTGCTCGCCGGAGTGGCTGCCCTTGTATTCCTTGACCATGGCGAACGCCTCCTCGGCGATGGCGCGCATGGTGTTGGCGTCCTTCTCGAGCTTGAGATTGAGGACGGGGCGCACGTGCAGGCAGCCGACGGAGGCGTGCGCGTACCACGTGCCCCTGGTGCCGTGCTTCTCGAAGATGGCCGTAAGGCGCTCGGTGTAGTCGGCAAGATGCTCCAGCGGCACCGCGCAGTCCTCGATGAAGGAGACGGGCTTACCCTCGCTCTTCATCGACATCATGATGTTGAGGCCAGAGGCGCGCACGGACCAGACCGCCTGCTGGCCAGCTGCATCCGGCACGTTCACTACGCTCGAAGCGTGGCCAAGGTCGCCCATAAGCTCGTCGAGGCGATCGAGGCGGCGCAGGTTCTCGGCCTGCTCGTCCTCGGCGAACTCAACGAGCAGCAGGGCGTCCGGCTTGCCGCGCACGTAGGTTTCCATCACCGGGCGGAACATGGCGATGTCGCGCGCGAGCTCGATCAGCGTGCGGTCGACGACCTCGACGGCAACAGGACCGAGCTTGACGATGTGCTGGGCCGCCTCCATCGCCTTGCGAAACGTCGGGAAATGGCAGATGCCGAGCGCCTTGGTTCGAGGCACCGGCGAGAGCTTGAGCTCGATGCGGCGCGAGACGGCGAGCGTGCCCTCCGAGCCGCACAGCAGCGTGGCGAGGTTGACCGGCCGGTTTGACGGCAGCAATGCGTCGATCAGGTAGCCGCCGACGCGGCGTGACACCTCGGGGAACGCATGCGCGATGTGCTCCGCCTCGCGCCGGCCCAGCGCCACCAGGTCGCGGAACAGCTGGGTGGCTTGCTCGTTCTCCGCGCTCGCGACGGGATTCCCCTCCCCCTTGTGGGGAGGGGCTAGGGGTGGGG
>NZ_WBUE01000053.1 GCF_009026145.1 Hyphomicrobium sp.
CCACGCTCTCGCACCAACCTCACCGCCTCGAGCTTGAACTCCCGGCTGAAACTCCGTCGTCCCATTCGCCACCTCCAGTTCCATCATGACACCTAAACCATGTGTCCGTGGAACCGGCAGCAGCTCAAGGTCGTGGTTCAGGATGGTCGGACGCTCTCCGGCATAGAGGGATGACGACGGCACGGGGTGTTGTTGTATATATTCGCTAGGTGACATTGATCGGGTTCTGCAAAGGCTAAGCCATGCCCACTTGTTTTATGATCCAGCCGTTCGATGGCGGTAAGTTCGATAAGCGTTTCGATGCCGTATTAAAACCCGCCGTAACTGGAGCGGGTCTAGACCCCTATCGTGTGGATCGCGACCCGGGCGCCTCGATACCTATAGACCAAATCGAAGTTGGTATCAGGCAAGCTGCGCTCTGCCTTGCAGACATAACCTCCGACAATCCCAACGTCTGGTTCGAGCTGGGTTACGCTATCGCCGTCGGCAAGGACATCTGCCTCATATGCTCCGAGGAACGGACAACGAAATATCCTTTCGATGTACAGCACCGGAACATCATCCGCTATAGCACCGACGCGCCGCAGGATTTCGCGGCCTTAGCCGATAAGATCACCGCACGTTTGAACGCACTGCTCCAGAAGCAAGAGGCGACCGCGATAATTCCGCAGGTCAGCAAAGACGAGGCGGGTCTGACTGGGCTGCGTGAGTTTGAAATCTCTTGCATTGCGGTGCTCGGAGTTGAGCTTGCGGGCCTCAACGATACTCTCTCTGCTTACAGACTTAGGAAGGCTATGGAGAAGCTAGGCTACACTAACCTTGCGTCCAACGTCGCCGTTCGCCAACTCAAAAATCGGAGGCTCATCGAAAGCTTCAATGCGACTGATGACGACGGCTCGACATACGAAGTTTACGGAATAACGGACGCTGGGTGGGCCTGGATCGATGAGAACATTCACCACTTAAACGTGGCCTACGAGACGCGTAGGAAACTCAGCGAGGACGAGATACCGTTCTAAGCTGACGCGGGGAACATTCAACCAATGAGCAAACTGAATAAGCCGACTAGGCCAGCGACGGCCAATCCAGACAGCACCGCTGAATAGAATGGATGACGTAACGCCGCTGACACGCGCCGCTTCAACGTAGGCCAAACGCCATTGTAGCTCCGAATAGAAATTGAGTAGGCGTCTTGGCTTACATCCACAAT
The DNA here is from genome assembly GCF_009026145.1 of Hyphomicrobium sp. Lineage (GTDB taxonomy): Bacteria > Pseudomonadota > Alphaproteobacteria > Rhizobiales > Hyphomicrobiaceae > Hyphomicrobium_A. The sequence goes on from NZ_WBUE01000053.1 coordinate 1,211, forward strand.
GTTACCCCCGATCCACCAGTATCCCAGACGCTGCCAAGCAGTCAGCTTTGTCTGCTTCTCATTTTCCATGATGCCCCCGTTTATCAAGCCTACCGGACGGTCCTCAAGGTGATGGAAGTGGTGCGCTTATGTACTTCTTTCCTTAGTCGTTGTCCTAGAAACAACCTGAAAGTCTCACCACTCGCGGTTCGAGGGAGGGCTGCGGCTCAACGTTGCCGTCACTGCCCGAGGCCACCTAAGCCCCGACGAACGTCACCGGCTCGGCGAGCGGCGCCCGCGCCGAACTAATCCCCGCCCCTCACCACGCGCCCATACTCGCCCCATCTCGCCCCGCTGAGGGTCGGTCTCGAGACGTCCTGCATCGAGGGCGGGCTGCAGTGTCGGGTATGCATGCGCCCACGCGGCGCTTCGACTATTTCTCCCGCGCGCTTCGCCACGACCTCTACCGCGGCTCCGCCACAATTCCTTCCGCGCGGCTTCGCCGCGACCTCTCCCCCAAACGGGGGACTGCAAGGTCGCCAACCCATCCGATAAGTTGTATGGAACCCCTCCTTCCCCCGGAGGCTTCCTTACGCATGCCAAGAGCACCCCGCAGCCTGCGCGCGGCGGTCATCGCCTATATCTTTGCGATGGCCGGCCTCAGCTTCGTCGCTTTGCAGCTCTCGTTGCACGTGACGGCGCAAGTGATCGCGCTCAGCCTGCCGCACGTGCTCGACAAGAGCCCGCCCCCGCGCTCGCGCATCGAGCAGCGGCGCATCGAGGTGGCGCAGGCCATCCCGCCCATGCCCGTTGCCAAGCTGGCGCCATCGCATCAGCCGGCCCCCTCAGGTGTGCTGGCCGCCCAGCTCGACGTTGCCGAGACGGAAAGCCTGCTGGCAGAGGCCGAGGCGCCGGCTCTGCGCGGGGTCGGACGGACAAAGTCTCGGTTCAGGCGCGTTGCATCGAGATCCGATACACCCCCGGCCGCGGATGCGTTCAACCGCAATTTCGGGGTGCTGCCGATCGCCTCGAACTAGCCGACGCTTTCCATCGCCTTCAGCGAGTCACTCAAGCCACCAGCGCGTCGAGCGACCCGTCGGCGATCATCTTGTCCTTCACCTTCTGTGGGATGGGATAGAGCACGCCCTCGCCCTCGAGCACGTGCTTGCCCTCCTTGTCCTCCACCCAGCAGGCGAAGACGACATTCTTCTCGCCCTTCTCCTTCACCTGCGCGACGGCCGTGTAAGGCTCGCCCAGCAGCACCGGGGCGAGGAACGTCAGCTTCTGGCCGCCCCAGATGGCGCCCAGGCCGGGCATGTCCATGCCGAAGATGCCGGAGAACTTGGCGACCGAGATCATCCCGTGCGCGATGCGCGTCTTGAAGACGGTGCCGTTCGCGTACTCCTCGTTGAAGTGCGCGGGATTGAAGTCGCCGGATAGCTCGCCGAACTTCTGCACGTCGCTGTCGCTGACGGAATATGTGTGGCGGAACGTGTCGCCGACGTTCAAGTCGTTGATGCTCATGCAGGCGCGGGGCAGCGGATTGACCATCGGGAGAGCTCCTTGCAATCTTTCGACGGCCACATCTTTCATGGAAGTGCGCGCACGAGCAACCGAGGCAAGCGCCTTCTACAACAAGGCGCCGCGCCTCAGCGCCTTCAAGGGCGCCCACTATACGTGCGAGCCGATCAAGTAGCGGGCACGCGGCGCGCCGTCAGCGCGTGGCGGTCCAATAGCCCGAGCACAGCCCCGAAGGCCCGCGCCCCTTCCACGTGCCGCGCGCCGATGTCGGCGTGAAGCGCCCCGTCCCGTGCGCGATGCGCGGGCCGGCGACGGCCTTCAGGGAGGCGCCCCCCGAGCCCGACACGCGCCCCCCGAGGCTGATGGCGTAGAACGCGAACGAGCCGCCGGTGGAATAAATGCGGCCGCCCTTCACGCCCATGCCGATGGGGATGACGCCGCAATGGCCGCGGGTCGTCACCGCGGTCATGCTCCAGCTGCCGTCGAACTTGCCGGCGCTGGCGGGCGCAACGCAAACGATGAATGCAGAAAGGGTCGCTAAGGCAATGGCGCACTTGCGATGGACAAGCATGGGAAGCCTCGTACGCGTTGTAGAGCTCGGCAATGCGAGCGTTCCCGGTGGTCCAGCCTCTCACAAAATGCGCGCATCGAGCAATGCGCCGCGTAAGAGGCGAGGGCTGGGAAGGACGACATGGACATCAAGCGCGCCGGCCGCGGCCGACCGACCACGGGTCGGCCGACGCCGTACCTGCTCGCGCACCGGCGGCCGCGGCGGCAAGCTGCGGCCGGAGACCTAGGCCGCGGCGCCCGAGGGTGACATCGCCTGCCTGTCGTCAGTAGGGATACGTGCGGTAGTAATAGACCGGCCCGTGGTCGTAGTGGTCGCCGTGATACCCGTGGTCGTCGTACGGGCCGTAGCTGTAGTAGCGGCGGTTGTCGTTGCCGCCCCACTTGCGCAGCTGCTCTCTGTCCTCGTGGTTCAGCCAGCGGCCCTGGCGCTCCTTGGCGCGCGCGTTCTCTACCAGGCCGACGGCATCGGCCCATCCCGGTGCGGGCGCCAACGCCATGGCCACCGCAACGCCGGCGAGGATGCATTTCCATTGCATCGCAACACTCCTTCGCAAGAGATGTCGCAGCGGCGGGCGGGCGCCCGCGCGCGGCGAAGCTTTGCATGGTAAACGCCGCGGCCACGAGGCGCGTTCCTGGCCGACGCTCAGTCGAAGGCCTGGCCCGTCGGCCACCCCAGGCGCTTGAAGGCCATGGCCGCGGGGCAGAACCCGGTAAAGGCCGACTGCAGCATGTTGGCGCCGACGAACACCGTCAGCAGCAGCCACCACGGCGACACGAGGTAAGCCAGGGCCACGGACGCGAGCACCATGATGCCGGCGAATGCGAGCACCGCTTGATCGACTTTCATCTGCCTCTCCCACGCTCATGAAGCCGCCGATGAGCATAGCACAACAGGGTCACCCGCGCGTGAGGCGCTGATAGTACGCCTTGGCAAAGCTGATCGCGAACCAGACCAGCACCAGCGAGGTGAAGGCGGTCATGAACAGCGAGGTCCACCACGCGGTCCAGCCGCTCGCGTCCGGCAGGCAGCCATCGTGGGCGATGCCGAGCTGGCCGGCGAGGAACTTGAAGGCGCCGCGCGCCATCGCCTCCCAGACGTAGAGCGCCACGTCGCGATGGCTCGGCAGCGCGCAGGAAGCTTCGAAGATCGGCGCATGGAACGAGAGGATCATGATCTGCACGAGGGCGATGAAGAACAGGTAGCCGAGGAAGATGACCCCGGTGAGGATGAAGACGTGCAGCGCGAGATTGGCGGCGAAGCTGCCGAAGAGGGTGGGAAAGATGGAATGTCCGCGCAGCCTTGCGTGCGCCAGGTAAGCGACGAGGCCGACGAGGATGAGCAGGCCGAGCACGATGCCGACCGAATATTCGAGCTCGATCGGGTCGCGGTTGAGCGTCGTGCCGATCATGCCGGCCCACATCCAGGCGTAGAGCATGACGAACGGCCAGACGGCGTTCTTCTTTTCCGCCGCGCCTTTATCTGCAGCCGCGTCTTTGGATTTGGACATTTGCGCGTGTCCCCCACCCGTGATCGCCCATAAGCGATACGGCTCGCCAATCGGGCGTCCTGAAGCGTATACGTAAAGCCTTCGTCAGATTCCAAAGGGGGGGCTCTATGAGTAAACGCAAGACTGACCTTTCTGAGTATCTGACCGATAGCCAGCGCCTAGAGTATAAGGACAAGGCCGTTCGGAGCAATATCGTAGACAGCGATTGGTCAAACCTTCAATTGGTGCGCCTTGTCGCCATCGGCAGGCGCTTTACAAAGGTTAGCTTTGCCAACACGACCTTTGACGCTTGCTACCTTCGCGACTGCCAATTTGACTGCTGCAATTTTACGGGCGCGAGGTTTTGTTCAACAAACCTACACGGCGCGAAGTTCACTGGCTGCATATTTGATTACGCAACCTTTGAGCGAACGATCATCGACGATGCTGTGTTGACCGACAACTGTCCAGCCTACGAAAATCAAAAGATGCGGTTTGCCCGCAGCCTGCGCACAAACTACCAGCAAATTGGAGATCCGGCGGCAGCAAATCACGCGATACGAGTCGAGCTAGATGCGACCGAAGTACATCTCCGCAAGGCTTGGAGTTCAAACGACCACTACTATCGCAAGAAATATCCCGGTTTGGTAAGCCGAACAGTACAGTTCCTCTCCTGGGCGAAGTTTAAATTGTTGGACTATGTTTGGGGCAACGGTGAGAGCATCACTTCTCTCCTGAGGGCCGTGGTTGTTCTAATCGCAGCTATTGCCGCCGTTGATCTTATCACCAATCCCGCACCATTCACTTCGGCTGAGGCTATGGGGGCGCTCTGGCGTGCCCCGCAGATTTTTTTCGGCGTCACCTCGCCCGACTATATCTCCCCAGCTTGGCTTACGCTCGTCACCATTCTTCGGCTCATTGCATTCGGTTTCTTTATGGCAATCCTGATCAAGCGCTTCAACCGTCGGTGACAAACTTGCTGCATATCTACGCGTTCGGCTCTGTCTGCCGCGGCGAAATCTCACCCGGGTCTGACATCGATCTGCTCGCCATCACCGCGGGTGGGAGGAATGACCTTTCCCGGTCCATGTTCTCGATCTACTCGCATGCCAAAATTGAGCACATTTGGCAGGAGGGAAACCCGTTCGCGTGGCACCTGCACCTCGAGTCGAGGCTGATCTACAGCGGCGACGACAAGGACTTCATCAGGGCTCTTGGCCCTCCCGCGATATACACTAAGGCCCGCGAAGACTGCGAGCGCTTCCTTGCCATCTTCAGGCAAGCGCTAGCTTCAGCCCGCTGCAATCATAACAGCATCGTTTTCGATCTTTCGGCCGCGTTCCTCGGTCTACGGAATTTCTCAAGCTGCTACATGTTGGGACACGGGCGCCCCGATTTCTCTAGAGGCGTGGCACTCACCTTGATGGCTAACGGGCCCCCTGTCGACGTCCAGACATATCGGATTCTTGAGCGAGCGCGATTGCTATGTACGCGCGGTCACGGAGCGGCGCTTCGTAAGGCCGACATTGCGCAAGCTCTGCAGGTGCTTCCAAGAATCGAGGAATGGATGCTAGGCCTACTAAAAGGAACTTACGATGAACGATGACTTTGCAGACAGGATGAACGCGCAGCGGGCCATCCTCAAACAAATCAACGAAGTCGCTTGGCCGTCTGAGGAGCTGTTTGCTCTCTCGGAAGATGCTATCCAGCGATGGGCATCCGTCAATCGACTGGGCATGGACGACGAAGTCGTGAGGCTTGCAAGAGAAGCTGGCGACGCGCTGCTATTTTTGGCAAGCGCGAGCCAAGAGCAGGTCTCCCCGGAGTATGCGTCCCACTCTACCAATGTTGCAGCAATCCTCGCGCGTCTTCGTGCGAAATTGGCCTCGCCCTAACATCCTTCAGCGCCGCCGTGCTTTAGGATGAAGTGTTGAACGTGTAGCGAATGTCGGTGCAGATGAGCTTTTCGACGCTAGAAACGATGATCCTTCCGAAAAGCGATTGGTCATCCGCTCAAGGTCACGACTAATCCCCACCCCTCACGCCTCCCCTACCCTTACCCGCCCCGCTGAGGCGTCGAGGGCGAGGCGTCTGGCATCGCGTACGCCCCTGCAACGGTCGCGCTCACGTGCCGTCGCGCTACCCACGCCGCCGATAGCGCTCCAGTGCATTCCAGGCGAGCACCATCAAAATAGCCAGGTACGGGATCAGAACCCGCTCGTCGTGCAGCACCACCGCCCATGCCTGCTCGGGGTCGAGCGCCGTCAGCGAAGGCTCGCCCGGGGCGTAGACGACATCGATGCGCTGGCCGACGCGAAACTTCCCTGCCCGCTCTTTCGGCACGCCGACGGTTGCCTCGACGATCGCATAATCGGGCGTCGCGAAGCTGTAGGAGAGAACCCAGCGCCCCTCGCGGCCGTGCCAGTTGCGCGCCGGCGACGGCTTCAGCTCGCGCACGATCGCCGCGGCGATCCTACCCTCGTCGTTGAGGGTGCGAAAGCGCCGGTAGTCGTAGACCGCCTTGCCGCCGAGGCCGGCCACGATCAGGGCGGCGAGGATCAAGCCGAGAGTGATGAGGCGCTCGCGCATGGCGCTATTCTAACCCCCGCGCCCGCCGACGGCGCGCGCCCCACACTCAACTGTCATCCTCGGCATTATGCCGAGGACCCAGCTTTCAGCTTGCTCCGGCGGACGCTGTTGTGCGGCGATGGCTCCTCCTCTCTCTTGCGTTGGAGCTGGTTGTGTCGGTGGATCCTCGGGTCATGCCAAAGGCATGCTTCCAGCATGAGCCCGAGGATGACAGGTGGAGGCTTCGCCGCATATACGCTGGATCCCGGATCACGCTCGCGCGTGTCCGGGATGACAGATGGAAGCGCCAAAACTAATCCCCGCCCCTCGCCCCGCG
>NZ_WBUE01000028.1 GCF_009026145.1 Hyphomicrobium sp.
GCCCAGGCCCACCCAGGCCGCGCGGGAGCGCGATAGCACGATCGCGCCGGTCATGATCGCCATGGCCCCGACCCCGAGGAGGGCCCCCAGCCGGGTCCGGGCCCTGGCCGCGATCCACCCGGCCAGCGGCAACCCGATGACCGTCAGATGCGCCATGAAGTTCCGGTTGCCGAGCGTTCCGCCGGGGGCGCGGGTGTCGGCCAGGAGCGGCCAATTCCATCCGTAGGCCTGCAGGAGGCCGGAGACGCTGGCGGCAATCACGGCCAGGACCACCCCGCCCACCACCACGCCGCGGCCGGCTCGGGTGGCCGCGAACCGGGCCCCGAAGAAGACCGCGGCACCGGCCAGCGAAATCGCCAGGCTCCGGAACGAAATCCACCGGTTGGTGGCCGCCGCGGCCGAGACCGCGGCCAATGCCGCCAAGGAAGCCGCCGCCGCCGCCGTGGCGGCAAGCGCGGCGAGCAAGGGCACCGCAACGGTGCCGCCGCTCGATCAGGCCTCCGGTGCGAAGGCCGCACACAACGAATAGGGCGAGCCGGAATAGCAGCCAGGGAACAGCGCCCGCGCCTCAAGCGCGGGCGTCTTCTTTTCCACTTGCCTCGGCATCGAGACGCAGGCGGTGGCGCTCGTCGGTCAGCAGGCGGACGCCTCCGAACGCCGCCAGAAACGAGCCGAGCGCCGTAGCTCCCGCGATCAGGAACATGATCAGAACCTGGTACTTCGCCGCCCCGATCGGGTCGACGCCGGCGATGATCTGGCCCGTCATCATGCCAGGCAACGCGACGATCCCGGTGGTCGCCATGGCGTTGAGCATCGGCATCATGCCGGTCCGCAAGGCGCCTCGCAGCGGCGCGCCGAACGCCTCATAGCGGCGCGCGCCGAGGGCCAGGCGCGCCTCGATAGCCGCGCGCTCGCGATGTGCCGCCTCGCTCAAGCCCTCGAGGACGAGCGCGATTGCCGTCATGGTATTGCCGAGCACCATGCCGAGAATCGGCAGGACGTAGCGCGGTGCGTACCACGGTTCGGGCGCAACGATCACCCCGACCCCGAAAACGGTGACGAAGGTGCCGATGAACAGCAGCGTCGCCGTGCTCAGTCCCAAGGTGCGCCACGGGGTGGCGCGGCGGTGCTGGCGGGAGACGACCTCGACGGCGGCGGCGATGACCATGACGAGCGCGAAACCGAGCGTCCACACGGGCGAGGCCTGCGCGAAGATGAACTTCAAGACGACGCCGATCAGCGCCAACTGCACGAGCATGCGCACGGCGGCGATGGCGATGCTCCTTTCGAGCCCGAGACGGAACCTCCACGAGATGGCGCCGTTGATGATGAGCAGCGCAGCGGCGAGGAGCAGGTCGGTATATGTCAGCGAAACATAGCTCATGGCGTGCACGCTACCTGTATCGCCTGCTTCGGCTGCGACCTGGACAGTAGCAGGCGCGCATGGGCGAGACGGTCGAGCTGCGCGCGGTCGTGGCTGACGAGCACGACGCAGCGCCCCGAGAGCATCTGGAATCGGATCAGCTCTTCGACCAGCGCCGCCGATTGCGCATCGAGGGCGCCGGTCGGCTCGTCGAGCAGCAGCACCCTCGGCTCATCGATGAGCGCGCGCACGAGCGCCAGCCGCTGCCGCTCGCCGGTCGACAGCCGGCTGACCGGCCGGTCGAGTAGGGCCGCATCGAGGTCCAGGGACTGCACAAGCCTGGCGAGGCGTTCCGGCAGCGCCTTCGGCAGGCAGCCGCGCGGCGTGTCGGACCACCACGCCGGCTCGGCGGCACAGTAGCGCACGCGGCGGCGCCATTGGTCGGCCGGCATCTCGCCGCGCTGCTCCCCATCGAGAACGACATCGCCGGGGGCCGGATCGAGGTCGGCGAGGGCGCGCAACAAAAGCGTCTTGCCCGCGCCTGAAGCGCCCTCGATGGCGAGACATTCGCCGTCGGGCACCTCGAAGCTCAGGGGTGGCAGACCTGCAACCTGCAGTCGTTCGACGCGCAGCACGAACAATACCTCTCCGTCCGCGGCAGCGGGCGAGGAGGCTTAACAGGCAATCGGTGCGTTGCGCCAGGGAGTGTGATCTCAGGCCGGCTTGGCCGACAACAGGATGTCAGCCCCGTCCTGCAGCACCGCTAGTCGCATGCCCGCCGTCGTCGCGAGCCTCCAGGTGTAATAGGCCTGAATGGTCATGGCATCGAGCGGCGGGGCGTGCTCACCGGCAATGAACTCGGCCAGATGCAGGGGGGCGCGCGCATTGGTGCCGCGGCAGCGCACCAGGAAGCTGGGGCTTTCCAGTGTGCCCGCCATCTGCACCTCGATGTCACCGCCGCGCGGCAGGGCCGTTACCGCGCTGGCCACGAGATTGAGCAGCAGCTTGGCCTTGTCCTTGGGCATGTGGCCCGGCGCACAGCGCCAAATGAGGTTGTGTTTTCCCTTGCCAATGAAGCCGCGCGAGATCTGCTCGGCGGTGCCGAGATCGATCATGGCCCCTGCCGAGCCCGCGGCGCCGAAGGCGAAGCGGCAGAACTGCAGGCGGGCCGAGGCCTGCTCCGTCACGTTACGGATCACGTCGAGGGCGTAATTCTTGGCCTCCTGGTCATCGTCCTCATCGAGGATCTCAAGGCCATTGTAGATGGCACCAACGGGGCCGATCACGTCGTGACAAATCTTGCTGGAGATGAGTGCAGCAAGTTCAAGGTCCGTCGGATTGGCGCGCTGGCCCATCGATGCCCCCTTATGATGTCGCAGATCCGAACGCCGGAGCGGCTAATAGCCCCGACGGATGCCGGGATGCTCGCTGTGCGCGAGCATGGCCGCTTGCGAAGTGTTCTTGCCATCTGATACACGCGCCGGAACTTCCATGCAAAGGTCTGCCCTGTAATCTGCTTCTCGCGTTTGCGAAGTACGCTCTGCGACCCGAGCCACAGCCGGCCGGCGCACAGCCAGGCCAGCGAATCAGGGTACGAGCGAGGAATGAAGCTAGAGGAATACCGCGGCCTGGTCGAGGCGTTGCTTCCCGCCGTTCTCGCCGCCGGGCGCATCGAGATGCGCCACTTCAAGACCGGCGTTGAAGTCGCAACGAAGGCCGACACGACGCCGGTAACGGTCGCCGACCACGAGGCGGAGGAGGTGCTGACGCAAGCGCTGCACCACGCCGCGCCGGGAATTCCGGTGATCGCCGAGGAGGCAGTCGCCGCCGGGCGCGTACCTGTCACGCAGGATGCCTTCTTCCTCGTCGACCCGCTCGATGGCACGCGCGCCTTCATCAAGGGCAGCCCCGAGTTCACCATCAATATCGGTCTCATCGTCGAGCGACGGCCCGTGTTCGGCATCATCTATGCGCCGGCCCTCGAGCAGCTCTTTGCCACCGTAGGCCCGCACGAGTCGGTCGCGACCGTGATCGCACCTGACAGCGATGGCGCCGACCTTGCGTCGACCAAGTTGACGCGGCTGGCCACGCGCGAACCCGATCGGAAAGCGCTCGTGGCCTTCGCCAGCCGCTCGCACGCGGCGCAGAGCACCGACGAATTCCTCAAGCACTTGCCGATCGCGGAGAAGCGCAAGGCGAGCTCGTCGCTGAAGTTCTGCCTTATCGCGCGCGGCGAAGCCGACCTCTATGCGCGGATCGGAGAGACGAACGAGTGGGATACGGCAGCAGGCCAGGCCATTCTCACCGCCGCCGGCGGCTGCGTCACCACCCTCGATGGCCGTCCCTTGCTCTACGGCAAGAAGGAGGTGGGGTATGCCAACCCACATTTCATTGCCTGGGCGCGAGAGCCTCTGCTTCCCACATCACCGCAAGTGCCGCAATAAGGCCACACGGGTTCGCTGCGCGGCCACACTTTCGTAACACTTTGCGCCGAAGGATTTTCAATGTGGAGGCATATGCGGATCAGCCGCAAATGCCTGGCGCAATCGATGGATCAACCCATGGCGCTGCTGCGCGGCGAAGGCCGCTTCTCCCTCGCTCCTGCTATCCTCTTTGTGCTCTTCGCCGTGCTTTTGGCGCCCGGCGCCGATGCCCAGGACAGCACCTACGGTCCATACTCGGGCGGGCGCACCGGCAATGACGCGTACGTGCCGCCGGCCAACGACGCCTACGTGCCTCCCGCCAACAATGGCGCAACCAGCAACTCTCCGTATCGCCCCGACGGCGCCTATAGCGAAGGCGACAACTATCGCCGCTATGACGGCGACCGCGCGGCTGCGGCGCCTCCGGAGGATGCGGCACCCGGCTACGGCGAGCCGTACCATGCTCCCGGTGAGCCCTACTACGACGACCGCGGGCCACCGCCCGAGGGCGGCTATTCGCAGAATGAGATCATAGAGGCAGGCGGTCGCTTTTTCGGCTCGGTGAGCAAAGGTCTCGCCAGCGTCGTGGAGTACGCGTTCCGCAAGTCGGGTCGCCCCAACGGCTACATCCTCGGCACCGATGCGGGCGGCGCATTCGTCGCCGGCCTGCGCTACGGTGAGGGTACGCTCTATACGAAGGACGCCGGCAGCCACAGAGTGTTCTGGCAGGGGCCGTCGATTGGCTATGACTTCGGCGGCGAAGGCTCGAAGACGATGGTCCTCGTCTACAATCTGCGGGATCCGTCGCAGATTTACGAGCGCTATGCGGGCGTCCAGGGCTCCGCTTATATCGTCGGCGGCGTCGGGATCCAGTACCAGACGCACGGCAACGTCACGCTGGCGCCGATCCGGTCGGGAATTGGTTTACGGCTAGGTGCTAACGTCGGATATTTGAAGTATACCCGCTCCCCAACGTGGAATCCGTTTTGAGTCGCCGCGCGGCTTCATGAGGAAGCTCCGGGTGGAGACGCGCGGAATGAAAGCATTGCGCAGGCAACTTGTCAGTCGGATAATCTGCCCCCGGAGGCTTGGCCGTCCGGTCGGTAGGGTGTGCGCATTGGGTAGCAGTTCGCAGTCGAGGTCGCGGGCGTGATCACGATCGAGATGGTCATGCTGGCGGCGTTGGGCTTCCTCACGGCAGCGCTATTGGCGCTGTTCATCGCTCCGCTGTATCGCCGCCGCGTCGCCCGCCTCACCACGGAAATGCTGAAGCGTTCGATGCCGCTGACCGAGGCGGAGATCCGTGCCGACAAGGACCGGCTGCGGGCCGAGTTCGCCATCCGCATCCACAAGCTCGAGACCAAGGTCGAGGAAGCGGCGGAAGCTTCGGCGCGGCAGATGGTCGAGCTCAACCGCCGCGATGCCACCATCAGCGAGCTCGAGGGCGAGGTGGCCGGGCAGCGCACGGCGCTGGAGGAGCACGAGAACGCGCGGCGCGTGCTCGAACAGACGATCATGGACCGCCTGCCGAAGGTGGAGCACCGCCTCGCCGAGGCGCGCAAGCTATTGTTCCAGCGCGACCGCGAAATCGTGTCCCTGACGCAGTCGAGCGAGAAGCAGGCGCGTGCGCTCGAGGAGGCCACGCAGATCAACACGCAGCAAACCGATGAGGTGCACCGCCTCAAGGCGGCGCTCAACACGCGCGCTGCGCGCAACCGCGAAGGCTTCGGCGATCCGCGCTACGACGGCGAGGTGGCGCTGCGCACCGAGATCGAAGCGCTGCGCGCCAAGACACGCGAGCAGACCGCGCTCATTGCCCGGCTGCAGTCGCTGGTGGCGCGCGCCGGACCGGCGGCGGAAGCCGGCGACGGCGCTGGCGTCAACGGCTCTGGCGATGCCATGCGGCCGGCCAAGGTCGTCGGCCGCGGCAAGAGTGCCGCGGAAGCCCCGCCTCCCCTGAAAGCGGTCGAAAATCCGCCCGAGGGTCCTGATCTGCAGGCGCTCGCCGAGATACGCCGTCTCAAGTCGGTGAACCAGGACCAGGCGGCGGAGCTGTCGCGGCTCAAGGCGGCGCTGGCCACCTACGAGGCTGCCGACAACGACGATCGCGGCATCAAGGAAAGCAAGATCGCCATGAAGGCGCGTCTTTCGGCGCTGAAGGCGCTCACCGACGAGCAGGCGGGCACCATCCAAGCGCTGCGCGCCGAGCTTGCCGCCGGCAACGAGAAGCTGGCGCGGCAAGCGGCTTACTTCATGGAGGAGATGCGGCGCCTGGGCTCGGGTACCATGCCGGCATCGGGACCCGCACGTCGTTCGGGAGTTCTGGCGCCCGAGGCGGGAAAGCGCCCGCTAGCAGAGCGCATCAACGATCCGCGCGTGGCGCGCTTCGTGCGCCCCGGCGGCGAGGGCGATACCGCAGCAGCGGCAGACACCACTGCGGCCGAGCCGCGCCGCGTCGGCGGGTTCCTGAAGGCGCTGGATGCGGCCGCGCTGCCTGCGGAAACGCGCGTCGAGCATGCACCTGCGGCCGAGGCTTCGGGCGCTGGCGCCGATTCGACGGGCACTGAGATCAAGCGTACGCGCAAGGCGCGACTGCTTGATCGCATCACCGGACTCGACAAGAACTCCGCCTAGCAGAGAAGCGCGTGGCGCCTCTATGCGCCCGCGTCGCGATGCGTGTTGGCATCGAGTATGGGCTGCCAGTCGCTCGCATCCTTGGCGCTGCGCACGCGCCCGTCGAACTGCGCGCCCTCGGCGATGACGAGGTTCTTCTGCACGATGTCGCCATTTATGCGCGCCGTGGCGTAGAGCGCGACCGTCTCGCCGCGCAGCTGGCCATTGACCTCGCCGTGGATCGAAAGATTGCGTGCGCTCACCGTGCCGGTGACCTTGCCCGTCTCGCCGACCGTGACGTTATCGCCGTGAATGTCGCCCGACACCTCGCCGGCAATGACGAGGGCGCTCTGGCAGACGAGGGTGATCTTTTGCCCGACGATGGCGAGGTCGGGTCCGATGACCGAGGCTGGCTTCGACGGTGTCATCATCGGCGAGGAGGGGAGGAAATCGCGAGAGGGCGGCTTCATTGGATTGGACGATGTCGAAGGCGCGCTCGGTATTTTTTGATCTGGACTGCTTCCGCGGCCGAACACGACGCACCTCCTATGCTTGGCCTTGAGTGGCCAGCCGCAGCGGAGCATGTGGGGGTGAGCGAATTATGTCGAGATCTCAGCACGCTCGCGTTGTTGTTTCGCCGCCGCTCCGCAGAGCCCGATTGGGTTTAACGTTAATCCCGCCGGGACGACGGAAAATCGGGTCAGCGCGGGTGATCGCGGCCGCGGTTTGCCCGCGACCGCGAGCCGTTCAGTCGTGACGCTCGACCGAGCTCACGACTTGCAGACGTCGATCCACGACAGGCATGTGTAGCCGTCGCCGTCCTTCTTGCACTGGTAGCGCTCGTTGCGGAAGGTGTCGGTCTGGATCGGCCAGTTGCCGCTGAGCTGAGCGACGATCTCCCAGGCCTGGAACTTCGCCATATCCTGCGTCCACGCCCAGCCTTTGCCGCGCTTCGTCACGCAGCGGGCGGCCTCCGCCGGCGAGATGAAGCCGGCCACGGGAGCGAGCAGCACTCCGGTGGCCGCAAGGCCGAGCACGAAGGCAGCGACTTTCGCTTTCATGATGGTTCTCCTTGCGCATGCATCGCGCCTTCTGGCGTAAGGCCGCTGCGGCCGCGAGACAATGCCGCCCCGGCCACACCCGGGCGGCATTCGTCCGAACCGTGATCTTTGTGCGGAACAACGCCAGGAGCCGGCCTGCGCTCGCAGTGCAACACCACCCGCCACGGCGACGCCGCCATTCTGGACTCCTCTAACCACCCAACCTAGACTCGTTCCAAGGGAGGAGCGGGCCGGGGGGCTCGTTTCGATAAGAGCGTATGCGTGGGGGGAGTTCGGCATGGCCGACGGCTCGGGGGAGATCGACATCAGGGCGCTCCCCAAGATGGTACGCTGGTACAGCCCGGCGCATCTGGTCAGCACCGGCTGGCGCTCCGTCGTCTCGGAAATCTTCGGCCAATACGCCGATCAGCGCATCATGCAAGCGACCATCGACGGCTTCGCGCCGGAGGTGATGAAGACCGTCGTCGGCCGCTATAACTACTCCGACCTGCGCCAACTCGGCGATGGCAACGCTGTGTGGGTCGACTATGTGGCCGATCTCGGCGACGGCTTTGATTCCACGTATGCGATTGCCTCGCTGATCAGTGCACCGCAGGTCAATATCGAGGGGGCCGGCACCTTGCCCGGCGCCAAGCTGCTGATCATGGGCGGCGATCAGGTCTATCCGTTTCCGACCCGCGCCGCCTACCGAGAGCGCTTAGCCATGCCGTACTCGACGGCCCTGCCGCCGGCGTCGGACGGCAGCTGGCGACGCCTGCTGTTCGTGCTGCCGGGCAATCACGACTGGTACGACGGCCTCAGCTCCTTCGACCACATGTTCTGCAAGGCGCGTTTCGGCCATGCCGCGGAGAACCGGATCGGCGGCTGGCTGTGTCCGCAGCACCGCAGCTACTTCGCCATCCGCCTGCCCCACAACTGGTGGATCTGGGGCGCCGACATTCAGCTCGCGCAGTACCTTGACGCCGGCCAGGTCCTCTATTTCGAGGGTGTCGCCGAGGCGATGAAGCAGCACCCGACCGAGGCGCCGAAACTCATCCTGTGCACGCCGGAGCCGAGCTGGAACAAGGAACACGACGCGACGGCGCAGGGCGAGGACAACCTCAGCCACATTACCAAGATCGCCACCGACGCCGGCGCGCGCATCGCCGCGGTCATAGCCGGCGACTACCATCACTATAGCCGCTATCAGGCGAAGGAGACGGGCACGAGCTTCTTCACGGCGGGCGGCGGCGGCGCCTACCTCGCGCCGACGCATATCCTCAAGAAGTCGCGGCGGTTTGCCTGGTCCGGCGGCGAGATCAACCTGAACCTCAGGTCGCAGATCAAGGACGGCGCGAGCACGGGCGAGGCCGCTTGCTGGCCCTCCCAGTCGAAGAGCCGCCTTCTCAGCTTGTCGACGCTTGCCTTCCCGTTCCGCAACTACGGTTACGCGGTGGCGCTCGGTATCATCTACTGGGTGATGATCTGGATGTTCTCGACGACGCCGTATGCCGGCAAGACGGTCGGGGAGACACTGATCAGCGACCCGAGCTTCAACTGGTGGCCGGGTATCCTCCTGCTCGCGCCGCTCGCCGCGGCGACCAACGTTATCCTCGGCATATGGTGCCTCGCCCTATGGGTGGTGCTCTACGGCTATGCCGATGGTGCGCGCGGCGGCAAGATGAAGCTGGCGCTCGGCACGCTGCACTGGCTGGCGCACATCGTGACCATGATCGCGCTCTACTATGCCGTCTCCTACATCTCGTTTTACCTCGTCGACACTGCGTGGCCCCAGGCGCGTGAGATGTTGCAGAACATGGAGCTGCGCGCCTCGGCCGACGTGCGCGAGCTCCTGCGCACCATCGTCATCTTCCCGCTCGTCATGATCTTCGGCGGCGGTTTCGTCGCCGGGCTGGTGTGGGGTGCCTACCTCACCATCTGCTGCTTCCTCGGGCTGCATTGCGATCAGGCTTTCGCCTCCATGAGCATCCCGGACTTCAAGAACTTCCTGCGCATGAAGGTCGAGCCCAATAAGCTGACGATCTACCCCGTCGGCTTGCGGCGCACGCCGCGGCGCTGGGCGTGGAAGCGCGCCAAGGATGGCGGCTTCGGCGACGGTACGGGGCCGGCGATCGTGTCGACGCGGCCGCTGCGGCCGAGCCTCATCGAGGGCCCGATCGAGATCCGCGTGGGTGACTTGAAGCGGCGCGAGCCGCAGCGGCCGGCGGCGTCGGCGATCGCTTGAGAACGAGAAACGTTGCGGCTCCGCGCAAAGCGCAGCAAGAGCCGGGGGAGAAGTAAGGCGTATGCAGGCGCGGCTGTCGATGCCCGCTTCGAAGCTCAAGGCGCACTACGACGTGGTCGTGGTGGGAACGGGCTATGGCGGTGGCGTCGCGGCCTCGCGCCTGGCGCGCTGCGGGCAGAAAGTCGCCGTGCTCGAACGCGGGCGCGAGTTCCTGCCCGGCGATTTTCCCGACGGCGTGGCGCGCGCGAGCGCCGAAACGCAGATGCACGGCGCGCACGGGCGGTTCGGCTCGGCGACGGCCCTGTTCGATGTGCGCCTCGGCAAGGACATCCACGTCTTGATGGCCTGCGGACTGGGCGGCACGTCGCTGATCAACGCCAACGTGTGCCTGGCGCCCGATCCGCGCGTGTTCGAGGACGACGCGTGGCCGGGCGAGGTGCGTCGCGACCGGTTGGTGGCCGAGGGCTTTGTGCGGGCGCGGCACATGCTGCGCCCGGAGGTTTCGCGCCGTTCTCCATCGTACGAGAAGGTGGCAGCGTTACGCCTCGCTGCCTCCGCCTTCGATCGGCCGTTGACGCCCATACCGCTGCACGTCGCCTATGAGAGCGGTCCCAACGCCGCCGGCGTGCATCAGGCTGCCTGTACCGAATGCGGCGACTGCTGCGGCGGCTGCAACGTCGGCGCCAAGACCACGGTTGCATCCACGTACATCGCCGACGCGGTCGCATTCGGTGCCGAGGTGTTCACCGGCGTGCGCGTGCTGTCGCTGTCGAAGGATGAGCGCCACGGCTGGCGCGTGTGGGTAATGCCGACGGATGCCGATACGCATCGCGGGCACAAGTATTTCATCACCGCCGATATCGTGGTGCTGGCGGCGGGCACGCTCGGTTCGACCGAGATTCTGCTGCGCTCGCAAGCAGAAGGGTTGCCGCTTTCGCCGTGGCTCGGCAGCCGCTTCACCTCGAACGGCGATGCCATTGCCCTCGCTTACAACAACGACGTGCCGGTCAACGGCATCGGCGTCGGCAATCCTCCCAAGGCGCAGGTGCCACCGGTCGGGCAGGCGGTCAATGCGCTGATCGATCTGCGCGACGCCAAGGATGTACGCGACGGGCTCGCCATGTGCGAATGCGCGCTGCCGAGCGCCTTCGCCTCCGCACTGCCGGCGCTGCTGGCGCCAGGTGCCATGGTGTTCGGAGAACAGGAGCAGCGCACCCTGGCCGACGAGCTGGAGGCCTTGGAGCGCGCTACCGACAGCCTCATCAAGGGCGCTTACCAGGGGGCCGTGCATCACACCCAGACATTCCTCGCCGTCGGTCATGACGCCGGCAATGGCCTGATGCGCCTGGAGGACGACCGTTTGGTCATCGAATGGGGGAACGGGCCGCAGCAGCGCGTCTTCCAGCGCATCGAGGAGATGATCAAGACGGCGACGTACGCGACCGGCGGCACGTACATGCGCAACCCGGTGTCGGAAAAAGTGCTGGGCGGCAATCTCATGACGGTGCATCCGCTCGGCGGCTGCACCATGGGTGAAACTCGCGGCAGCGGCGTCGTCAACCATAAGGGGCAGGTCTTCGATGCAAGTCCTGGCGCCGGCGCGGACGCCGTGCACGCCGGTCTCTACGTGTGTGACGGCGCGGTGGTCCCGTGCCCGTTAGGCATCCACCCACTCTTGACCATCACCGCGCTCGCCGAGCGTGCCATGATCCTCATCGCGCATGACCGGGGTTGGCACATGCGCGACGAGGCGGCGCCGGTGCAGGCACCATCACTGGAGCCGGAGGCGGCTCGCGAGCGCAACCTCGCCTGGTTTGCGCTCTGGCGCCGGCGCAGCCCTGCGCCGGTCGAGGGAGAGTGAAATGCGGCGGTTGTCGAAATCGGTCGCCGAGCTGAAGCTGCGCTACGACGTCGTCGTGGTCGGCTCCGGCTATGGCGGCGGCGTTGCCGCGTCGCGCCTGGCGCGCGCCGGCAAGAAGGTTGCCGTGCTCGAGCGCGGGCAGGAGTTCGCCATCGGCGATTTCCCCGACCGCATGATCGAGGCGCAGGAGCAGTTCCAGGTCACACGCGACGGTGAGCGCGTCTCCGGCTCACCCACCGGCCTTTATGACCTGCGGCTGGGCAAGGACATCCACGCCTTCGTCGGCTGCGGGCTGGGGGGCGGCTCGCTCGTCAACGCCAACGTCTCGCTGCCGCCCGATCCGCGCGTGTGGGACGACCCCGTGTGGCCACCCGAAATGGCGCAGGATCAGACGCGCCAGGAAGGCTTCGCGCGCGCCACGGAGGTGCTGCGCCCGGTGCCGTACCAGGGTCCGGCGCTCGACAAGCTCAACGCGCTGGGGGTGAGCGGCAACGCGCTGCGCAGGGACGTGGTGCGGCCGCCGATCAACGTCACCTTCGAGAAACAGGTGAACTACGCCGGCGTCGAGCAACCGGCGTGCACGCTGTGCGGCGATTGCTGCTCCGGGTGCAACGTCGGCTCCAAGAACACGGTGCAGGTCACCTATCTCGCCGATGCTTTCCACCACGGCGCCGAGATCTTCACCGAGATGCGCGTGACGCACGTGCGCCAGGAGCGTGGCCGCTGGCGGGTGTTCTTCGAGCCGCTCGGGCACGAGCGCGAGAAGTTCGCCGCCGCCGACCAGTCGATCACCGCCGACGTGGTCGTGCTCGCGGCGGGAACGCTGGGGTCGACCGAAATCTTGCTGCGCTCGCGCGCGGAGGGGCTGCAGCTTTCCGACCAGCTCGGCGAGCGCTTCACCGGCAACGGCGATGTGCTGGCCTTTGCCTACAACAACGATGTGCCCGTCAACGGCATCGGGGTCGGCGAGCCGCCCCAAGCCGATACCGGGCCGGTCGGCCCGTGCATCACCGGCCTCATCGATCTGCGCGACACGGAGAAGCTCGAGGAGGGAATGGTCATCGAGGAAGGATCGATCCCCTCCTCGCTGGCGCCGATCCTGCCGGCTCTGTTGAGCGTCGGTGCCGACAAGTTCGGCGAGGATACCGACCGCGGTGTCATCGACTTCCTCGCCGAGCGGGCACGGCGCCGCCAGAGCCTTTTGTTCGGCGCCTATCAAGGGGCGGTCAACCGCACGCAGACCTATCTCGTCATGAGCCACGACGATGGCGAGGGCCGCATTGCGCTCGACGAGGGCAAGCTAAGGCTGATCTGGCCAAAGGTTGCCGCGCAGCCGATCTTCGAGAAGGTCGATCGCAACTTGCGGAAGGCGACACAGGCGACCGGCGGCAATTACACGCGCAACCCGCTCACCGAAACCATACTGGGCAACAATCTCATTACGGTGCATCCGCTCGGCGGTTGTACCATGGGGGGGGATCGCAGCAGCGGCGTCGTCAACCACAAGTGCCAGGTGTTCGACGGGCGCCCCGAGGCGGCGGCGGACGCAGTGCTAGCCGGGCTCTACGTCTGCGACGGCTCGGTCATCCCGCGACCGTTGGGCGTAAACCCGCTGCTCACCATCACGGCGCTCGCCGAGCGGGCGATGATCCACCTCGCCAAGGACCGCGGCTGGCAGTTCTCCGACGCGCAGAGGTTCGATGCGCCGTTGCTTGTCGCGGCTCCGCAGGGACGCGAGACGCTCCGTCCGGCCGGCGTCGAGTTCACCGAGCGTATGGCAGGCTACATCTCGCCTGCGGTCACGCTGCCCTACGAAACGGCGGGGCGGCGCGGCAAGGAGGAAGGTCACGCCTGCAGATTCATCGTGACGGTGATCATCGACGACGTCGACCGCTTCGTCTCCAACACACAGCATGCCGGGCGCATCGTCGGCACCGTTGAGTGTCCGGCCTTGTCGCCCGAACCGCTGGAGATCTTCGACGGTCAGTTCAACCTGATGCGCGTCGACGAGCACAACGTCGAGACCAAGCGCTTCGACTACCGGTTCTCGCTCGGCGCGCGCGATGGCGCCGAATATCAGTTCATCGGCCACAAGGTGGTGCGCTCGGACGCTTCGCTCGACCTGTGGCGCGATACGACGCGCCTCAACGTCGATATCGCCAAGGGGGCACAGGGCCAGCTCGGGCGCATTGCGCGGGGCCTGCTGGAAATCGCCCCGTCGGACTTTTACGTGCAGATGCAGACGCTGCGTGGCATCGGCGGGCGCGATGCCGCCGACCGCATGCGCGCCGTCGGTAAGTTCGGCAGGTTCTTCAGTCGCGAGCTGTTCGACACCTACGGTGGGGTGCTGGCGCGCACGGGCCGCTACGACGTGTACAATCCGCGCAAAAAGCGAACGTTGCGCGTGCCCGAGCCCGAAATCCACCTCGTGCGCACGGACGACGGAAAGATCCTCAAGTTGACGAGGTTCCACGGCGGCAACAAGGGGCCGCTCATCTTCACCCACGGCCTTGGCGTGTCGAGCCTCATCTTCGCCATCGACACCATCGATACCAACATGCTCGAGTATCTGGTCGCCGAGCAGTACGACTGCTGGCTGCTCGACTATCGCGCCAGCGTCGACCTGCCGTACGCGCACGAGCTGTGGAACGCTGACGACGTCGCCCTGCAGGATTACCCGGCGGCGTTCGCCAAGGTGCGCAGCGTCACCCGCTCGTCGACCGTGCAGGTAATCGCCCACTGCTTCGGCGCTACAACCTTTACCATGTCGTTGCTGGCAGGCCTCGAAGGCGTGCGCTCGGCGGTCATCTCGCAGATCTCGACCGACTACGTGGTGCCATGGTTCCCGCAGCGGCTGCTGGCCTTCCTGCGCGCTCCGCAGCTGTTCGAGGCGATGGGGATCGACGTCGTCAACGCGCGCGCGACGACGGCCGATGCATGGCGCGAGCGCGTGCTCGACAAGGTTCTACAGGCGATCATTCCGGTGCCGCGCAGTGAGCGCACGCACGACGCTACCAGCAATCGGATCACCGCGCTCTACGGCCGGCTGTACAACCTCGAGCAGCTCAACAACGCCACGGTGACGTCGGGGCTGGCGGAGATGTTCGGCGAGGCCAATATCGAGGCGTTCAGACAGCTGGCACGCTTCGCGCGCCGCGGCCATCTGCTCGATGCCGAGGGCCGCGACGTCTACTTGCCGCACCTCGACCGTATGGCGCTGCCTATCCTGTTCGTGCACGGCGCCGACAATGCCTGCTTCAAGCCCGAGAGCACGGCGCGCACGCTCGAGCGACTAGCGGAGGCGAACGGGCGCCAACTCTATGAGCGGCACGTCATCCCCGGTTATGGCCACATCGACTGCATCTTCGGGAAGAATGCCGCGCGCGACGTCTATCCGCTGATCGCCGCCCATCTCGACAAGACGGCGATCGTCTAGCGGCCGCCGGATTTACGTCAGGCGGCGATGCTCGCCCGGCGCACGTCCTTCATGATCGAGCGGAACGCGTCCCCCGACATGTGCACGAGGCTGCGGTGGTCGCCGCCCTCGAGGTAGATGTCGGGCTGCGTGTCGAAGCTCTCGTCGACGAAGGCATCGACGGCGTAGGCCTCCGGCACCGGCGGCACCGCCCCGAGATCGCAGTCGGGGAAGAGCTCGCTGATCTCGTCCTCGTTGGCGAGATCGACCGGGCAATGCAACATGCGCTCGATGACGTCGAGGCGAACACGTGCTGTCGCAGGCACCACGGCAACGACGAACCCACCCTCGCGCGTCAGCACAACGGCCTTGGCTACGCGCTCACCCGGCACGTGGGTGGCGCGCGCAGAGTCGAACGCACAATGCGTGCGCTTGTGCAGCATGACGTCGTAAGGGACGTGGTGGTCGTTGAGGTATTCCTGCAGCGTCAGTGCGATACCCATGGCTGTCCTCCTGCCACATTCGCGGGCTGCGCCCTCAGCCGCGGCGATGGCGCCGGCAGCTCGCGGTCGAGCAGAAGATTATTCCTGGTCACAAGCAGCCGCAAGCGAGCCGGATGGGCTCGCCAGGATTGGCTAATCAAGGATTGCGTCGTGCCGTCGACTTTGCTGCTTTGCAGCGTACTTCAGGACTTGGCTTTTGCCTTGGGCGCAACCGCCGCGGTGACGAGTGGCGACAGGCCCTCCCCGCCGTTCTCAATGTGTTCATTGAGCTGCTTGCGCATGCGCGGGCTCCAGAAGTTGCGGATGTGATTGGCGATGCCGTCGAGCGCTTCCGTGCGCGGATAGGCTTCGAAATAGGCCGCGATCTGGTTGGCCATGCGGACGATGTCGCGGTTTTCCATGCGGGCAGGACTTTCCGAGTTCGCTTCAGGTATTGAAGATGACGACGTTGTCGCCACCAAGCGCGGCGATGAAGAGGTGCGCCTTGCGGGCAAGCCCCAGGGCGAGCGCGGTCGGTGCCGACACGGTGACGAGCGCGCCGATCCCGTACGTCGCCGATTTCTGCACCAGCTCGAAGCTGCAGCGGCTGGTCATGAGCACGAAGCCGCCGGCGAGGTCAGTGCCCGCCTCGGCCAGCGCGCCGATGAGCTTGTCGAGCGCGTTGTGGCGGCCGACGTCCTCACGCACGTGCACGATGTCGCCAGCGAGGCTCACCCAGGCCGCGCCGTGCACCGTGTGATTGAAACGGCTCATGGTCTGCCGCTGGGGCAGCTCGGCGGCGGCTTTGAGGATCGCCTGCGCGGATGGGCGCACGGTGTGCGGCACCGGCTCGCTGACACGCACGACGTCGGCGATGTTCTCGACCCCGCACAGGCCGCAGCCGGAGCGGCCCTCCAGCGAGCGGCGCGGCATGCGTGCCTCGGCCAGTGCTTCCTCGTCGATGGCGACGTCGACGAGGAAGCCGTTCTCGACGGGCATCGCGATCACGCCGAGGATGTCGGAGCGGTGCGGAACGATGCCTTCGGCGAGCGCAAACCCGATGCCGAAGTCGGTGAGATTGGCCGGCGTCGCCATCATGACCGTGTAGGGCTCGGAGTTGATCTGCAACGCTACTGCCACTTCATCGGGGAGCTGCCAGGTGACGGTCGAGCGTCGGCCGCCGGCGTCGACGCTGGTGCCTTCGGCGGGCACCGAGCAAAGCGCAGTCCCCGCGTCCACGACGTCTGCGGTATTGGTCATGGCGGTCATCGCGAGCCGATCATCGAGAATACCGCTAGCAGGTAACACGGCGCGCGAGTTCCATACAACCTCAGGACGCTCGTGCGCCCGCCGTTACTCTGCGGCAACCAGCGTCTTCTCGGCGATGCGCTTATTCTCGCGCTCGCGCTCCTCCCACTCGTCCTGCCACGCGGAAGGCTGGTTGGACGGCGTCACCTGCACCGCCGTCACCTTGTACTCGGGGCAGTTGGTGGCCCAGTCCGAGTTCTCGGTGGTGATGACGTTGGCGCCAGAGACCGGGAAGTGGAACGTCGAGTAGACGACGCCCGGCGGCACGCGGTCGGTGACCTTGACGCGCATGGTGGTGCCGCCGACGCGGCTCGTCAGCGAGGCCATGGTGCCGTCCTTGATGCCGCGCACCTCCGCGTCGCTCGGGTGCATTTCGAGGATGTCCTCCTGGTACCAGACGACGTTGTCGGTGCGCCGCGTCTGGGCGCCGACGTTGTACTGGCTGAGGATGCGGCCCGTCGTCAGAATGAGCGGGAAGTTGCGGTTCGAGCGCTCGGGCGTTGCTACGAACTCGGTGAGCATGAACCGCCCCTTGCCGCGCGTGAACTCCTCGGTATGCATGATAGGCGTGCCTTCCGGCGCCTCGTCGTCGCACGGCCACTGCACGCTGCCCAGCTCGTCGAGCTTCTTGAACGAGATGTTCTTGAAGGTCGGCGTAACAGACGCGATCTCGTCCATGATCGCCGCCGCAGAAGTGTACATCATGGGGTAGCCCATGGCGGTGGCGAGCCGGCAGACGATCTCCCACTCGGCCATGCCCTGCTTCTCGCGCATCACCGGACGTACGCGGTTCACGCGCCGCTCGGCGTTGGTGAAGGTGCCGTCCTTCTCCAGGAACGAGGTGCCGGGGAGGAACACGTGCGCGAAGGCCGCCGTCTCGTTGAGGAACAGGTCCTGCACCACGAGAATCTCCAGCGACTCGAGCGCGTGCGTGACGTGGTTGGTGTTGGGGTCGGACTGCGCGATATCCTCACCGTGCACGAAGAGGCCCTTGAAGGTGCCGCCCGAGGCTTCGTCGAACATGTTCGGAATGCGCAGGCCCGGCTCCGGATCGAGCTTTACCTTCCACTCCTTCTCGAACAGCTTGCGTGTGGCCTCGTTGGACACGTGGCGGTAGCCGGGGAACTCGTGCGGGAACGAACCCATGTCGCACGAGCCCTGCACGTTGTTCTGGCCGCGCAGCGGGTTCACGCCGACGCCCTCGTGCCCGATGTTGCCGGTGACCATGGCGAGGTTGGCCATGGCCATGACGGTGGTCGAGCCCTGGCTGTGCTCGGTGACGCCGAGGCCGTAGTAGATGGCCGCGTTGCCGCCGGTGGCAAACAGCCGGGCGGCGGCGCGGATCTGCTCGGCCGGCACGCCGGTGATCGGCTCCATGGCCTCCGGGGAGTGCTTCGGGTCCTTGATGAACTTCTCCCAGCGGGCGAAGTCTTCCTTGTCGCAGCGCGCGGCGATGAAGCTGCGGTCGGTCAGCCCCTCGGTCACGATGACGTGGGTCAGAGCATTGAGCACGGCGACGTTGGTGCTCGGACGCAGCTGCAGATGATAGTCGGCTTCGATGTGCGGGCTCTTCACGAGGTCGATGCGGCGCGGATCGACGACGATCAGCCGGGCCCCCTCGCGCAGGCGCTTCTTCATGCGCGAGGCGAACACCGGATGGCCATCGGTCGGGTTGGCGCCGACGACCATGATCACGTCCGACTTGTCGACGCTCTTGAAGTCCTGCGTGCCGGCCGATTCGCCGAACGTCTGCTTCAAGCCGTAGCCGGTTGGCGAGTGGCAAACGCGGGCGCAGGTGTCGACGTTGTTGTTGCCGAAGGCGGCGCGCACCATGCGCTGCACGACATAGACTTCCTCGTTGGTGGTGCGCGAGGAGGTGATGCCGCCGATCGAGCCGCGGCCGTACTTGGCCTGCACCGCCTTGAAGCGGTCGGCGGCGAACTTGATCGCCTCGTCCCAGGACACCACGCGCCACGGATCGGTGATCTTCTCGCGGATCATCGGGTCGAGCACGCGGTCCTTGTGCGTGGCATAGCCGAAGGCGAAGCGGCCCTTAACGCAACTGTGGCCCTCGTTGGCGCCGCCGTCCTTGTAGGGGACCATGCGCACGACGCGCTCGCCCTGCATCTCGGCCTTGAACGAGCAGCCAACGCCGCAATAGGCGCAGGTGGTGACGACGCTGTGCTCGGGCTGGCCGTGCTCGACGACCGACTTCTCGATCAGGGTCGCGGTGGGGCAGGCCTGCACGCAGGCGCCGCACGACACGCACTCGGACTGCAGGAAGTCGTCGTCCATGCTGGCGGCGACGTGCGAGGCGAAGCCGCGGCCGTCGATGGTCAGCGCGAACGTGCCCTGCACCTCCTCGCAGGCGCGCACGCAGCGCGAGCAGACGATGCACTTCGACGGCTCGAACTGGAAGTAGGGGTTCGACCTGTCCTTCGGCTGCCACAGCGGGTTGGCTTCGCCGTTCTGGCGCGCGAATACGTGGTTTTCGCCTTCATAGCCGTAGCGCACCTCGCGCAGGCCGACGGCGCCGGCCATGTCCTGCAGCTCACAGTCGCCGTTGGCGGCACAGGTGAGGCAGTCGAGCGGGTGGTCGGAGATGTAGAGCTCCATCACGCCCTTGCGGATGCGGGCGAGACGGTCGTTCTGCGTCGTGACCTTGATGCCGGGAGCGACGGGCGTGGTGCACGAGGCCGGGGTGCCTTTGCGGCCCTCGATCTCGACCAGACACAAGCGGCAGGAGCCGAACGGATCGAGGCTGTCGGTGGCGCACAGCTTCGGCACCATGATGCCGAGGTCGGCAGCGGCGCGCATGATCGACGTGCCTTCCGGCACCGTCACCTCGCGCCCGTCGATCTCCAGCGTCACCGTCTTGTTGTTGACGGCATGCACCGCCGGCGTGCCGTAGTCCTTCTCCTTGATGAGCGTCAGGGTCTCGGTTTCGCCCGTCATGGCGTTGCCTCGCATTTTGTTCATTCGGCCGCCTCGGCCCGCACCGGGCGGTGAAAATCTTCAGGGAAGTGACGCAGCGCGCTCATCACCGGCATGGGAGTCAACCCGCCCATGGCGCACAAAGATCCGTCGGTCATGGTGTTGCAGAGATCCTCGAGGACCTCGACGTTCTGCTCGCGGTCGATGCCGGTGATGATGCGGTCGATGGTCTCGACACCGCGCACCGAGCCGATGCGGCAGGGCGTGCATTTTCCGCACGACTCGATGGCGCAGAACTCCATGGCGAAGCGCGCCATCTGCGCCATGTCCACCGTGTCGTCGAACACGACGATACCGCCGTGGCCAACCATGGCGTCGACTTTGGCGAATGCCTCGTAGTCCATTTCGGTATCGAGCTTGTCGTTGGGCAGATAGGCGCCGAGCGGGCCGCCGAACTGCACGGCGCGCAGCGGGCGTCCCGACAGCGTGCCGCCGCCGAAGTCCTCGATGAGCTCGCGTGCGGTGACGCCGAACGCTTTCTCGACCAAGCCGCCCTGCTTGATGTTGCCGGCGAGCTGAAAAGCGAGCGTGCCGCGCGATCTGCCGACGCCGAAATCGCGGTAGAATTCGCCGCCCTTGGCGAGAATGATGGGTACCGAGGCGAGGCTCAGCACGTTGTTGATGACCGTCGGTTTGCCGAACAGGCCCTCGAGCGCCGGCAGCGGCGGCTTGTAGCGCACCAGCCCGCGACGTCCCTCGAGGCTTTCCAGCATCGAGGTTTCCTCGCCGCAGATGTAGGCGCCGGCGCCCATGCGCACGTAGAGCTCGAAATCGTGCGGCGAGCCCTGAATGGTGCGCCCCAGCCAGTTGGCGCTGGTGGCGATGCGGATCGCCTCGCGCAGCGTGGCCACCGCATGCGGGTACTCGGAGCGGACGTAGATGTAGCCCTTGGTGGCGCCGACGGCGATGCCGGCGATGGTCATGCCCTCGATGAGGCAGTAGGGATCGCCTTCCATCAGCATGCGGTCGGCGAAGGTGCCGCTGTCGCCCTCGTCGGCGTTGCAGCAGATGTACTTCTGATCGGCCTTGGCGTCGTGGACCGTCTTCCACTTGATGCCGGTGGGGAAGCCGGCGCCGCCGCGCCCGCGCAAGCCAGAGGTCGTCACCTCGCTGACGATGTCTAGCGGCGCCATGGTGAGCGCATTGGTGAGGCCCTCGAAGCCCCCGTTAGCGACATAGTCGTCGATCGATAGCGGATCGGTGAGGCCGCAGCGCGCGAACGTCAGCCGCTCCTGGTTCTTGAAGTAGGGAATTTCTTCTGTGAGGCCATGCGAGAGCTTGTGCTTCTCGCCCTTGAGGAGATTGGCCTTGAAAAGGCCAGGGACATCCGCGGGTTTGACAGGGCCGTAAGCGATGCGGCCGTTCGCCGTTTCGACCTCGACCAGCGGCTCCAGCCACAGCATGCCGCGCGAGCCGTTGCGGACGATTTCCACCTTGGCGTTGCGCTTCTTGGCCTCGGCGGCGATCGCTTTGGCGACGGCATCGGCGCCCATTGACAGCGCGGCCGCATCGCGAGGGACGAAGACCTTCGTCATGCGCCGGCTCCGCGATCGAGATCAGATATGATGCTGTCGAAGCGCTCCTTGTCGACGCAGCCATAGAGCTCGCCGTCGATCATCATGGCCGGCGACAGGGCGCAGTTGCCGAGGCAGTAAACTGCTTCGAGGCTGAACTGCCCGTCGGCGGTGGTCTCGCCGAACTTCACGCGCAGCTTCTCCTCGGCGTGGCGACAGAGGTTCTGGGTGTGCATGGCCTGGCAGGCCTCGGCGCGGCAAATCTTGATGGTGTGGCGCCCGCCCGGGGTGCGGCGGAACTCATGATAGAAAGTCAGAACGCCGTAGACCTCCGCGCGCGACCGGTTGAGGGCGTTGGCGATGACCGGGAGCGTTTCCTCGGGCACGTAGCCCAGCTCGTGCTGCAGATCATGGAAGATCTCCAGGAGCTCATCGGGACGATTGCCGCGCGCCTCGCAGATGGCGCGCGCACGCGCCTCGCTTCCGGCGGGTACTTGGGTGATGATATCTTGAAGTGGTTTTGACATTTACGTGTGCCTCGGCGGCCTCAGCTGGGGCAAACCGTCTTCTCTCAACTTGCGTACGGCGGATCAAATAGGCCCTTTCAATGTGCCAATTGAGCGGGCCAATGCTGCATCGCACAATGAAGGAGCCGGATTACGCGTCGACGCGCTCGTCGAACGTCACCGGCGTCAACAAGGCGGCGGTCTCACGGAGCGCCTCGATGAGCGGCGACAGCGGATCGCGAGCGGCAACCACCAGTCCGACGCTGTGCTCCACCGTCGGGGCGTCGAGAGGAATGGCCTTCACTCCCGACATGCTTCCCAGCACGTCAGATATGTATTGGGGCATGATGCTTGCTAGCCCCATCAGCCGCACATTCGAACACAAATTGATGACGGAATTTGTCTCCAGTCGCGGACTCGGATGGCATTTCGCCGTTTCAAAGGCGCGATCGATTATGCGCCGGTTCTGCATATTGGGGGTCAAGAGGCACAGCGGCTCGTCGGCGGCCTCCTGCCATGTCACCGAGGCGCGGTTGGCGAGCGGGTGCGTTTCGGGAACGAACAGGCAGTAGCGCTCGACATAGAGCGGTGTGGCCAGCAGGCCGTCGATCGGCTCATTGTCGAGATAAGTTATGCCGACGTCGATCGAGAAATCGGCCAGCGCGCGCAGAATCTCCTCCGAGCTCTGCGACAGCACGGTGAAGTCGATGCCGGGATGAATGACGCGGATCTTCTTGGTAAGCAGAGGGATCATGGGCAGCGCGGAAGGTATGCCTCCCAGCACCAGCCTGCCCGAAAGACCGCTGTCGTGATCCTTGAGGTGTCCCAGCTCCTCCTGCATCGACTGCCAGTTCTTGAGGATTACGTGCGCCCACTTGAGCACGCGCTCGCCTTCGGGAGTCAGCCCGCGGTAGCGCTGTCCGCGTTCGACGATAGGCACCTCGAGCTCGAGCTCGAGCTGGCGGATGCGCCCCGAGAGGGTCGGCTGGGTGACGTTGCAGGCGGCCGCGGCCCGCGTGAAGTGCTTCTCGCGGGCGAGCGCGGCGAGGTACTGGAGTTGTCGGATGTCCATCGTGCCCCTCCCGAGGCAGCGGCCGTCGCTCTTGTGGGACAGCGCGCTTTAAGAAGTCCAGGCCGCCGCGTCCTGAGCCAGCCTCGCCGATGCCACGATCATCGATCCAACGTGGGCGAAAGGCAATCTGGACGCGGGTTTCTCCGCTGCTTTCAAACGCCGATTTGGCGCCATGTTATTGCCTTGGAGCGCTTTAATATTTCACCTTGAACGAAGCGGACACCGCCGCGGCATCGACCGTGCGGGAGCGGGGCAGAGCTCTCCTCGGGCGTCCCGACTTCGTCGGCGGAGCAGGCCAAGACCATATGGTCGTAAAAAAGCCTGCGAGCAACTCAGGGTGGGTGAGACTCGACAAGTCCCCCATGTGCTAAATCAGCAGGCGAACCTTCGGGTCGCCTCGTAGCCGGCCGCTGCGGTCGGGGGGTACAGCGTATGAACGCATACGAAAGCGCGCGCCTTTTGGTCATGCTGGCGGCAACGGGCCTCGTCTCGTCAGCCGGAGCCATGGAGTTGAGCCAGTCTTCCGCTCCCGCCTCGGCAGAGGCACCCGGGTTCTCCCTGCCTGCATTCCTCGATGGGGCGCGCCTGCCCGATCTGCAGGAAGCATGGCGTGCCCACTTTGGCTTCGCCGGCGAGCCAACCGCCGCTCCGTCAGTCGAGCCGGCTGCCGCCCCCGCCGCTCCGACGGACGATGCCAACTTGGAGGCGGCGCGCCAGACGCTCAGCCGCGCCGAGCAGCTCGACCGCGAGGCTGCCGCCGTCCGCGAGCGCGCCGAGGAGCTGAGCCGCCGCTTCGGTGCCGATGCCAGCGACACCGCCCCTTCGAACTCGCCAGCGTCCGCTGCTCCGGCCGAAACGGCTTCGATCGGCAGCAGCAACGCGGCCGATGCGGCGGCGCCGGTCACCGAGCAGGTGCTGGCACCGGCTGGCGACGAAGCCGCCATGGTTGATCAAGCTCCGGTTCCGGCGAATCCGGTAGCCAAGGCGTCCGCGGCAACCGACGATGCGCCGGTCATCGAGGACATGGCGACAAAGCCGGCAAAGCGCGCCAAGAGCGAGCCTGCGCCGGCGGGTCGAGCTGTGCAGAGCGCGGCTCGTAAGGCGGCACCAGTTGTCAGTGATTTCTTGAATGTGGATCCGGCAGCTCCCAAGCCCGAGGCCGATCCGATGATGCCGACGGAATTGCGCGCCTTCGGCTGGAACGCGCAACCTTAAGACCAGCTAGGCGGCACGCAACAAAAAAAAGCCGCCCGCTGGGTGCAGCGGGCGGCTTCGTTTTGCGCCGAGCGAGCGCGGATCACATATCCATGCCGCCCATGCCGCCGTGGCCATGCGCATGGCCGTGTCCGTTGTCCTTCTTCGGCGCCTCGCCGATCGCCGCCTCGGTGGTGACCATGAGGCCGGCGACCGAAGCCGCATCCTGCAGCGCCACGCGCACGACCTTGGCCGGATCGATGATGCCTTTCTCCAGCATGTCGCCGTACTCGTCGTTCTGCGCGTCGTACCCGAACGCCTGGCCGCGCGCCTCGAGCACCTTGCCGACTACGATCGAGCCCTCGACGCCGGCGTTGTCGGCGATCTGGCGGATCGGCGCCTGCAGTGCCTTCTTGACGATGGCGATGCCGGCTTCCTGATCGGCGTTGTCTCCCTTGACGTTGATGGCGTTGCCGGCCTTGAGCAGCATCACGCCGCCGCCGGGAACGACACCTTCCTCGACCGCGGCGCGGGTCGCATTGAGCGCGTCGTCGACGCGGTCCTTGCGCTCCTTCACCTCGACCTCGGTGGCGCCGCCGACGCGGATCACCGCGACGCCGCCAGCCAGCTTGGCCAGCCGCTCCTGCAGCTTCTCACGGTCGTAGTCGGAAGTGGTCTCCTCGATCTGCGCCTTGATCTGGCTTACGCGCGCCTCGATATCCTTCTTCTTGCCAGAGCCGTCGACGATCGTCGTGTCGTCCTTGCTGATCGACACGCGCTTGGCGCGGCCCAGCATGTCGAGCGTCACGTTCTCGAGCTTGATGCCGAGGTCCTCGGAGATCGTCTGGCCGCCGGTGAGGACGGCGATGTCCTCCAGCATGGCCTTGCGGCGGTCGCCGAAGCCGGGAGCCTTGACGGCCGCGACCTTGAGGCCGCCGCGAAGCTTGTTGACGACCAGCGTCGCCAGTGCCTCGCCCTCGACCTCCTCGGCGATGATGAGCAGAGGACGCCCCGACTGCACGACTGCCTCGAGCACGGGGAGCAGCTGCTGCAGGTTCGACAGCTTCTTCTCGTGGATGAGGATGTAGGGGTCTTCGAGCTCGGCCACCATCTTCTCGGCGTTGGTTACGAAGTAGGGCGAGAGGTAGCCGCGGTCGAACTGCATGCCTTCGACGACCTCGAGCTCGGTATCGAGGCTCTTGGCTTCCTCGACCGTGATGACGCCCTCGTTGCCGACTTTCTGCATGGCCTCGGCGATCATCTCGCCGATCGCCTTCTCGCCGTTCGCCGAGATGGTGCCGACCTGGGCGATCTCGTTCGAGTTCTTCACCTTCTTAGAGCGCTTGGCGATCTCCTCGACGACCTGGCCGACCGCCTTGTCGATGCCGCGGCGCAGATCCATGGGGTTCATGCCGGCAGCGACGGCCTTGAGACCCTCGCGCACGATGGCCTGAGCCAGGACCGTGGCCGTCGTCGTGCCGTCGCCGGCGAGATCGTTGGTCTTCTGGGCCACCTCGCGCACCATCTGGGCGCCCATGTTCTCGAACTTGTCCTCGAGCTCGATCTCCTTGGCGACGGTGACGCCGTCCTTGGTCGTGCGCGGGGCGCCGAACGACTTCTCGATCACGACGTTGCGGCCCTTGGGCCCGAGCGTGACCTTCACGGCGTTGGCGAGGGTATCGACGCCGCGCAAAAGGCGCTCGCGGGCGTCAATGGAAAAGCGGACTTCCTTGGCAGCCATCAATGGGTTCCTTGATGTTGATCGCTCGAGGCGAGCGAATGGCGAATAGGGAGTAACGAATAGGGAAAACGCGGGGATGGGCGGAGCGGCGAGCTGCGAGCGCGATCTATTCGCTATTCGCTACCCGCTCTTTCGCTTACTTCTCCAGGACGCCCATCACGTCGCTCTCCTTCATGATAAGCAGCTCCTGTCCGTCGATCTTCACCTCGGTGCCGCTCCACTTGCCGAACAGAACCTTGTCGCCCTTCTTCAGCTCGATCGCGATCAGCTTGCCACTCTCGTCGCGGCTGCCTGGGCCGACGGCCACAACCTCGCCCTGCTGCGGCTTCTCGGCGGCCGTGTCGGGGATGATGATGCCGCCGGACGTCTTGGTCTCGCTGTCGACGCGCTTGACGACGACGCGGTCATGCAAAGGACGGAACTTCATGGGAAATATCGCTCCAGATGGCGGGCTCGGCCGTGCGTGGCCGGTGTCTGTCGATGAGATGCGCTGGCACTATCCCGCTGAGAGTGCCAATCGCGCCGAGGTGATACGCGCGCCCGGGGGCGGCTGTCAAGGAACGCGCTGCCCGGCCGAGACGCGTGTTTGCCATACCGGCAACATGGCGAACGAGGCGTTAATTTCAACGGCGCCCGGCGCGCTTATGGGCAATGGCCGTGATTGAGCCGAGCCCATCGACCTTCTCCCGCATGGAGGCCTGGCCGCGCTTGCGCCAGGCTATCCAGACCACGATCGCGGCCTGCATCTCTTACTTGATCGCCGATGCCGCCGGCCTGCCGCAGGGCTTCTGGGCGGTGATGACGGCGATTCTTGTCACCCAGGCCAACGTCGGCGCTTCGCTTGGACTTGCCGCCGATCGGCTGATGGGAAGCATGTTGGGCGTGGTGGTCGGCGGTGGGGTGGCACTGGCGCTGGCCGACATGCACGAGCTCAAATTTGCCGGCCTTGCCGTAACGGTGCTGGTGCTCGCCTTCTTCGCGGCCCGGCGCCCGGCGCTACGCATTGCTTGCGTTACAGCCGCGATCGTGATCCTCGGTGATCCGCAACTTGGTCCACCGATCGCCTCGGCCGAAAACCGCATGCTCGAGGTGGCCATCGGCACCGTCGTCGCCATTGCCACGACGTTGATCGTGTTCCCCTCGCGCGCTGGGCCCGCGTTTGCCGAGCACGTGACGCGCACGCTGGAGCCATTGTTCGAGGTACTGCGCGAAGTGCTCGCCGCTGGGCTCGGGCAATCGCATGATGCGGTCGCCATCGGTGCGCAGGCCGCGCGCGTCAGAGCTGCCTTCGCTGCCGGTGACACCTTGGCCCGTGAAGCGCGGCTGGAGGTTGCCGGCTTTCTCGCCGATTCCCCAGATCCCGAGGCGATGCTGCGCGCGCTACGCCGCCTGTGGCATACGGAAATCATGTTGCTGCGCGCCGTCTCGCAACCCTTGCCGGAACGGGCCGTGACGAAGTTGGGACCCGCCATCGAGGCATTGCGCGGCGCTATCGACGGTGTGGCGAAGCAGCTGGGGGAGCCGGCGACGGCATACGCCGCCCCTGATTTATCGGCGGTCGAGATTGCACTTGCCGCCATCGAGCAGCAAATGGAGGAGATGCGGGCGCATGGCGAAACGCGCAAGCTCTCCATGGACGAAGTCATCCGGCTGATGGCCTTCGACTTCGCGCTCGGGCAACTGCGCTTGAACCTCCGCGATCTCGCCGAGCGGGCGCCGGAACTCGCCGCCTTCGCCGGCTCGACCTATCCGTTGTTGCGCCGGCTGCAGGGCCTTACGGCAAGATGGACGTAGCCTCAGACCATTTTGCCGATGACTTTCTGCATCTCGGCGAACGAGAAGGCGCGTAACGTCTCGGAGCGAACATAGCCGCGGGAGGCGACACTCAGCATGAGTGCCGTGGAACTCTCGTCGTCCGGCGCCTCGCACAGGACGACGATGTCGTGGCGCCCGAGCGTCCAGTACATGTCCTTGACCGTTACACCACTTTTCTTGGCCATCTCCTTGAAGGCCTCCGCCCGCGCGATCGTCTCCTTGACGTTGCGGATGCCCTGTTCGGTGAAGCTGGCGAGGACAACGAAAGTGGCCATGGGATCCTCCTTCGCGGGTCTCCCTCTCGATACGCCCCTCTGTCATCGATACGGCTGCAGCGCGTGGGTGTCTACAGCCCGATATCCGCCGGCTGCAGATCAGTCGGCTTGTCAGCAGCCACGCCTGGCGACGCCGGCGGCATCGAACAGCTGCCCGGTCAAGGTGCGGCCGGGACGCGAGGCGAGATAGAGCGCCAGAGCGGCAATATCTGTCTCGTTGGCGAGGTTGGCACCCGAATCCTGCAGTGTCGCGGACGGTCCGACGGCGTTGACGCGGATGCCTTGCGGAGCCCATCGCTCGGCCTCGCCGCGCGTTACCGCGGCGAGCGCTGAGCGGACGACGCCGGCGAGCGCGGCCTCGGCCGCCGTCCGCGGTGCCGGCATGGTCACGACGTTGAGCACGAGGCCTTCGTTGAGCGTCAGACGCATGCGGTTGGCCACGATGCGCGTGACGTGCACGGGAAGCATCAGCTTCTCGGAAACCAGATCCTCCACGTCGCTGACGCTTGCGCGGCCGGCAATGTCGCAGGCCCCAATGGGGATGAGATTAATGACGACATCGAGGCCGCCGAATGCCTGCGCGGCGGCTTTGGCAAAGCGGATCGACGATTCGGAATCGCGGCAGGCGTCGGTGAACAGCTTCACCTCGCTGGCGGTCTCGGCGAGCATTGTGGTGACGGCGTCGAGCTCGGGAGAGGCGGCGGTGGCATGCACCACGAGGCGGCCATGGTGATCGGCAAATTTGCGCGCCACGTCCACGCCACATAGCGGCGAAAGGCCCGTGATCAGCACGCGCACGCCGGCAAGCTCACCATAGTATGACGCACTCGGATTGCGACCCATCACCGTCATCAGCATGAGCTTTCCCTTCATTCTACGCCGGGACAGCAAGGGAACGCCCCCGACACAACTGATACCACGTCGATTCGACTAACGAGTCCTAAACAGCGCCCCGAATCCGGTCGGCTGGAGGCCGGCCTGCGGCGCGACTGAGGCGCGACATGGCAATCCCCGGGCGCTTGCGAAGTTCCCGCCGCGACAGCGGTGCTGTGGACGAATCGGTATGCGCCGCACGCCAGCCGAGGTTTTGCGCCTGGCGCCACGCGCCGGACACGAATCGGCGCGCTGTTGAGAAAGCTGGTGAAAGTGGCCGTGCCGTCATTGCGCGGCGGGGGTGCGGGCGAAAAGCTCGGTTGGATCAACGAATCGGCAAGGGGGCGTCGTCACTCTTCCATGGCGAGCATCGAAAACAGCGAGCACGGTATGCCGAAGCACAGAGGCATGGCCGATCTCATCGTCAAGGGGGCCATCGCGCTGGTCACGGCGGCCTTCTTCATCGGCGCATATCTGCAATTCCAGGTGTCGTTCTGGCTGGCGCTCATCGCCGCGCTGTCGGTGTACATCATGCTGGTCATGGTGCACGCACTGATGCGGCGCTCGGAGCGCGAGACGGAGCTCGTCACCGAGGTCACGCGGCTCGAGGACGAGGTCTCACGACTGAAGACCGCTGGGCCACCTGCAGTTGGTGCGAGGCCGGCGCGCGCCCCGACATTCGTTCCGCCGGCCGTCAAGGCGCCACCGGCGCCAGCGGCGGGCCAATTATCGATGCCGCCGGTGCCGTCTGCGGCCGCGCCTGCTCCGGCGATGCCGCCGCTCGCATCCAAGCCACCGCGCATCTTCCGCCAGGAGCGGGCAACGTCGGTTTCCGAGCGCGCGCCGCGCTTGACGGCGCATCGACCGGGCGCGCCTGGGCTCGAGCCGCAGCGTCCGGAGCCGCAGCTTTCCGTGCCCCAGCTTTCGATGCCGACACCGCCTCCCGCGGCGCCAGCGCCCGCGCTGCGCGCCGACGTTCCCCCAGTGCCGACGTTGCCCGATTGGTCGGCGCCAGCCGCCGCTCCCGCTGCTCCGAGCCATCAGGCGCACGATTATTGGCCGAGCCGCCAGGCGAAGCCGACGCTGCCCGAAGGCCCTCGCGTCGAGCTGCCGCCGCTCGCCGCCGACCGCGAGACCGATCTGGATGCCGTGCACGGGATGATCAAGCGTCTCGCCGACGAGGTTGACCTCGGGGCCGAGCCGACGCTCGAAGGTCTGCCGCCGCAGCGGCAGGAGAGCGTGCTGCGCGCCTCGCTCAACGCATTGCAGACAACCGCCAACGCCATGCGGGCCTCGAAAACGAAGGGTGCGCTGCCGTCCACATCGAGCGCACCTCGAGCCGGCGCCCCCATGCCGCCGCCAATCATGCCGTCGCACTCACGGCTTGCCTCGCTTGCCGAGGCGGTGGCGGCCGGCCGCATCGATGTGGCGCTGTCGCCCATCGTCGGACTCGCCGACCATCAGGTGCACTACTACGAGGTGGTGGCTTCGCCTTGCGATGAACGCGGCACGCCGCTGTCCGCGACGACGCGCGATCCGCAGCTCGCCTTGGCGGGGTTGTTGCCACTGCTGGACGGCGCCCGCCTGCGTCAGGCGGCACGCGTCGCCGGCACGCTGGCCGACGAGGGGCGCGGGACCCGCCTGTTCGTACCGGTGACCGCGGTCTCGCTCGCCAACGATAGCTTCCTCGACGAGATGGCCGACGCCTATCGCGATCGGGAGTCGCTGGCAGGCGAGCTGGTGCTGACCTTCGCCCAGGCGGACATCCGCACCTTCGGCGGCTCGGAATGGAGCGCACTGACCGATATGCGCGATCTCGGTTTCCGTTTCGGTGTCGAGGACGTCACCGACTTTGACTACGAGTTCACGGCATTGTGTGCCGCGGGCTTTGCCTTCGTGAAGCTCGATGCGGCGACGCTGCTCTCCGGGCTGGCGGCACCGAGCGGCGTCATGCCGGCCATCGAGGTGTGCCGCAACCTGAGCGAGTTGGGGTTGACGCTGATCGTCGGCAGTATCGATGACGAGGCCCTGCGCGACAAGGTTCTCGAGGCCGGCGTGCCGCTGGGGCAGGGGGCGCTTTATGGCGCGCCTATCTCCGTCGCGGGGGGCGGTTACGTCGCCGCCGGTGACGCAGCCGCTTGAGATTTGCGCGGGCGGCAGCTAGGCAGTCGCCATGCCGCCCGCATCTCTCTCCGCTCCCGCCATTCCGCTCGTTAGCTCGATCGCCCCGCTCGCCGAAGGGACGCGAGCTTGGCTGCTCGATATCTGGGGCGTGGTGCACAATGGCGTGAGGCCATTTGCCGACGCCAGCGCCGCATGTGCACGCTATCGCGCCATGGGCGGTATCGTCGTGCTCGTCTCCAACTCGCCGCGACCCTGCGACAGCGTTGCCACTCAGCTCGACGGCATCGGCGTGCCGCGCGACGGCTGGGACGCGATCGTCACCTCGGGCGACGTGGCACGTACGCTGATTGGCCATTATGCGGGGCGGCCGATTCTTCATATCGGCCCCGAGCGCGACCTCGCCACGTTCACCGGCCTTGGAATCGTGCGCGTCCCAGCCGATGCGGCCGAAGCGGTTGTCTGCACCGGCCTATTCGACGACGAGCGTGAGACGCCCGACGACTACGTGGCGATGCTTGCAGCATGCCGCGCGCGCGAGCTGCCGATGATTTGCGCCAATCCCGACGTCATGGTCGAGCGCGGCGGTCGCATGATCTACTGCGCCGGTGCCATCGCCCGCGCCTACGAGGCGCTGGGTGGTAAGGTCGAATACGCCGGCAAGCCGTATCTGCCGATCTATGAACTGACTTTCGAGACGCTGGAGAAGCTAAAAGCCGGCAGTGCGGACAAGGCCGGGCTGCTGGCCATCGGCGATGGGGTCGGCACCGACATCGCCGGGGCAGCCGCCGCAGATGTGCGATCGGTGTTCGTCGCCAGCGGTGTGCATGTCAAAGGCGGCCTCGACGCCAAGGCGATCGAGGCCCTATTTCCGCCCGGCGCCCCGCGCCCCATTGCGGCAATGCCCAAGCTCGCCTGGTAACCAGTGCACCCTCGCTTGACGGCGCGGGCCGGCAGGCCGATCTATCGACGATGCCCAACAAGGACATGCGCGAAGCTTCGCCGGCCACGCCGACGCCTGAGATCCTGCCGTCGCCCGCCACCGATGCGGTGGGTGGCAGTGGTCCGGATGTGATCGCGCGCTACCTGAAGCTGCTACCGTCCTCGCCCGGCGTCTATCGCATGCTCGATGCCGAAGGCAACGTCATTTACGTCGGCAAGGCGCGCAGCTTGAAGGCGCGCGTGTCGAACTACGCGCGCCTCGGCGGCCACACCAACCGCATCGCGCGCATGATCGCTTCGACCGCCGGCATGGAGTTCGTCTCGGTGCGCACCGAGGCGGAGGCGCTGCTGCTGGAAGCCAACCTCATCAAGCGCTTCCGCCCGCGCTTCAACGTGCTGATGCGCGACGACAAGTCGTTCCCCTACATCCTCATCGCCCGCGATACGCCGGCGCCGCAGATCATGAAGCACCGCGGCGCGCGCACCCGCAAAGGCGACTACTTCGGGCCGTTCGCCTCGGCCGGTGCCGTCAACCGCACCATCAACATGCTGGAGCGAGCGTTCTTGCTGCGCTCATGCTCCGACAGCGTCTACGAGAGCCGCACGCGGCCGTGCCTGCTCTACCAGATCAAGCGCTGCTCGGCGCCGTGCACGGGCGAGATCGCGTTCGACGACTATGGGCGCCTCGTCGACGAGGCAGTGCGCTTCCTGCGCGGCGAGAGCCAGAACGTGCGCCGCATGTATCAGAAGCTGATGGAGGAGGCTTCCTCACGGCTCGAGTTCGAGCGCGCGGCGCGCTTCCGTGATCGGCTGTCGGCCTTGGCGCACGTGACGGCCGATCAGGCGATCAACCCGGAGGGCATCGAGGAGGCCGACGTCTTCGCCGCCGCGCAGGAGGGTGGCCAGACGTGCATCGAGGTCTTCTTCTTCCGTACCGGCCAGAACTGGGGCAACCGCGCCTACTTCCCGAAGGCTGACCGCGCGCTCCCCGTCGAGGAGGTGCTCGATAGCTTCGTCGCCCAGTTCTACGACGATAAGCCTGTGCCCCGCCTCATCCTCCTCTCGCACGACGTGCCGAACCGGGAGCTCTTGGCCGAGGCGCTGTGCATGAAGGCCGAGCGCAAGGTCGAGATCCGTGTCCCGCAGCGCGGCACCAAGTCGGGCATCGTCGAGCATGCGCTCAACAATGCGCGCGAGGCGCTAGGGCGCAAGCTGGCGGAAGGCTCGTCGCAGCGGCGCCTGCTGGAAGGTCTCGCCGAGCGCTTTGGGCTGACGACCGTCCCGCGCCGCATCGAGGTGTTCGACAATAGCCACATCCAGGGCGCCAACGCGGTCGGCGCGATGATCGTCGCCGGCCGCGACGGCTTCGCCAAAGGCCAGTACCGCAAGTTCAACATCAAGTCGGAGAACCTGACGCCCGGCGACGACTACGCGATGATGCGCGAGGTGCTGACGCGGCGCTTCCGCCGCCTGGTGATGGCCGATATTCCCTCTCCCCGCGCGCGTCACGCTGAAAGCGTGCCTTCGGCACGACGAGAGGGTCAGGGTGTGGGGCAGCCACTTGCACCGAGCGCGGCTCCGCCACGACCCGCAGCACAAGCTTCTGCCCCTCACCCCAACCCTCTCCCCATCGAAGACGCTGGGGAGAGGGAGGAGTGGGACGACGACATCATTCCGGACCGGCCGGACCTCGTCCTGATCGACGGCGGCGCCGGCCAGCTCGCGGTGGCCCGCGAGGTGCTGGCCGATCTCGGCCTGCATGACATCTGCCTCATCGGGGTCGCCAAAGGTCCTGACCGCGACGCGGGCCGCGAGCATTTCCACTTGGCCGGGCGTGATCGTCCGATGATGCTCGAGCCGCGCGATCCCGTTCTCTACTTCGTGCAGCGGCTGCGGGACGAGGCGCACCGCTTCGCCATCGGCTCGCACCGCACACGCCGCGCCATGGCGATGAGCGTCAGCCCGCTCGACGAGATCGAGGGCATCGGTCCTCGCCGCCGCCGCGCCCTGATGAGCTACTTCGGCTCGGCCAAGGCTGTCTCGCGCGCCGGCGTCGAAGACCTGAAGGCGGTCGACGGCATCTCGGCCGAGATGGCGCAGCGCATTTACGACCACTTCCACGAGCGGCGCAGTTGAACATTGGCCCGCGCACACGCGATCGCGACCGGGATGCAGGATCCCGGCCACGTGCGCTCATTGGACGCGACGAAGCCCGCTTAGACAGGCGGGGCGGCAGCCGGCGGCATCGCGATCGCCGCAAGCCAGTAGACCCACGCCACGTAGAATATGGCGAAGAACACTGCCGTCAGCACCGCTCCGATAAAGCGGTTGCCGAACGCGATGGCATTGCCAACGATAGCTGCGAGGAAAGCAATTCCCGAGTAGATGGCGACGGTTGTCCAGTCGACGGTCGCCAAGTCGAACGGCAGTTGAGGCATGCGAACGACTCCCCCAAAGATCCCATCTGTGTGGGTTGTTTAGATGTCCTCTTGCGCGCGCAGTCTCCGCCAACGGGCTCGCAGATGCAAGGCCGCGCAGGCAAGCCATTGTGCGCAGTAGCACTCTCTAGACTTTTGTTGTGACGGAAAGATTGCGCTCCCCGCGTCAGACGACGCCGTGGGCATGGAACCAGGCCAGCATGCGCGCCCAGCCATCTTTCGCCGCCTCCGGCCGGAAGCTTGGGCGGTAGTCGGCGTTGAAGGCGTGCGGCGTGTCCGGATAGACGATGAACTCGCACTCCCTTGTTGCGGC
Source organism: Hyphomicrobium sp. (assembly GCF_009026145.1). Lineage (GTDB taxonomy): Bacteria > Pseudomonadota > Alphaproteobacteria > Rhizobiales > Hyphomicrobiaceae > Hyphomicrobium_A. The sequence goes on from NZ_WBUE01000028.1 coordinate 34,549, forward strand.
CTTGCAGGCGGCGCGCATGCGCTCGACGGTGTCGACCGGGATGCCCTGGTCGGCGCCGCCATAAAGGCCGAGTACCGGCGCCCTGAGTTCGGCGACGACATCGATGGGGTGGCGCGGCGTATTGGCGGAGGCATCTCCGACGAGCTTGCCATACCAGGCGACGCCAGCTTTGAGCTCCGAGCTGTGTGCGGCGTAGAGCCAAACGATGCGGCCACCCCAGCAAAAGCCGGCAATGCCGAGTTTTGAGGCATCGCCGTGCCCCGAGTTCTTGGCGTAGGCGACGGTAGCATCGAGATCGGACATGACCTGCGCGTCCGGCACCTTGGAGACGACCTCGGCGATGATCTTCTGGATATCGGTCTGATCGGCGACGCTGCCCTGGCGCACGTAGAGTTCCGGTGCGATGGCCATGTAGCCCTGCTTGGCGAGGCGGCGGCAGAGATCGCGGATGTGCTCGTGCACGCCGAAGATTTCCTGCACGACGATGACTACGGGAAACGTTCCAGGTTTCGCCGGCATGGCGCGATAGGCGGGCACATCGCGGTCGGCCGCGGGGATGCCGACCACGCCGGCTTCGAGACCCTCGCTGTTCGTATGCACCACGGTTTGCGCCGCAACGGGATGCACGGCGGCAGCGAACCCCACCGAGAGGCTCGCAGCGAGCATTTCACGCCGGTCCACATCCAGCTTTGCTCGCAGGCTGCGACGATCATTCTCGAAACCGTCCATGCCTTTACTCCTGAGGAAGCGTTGCAGGGGGAAATAGGCAACCGCACCTTCATGGCTCGGGGTTAGAATGCAATCCGCATTTTCGCCGCGCTCGTTGTCGAAGCTGAACGGCAGGGGAACACGCATAGCTTCTTGGCTGTTACCGTCCTTGCAGGTGAGCATGGGGTCTATCGCGTCTGTCGACAAAACGCTGAGCTGTGTCTCCTCGTGGATGACCTCCATGGCATTTGCGGGCATCATGGCGCTGACGTTCTTGCCTGCCCGCGCAGTGACGCCCGCGCCTGTCGCAACGGCCGTGCCGGCCCGGCCAGCAGTGGCTCCCACACCCCCGCTGCAGGGTGCACAATCATCGATCGCCAACCCCGCGCCTGGCGCTTCGCCATCGGCTGCCCCGGCAACGCCTGCCGCTGCAGCCGTAAGCCCGGGCACTGGGGGTGCACCTTCGGCGGCAACGACGCCCCCAGCTCCACCTCCCGACGTATGGACGCCGGAGGAATCGGCCGCCGGGTTGCGCCAGTGCGTCCAGCTGCTGGCGCCCGTCGCGGCCGATGTCGCGATGGAAGAACCGATGAAGCGCGGTCAGTGCGGCACGCCGGCGCCGCTAGCACTGCGGAGCGTCGGCGGCACTGAGAAGGTCGAGTTCAGTCCGCCTCCAACGATGAACTGCCGCCTTGCCGCGTCGCTGAGCGAATGGGTCGACAAGGTTCTGCAGCCGGCCGCGCAGGAGGCTCTCGGCACACGCATCAAACGCATCATCGGCGCATCGTCGTACTCGTGCCGCAACATCTACAATAACCCCAAGCTGTCGCTGAGCGAGCACGCGACGGGCAATGCCATCGACATCGCCGGTTTCGTCACCGCCGACGGCCGTACTATCACCGTAGCCAAGGCCTGGGGGCCGACCGAGCGCGACATCGTCGCGGCCAAGAGGAAGGCCGTCGAGAAGCTCTTGGCCGAGAAGGCGCGCGCCAAGTCGAAATCGGGCGAACCCGCCGCCACGACGCCGACGCCTTCGATCGAGGCAGCCGGCAAAAAGGCCGAGGCCAAGCAGAAGGGTCGGGTGGAGAAGGTCGACTTCAAGCAAGGGGACCGCAATAAGGAGGCTGACAAGACCGCGGCTGAGGCCAGCGTCGACCTCAAGCCCGCGGCGACCAAAGAGGCGGCATTCCTGAAGCGCCTGCACGGAGGTTCGTGCTCGGTGTTCGCGACCGTACTGGGGCCCGAGGCAAATGAGGCCCACCGCGACCATTTCCACCTCGATATGAAGGTCCGCCGCAGCAGCAGCGGCGTATGCCACTAAGCCCTTCCGGCGCTAATCAGCCCACCGTCTACGTGCGCCATTGACGGACCATCGGCCGGATGGTGTACCAAAGGCGCATGGAACAAGCTGCCGCCTCCCGCGCCCTGCCGATGAGCCTGCCGAACGTGCTGACGTACGTTCGCATTGCCGCAGTGCCGGCGCTCGTCGCCTGCCTGTTCTTCCTGCAGGGCGACGTGGCGCGCTGGTCGGCCTTCTCGCTGTTCGTGTTCGCCGGCGTCACCGATTGGCTCGACGGCTATCTGGCGCGCATCTGGGAGCAGCAGTCTACCCTCGGGCGCATGCTCGATCCTATCGCCGACAAACTGCTCGTCGGCGCGGTGCTGATGATGCTGGTGCACGACAGCACCATCAGCGGCTGGGCGATCTGGGCGGCGATCATAATCCTGTGTCGCGAAATCCTCGTCTCCGGCCTGCGCGAGTTTCTCGCCGAGCTCAACGTGAAGATCCACGTCACGCAGCTCGCTAAATGGAAGACGACGATGCAGATGATCGCACTTGGCGTGCTGCTGGCGGGCCCCGCCGCCGAGAAGATCGTGCCCGGCATCATGACTGGCGGCCTCGTCATTTTGTGGATCGCGGCACTGCTGACGCTGTGGACCGGCTACGATTATCTGAAGGCTGGCATCGTGCATGCCATGGAGCGTTAGGCGCACATGGGTGAGGAGCAAATGGGTGCAGACGCGAAACGGCGCGTGCGGCTTCTCTATTTCGCCTGGGTGCGCGAGAAGGTCGGCTGCGCGGCCGAGGACGTTGAGCTGCCGGGAAGCGTAGCGACCGTCGCCGATCTTGTCGGCTGGCTCAAACAGCGCGGTCCGCAATACGGCGAAGCGTTCGCGCGCCCCCAAGTCGTGCGTGCGGCTCTCGATAAGGTGCACGTGAAGCCGTCGGCGACCCTGGGCGCAGCGCGCGAGATTGCCTTCTTCCCGCCGGTTACAGGAGGCTGAGACCGTGGCCGTACGCGTGCAGCGTGAAGACTTCGACGTCGCCGCGGAAACGGACAAGCTGATCGGCGGGCGCACCGATGTCGGCGCCATCGTCACGTTTACGGGGCGCGTGCGCGGCAGCGACGATGGCCGGCAGATCGCCGCCCTGACGCTCGAGCACTATCCCGACATGACCGAGGCCGAGCTGGCACGCATCGAGGCCGAGGCGCAGGCGCGCTGGGCGCTGCAGGCTTCGCTTATCGTGCACCGCGTCGGCGAATTGACAGCCGGCGACAACATCGTGCTCGTCATCACAGCGGCTGCACACCGGGAAGCGGCGTTCGAAGCCGCCGGATTTCTCATGGATTATCTGAAGACGCGGGCGCCGTTCTGGAAGAAAGAAACGACGCCGTCGGGCGAAAGCGCTTGGGTCGAGGCCCGCGCGGAGGACGAAAGTGCAGCGAAGCGCTGGCGCTAGTTGATGATTTCGCCGGCCTGCATGCGCAACCCGTTAGCGAAGTCTTAAGGGTTTCGGAGCGATAACCCTAACAATGCCTGAAGGCGGACCGCAAAACGCCATCATTCCAGGCAACCTTGACTGTCCCACCACTTGGAATTGTACCGCGTAGACGGGGGTCAGACGTCATGGTTCACGGCACTCCGTGGCGCGTTTGCCGCGGGATACTCCTCGCGTTTACTCTGCTCTGCGCGCACAGTCCGCTGCAGGCTCAAAGCCTTTTCGACGGCGCCGAGAACCTGCTCAAGCAGGCAGATAGTCTCTTCACGGGCTCCCAGACTGCAGCGGGTCCGAGCGCCGCCGCACCCACCACCCAGCAACGTACGCGCTTCGTCGTCGGCTTGCCAAAAACGACCGAGTTCGAGGTGTTCTCGTTGAGCAATCCGAACCGGGTCGTCGTGCAGGTGAGCGAGACCAAGCTGCGGCTGCCTGAGCAACCCAAGTCGGCCCCCGTTGGTCTCATCAAATCCTTCCAAGCGGGCCTTGCCGGAACAGATCGCTCGCGCATCATCATTTACGTCACCGAGCCCGTCATCGTCTCGAGTGCACGCATCGAGAAAGCCGCGGACGGCCGCAATCAGCACCTCGTCGTCGAGATTGCTGCATTTGTTCCGGTGACCGCCAGCATCTCGTCGCCGGTGAAGCAACAGGTCGCGGCGACGCCTTCGATGTCGCCGCCTCCGTTCGCACTGGGTGCTGCAGGACTGCAGCCGCCGCTGCCGCGACCGGCCGTATCGCCGGACGTGCTCGCGCAGCGCGCCTTCAAGCCGGTCATCGTCATCGATCCGGGGCACGGCGGCCATGACTCGGGTGCCATGAAGAACGGCGCCGTCGAGAAGGAGATCACGCTCGCCTTCAGCAAGATCCTCGCCAAGAAGCTCAACGCCACGGGCCGCTACAAGGTGATGATGACGCGCGATGAGGACGTCTTCATTCCGCTCGGCGACCGCGTCGCCTTCGGCGAGAAGCACAACGCCAACCTGTTCATCGCCGTGCATTGCGATTACGCCGACACCGGCAGCACGGCAAGCGGCGCCACCATCTACTCGCTGCGTGATTCCGTTGCTGACAGCCTGCGCCGCTCGACGCGTGACGACGTGGCGAGCAGCGTTCTATCGAAGAACGAAGTGGAGAAGGTGAAGCGAGCGGGCGGCAGCGATGACGTCAGTCTCGTCAAGGACATCCTGGCCGATCTCGCCGAGCGCGAGGTGGATGCTACGCACGACCGGACGGGCGTATTCGCGAAGACGGTGATCGAGACCATGGGCGCCAGCACCGCCATGCGCAACAAGCCCGATCAGCAGGCTTCGTTCCGTGTCCTCAAGACGGCGCAGTTTCCCTCGGTGCTCATCGAGCTGGCCTACGTCACCAACAAGCAGGATGCAGCCAACCTTCAGTCGGATGCCTGGCGCGACAAGGTTACGGACTCGATCATGAGCGCCGTCGACAACTATTTCTCAAACCAGGTTGCGCAGCTCCCCATGTGAAGCTGCCGAGCGCTTCCCAAAACATTTGAGGCCGGTCCCGCCGGACCGGCCTCTTCTTTTTGTGGCCAACTTGGGTCGCACACCCGCGTCGGCTAAGCCCCCGTCAAGTCATACTCGGAGGACGCATCTGTTTTTGGCGCCAGAGCAGAATCCGAAACCATTCGAGTTCAAGCCGAAGCGAATGAGCGACGCGCGAACAAGAAGATACGGTGTGTGGGACCTTCTCATGATGAAGGCGCTTCAGCATTTGCCACTCCATCTTCAAGTGTATGCCGCAGTCTCGGCCAGCGACCCGGAACGCAACTGCCGACGTACGCGACGCGCCAGCGCACCGGCCGGGATGGGCGCGGCGACTGAACAGCGGTCGTCGGGGATTGCAGGAGATTACGGCGGTCGCGGACAGGGTTCGGCAGAGGCCGACAGACCGAGCCGGCAGATGCTCCCTGGGGCGGCCCTATCCATGCCCGCCACGCATCCAACCGGCCAATGGCGCCAGTCGCTAGACAGTCCTGGCTCAGAGAGTTCAAGGGCGGTTGGCCCTCCTTCTCTGACGCGCACTCGTGGTCGGCTCCTGAGCCGGAGCCGCGAGAGGTCGGCCCCCTCAGCAACAGAGAGTATGTGATTCGTTCCCAGATACGAGGGCTGCGGCGGCCGAAATTAATGTTGCATGCGCGGTGCTGTTGCACTGAGTGGGAAAAGCGGGTTTTGAGGGCCACCGTTCGCCGAATTCTGCGGCATACTGCAGCTACGTCGAATCGCCGCCCGCGAGGAACGAATGCGCCCATCTCCCTGCATTGTCTTGGCTGCACTTCTTCTGGCGCCGCCCGCCATGGCCTGCACCGGGCCGTCGGTGCAGATCGCGGGCGACTTCCAAGCGGGCGATAAAGGTTGGGGCGAAGCGGACGGCCAGTTCCAGCTGAAAGGGACCGAGGCGATCTTCACCCCGCAGGTCGGCACGCAGACGGCGCGGTGGAATGCAGGCGCTGCGCTGACCAATCTCGATGCCTGCGCGACGATCGCCATGCCGGAGAATACCGCCGACGCCTCCCGTAGTTACGCCGGCATGCTGTTCTGGGTGGTCGACAAGGACAATTTCTATGAGGCGGTCGTCTCGCCGAACGGTATGTTCACCGTCGCCCGCAAGGTGCAAGGGCGCATCTTGCCAACGCCGCCCGTCAACTGGCTGCAGACCAGCGCGCTGAAGCTCGCTCCCAATGAAAAGAACACGCTGCGCGTAACGCTCGAAGGACAGAGCGTCGCTGTGCGCATCAACGATACCGAGGTTGCGCGCTTTCGTGGGCAGGCGCCGGACGGCCCGAGCCATGTTGGGTTGGTTGCATCCTCGGCCCCGGCCGCGGTCGATACGTGGCGCATCTCTGAATTCAAGGTGACGGACGTGGCGCCATCGGCCCCCCTTCCCGCTGCCAGCCCACCGGTCGCGCCGCCGAGCGATGTGACGGGGGCAATCGACACCGCGACGCCGGTTTGCGGTACGGGCAAGCTGCTGTTTGATGACGCGTTCACCGAGCATGACGCGAATTGGGGAATGAAGGACAGCCAGTTCGCCGTCACCGGCGGCGAGGCCGTATTCAGCCCTACACCCGGCACACCGGCGCTGCGCTGGAACCGCGTGTTCGTCTTCGGCGATATCGACGCATGCGCCAGCATTCACCTCGCCAACGTGACGACCGACCCAACGGCCAGCTATGCAGGGCTCGTGTTTTGGGTGCAGGACAGCCGCAACTATTACCAAGCGGTGATGGCGCCGAACGGCTATTTCACCGTCGCGCGCATCGTCGACGGTAAGGCGGTTGCCAAGCGCCCCGTCGAGTGGACGAAAATCGCCGCCATCAAGACCGGCGCCAAGGAGAAGAACACGCTGCGAGTGACGACCAAGGGCGCCGACGTGCAGATCGCCATCAACGGCAAGCCGGCAGCCAGCTTCACGGGCGAGCAGCCGCGGTGGCCGAGCTACCTCGGCATGCTGGCAGCGTCAGCGGCAAGCAAGAAGGGCGACACCTGGTCGATCAGCGACCTCAAGGTTACGGCGCCGCAATAGCGCGGCGCCGTCATCGCTTCTCAGCACTCGATCATCAGTGCAGGCGTTCTGCATCGTCGGCTTGCGCCGCCGACTGTACGGCCTTCTGTACCTTCTCGAAGGCGCGGACCTCGATCTGCCGGATGCGCTCGCGCGATACGCCAAACTCGCTCGACAGGTCCTCGAGCGTCGCCGGCTGATCAGTGAGGCGCCGCGCCTCGAAAATGCGCCGCTCACGATCGTTGAGCGAGGCCAGCGCATTCGACAGGTAGCTCTTGCGCTGGTCCAGTTCCTGCGACTCGCCGAGGGTTTCCTCCTGCGTCGGAGCGTCGTCTGCCAGCCAATCCTGCCATTCGCCGGCTTCCGTGTCGGCGCGCACGGGGGCATTGAGCGAGGCGTCGCCGCCCAGCCGCCGGTTCATCGACACGACGTCGGTTTCGCTGACGCCGAACTTGCGCGCAATCGTCTTCACCTGATCGGGGCGCAGATCGCCGTCATCCAGCGCCTGCAGCTGGCTCTTGGCGCGCCGCAGATTGAAGAACAGCTTCTTCTGCGCCGCCGTGGTGCCCATCTTCACCAGGCTCCACGAGCGCAGGATGTATTCCTGGATCGAGGCGCGGATCCACCACATGGCGTAAGTCGCGAGACGGAAGCCCTTGTCGGGGTCGAAGCGCTTGACGGCCTGCATCAGGCCGACGTTGCCCTCCGAGATCACCTCGCCGATGGGGAGCCCATAGCCGCGATAGCCCATGGCGATGCGCGCGACGAGGCGCAGGTGCGACGTCACGAGCTTCTCGGCTGCATCCTGGTCGGAGTGCTCCTGCCAGCGCTTGGCCAGCATGAACTCCTCGCCAGGCTCCAGCATCGGAAACTTGCGAATCTCCTCGAGATAGCGGGCGAGGCCCAAGGAGCCTTGCGCGATAGTCGGAAGTTTCGTCGCCATTACCTCTATCAGCCGCCCCAGTGCCGATGGGCGGTCCCTCTCTGCATGCTTCGCGGCGCTGCCGCGCGGGGGGCACTTCTAGCTGAGACTGCCCGTGACCGTTAACGCTCCACCACTCGGATTCCGTCGATTTGGCGCTTGCGTCCTCTCACACACTATACGCAAGCCGGAGCTACAATGTTGCAGGTCACCTATGTCGCAGTCACAGCGCAGCGTTTTGTGGCGGCCGGAACGGTGCCCCGGAGGCCGGATTCACAAGCCGGGGCATCATTCTAGCAGCGGCGGCGCTAACGGACGTTCTGCCCCGCAGCTTAAACCTCCAATGGCGCTAATGGATACTTTGCCAGGCAGCGAGGATTTACTGCTAATCCGGCCGCAAGGCATCCAGCAGCCCCTGCATATCGGCCGGAAGGGGGCTCACAAAGCGCAGTTTCTTGCCAGAGCGCGGATGCTCGAAGCCGAGCTCGGCGGCGTGCAGCGCTTGCCGGTCGAGGGCCGCGAGCGCTGCCCGCGCGTCCGGCGCGAGCTTGCCGGCCTTGGCCTTGAAGCCGCTGGCATAGGTCGTATCGCCGAGCACGGGGTGCCCGATGTGGGCAAGATGCACGCGGATCTGGTGCGTGCGCCCGGTCTCGAGCTCGAGCCTCAGCAGCGATATCGGCCCGGCGTCGGTACCGATCGTCTCGATGACCTCATAGTGGGTAACCGCGTGCCGGCCGCTCTCGCCCCTGGCAACGGCAATCTTGGTGCGGTTCGATTGGCTGCGGACGAGCCGCGCCGCGATCACTCCGCGCGGGCGCAGGGGCTTGCCCCACACGAGCGCCAGATAGGCGCGATGCATGCGCCCGTCCACGCCGTGGGCGGCGAACTGCTCGCTGAGGCCGCGGTGCGCGGCATCGCTCTTGGCCACGACGAGCAGGCCGGAAGTACCCTTGTCCAGCCGGTGCACGATGCCGGGGCGCTTGATGCCGCCGACGCCCGAGAGGCTGTCGCCGCAATGAGCGATCAGCGCATTGACCAGCGTCCCGCTGGCGTGCCCGGGGGCAGGGTGGACGACGAGATGCGGCGGCTTGTCGATGACGATGAGGTCGCGATCCTCGTAGACGACATCGAGCGCGATCGCTTCCGCGGCGGGCGCCGCCGGCTCTGGCGGCGGCACCTTCACGATGAACATCTCGCCCGGTTTGACCCGGTAGGACCCATCTCCTATGGTCGCGCCGCCGGACCCGGCCACGTTGCCCGAGCGGATCAGGGCCTGGATGCGGGCGCGGCTCAGCGCATCGATGCGCTGCGCGAGCAGCTTATCGAGGCGGATGCCGGCATCGGCTTCCGTCGCCACCAGCTCGATGCGATTTGCGCTTTTTGAGCTCATGGCGCGAACCATAGCGTGGGCACTGGCCTCCGGACGACTGGCCTCCGCGACAATGGGAGGGATTGGATGCACGGGATGGAGACGATCGGCGCCCCGCAAGCAGTGGAAGCCGCGCCTGGCCCATCCGCCGCCGAGGCGCGCCTGCAGCGCAATCTGAGAATCGTCGTGGTCGCGCTGGCGGTTCTGATCTTCGCCGGGCTCGCCGCCGTGATCGGACGCGTCATCTATCTCGCGTCGGGGACGCCGACGCAACGGGCCGCGCCGAGCCTAGCAGATCCGCCCGAGGGGACGAGCGTGCAGCTACCGGCGGGGGCGCAGGTGCGCTCCATATCGCTTTCCGGCGACCGGTTGGCCGTTCACTATGAGGCCGCCGGCGCCGAAGGCATCGCGGTGCTCGACCTGAAGACGGGACAGCCGCAGACATCGATCCCCGTCACGCGTGCGCCGCCGGCGGGGCCCGGCAAGTGAGGCGTGCATGCGCCATATCGCGTGCAGCGAAAGAAACGGCTTGATCGAGGCGCCCCGGCTCCCATATAGGTTCGCTCCAGCGCTGTCCCGTTCGTCTAGTGGCCTAGGACACCAGCCTCTCACGTTGGGAACAGGGGTTCGAGTCCCCTACGGGGCGCCAGAACGTTCTATCAACCTTCCTCATCTTTCCCCATAATGCATTGAATAAGCGAGGGAAACGCCGTTTTCGGCGCTCATCTCGCCTCGTCCTGCCCTTCCCTAAATCGGAACGTTTACGATACATTCGACGGTACAGGCGCTTTTTCGGGGCCGCTGTACCGTGCTTACCGACGCCCAAGTCCGAAACGCCAAACCGGCCGCGAAGCCCTACAAGCTCTCGGACGCCGCCGGCCTCTACCTCTTCGTGCGCCCCACTGGGTCGAAGCAGTGGCGCTTCGACTACAAGTTCAACGCCCGGCGCAAAACGCTCACCATCGGCACCTACCCCTACACGTCCCTGCAGGAGGCGCGTCAGTCCCTCCACGAGGCCAAGAATGCCCTCTCCAAGAGCATCGATCCGGCACTGAAGCCAGCGTCGGCCACGTTCAAGGACGTCGCCGAGGAGTGGCTCAAGAAGCTGGAGAACGAGGGCGACGCCGCCCCCACCATGGAAAAGAAGCGCTGGCTTCTCTCCTACGCCTACCCGTACATCGGCAATCGCAACCTCACCGACATCACCGCCCCTGAGCTGCTGCGGGTGCTGCGCAAGCTCGAAGGCCCCGGCAAGTACGAGAGCGCCAAGCGATTGCGTAGCGTCCTCTCCCGCGTCTTCCGCTACGGGATCGCCACCGCCAGGGCCGAGCGCGATCCCGCAGCCGACCTGCGCGGCGCGCTGACGGCCCCGAAAATCAGACACCGCGCCGCCTTCACCGAGCCGGACGACATCAAGACGCTATTGCTCGCCATCGATGATTACCAGGGATCGCAGACCATCAAGTTCGCGCTGCAGTTCCTCGCTCTCACCTTCGTGCGGCCGGGCGAGCTGCGCCACGCGGAGTGGACCGAGATCCAGGGCGAAGAGTGGCGCGTCCCGGCACACAAGATGAAAATGAAGCTACCGCACATCGTGCCGCTCTCGCGGCAGGCACTGGCCATCATCGAGCAGAGCCGGGCCATCAACGGCAATGCGACCTATGTCTTCCCTTCTCTTGTTTCGCCCGAACGCCCGATGAGCGAAAACACGCTCAATGTGGCGCTACGCCGCCTCGGCTTTGCCCAGGACGAGATGTGCTCGCACGGCTTCAGGACGATGGCCTCGACGCGCCTCAACGAGATGAATTGGCATCCCGACGCCATCGAGCGGCAATTGGCGCACCGACCGATCAACCAGGTGCGCGCCGCCTACAATCAGGCGCAGTACCTCCCCGAGCGCCAACGCATGATGCAGGCATGGGCTGATTATCTCGACGAGCTGCGCAAATCCTCCGCAACCTCGCAACGCACCGGCTAGACGTTGCCCACTCCGGTGGACCAGTCGTCCGATTCGTCCCAATTGCAGACATCGGCAACCCGTTGTCGTGCCACTCGAAGCGACCGCTGACCAGCTCCGCTTTTGAAGGCGAACCGGCCGTCAGTTGTCGATTGCCTAATGCTAGGCATCGGGCCGCGCAATGAGTGGGAGCTGCGGCACGATGCAAGGCATTGTCGTCCTGAGGCCCGACGTACCTGTCACCTTGTGACGCCGCGGAAAAAGGCATGCCTCACTCGTCATCCGGCTCCGCAGCCCATCTCGTGGCAAGCATCAATGCATCGACAGCCGCCAGCGCCCTGTCGTGCACCGATGCCACGTCAACTGCTCCGGCGGATGATTCAGAGGCCAAGTGAAATAGGTATGCTTCCGACAGCTCAAGGATCTCCGTAACGCTGCCCGCCAATTTCTCATAGGGCGCCAAATCCTGCAGCGACCCGCGCAGGCTTCGCAGGGCGGCGTTCGCCAGACGAGAGTCCGGACAGACGTCCAAAGTGTGCTCGTTCACTGCTACAAGCGCCTTGCGGAGGGTCATCGCGGCAGATCGTGGCGGCCGGCCGTAACGTTCCCATAGCTGGAACAGGAGATAGAGCGCTGTGACACCGATAAGGGCCATCGTCGGGAGGGTATAGAGAAGGTTTTCCGGCTCCTGTGCCTGCTGGAGGACGTAAGCGACCGCCTGCTGAAGATCGATGCCGTTCGTGGCGAGCCAGAGAATGATGCCGCCGCCCACTGCACTGCCAGTGACGGCCCAAAACAGGCGGTGAAGAACCCTGACGATCGCCGGTGACATCGGCTGCACCCAGAAAGTGTCCTAGCGGGTGACTTTCCGAGGCTTGCTAGCTTTCAACTTATCTAGCGCTCTTTCAGCGCGTCCCGCCCTCGCCTTGGCCTGGCCCGTCTTGACTTTCTGGCCATGCAGGGTGCTCGTCATCTTGGCGATTGTATTTTCATGGGCGGCGACGTCTGCTTCGAGCCGGGCCAGCTTTTTCTCTAGTTCGCCGATCTTTCGATCGTGGTCCGCCCCGACTCCGTCCTGCATTTCGACCATCACTTTGAGCGTGTCGACTTCTGTCTGAACGTCTTCGGCCTGATTCTTCAGGCGGTCGATTTCCCCACCGTGGATACTGGTGGCTGTCTCCAAGGGAGCTAGTCGGCCCATCAGGTTCCTTACGAGCTCTCCCAGCCTGCCGATGCCAATCTGCTGCGTTGGTACGCTCATCACGCCAGCTCCCATCCCTAGGTCCCATGCGCAAAGATTAGTAATGACCATTAATTGTTGCAAGTGCATCGGGTGCTCGCCGCCGCAAGTAAACAACTGAATCAATAACTTTCGCAGCGACTTTCATGCATTTAGACAGCGGCGCACATGGTCGGTAGTTAGGAGCGCCCTCATCGGCTTCCGGTTTGACCAATGCATCGTCATCGCACTTGTTTGTTGACTGGCAATACTGGCGAGCACAGATGGGGTGGCGCGGAATGCCTTGCTTGCAGAGACGCTTCTCCGCCGACCAAGTGTGCGCGCCGCGCTCTCATTTTGCCTTCGATTTTTCGTTCTAGCTGCTGGAGATTGCCGTGCGCATCGAGAAGGTTATGATTTCCGGATTCCGTAGTTTTGCGCCTGCGCCGGTCACTGTGGAATTGGCCGAAGATCTGACCGTCGTTATCGGAGCGAACGGTTCCGGCAAGACCGCGCTTCTTCATGCCCTCACCAAGCTATTCGGCGTCACGCGCTCAGAACGAACAATTGTTCGCGCCGACTTCCATCGTGCGCCGGATGTGGAGCCCGATGACCGAACCTCGCGCAGTCTCTACATCGATGTCATCATTGGCCTACCGGAGCTCAAGAAGGGCTCGGCCACGGCCGCCTCGGTCGCACCGACGTTTCGGCACATCCGCATCGAGCGCCCCGGATCGTCGCCGGTTTGCCGCTTGCGATTGGAGGCGCGGTGGGATGATGACGGCACCGTCGACGGAGAGGTCACGCAGAACCTCTACTGGATCGATACTCTCGCCGCAGCCATAAAGGATGATCAGCGACAACCGATGTCGCCATCTCAGCGCGGCTTGATCCAACTCTACTACACGCCAGCAACAAGAGATTCAGGCGCTCAGATTCGAGCAACGACAGGTGCGCTTGCGGCCCGATTGCTGCGGGCCATCGAATGGTCGAATGGGACGCGTGAGGCCATTGACACTGCCAGCGACGCGCTACGCACGAGCTTTGGGCGAGAGCCGGCGATCCAGGCAATGGGCAAAGCGCTGGCGACTCGCTGGGCGGCGCTACATGACGAGAAAACAGATATCGAACCGAGCGTCACTCCTATCAGTCGGCGGTTCGAGGAGGTGGTGAGCCGCATCAACGTCGTGTTTCAGCAGGGGCCGGCCGGAATCGAGCGCGGACTCGAGGCATTGAGCGACGGGCAGCAGTCGCTGTTTTACTTTGCGCTCGCGGCGGCAGTGTTCGATCTGGAGCGCGAGGCCGTAGCGGGCAAGATCAAAGGGTTCGATACCGAGCGCCTAGTCATCCCGGCGCTGTCCATCTTTGCCATTGAGGAGCCCGAGAACCATCTATCGCCGTACTATCTGTCACGCATCGTGCGGCAGATCCGCTCGCTGGTATCGAGCACAACGGCACAGGCGATCGTAACCAGCCATTCGCCTGCAGTTCTCAGCCGCGTCGAGCCTGAAGAGGTCCGGTACTGTCGATGCGACACGCAGACGGCAACCACGGCGGTCAGTGCGCTCGACCTACCGCTTAATGACGAGGAGGCCAGCAAGTTCGTCCGGGGCGCTGTGCTGGCGTTTCCAGAACTCTATTTTGCCAGATTTGCCGTTCTCGGCGAGGGCGATTCCGAGCGAGTCGTGCTGCCCCGGCTTGCTGAAGCGCAGGGGCTGCTGGTCGATCCGGCCTTCGTGGCGATCGTGCCGCTAGGTGGCCGTCACGTGCAGCATTTCTGGCGTCTGTTAAATGGTCTCTGCATCCCGCACGCAACGCTGATCGACCTCGATGCCGGACGCAAAGGAGGTGGCTACGGGCGGATTAAGACCGCGATCCAGCATCTGATAGAGATGGGAGTGAAGCGCGAAGATATTCTCTGCGCGACCAACGGAGTGCTCTCCGAGGAGAAGTTCAGCAAGATGCACACCTGGAACAATGAGACGAATCTGGCCGGCTGGGTCGATCGGTTGGCGGAATATGGCGTGCATTTTTCCTGGCCTGTCGATCTTGACCTCGCCATGCTTGCAGCCTTTCCAGACGCATACGAAGCGATCATCCCCGCCGGCGGCGGGCCAGAACTCAGCGTGGAGAAGGCGGCCGAGGTCGTGCTCAGCAAGGATGGTCTTGCCCAATGCGCGGAGATACTCGCGCCATACAAGGATCTGCTCCCGGCGTATCGCTATCACTTCATGACGCACAGCAAGCCCGCGACGCACCTGCGTGCGCTGATGGAGCTGGACGACGAGATGATCAAGGAAAGCATGCCGGCCTGCTTGCAGCCGTTACTTGATCAGGTCCAAGAGCACCTGCGGCGAGATTGAGCCGATGCTGCAGCCTCGCCGCATTGCTCCGAATGCGTGGACTCCGATCGGCGTCGATGCGCTCGAAGCCAATGCGCTCGATGTGGTCCGTTCAACGGACAATCGTTCCGTCATTGCAGGTCCCGGTGCTGGCAAGACCGAGCTGCTCGCACAGCGCGCGGCCTACCTGTTGCAGACGGGCGGTTCGCCGCAGCCGCAGCGTATTCTGGCAATCTGCTTCAAGCGGGATGCCGCAACCAACCTTGCTGCACGTGTGCGCAGTCGCTGCCGTCCCGAACATGCGGCACGTCTCGATTCACTGACTTTTGATGCGTTCGCCAAGAGCATCGTCGATCGGTTCGGTCAGGCGTTGCCGCAGCCCTGGCGCCCGACCGCGGACTACCAGATTTTCTTTACCAACCCTCGCGCCTATGACGACTTCCTGCGTACCCTCGGGAATCCGCCGGCGGTACTCGGTACACGAGACGAGATCGAGACGATTACATCCGTCGATTTCGAGCGCCTGCATTTGTTCGGTGCGCCGTTGCCGGAGGAACCTCAGCCGCCCCAGACAGTGCCACAATGGGCCGCGGCACGATGGTGGAAAGCATCGCTGCGTGGGCCGAAGGGCAGTTTTCTGAGCTTCCCCATGATCGGCCGATTGGCGGAGCTCAGCCTACGGGTCAACCCGATGGCGCGCCAGGCTCTGGCGTTGACCTACTCACATCTGTTCCTCGACGAGTTTCAGGACACCACACAAATCCAGTACGATCTCGTCAAGACTGTATTCCTTAAGACCTCCACCGTGGTGACGGCCGTTGGCGACAATAAGCAACAAATCATGCGTTGGGCCATGGCGATGGACAAGCCCTTCCTGGCAATGGAACACGATTTCGGCGCCAAGCGAACGCCTCTCCTGAGCAACTATCGCTCTTCGCCCGACTTGGTTCGCATTCAGCACGTACTCGCCAAAGCGCTCGATGACCGGTCGGTTAAGCCGGTCTCGAAAACCAAGGTGAGTGTCTCCGGTGATTGTTGTGCCGTGTGGGATTTTTCCAGCCCCGACGCTGAAGCCAAAACCTTGGCGGAGTTCATCCAGGCACAGATGGAGGAGCACGGCCTGGGGCCGCGCGATTTCGTGCTCTTGGTTCGCCAGAAGGCGGCCAGCTACGTGCCCCTCCTCTCAGCCGCGCTGGCCGATCATGGCATCACACTGCGCAACGAGGCTGCCGAGATCGGCGCGGTGAGGCTTCAGGAGCTGCTGTCGGAGGAATTGTCCGGGTCCGTTATCGGCTTCGTCCGAGTGGCGAGCACAGATCGCGCCGGACAAGCCTGGGCCGATTGCCTAAGCGCATTGGGATCGCTACGCGGGCTTCCTCAGACTGATGAGCGCGCCAACTTAAGATTGGAACGAGAAGTCGAAACATTCGCTGCCGAGTTTCGCAACAAATATCCCGCGCCTGTCACCACCTCGGTCAAAGCGGCAGCGCTGGTCTCAGACGTGCTGGACTTCATCGGCCGTTCGCAGTTGATCGCCGCTTCTCCCGCATACCGGCAGGGTGATTGGATGGAGAAGGTTTCGAAAGCCGTTGCCCGACATTTGTTTGAGAGCTGCGTTGGACAAAGCGATTGGCTGACGGCACTCGATGTGTATGAGGGCGCTCAGTCCCTCCCCCTGATGACCATCCATAAGAGCAAAGGTCTCGAGTATCATACCGTCATCTTTGTCGGTCTTGACGATGGCGCATGGTGGAGCTTTGCGGATGACCACGTAGAGGCAACCGCTGGTTTCTTTGTCGCGTTCACCAGGGCTAAGCAGCGGGTGCTGTTCACTTACTGCCCAAAGCGCGGCGCGCGTGAGACGATCTCAGCACTCTATGAATTGCTGAGGATGGCCGGCGTGCCTATCATCGATGCCGGATGAGGATCCGTTCCCCCCCCCCGCCGCGTGTTCCGGGACCGAGGCAACCCAGAGGATCGCGGAACGGTTTGCTGCATTACGACTCGGTTTGATGTGATGGTGTCTTCGGCTGGATTCCAAGTGCCCGCAGAACCTCGCCCTGCAATATGGGAGGCAAATTGAGCGTCGCGGGGTCAACCGACAGAAGCCATTGCCGCACGTCGTCGACGGTCTCCAAGTTTGATGGCATCTTTGGCAGGATCCTCGAGGCTGCCATACGCGACAGCCCCACCGCCATCAGCGCGATGGCCGGCTTTCTGCACTCGCCCATCTCCAGGTAGAGCGGGATATTCGGGATCGTCGCCGCAAGATCCGCGCGCCCGGTTTCATTCAGGATCTCCGTCAGCACCGCCATGTAGCACGTCATCAGCCGCACATAGGTGAATCTGATGTCGTGCTCGATGTCGTGCAGCACGCCGCGAATATGGCTCTCCATCTTCTTGTCCGGCGCATACTTGCGGCCCGCATCGATGATGGCCGGAAGCGGCTCACCGCGCATCCACTGCAGGGCAATCACGGCAAAGCGCGTGTGGCGCTTGTCCTTCGCAGGATATCCAAGCAGCTCGGAATGGCAGATCTTGAAAATATCCGAGTACGATTTGTACGGGTCCGAGCCGCCACGCGGGTGCTCGGGAATATAGCTCGTGACGATGTTTGTTGGCCTGCCGGCAATCCTTTGCTTGAGGCAGGCGTACAATCTCTGCTGCCGGTGTGCCGAGATCGTTGGAGACTGCTGAAGAACCGAGACAGGAAGCGTGATGACCCTGTCCGCATCAACCAGAGCGGCTTCGACATCTTCCAACCCTCCGGCCGGCGACAACCGGGTCAGCGATTGCCCAATGCGCCCCTGCTTCAGGTCGATGAGGAGTTGTGTGAAGATCCCCTCGAGCCCGTCCGTTTGTGGGTGCTCCTGTTGTGGATTCGTCTCCCGGATGCAGTCGACTAGTTCGGCCTTTCGGCTGTCGACGTGCTGCACAGCGGCAGGTTCGATCTCAATAGCGCGGCTCGCGTCCAGCGGCTTGGCTTTCCACGTCTCGTAATCAATGAGGAAGACGTTTCCCTGGAATTCCTTGCCGAGACGACCCGCGCGTCCCGCCAGATTCCAGAAATCCACCGCCCGCATCGCGTTGCTGTCCCCCTGGCGCGGATCACAAATGAAGAGGTTCTTGGCCGGGAAGTTTACACCCTGCAGCAATGTGCTCGTCGTGACGAGATACTGCAGGTTGCCGTCGCCAAACGCGATCTCGACCGCTTTGCGGACCGGGGCCGGAATACGCCCGTAGTGAAAACCGACGCGGCGGCGTATCGCGGGGGCGAGTGCATACTCGGCGTGGACGGCTTCTTCGATGAAGTCTGCCAGCTCTTTAAGAGCGCCATTCTCCTCCTCTTTCGGCAGGCCTTCAGCCAGGCCGGCGGCGACCTTCTCCGCAAGGTCAGGCCCGTTTGCGTACACCAGTGAAGGTGCACCGCCACCGAGGGCAAGAGAGACCGAGATCAGCTTCGCCTGTGTCGTCGTTGGACGCTTGACGAGCTCCACGTGGGCAACCGCCGCTCCCGGCTCGGATCGCTGCGTGCGGATGCTCACAAGCTTCTTGCGAGCGGGCGGTGAGTCGACGAATAGGATGTTTTGTGCGACCGCTTTGGCCATCGTTGTCCGGGCTCTGAACCCCTGTAATCTGAAATAGGATCCATACACCTCGGCGTTGGACACGTTCGGGCTTGCGAACAGCACCTGGGCATTCGGGTTGCGCCGCAGCGCCTCGTCCAGAGCAGCGGCCAGCAAGATACCGCGCGGTGCTTCTGCAATAGCATGCGCCTCGTCGACCACGATCAGATCGAAGCTCAGAGTCGGATGGTTGATCTGCGTCAAATGCAGGCGCTCTTGCGTGAACACAAAGATCGATCTGTCTGGCAACGGCATCTCGGCGGACACAGGCATCGTCAGCAGCGCGACGGGGTTCTCCGCCAGGCGCAGGGCCCACGTCGAAATGCTGTCCGCAATCTGAGTGATGAGCGCCCTCGAGGGAACCAGATAGACCGCGCGAAAAGCGCCGCCGATCTTCGCCCGCTCTTGTAAATGTGTCAGCACAACAAACGACTTACCGGCGGAGGTCGGCGCCGATACGCCAACGGAGGCTCCCGATTGCAGGTCGCGCCACAGCTCCCGCTGAAAATCCGTGAACGTAGTCGTCTTGCCGGAGACCTGCACCTCGTTCTTGGCGCGACGGTCCTGCTCCTCTGTCAGCAGGGACGTCGGCGTGAAGGCCGACACATCGCCAATCCCGTTGACGAGATCGATGGCCGGAAAGTTTCCCAGTCGGCTGAGGATGACATTGGCGATAGCTGACGCACCCGGATGCGTCATCCGGCGCAGGTCGAACGACGAGGCCGCGATGCGATACGCCGCATCACGCCGGTCGCCATCGCTGGACAGAGCCAGCACGGCTGCCGAGCGCAACAGCCGTATCAGCGCTGCCTCTGACAGTGCCGTTGTCGGCGCTGTCTTCAGCTCTCTCTGAAGCCATTCCGTGTGCAGCCCTTCGCGCTCGCGATGGAACGCTGGGTTCTTCCAGATCCGTTCATCTAGCTCATTGATCATTCGGGCCATCCAATCAGCTTCTGGAAGGCCCGCCTGAAATCGTGGACCGATGGCACCGGCAGGAAGAAGAGCTCGACATTGTGCTGGTCAAGCCCGGCAGAGATCGCCGCCGCGTCGAACTCAGCGATCGCCGCCTCGATAGCAGAGAGCAACGCCGCTCGGAACGCCGCCTCGCGGTTCTCCAGCGCGTGCTGCTCGAGCGCCGCATCGAAGTCGAACATGATCAAGCATGTCGAGATGTCTTTACGAAAGTTCGACTTCTCCGAGTAAGGGTCGAGGTAGCTGAGCAGGGCTTCGCGCGCCTCACTCGACAGATCCGCCATATGATGGTGAGCCTTGACGAGTACGATCTCTGCGGCCAGTTGATCGCGGAACAACGTCGCCATGGAGGTCGCCGCGGCGTCGATCGCCTTGTTGATCGACTGATGAACCTTGGCCTCTCCCCAAAACAGCAGCAGCGTCTGCGCCGCCTCATCATAGCGGATGTGAATGCCATCGGAGCCATGCACCGGCATCTGCGAATTGGTCTTCAGGCTCATCTTGGCAATGAGTTGCGGCGCAGCCAGCATCCACTCGGTCAGCAAATAGAGCAGCAGCTCGCCGGCTTCACCGCTGCGACCGGTAGCGGTCCTCGTCTTGATAAAGAGGCGCCGCGCCCGTCCGGCAAGTGCGCTGAGCCGCTCTAGCACCTGCTGCGGGGTCAACGTGTCGATCTGACCGAGCGTCTCGTTGATTTCGGCGCGCGGAAGACAGAAGCCGACCAGTTTCGGTTCAAGCGCCTCGACCAGTTCATCCAGCGTCGGCTTGCCATCCCTGAAGGCAAGATAGTGGACGCGAATGCGGGTGCGCGCATGGCCGCTCGCGTACGTACCTTCCAAGATGCGGATCCGCGCCGCCAGCCCGGAATGATCCCCCAGCATGCCCGCGATCGCAGATTTCAGCGCGTCGCCGCCGTCGGGCAAGGCTGCGCCCGGCGTTATCGAAAAAGCCTGGTCATCAGAAGGATTGAGCGAATCCATTCAATCGCAATCCGTTCATCGGCAAACGCAGCACAACCTCCATTGCGCGTAGCAGTTGGGCTATTGACAGCCTTAGCGAAGAGAAATGATTCGAACGAGGATTGTTGTTCGATCTTGTGTGAATTATCCGGCATCGCAAAAAGATCATCGGCGCGGAAAACTGACCTCCGCTTCCCGCGCCGCCAACCTACGGTGTCAATTCAACTAAGCCTACCTCATTTCGCCGAGCAACCTAAGCGCTACACAATGTCGGCTGCAGGTGCTGTAACGGACATCGTTGCCAACCGCTGGAGGGACATCGGTGCGACCGGCTCGAGGTCTGCAATCTCTGAGGGTTACGGATGCCAGCCATCCACGCACCTCGCCGCTGCCTGGGTAGGCTGGCGTCGGGAAGCCTGAGGAGAAGGAACCCGCGGGACGATCTGTCGTGACGGTTCAGAGATC
>NZ_WBUE01000029.1 GCF_009026145.1 Hyphomicrobium sp.
CGCCTGCACCACCGCCCGTCGCCCCGCGCGCAACACCGCCGGCCGCGCCGGCCGAGGTCCGCCTGCTGGTCGGCGAGGCGCGCTCACGCAGCGAAGCATTCGCGCTGGCGATCCGCCTCACCTCGCAGCGCGGCGCCGAGCTCGGGCCGCGCAAGCCGCAGATCGCCGAGACGACGGTCGTCGGCGCCGGCCTCGTCTATCGCGTGCGGCTCGGCCCCTTCGCCGATGCGGGCCAGGCGCAGACGCTGTGTAGCTCCCTGCGCGCCAGCGGCTACGCTTGCATCACGGAGTAGCACTCTCGCCGCACGGGGTAGCATGCGCGATGCGCAAAACCCCGCGCCCTAAGCGGCTAGTATGCACGCAGACGAGTCGCCCAGGCTGGGCCTACGTGCGCGATCGCTTGACGATCGCAATCCATTCAGGCATATAGCTCCGTGTACGGACTCGCCTGAGCCTCAGCCAATGGTGGTTGCGGGCTATCGCGGGCGGTCCAGAAGAAAGGGTTACAGATGACATCTCCCACTTCAAGTGGGCGTGATAAGCCCACTATTGTCCCCTACAACACGCTTCGCAGTGTCAACTCGCCTGAGGATACTCAAGCGGGGCGGCGCCGTTATTGCGGCGTGGCACCGGCGAGCAGCTTCTTCGACATCAATACGGAGGAGAATGTCCGGTCATATCTTGGCCGTGATGGAGACGGAGCGCGCAGAAAGTCGACGAAGGTCAACGTCGCCATTCGCGAGACGTTGGGCGAGAGGCGCGAGGACTTTCCTCTCCTGAACGCCGGCATCGTGATCGTGGCCCGCGACGTAAAAGTCGACGATAACGCGAAGCCGCCGCGTGTCTCGCTCTACGGTGCAAGTATCATCAACGGCGCCCAGACGCAGGGCGTCCTTAAGGACTACTTCTCCGAGAACCCTGATGACCTCGACTATCCCTCAGTCAACTTCGAGTTGATTGTGACGGATGACGAGGAGCTTGTCGGCGACATATCCATCGCCCGCAACTATCAAAACGAAGTCACCAATCTCTCGATCTTTGGGCGGCAGGGCAGATTCAAAGAACTCGAAGCTGCGATGAAGTCGCTTGATCCGAGCATCAAGCTTAAGACCCGCGAGACTGACTTCGGCGATGACTTTCTAGACACGGAGAAGCTGATCCAAGTGCTAACCGCGATGGCGCCTACGGACATTCCCTTGCCTTCGGCGGAGAAGCGCAAGCAGAAGACGGCCGAGACGATTTACCGGGTGTATGCGTACCGGCATCGGTCTCGTTGCTTGACGGACTTTGCTGCCGTCATGGATGAGCCGGAGAAGTGGCCAAGCGCGCATCGGTTCTTCCTGGATGTCGCTGTTGACGCGTGGAACTTGTACCGCGCGCTAAAGGGCGAGCAGTCGTTCAGCCGGCTAGTGTGCGTGAAGGGTGAAACCGTTGGAGGAAAAAAGCGGGTAGCGCCCGATGGCGTCCCCGACGGCATCATCTTTCCCATGCTCAGTGCGCTAAGTCGTTTCCTTGGCGAACACAAGGGCCAATGGCGTCTGAAAATTCCACACAAGTTCCCTTGGCAGACGTTTTATCAAGCGGCCATGCTCCAGGAGACGGGCCCTGCCGTAAACAATCCGCAGTCTATGGGCAAGAAGGCCGACTGCTACATCGCGCTTCATGGCTCCATCGATATGTACTTCGCGATGACCGGCTAAGCGCCCAGGAGATGGCCGCTGCAAAAGCGGCCATCTCACACATTGCCTTTAGCTGCCAAGATGCGGCGCGGCACCCGCGCCCCATGTTCCCGCGGGAACTGCAGGAAATCAGACCCCTGAGTAAATGCCGTTGGCCCGGCCTTCCATAAATTCGCACGCCGGGCGTTGAGGGCCTCGCCATCACACCGAGGCTCGATGATGATGCGCGCTTTCGGCGATGGGGCGTTTCATGCAGATCAATCGGCGAGACACTCTCAAGGCGTTCTTCTCCGGCGTTGCGGCGACCTCCCTTCCACCATTAGCGGCGGCCTACCCTGTCACCGCCCAATCCGGCCCGCAGGGCCAGCAGAGCTTCACGCTCCCTAACGGCCTGCGCACCCACTTCATCGCCAACGGCTCCGGCTACGTGACGGCGAGCCTGGTCCTGCGCAGCAAGGAGATCACCCACGACGGGCTGGCGCACATCTGCGAGCACACCTCGTGCGCGGGCGCCGCCGGCGGCATGACCGCGGCGCAGGTCGCGGCCATGTTCAAGGACTACGTGCAGGACGGCAACGCGACGACGGAAGCCGGCGCGCTGCGCTGGCACGCCTCGTTCCTGCCCCAGTACCTGCCGCAGGTGACGGGCCTGCTCGCCGCCATCGCGCTCGACCAGAAGTTCGATCACGCCACCGTCGCCGCGCAGCAGTGCGTCGTGCAGGAGGAGCTGTATCTCGACAAGTACAGCCCCACCGTCAAGGCGCAGCAGAGGTTCGACCGCGAGCTGTTCGGCAAGTCCCACCCCTACGTCAAGGAGACGCTGGAGCAGGAGATCGCCAAGGCCAAGACGCCTACGCCCGAGCTCGCCGCCGAGCTGGGCGCGTTCGCGGCGCGGGCGCGGCTTCCCGCCAACATGGACTTCTTTCTCGTCGGCGGCATCGAGCCGCGCGCGCTGCAAGACCTCGTCGCGCAGCACTTCGGCAAATACGCATTCGCGCAAGGCCCCCGCCTCGACATCCCGCGCGTTGGCGTCACCCGGACCTACAAGGCCCTCACCGAGCCATCCTTCGAGCTGCAGCGCCCGATGAGCGATTTGCGCATCGCCTGGAACACGGGCGTGTGCTTCAACGGCCCCGACGCGCGCATCCTCTTAGCGCTCGGCGCCTACCTCTCCACGGCACTGTTCGACGAGCTGCGCGAGAAGGACGGCGACACCTACACGCCCGACGTCGTCTACGAGCCGGACGCCTGCAGCGGCGTGTTCCGCATCGCCATCTCGAGCAGCAAGGACCCGCAGCAGGTGGAGAAGAAGGTGTTCGAGGTCATCGACAGGATGAAGGCGCGCATCGACCCCAAGGAGCTCGGGCGCCTGCGCGACCGCATCGCGCTGAAGCGCTGCAAAGAGGCGGGCGACAACCAGGCGCTGCTCGACCGCATGGTCGACCGCACGCTCGACGGCTCCTCGATCGACGACCTCGCCGTGGAGACGGTGACGCACGAGGAGATGCTGGCCGCGGCGCGCAAGTACATGCCGGCGCACCGCGAGGGCTACGTGCGTCTCACCCTGAAGGGTCAGTAGCGGCGCGAGGCTCGAGCGTTCAACGCACGCCGAAGCGCATCGCCGAGCGGGCACGCGCCTTGGCCGCCTCGCTCGCGCGGTCGCGCGGCGGGGCCATGGTGACGAGCGAAGAGAGCAGCTCCTCCGCCACCTTCGCCACTTCATCGACGGCGCGGCTGAACGCCGCCGCATTGGCCTGCGAGGGGCTATTCATGCCGGAAATCTTGCGCACGAACTGCAGCGCCGAGGCGCGGATCTCGTCCTCGCTCGCCGGCGGGGAGAAGTTGTAGAGCGTCTTGATGTTGCGGCACATGACGATGCTCCTACGCATACACCCGCAAACTTACGCCGGCACGCCGAGCGCGACGAGCCCGGTGGCGATACCGACGAGGCTGATCGCCACGTGCACCAGCGTGAACGTCTCGATGGACATTCCCAAGTGCTCACCCCGTTGGCGGCAGCCCCCGTAAGCCTCATTTGGTCCAGCATAGCAGAAACCGGCGCCGCGGACCGGCGCCACTGCCGGTTGCACGCCGCTTGTGCCACCCAGCAGATGCGCGAGCGCGGCGCCGGCGCTGCACGCGGCTATGCCCTCGATCGCTAATTTGGCCAAAAAGCCGGTGCACACAGCGGCGGGAAGAAACCGAGGGGAATCAAAAATGTCGCGTAGCCTGCTATGGGCGGCCCTGTGCGCCCTGAGCCTCGTCGTCGTCGCGCCGCAGGGGAGCCGCGCCGCCTCGGCGTACGAGATCGACGTCGGCGTCGACGAGACGCTCGACCGCTTCTTCTACTCCATCCGCGGGGCGCGCGAGCTCGCCCACAAATCGGTCGGCATCCTCGTCTTCCCGTCGGTGGTGAAGGCGGGGTTCGGCTTCGGCGGCGAGTATGGCGAGGGCGCCTTGCGCATCCGCGGACGCACGGTCGATTACTACAACACGCTCTCGGCCTCGGTCGGCTTCCAGCTCGGCGTGCAGGAGCGCTCCGTCATCATCATGTTCATGACCCCGGAGGCGCTCGATCAGTTCCGCGCCACGGCAGGGTGGAAGGTGGGTGCCGACGCCTCGGTCGCCATCGTTACGGTCGGCATCGGCGGGTCGATCGACACCAACAAGATCACGAGCCCGGTGGTCGGCTTCATTCTCGACCCCAAAGGCCTCATGTACAATCTGACGCTCGAGGGCTCGAAGATCAGCCGTATCAGACGCTGACCGTCACGTTGGCGGCTTGCATCACGGGCCGCTGCCGGCGTGCGCTTCGCCCCGCAGCCGCGCTTCCAGCTCCACAACCTTCGCCTCGAGAGCGCCGATGGTCCTCTCCACATCCTCCGCGGGCAAGAGGTGGGGGATGTGCTGCGGGCAATTGCGGTCCCAGGCATCGACGTGAAAGAGGATGCACCGCTCGGGCGCGCCCCCCGCAACCTCACTCAGCCGCGACAGCAGCGCCGCATCGCCTTCGACGACGCGTGCGCTGCCCCACAGCTTGATGCGCAGGCGCTGTGCATAGTCCATGAGAAAGATGAAGGCGCGGGGGTTCTCGGCCAGATTGCCAAGCGTGATGTATTGCCGATTGCCGCGATAGTCCGCAAAGCCGAGCGTCGTTGCATCGAGAACGCGCAGGAATCCCGGGGGACCGCCGCGGTGCTGGATGTACGGCTGCCCGGCGGCGCTCGCGGTGCCGAGATAGAACGAGCGCACACTGCCGATAAGCTGCTCGAGGTCGGGCATGATGCGGTCGGGCCAGCCGCCGCGCTCCTCCATGCGGGCATAGTGGCTGCGCGATCCGCGCTTCTCCTGCTCGGATTTCACGCTTGCGCTGAATGCGACGTCGGACGCGGGGCGCATCGGACCGCTCACGGCTTCAGAGGGCCGGCATGGAGATGAATCCAGGCAGCGATTTCACGCGCTCGACCCAGCCCCTCACCGCAGCATAGGGAGCGAGGGGAACGCCGCCTTCGTGGCCCAGCGCCACGTACGGCATGCAGGCTACGTCCGCGATCGTGGGGCGCCCAAGCGCCAGCCATTGCTTGCGCGCCAGATGCGCGTCCATGAGCGCCAGGATGCGCGCCGCGCGCTCGCGCGCCAGCGCGACATCCAGCGTATAGCCGAACTTGTCGTGCAAGCGCGCATCGGCCGGCCCGCGCGCGATCTCATTCTCGGCCACCATGAGCCATTTCATAACCTCGGCCATCTCGGCGGGTGCGGTCGGGAGCCATGCGTCACCACCCCACTTGCGGGCGAGGTAGACGAGAATGGCCTGGCTGTCGCGCAGCACCACGCTCCCATCGACGAAGACCGGCACCTCCCCGAACGGATTCATGTCGATCAACGGGCTCTTCTTGTGCTCGCCGCCGAGGAAGTCGACCGGGACGACCTCCAGCGGCACGCCCAGAAGGGCGCACATCAGGCGCACCTTGAAGCAATTTCCCGACAGCTCGAGATCGTAGAGTTTGGGCATGGGCGGGTACCTCCTCAATTCACCTGCCAAGGCAAGCCGGGGCATTGAAGCAGCCTGGACACGCCTGCAACAGACGGTAAAATCGAAAATCATCCTACCATTTTGTGGGAGACTATGATTGGACCGCCTGCGCGCCATGCGCGTCTTCATCGCCATTGCGCAGTCGGGAAGTCTCTCGGGTGCCGCGCGCCAACTCGGCCAACCGCTCACGACGGTCAGCCGCCAGCTGGCCGCGCTCGAAACCGACATCGGGACGACTCTCGTCACCCGCACGACGCGCAACCTGTCGCTGACGGACGCCGGGCGCAGCTACGTTGAGACCTGTCGCCGCGTCCTGGAGGAGCTGGATGCCGCCGAGAGCCTCATCGCCGGGCGCGACGATGATCTCAGCGGCGAGATCGTCATCACGGCGCCGGTCCTGTTCGGGCGACTGTACCTGCTGCCGATCCTCGTTCGCTTCTTGGCACTCCATCCGCGACTGGATGCGAAACTGCACCTGGCCGATCGGGTGGTCGATCTCGCCGAAGAGGGGATCGACGTCGCGTTGCGGATCGGTGCACTGCCGGATTCGACACTCGTCGCCACGAAGCTCGGCAGCCTGCGGATGGTGACCTGTGCCGCGCCCGCCTACATCCGCAACCGCGGCGAGCCCAAGGCACCTGCCGCGCTCGCCGCTCACGACTGTATCGCCTTCACGCCGTTGCCCCCTGGAGGAACTTGGCTGTTCAAGAGCGCCGCGCACGGCCGGCGCGCCGTGCGCGTGAAGCCGCGACTGTCGGTTACGACGGCCGAGGCTGCCATCGATGCGGCGATTGCCGGCTTAGGGGTGACGCGGGTGCTGTCGTATCAGGCCGAGGCTGCCTTGGCACGTAAGCGCCTGCGCACCGTGCTCGAACCCTTCGACGACACGACAATTCCCGTTCACCTCGTGCATCGCGCCGTCCGGCTGCCACGGCCGCAGGTGCGTCTGTTCCTCGACTTCGCCGCGCGCGAGCTGCGCACGCGGCTCGGCAAAGCGCAATCGACTGCCCGCTAGGGAGTGGGCTACTTACGGCATGGAACGAATGCTATCATGGCGGCGTTTCGCACGTCGGCTACCGGCATGTCCGAGATTCAAAAGGTCGCTGGTGCTTCACCGAAAGCCAGGAGGAAACCATGCTCAAACAATCGATGTTTGCGGCGGCCGTCGCCGTTGCCATGACGCTAGGCCCCATCGCTGCCCAGGCCGACAAGAGCTGGTGCACCGACGATCACATGGCGCAGATGGACGCCAAGATCGCGGAGATGACGGATGCGGACAAACAGAAGTCGGCGCAAACGCATCTCGATGCTTCGAAGGCGGCCATGAAGGCCGGCGACACCGACGGGTGCATCACCCACATGAAGGCGGCTCACAAGGATATGGGGCTGTAGCAAGCTGCGCTGGCGTCGACACTCTATCGATGCTGCTGATCACACTATCGATCGAGTTGATCATGCGACGAGACCCCGTGCTCGGCTGCGCCTGTCAAAATCGTAACTTTCCAACGGCGGCGAAGCATGACAGCCTAAGACCATCGTTCAACAGCTGAAAGGAGGTGATCCGATGTCGAGTGGGATCTTGAGGACGGCGATGTCGCGGTCGCTCGGGTTCACGCCGGATATGCCTCCGGTCTACGCCTGAAGCATCAGCGGCGCAGCGCAACAACCGCTGCTCTCGCCGCCGAAGTCTCACGGAGGCCGCCCTGAGGGCGGCCTCTTTGTTTTTTGAGCCCCCTGCGGCCAATGTGACACGGCGGCTTGTTCTCAGGAACACGCGACCTAGATAGTTCGACGGCCATCTAAAGGAGGACCCCCATGTCCCAACCGAGCGCCGTCGCAGTCGCCACTGACACCGACCTGTTCGATCCCGTCCGCCTCGGCCCCTACGAGCTTGCCAACCGCATCGTCATGGCGCCGCTGACACGCTCGCGCGCAGACGATGCAGGCGTCCCCGGCGAGCTGCAGGCCACCTACTATGCCCAGCGCGCCTCCGCCGGCCTTATCATCTCCGAGGCGACCAACATCTCTCCGCAGGGCAAGGGCTACATCCGCACCCCCGGCATCTGGTCGAAGGAACAGGTCGAAGGCTGGAAGCTGACGACGTCGGCGGTGCATGCCAAGGGCGGCCGCATTTTCCTGCAGCTCTGGCACGTCGGGCGCGTCTCGCACCCCGACCTGCAGCCGGGCGGCGCGCTGCCCGTAGCCCCCAGTGCCGTGCGCGCCGAGCACCAGCAGGCCTACACCTACGAGGGCTTCAAGCCGATGGTCACGCCGCGCGCGCTGGAGATGGCGGAGATCTCCGGCATCGTCGCCGACTACGCGCGGGGAGCCAAGAACGCGATGGAGGCCGGCTTCGACGGCGTCGAGATCCATGCCGCCAACGGCTACCTCTTGCAGCAGTTCCTATCCGACAAGACCAACAAGCGCACCGACCGCTACGGCGGCTCGATCGAGAACCGCACGCGCATCGTCGTCGAGGTCGTCGCGGCGGTGACCAAGGTGTGGGGCGGCGATCGCGTCGGCATCCGCCTTTCGCCGCTGACCAAATTCGCCGACATCGGAGATTCCAATCCCGAGCCGGTCTACCTGTCGCTGATAGAGCAGCTCAATCCGTTCAAGCTCGCCTACATCCACGTCATCGAAGGCGACACGGGTGGCGAGCGCCATCCGCCCGGCGCCTTCGATTTGCAGAAGCTGCGCCGCGCCTTCAACGGCCTCTGCATGGCCAACAACAACTATACGCTCGAGCTCGCCATCGAAGCGCGGGCGCAGAACAGCGCCGACCTCATCTGCTTCGGCCGACCGTTCATCTCCAATCCCGATTTGGTCGAGAGGCTGCGTTCAGGGGCGCCGCTGGCGTCGCCCGATCCAAACACGTTCTACGCCGGGGATGCGCACGGGTATATCGACTACCCGCGGCTCTGAGGGGATACCTCGCCAGCGCATTTGGCGGTCGACATGCATTGCGCTCCGAGCGCGAACAGTGCGGCGCATAGTCCGAACGAGGCCATGAACCACGCCTGCCACATGCCGTAGCTCGATGCCGCCATCGCCGCAGCGGAGGCAAAAGCCGCGTAGGCGTAGGCCTGCAGCCGCGGAGTGAGCGAACGGATGGCGCCGAGAATCGACAGCCCGACGAGGGTGAGCAGGACGGCACCGAACAGGCCCAGTTCGAACCACGTCTGCAGATAGATGCTGTGCGAATGGATCGACAGCGTCCGCTTCAGCGCTTCCGCGGAGGGGTCCGGCGACTGATCTTCGAGCTCTGGCCCGAGCACGTAGGTCATGTTCGCGCCGATCCCGAGCCATGGTGCTTCCAGCGTCTTTTCGGCGGTGAAATTCCAGATGATGACGCGATGGCGTGCCGAGGGCTCCAGCCAGGTCGAATGGTGCAGATCCAGATTATAGGCCAGCAGCACCAAGGGTATGACCGCAAGGCATGCGGTCACCCAAGCAAACGCTATGATGCGCCCGGCCCAGCGAAGGGAAAGCCGGGCCAGCGCGAAGGCAGCCAATCCGGCAACCAGCGCCAGCTTGGAAGAGGCGTGGTAAGAGGCCATCACGACTATGACCGTGAGGGTAACGAGGGCAGCAGCGCCGATGCGATGCCAGGACCTTCGCCACACGCCTTTGATGGCCATCACCGTCGGCCATAGGAAAAGCGCGGCGTCGGTCATATTGCGGGTCAGGTCCTCTCGGGAGATGGCAAACAGATAGGGGCCATCCCACCTGAAGTATTCCGGTGGCGTCAGATCACCCGGCCGCAGCTCGAGCGCGCGGTACAACCAGAGCTTGATGGCTTGATCGCTGACCAGCTCGACGAAGAGATAGAGCACGCCGACGAGCAAACCGATGTAGATGCCCTCGCCCATATGCACGAGGTTCGGCCGCGTCTCCATCTGAATCAGGGTAACGAGGAGCAACGTGCCGGCGGCTGCGAGCAATGCCACGCTGGCCTTTTCTAGGGGAACGGCGGGCAGCGCGGCCCAGGTGGCGCTCAGCAGCGCGTAAAGAAGGAACGCGCCGAGCGATAACGCCACGGGGCCGGGTTGCAACTGCTTGACATCGATATCGCGGCGGCACGCAGCCGCGATGAGAAACCCCGCGACGGCGATCCAGAACGTAAAGGCGACCGTGCGGGCACTGACGAGCGCGGCGGCGGCGGCGATCATCATGATAGAGCCGAGCACGATGCCGCGGCTGCGGCTCGCTAGCGGATGCCGCACCTTGTCGAGTTGGCTCGAAAACATCCCCCGCCCTTGGAACGCAAATATAAGAGTGCGGTAGCGAAGCTACCTGCAAGCGCAAGCCCGGGCAATTGCCCCCCAGGCGCCGCCTCGTGTAAAATCAGACCTCGGATGGTCGCGAGCCGCTGCGCATAACACGCCCCCAGGCGGCCCCGCAACAGCCTGTTCGGCAACGCACTGCGGGCAACGCACGAGATCGAGCAATTGTTAAGCGGGGATGTCATAATGTCCCCTGCGGGGTTCCCTCGCCGATCGACGTCCTGACATTCCAGGTTAGAAGCGATGCCGAAGCTTGCAGCAAGAATGTGCTTGGGGTTGGGGGTTGCCACCATCGCGCTCCTGCTGGCGGCATGCGGCGACCGCAATACCTATCAGCCGCCGCCGCCCGCCGAGGTCACCGTGGCCAAGCCGGAGCAGCGCAAGGTCACCCTATACATGGAGGTGACGGGCACCACGGCGCCGTTCAACCGCGTCGACCTCGTCGCCCGCGTGCAAGGCTTCTTGGAGAAGGTCGGATACAAGGATGGCGCGGCCGTCCAGAAAGGGGACCTCCTCTTCCAGATCGACAAACAGGATTACGAGATCGCGCTGCAGATCGCGGAGGCGACCCAGCAACAGCAGGAGGCCTTGCTGCTGCAGGCCGACGCCGACTTGAAGCGCAAGCAGGATCTGGTGAAGACATCGGCGGTGTCCGTAGCCCAGGTCGACGACTCGCGCGCCAAGCGCGATTCCACCCAGGCCGCTCTCGCGCAGGCCAAGGGGCAGGTCGAGCAGGCCAAGCGCAATCTCGAGTACACCACCATCGTGGCCCCCTTCGACGGCAGCGTCTCGGCGCGCCTCGTCGACCCCGGCGCCATGGTCGGCGCCGACGGCCCGACCAAGCTCGCCACCATCGTGCAGCTCGACCCGATCTACGTGAAGTTCAACGTCGATGAGCAGCAAGTGCTCTCCATCAAGGAGAGGATGCGCATTGCAGGGGTGACGCTCAAGGACCTGGGGCCCATCAAGGTCGACATCGGCCTACAGACCGAGCACGGCTACCCGCATTCGGGCACGCTCGACTACGTGGCGCCGGAAATCGACTCCTCGACCGGCACGCTCGCCGGCCGCGCCGTGCTCGACAACAAGGAGGCCGCGCTGCAGCCGGGGCTATTCGTGCGCGTGCGCATTCCCAAGCAACAGGATGTCGAGTCCCTGCTCGTGCCCGACATAGCCCTCGGCAACAACCAGCAGGGCCGCTATCTGCTCATCGTCAACGACAAGAATATCGTCGAGCAGCGCCAGGTGCAGACCGGTGAGCTTATCGACGGCGGCATGCGCATCATCGACAGCGGTCTCGAGCCGGGCGAGCGCGTCATCGTCGGCGGCCTGATGCGGGCCTTGCCCGGCAACACCGTCGTGCCGGTAACGACGAGTGCCGCCGCCGCGGCCGGTCCAGGAACCGGGACTGGCGGCCAATGATCGCCAAGTTCTTCATCGAGCGGCCGGTCCTCGCCAACGTCATCGCGCTGCTGATCGTCATTCTCGGCATCGTGGCACTCTACAATCTCCCGGTTGCCCAATACCCCGACGTTGTGCCGCCCACCGTGCAGGTGACGGCGCGCTATCCCGGCGCCAGCGCCTCTACCGTCGCGCGCGAGGTGGCTCTGCCCATCGAGCAGCGGGTCAACGGCGTCGAGGGCATGATCTACATGTCGTCGCTGTCGACCAGCGACGGCCAGTACACGCTCACCGTCTCCTTCAAGATCGGCACCGACGGCGACAAGGCGCAGATCCTCGTTCAGAACCGCGTATCGAGCGCGCTCGCCTCGTTGCCCGACAGCGTGCAGAAGCAGGGCGTGCAGACCAACAAGCGCTCCACCTCGATCCTCGAGATCGTGGCGCTTTCCTCGCCGGACGGCCGCTACGACAGCCTGTTCCTCTCGAACTACGCGACCATCAACCTGCTCGATGAGATCGCCCGCCTCGACGGCGTCGGCAACGTGGCCGTGTTCGGCGCCGGCCAGTACGCCATTCGCATCTGGCTCGACCCGCAGAAGCTGCAGGCGCGCGGGCTCGTTCCGCAGGACGTGATCAACGCCGTCAACCTGCAAAGTCGCTCGACCAGTGCCGGGCAGGTCGGCTTGCCGCCCGTCCCGCAGGGGCAGGCGTTCCAGTATTCGATCAACGTGCACGGCAAGCTCGACGATGTCTCGGAGTTCGAGAACATCATCGTCAAGACCGATCAGGGAGGGCGCATCACGCGCCTCAAGGACGTAGCGACGGTCGAGCTCGGCGCGCAGCAGTACAGCCAGACCTTCAAGCTCGATCAGCAGCCCGCTGCCGGCATGGCCATCTACCAGCTTCCCAATGCCAACGCGCTGGAGGTTGCCAAGCTCGTCGAAGGGCGCATGCAGGAGCTCGCCAAGTCCTTCCCCGAAGGAATGACGTGGACCATTCCCTTCGATACGACGAAGTTCGTCAACTCGGCCGTGCACGAGGTGTACAAGACACTGATCGAAGCGGCGATGCTTGTCCTCGTCGTCATCCTCGTCTTCCTGCAGGACTGGCGCGCGACGCTCGTTCCGGCGACTACGGTTCCGGTCACCATCATCGGCGCCTTCGCGGCCATGGCGGCGCTCGGCTTCACGGTGAACCTGTCGACGTTGTTCGCCATCATCCTCGCCATCGGCATCGTCGTTGACGACGCGATCATCGTCGTCGAAGGCGCCGCCAAGCACATCGAGCACGGCATGACGCCGCACGATGCCGCGGTAAAAGCCATGGACGAGCTCTTGGGCCCCATCCTCGGCATCACGCTGGTGCTCATGGCGGTGTTCATTCCGGCGGCGTTCCTGCCCGGCCTCTCCGGCCAGATGTACCGCCAGTTCGCCCTCGTCATCGCCGCCACGGCACTCATCTCGGCCATCAACGCCATGACGCTGAAGCCGACGCAGTGCGCGCTGTGGCTGCGCCACGCCACGCCGCCCGAGAAGCGCAACGTCCTCTCTCGCGGCTTCAACTATGTCTACAATGCGCTCGAGCGCGCCTACGCCGGCCTCATCGCCCGCATGGTCGGGCGCAGCGGGATCATGGCGCTCATCGTCGCCGCCCTCGTTGGCCTCGCCGTCTGGGGCCTCTCCCGCGTGCCGACGGGTTTCCTGCCCATCGAGGACCAGGGTTACTTCCTCGTCGTCGTCCAACTCCCCGAGGGCGCTGCGCTGGAGCGCACAACGCGCGCCCTCGACGACATCACCACCCGAGTCAAAGCGCAACCGGGCGTCGAGAAGGTCGTCGCCATCGCCGGAATCGCCGCCCTCAACGACAGCGCCAGCCTGTCGAACGCCGGCGTCGCCTACGTCATCCTCAAGGACTGGGAGGAGCGCGGGGAAGGCGAAGATCTGCTGGGGCTCTACCTGGGACTTTCGGCGCGCGTCAAAGACATCAACGATGGTACCGCGCTGGTCATCCCGCCCCCGGCCATCCAGGGCATCGGCAACGTCGCCGGCGCCACCATGAAGGTGGAGATCCGCGACGGCTCGTTCGACTACGCCAAGCTGCAGCGCCTGGCGCAGGCCGTTGCCGATCGCGCCGGCGACCAATCGATGATCCAGTCGGCGACCAACGTGTTCCTCGCCGATGCGCCGCAGATCAACGTCGATATCGACCGCATCAAGGCCGAGACGCTCGGCGTGCCGCTCGGCAACGCCCTCGATGCGCTTTCTTCCTATATCGGCTCGAGCTATGTCGGCCAGTTCAACAAGTTCGGCCGCGTGTTCCAGATCTACGTGCAGGCCGACGCCGCCGCGCGCATCAACCCCGAGAGCCTGCAGTACCTGCAGGTGCGCAACAATGACGGCAACATGGTGCCGCTCGGCACGCTGGCTTCCATCAGCACCGTCGCCGGCCCGTCGGTGATCAGCCTCTACAACCTCTACCCTGCCGCGACCGTCATCACCGCGACGGCGCAGGGCTTCTCCTCGGGGCAAGGCATCAACCTCCTGGAGCAGATCGCCAACGACACGCTGCCGCGCGGCACCGGCTACGAGTGGACGGCGATGTCGTATCAGGAGAAGGAGGTCGGCAACCAAATCTACCTCATCTACGGCCTCAGCCTGTTGCTGGTGTACCTGGTGCTCGCCGGCCAGTACGAAAGCTGGATCGCTCCGGCGACGGTCATCATCTCCGTACCGCTCGCCCTGCTCGGCACCGCCGCGGCTCTGCTCGCACTCCGCGTCGGCAACAACCTCTACACGCAGATCGGCCTCATCCTGCTCATCGCGCTTTCGAGCAAGAACGCCATCCTCATCGTCGAGTTCGCGCGCGAGTTGCGCATCCGCGAAGGCAAGGACATCCTCGAAGCGGCAGTCGAGGCGGCGCGCTCACGCTTCCGTCCCATCCTGATGACGTCGTTCGCCTTCATTCTCGGCGTCGTGCCGCTGGTGCTGGCTTCCGGTGCCGGCGCCAATGCGCAGAAGTCGATTGGCATCGCCGTCTTCACCGGCATGCTCGGATCGACGCTGCTCACCGTCGTCTTCGTGCCGTCGGTGTTCGTCGTCATGCAGCGTCTGGAAGAGTGGCGCGACCGCCGCAAGGCGCAGCGCGGGAACGCAGCTGCCCCCGCTGCAACGCCATAGGAGCGTTGCTCCAACGTCCCTTGAATTTCTGCGCCGCGCACACGATGTCAGAATTCGCCGTCTTCGGCGCATACTCCTTCGCCCTTCGCGCGTGCATCGAAACCTTGGCGACAGCACGCTGAGTTGCGCTGTCGGCTACTAGAAGGTGCAGAGAACTATAGGAGTGAACGCGATGCGTCTCAGAACGACCGCCTTCGTTGCTTCAGCTCTTGCCGGTCTCTTCTACGTCACGTTGCCGAGCGCGTCGGCCCTCCCAGCAGCATCGCGCGCCGACATCACGACAGCAAAGGCCGCCGGCATCACCGAGGAAGTGCGCCATCGGCGCCGTCACTATCGCCGGGGCCACAGGCACTATCGTCCCTACCGCTACTACGACTACGGCTACTACGAGCCCTACTACTATCGGCCCTACTACTACCGGCCGTACTACTACGGCGGCTGGGGCTATCCCTATTACTATCGCCACCGCCCGGGCTTCGGCATCTATCTCGGCTTCTGATTTCAGGCTGGCCTCCGGCGCACGTGCATTCGCGGGGCCCCATGGGCCTCGCGATTTATTCTGCGCGGGCCGACGCTAGCGCGACGGCGACCAGCCCAACGCCAGGAGCTTCTGCGGGCTGGCGATACACGGCGAGCCGATCTTCTCCCAGATGCCCCGAGCACCGATCATCTTCAGGCCCAGCTCGAGGCTGTTCCCGGGCAGGGAAAAAATATTCGCGCGACGCCCCATTGCCGCGCGCATATCGGCGACGACCTCGCCGATGGTGCGCGGCTCGCGATCGGCAACGATGTAGGTTTCACCAATGGCGCGCGCGTCAGACAGCACTGTCGCGACGGCCGTCGCGAAGTCTGGCGCCTCGAGAAAGGAGCGTCGTGCGATAATCGAGCCGAGCGGCAGCGGGATTGGCAGGCGAGCCAGCGCTGCGAGCGTTCCCGCGTTGCCCCTGGCGCCGGCGCCGAGCACGAGGACGGGCCTCAAGATCGTGAACGGCACGCCGCTCTGCGCCACGGCGCGCTCGGCGGCCAGCTTCGAGCGGCCGTAGGCATTGATGGGGGCAGGCTGATCGGCCTCGGTCAACATGCGCGGGGAGGAGTGGCCGGCCTGGGCGTAGATGGAGGAGACGTAGACGAGGTGTCTCACCCCGCAGCGCTTGGCCGCCGCGCACAGCGAAGCCGTTGCCTTGTGGTTCACGCGCTCGAAGTCATCATCGCTCGCCTGCTGGTGCGCAATGTTGGCCAGGTGTACGACGGCATCGACGTCGTGTAGCAGGCCATCCCAATCAACGGCGCCGCGCAGATCGTCCATCTTCCGCCACTCGACGCCGTGCATCGGCCGGCGCGACGCGCAGATCACCGCGTGGCCGGACAGGACGGGGACGAGATGGCGACCGAGAAAGCCGTCAGCGCCGGTGATGAGAACGCGCATGCCTCACCAAATGATAGGGACCGCAGGTGCCCACTATCATTTTGACCGCCCGTGTGCATCAGGAGCAGCGTGTGAATTTCCGCACACCCAAGTGCATCGAGTGCACGGAGGCGGGGAGAGGCTGATCGCATGCAGCCTCCCTCGACAGCAGCGTCAGGACACTAGTCGCCGACGCGCCAGTAATGCTGATCGGGATGGTGGGGTGGGCTATAGCGGCGCTCATACGCCTCAATGATCGGCTCATCCTCGTCGTAGTTGGGGGCGGCGGCGTAGTAGCGGCGCTCGATGACGCGCTCGCGCTCGACCACCACCGGGCCGTCCTCATCGACGACGGTCCCCTGGACTTCATAACCTCCATAGAGATCGGCGGCGGCGCCCGTGGCCGGAGCGGCGACGAGGAAGGCCAGCGAGGTGAGGGCGAGGGATGGCTTGAGCATAGCGGCACTCCTTAACGGGGATGAAGGCTGCAACGCCGCCGGCGCAAGATGGTTGCCGCATTTCCGCACTGCAAAAATTGCACGGCGAGGCGGCGCGCGGACGCCGCGCCGCTCTCGGAAAGAACGGCTAAGTCCGCTGGAACGCGGAAGGAATCGGGCTCGGAGGGCGCACTGGCGGAGGGGGTGGGATTCGAACCCACGAGACGGTTGCCCGCCTACACGCGTTCCAGGCGTGCGCCTTCAACCACTCGGCCACCCCTCCGGCGCAGGCCGCGCAATATAGCTACCGATCCCCGGCACGCAACCGCTGCAACGTGCCCGCCACAATCGACCGGTAAACCTGGGCTGGTCGACAATGTTGTGCGCCGAACCGCCCTGCCAGGGTTGCCGATGCATAGGCGAGACACTTATTTAACGATAGCTGTGCTATTTTGAGACATGCCGATACCTTGAATTCGGCGGCACCCGCATGTCCAGTCAGCCGATTTTCCGGCGGCTTATCGGGGGTCCTGGTTGGTAGGTCAGAGCTTTTGGAGGTGTGTGGTGAGCTGGTTGAGGGGGAGCGCCAAGGTTCTGGCCTCAAGTGCCGTGGCCGTATTGATGATCGGGGTACCAGCGGTAGCGGGCAGCCCGTTCTCGGCGCTGGTCGGCACGTGGAGCGGCAAAGGCACGGCACGGCTCGAAGGTGGCAAGAGCGAGAAGCTCTCCTGCAAGGGCTACTACTCGGGATCGGGCGGCTCGGAGCTGAAGCTCAACATCATCTGCGCCAACCCGTCGACCAAGGTCGAGCTGCGCTCGGTGTTGAAGTACTCGAACGGCCGCGTCACCGGCACGTGGGAGGAGCGCAACTACAATCAGACCGGCACCATCACCGGCAGCGCCGACGACCAGAAGATGAAACTCAACATCGGCGGCGGCGCGCTGAAGGGCCTGCTGTCGGTGTCGATCGGCGGCGAAACCCAGTCGGTCTCGCTGTCGACGCAGGGCTCCGCCCTCAAGGGCGTCAGCATCAATTTCGCGCGCAACAGCTGATCGGCTGCGCGTTGAGCGGTGCGCATGTGCCACAGCCTTTGGCCGAGTGACGGCCTTAGGCGGGTGTGCGCCGCAATCATGCTACTTTGCGACCCGAGAATCGGCGCTTCGACAGCGCATTAGGCCGGAGATCATGATGAAGCGCCCCACCTTCGCCGCCCCCCTCGTCGTTGCCGGCATCGCGTTGGCGACCCTGAGCGGCCACGCCCTCGCCGGCCCGCGCGCGGTGAGCAAAATTCTCGGTTACGTCACCGCCCACAGCCACGATGGCAACGGCTCGATCCGTGCCCCGTACCGCGCTACCGACGTCGGCTATCAGGTACGCCTGCCGCGCGGCACCTGGGTCTACTGCCGCACGAGCTGCGCGGAGACGCTGCGCGTCAACACCGTCGACGTGTGGGCCAACGTCGACGACGCCAGCCCGATAGGAGTCGGCACTCTCAGCGCCGAATGCGGAGTCTTCGGCTGCCTGCGTTGGGAGCGCAACTTCTGAGCGCTCAATCGCGCTCGACCTGCAATCCGCGAGTTAAGCCGCGTCGCCGATGATGAATGGATTGGTGCGCCGCTCCTGGCCGATGGTGCTCGTCGGTCCGTGCCCGCAGATGAAGGCGACGTCATCGCCCAAGGGAAGCACCTTGGTGCGGATGGCGTGCATCAGTGACTCGTGACTGCCGAGCGGCAGGTCGGTGCGCCCGATCGAGCCTTGGAATAATACGTCGCCCATCAGCGCGAACCGCTGCGCGCGATTGAACAGCACCACCGAACCCGGCGAATGCCCCGGGCAGTGCAGCACCTCGAACGTGTGGCCGGCGACGGACACCGTATCACCGTCGGCGAGCCAGCGGTCGGGCGTCACCGCGCGCGCCTCCATACCGTAGGCCTGGCCCTGCTGCTCGAGCGCATCGAGCAGCGGCCGCTCGTTGGCGTGCGGGCCTTCGATAGGGATACCGCCGAGCCGCTCGCGCAGCTCCGCAGCGCCGCCGGCATGATCGATGTGACCGTGCGTCAGCAGGATCTTCGCGGGCTGCATGCCGACCTCGGCAATGGCCGCCTCGATGCGGTCGAGATCGCCGCCAGGATCGACCACGGCGCCCTTCATCGTCGCCGCATCCCACAGCAGCGTACAGTTCTGCTGAAAGGGAGTCACCGGCACGATCGCCGCCTTGAGGCCCTTGGAGGCAGGGGAGGACTTCTCACTCTTGGTCATGTAGCGGGTCTAATCCTCGCACAGTTAAGGGCTTGTTCTGGCGCCTTCAGTAGCGGAGTTGGCGGCAGCTAGCCAGACCAGCATAATCGCGGTGCCGAATCGGGAGGGGCCCGGATATGGTCGTGCGCACTGCAAAGGTCCTGCTCGTGCTGCTGATCGGGCTGTTCTCGCTGCTCGTCGGCGTCGACAACATCATCGACTACGGCACCAATTACACCTTCGTGCAGCATGTAATGTCGATGGATACGGTTTTCCCGTCCTCGGCCCTCACCTGGCGCGCCATCACCAGCCCTGCCCTGCACCATGCGGCCTACGTGCTCATCATCGCCGCCGAGCTCATGACCGGCGCCCTGTGCGTGCTCGGCGCGCGGCGCCTGTGGCAGGCGCGCGAAGCCCCGGCGCTGCACTTCAATGCCGCCAAGGACGTCGCCGTCGCCGGCCTTGTGACCGGCTTTGCGCTGTGGTTCTTCGGCTTCATGACCGTCGGCGGCGAATGGTTCCAGATGTGGCAGTCGCAGACATGGAACGGCCAAGAGGCCGCCTTCCGCTTCATCGGCTGCATCGGCCTGGTGCTCATCTTCCTCAGCCAGAAGGACGACGAGATTGCCTGAGCGCTTGACATCCGAGCGTTCAACCGCGTGCGTTGCCGTCGGCCACGCCGGGTCGGTGCTGCTGCTCGAAGTCGCATCGGGACGTATCGTTTGGGAGCGCGCGCTTGCCGAGCTCCCCGCCGGCTTGCCGTGCGGTGGCCAGCCGGTTGCCGTGCGGCTCATCGATGGCACCGTCATCGCCGCCTGCATGGGCCATGTTTTCGCCCTCAGCGTGGAGGACGGATCGCTCCTCTGGCAGGTCAATCGGCGCGGGCGCGGCGCCGGCGAGACGAGCCTTGCCGTCGAACGGGACTAGTGTGATGATCGAGAAATTCGCCGGTGCTCCATGCGACTGCTGATCGCCGGCTGGCAAGGCCAGGTTGCGCGCGCGCTCGTCGAGGCAGCGCCCGGCTGCCCCGACGTCACCGCATGCGCCGTCGGGCGCGCCGCCCTCGACATCTGCGAAGCCAAGTCGATCGAGCGCGCTCTGTCCGGCATCTCCCCGACCGTCGTCATCAACTCCGCCGCCTACACCGCCGTCGACAAGGCGGAGACCGAGGTCGAGCGCGCCTTCGCCCTCAACCGCGACGGCGCGCGCCTGCTCGCCGAGGCGGCGGCAAAGCGCGGCATCCCCATCATCCACCTATCCACCGACTACGTGTTCGACGGCCGCAAATACGATCCTTACGTCGAGGACGACGCGACCTCGCCCGTCACCGTCTTCGGCCGCTCCAAGCTCGAGGGCGAGGAGGCCGTGCGCGCCGCCAACCCCAGGCACGTCATTTTGCGCACCTCCTGGGTGTTCAGCCCCGGGGGGCGCAACTTCGTCAAGACCATGCTGGCGCAGGCCGCCGAGCGCTCGCGCGTGCGCGTCGTCGACGACCAGCGCGGCAGCCCAACCTATGCCCCACACCTCGTCACCATCATTCTCGAGCTGGCGCGCCGTCTGTCGAAACCGGGCGCCAACGGGCCGTGGGGCGTCTACCACGCCGCCAATTCGGGCACGACGACCTGGCGCGGCTTCGCCGAGGAGGTGTTCAAGCGGTCGGCGGCGCTCGGTGGGCCGGTCGCCGAGGTGGAGCCTATCCGCAGCCTCGACTATCCGACGCCGGCGCAGCGCCCGGCCAACTCGCAGCTCGACTGCTCGAAGCTCGAGCGCACCTTCCGCATGCGTCTTCCCACCTGGCAGGACGGCGTCGCCGACTGCGTGCTCCGCATCCTGCGCGGTTAGCGGATCTGCATCCTTAGGAACTGTGGAGACACACGGATATTCGGTGCGCGGCAGAAGCGCGGCCAACCGAGCCTAGCGGCTGCCTGCTTCGCCGACATCTCATTGCAGAATCGAAGAAAAACGCCTTCCGGGCCGCGCCGGGAGGATTAGCCCGACGATGCAATTTCTGGGCGATAAATTTTGCCATGTTTGAGTCGGAGCTTTGATTCAGTCAGAGCTTTGGCGATAGTGCTCAACTGCGGTCGAGAAAGGCCCGGGGGCTCGATTGTTTCTTAAGCGCCACTTTGCTGCTGCCGCTGCGACAGCCTCGCTGCTGATCGCAGGCGCGTCGTTCGTCTCGGCCGAGGATTTGCCGGCGAAAGGTCCAGCGAGCGGCTGCGGGGACGCGGCCGGGCTTGCCGTCCTCGCTTCGCCGCTGTCGCCGTGGAAGGGCGCGCCGTTGCGCGTCGTATTCACCGCCGAGCAGCCGATCGAGGGCGAGCTGTCGCTGATCGCGCCCGACGGCAAGGTCGCGATCGCATCGCGTGATCGGCGCGGCGGCCCACCGTATTTCTGGTTCGCCGAGGTCGCTTCGCCCTCCATCGGCAAGTGGCAAGCAAAGCTCGCCAGCGAAGGCGCCCCGGGTGAGTGCCGCAACATCGTGCGCGATATCGAGGTTCGCAAGAGCCCTTCGGGACCACCCCGCTCGGGCAGCAAGAGCGTCTGGCCGGTGCGCGATACCTGGAACCGCGCGACGGAGAACCTCTACTCGGCGTGGATCGAGAAGCTGTTCGACGCGCCGCTAGAGGAGACGCTGTCGTGGAAGGCATTGCACGAGGTGCTGCGCGACAAGTCGCGCAACTTCCTGTTCAACCATCTGGGAGCGGCCGAGGACCAGAAGGGGCTCGTCATCCAACCTGACTGTGCCGACCTTCCCTACTTCCTGCGCGCCTATTTCGCCTTCAAGATGGGCCTGCCGTTCGGCTATGCGAAGTGCACGCGCGGCGGCGGCGGCAAGCCACCGCAATGCCCGGCGTGGTGGAACATTCAAAAAGAGGAGCCGCCTCCGGCCCCGCCCCCGCAAACCTTCGCCGGCGGCGGCGGTGGCGATCTGTTCGGCTTCTTCGGCGGGCCGCCACCGGCGGCGGCGCGACCGGCATATAGAGTGCCGCAGCGTCCGGCAGGACTTGTGCCGGGCTTCGGCTTCTATCTGCGCACCACCGTCGCCAACGGCGTCCATTCCGGCTCCGGGCGAACGGCGGCCGACGACGACGACACCGACTACTACCCCGTGGCGCTGAAGCACGAGACGCTGCGCCCGGGAGCCGTCTACGCCGACCCTTATGGCCACATCCTAGTGATCGCCAAGCGCCTGCCGCAGACGGATAGCGCGGCCGGCGTCCTCCTCGCCGTCGACGGGCAGCCCGACGGGACGGTCTCGCGCAAGCGTTTTTGGCGCGGCAATTTCCTGTTCGCGCAAGACCCCGCGCTCGGCGGCCCAGGCTTCAAGCGCTTCCGGCCCATCGTGCAGGACAAGAGCGGCACGCTGCGGCGACTCTCCAACGAGGAGATCGCAAAGAGTGCCGAGTATGGCGACTTTTCTCTCGAACAGTCGGAACTCGGGATCGAGGCATTTTACGATCGCATGGACGACGTGA
The DNA here is from genome assembly GCF_009026145.1 of Hyphomicrobium sp. Lineage (GTDB taxonomy): Bacteria > Pseudomonadota > Alphaproteobacteria > Rhizobiales > Hyphomicrobiaceae > Hyphomicrobium_A. The sequence goes on from NZ_WBUE01000029.1 coordinate 22,136, forward strand.
TGTCGCCGGCGCCGCTCGATCCTTCGCGCGCCATGCTGGAGGCGATCACGGCGCTCGATGAGCAGGTGAAGGCGCGCGTGACGTCGGTCGAGAATGGCCGCAAATACCAGGTGGGCGGCGGCGGCGAGGTGGCGATGCCGGACGGGGCGTCGATCTTTGAGACGACTGGCGCCTGGGAAGATTTCGCGACGCCCTCGCGCGATCTGCGACTGTTGATTGCCATCGACGTGGTGCGCGGGTTCCCCGATCGCGTCGCACGGCGCCCCGAGCGCTATGCGATGCCCAAGGACAAGAGCGCCGCCGACGTGAAGGCGGCATTGGAAAGCACGCTCAGCTCGGAGCTTGCCGCGCGCAAGTTTGCCTATACGCGCAGCGATGGCTCGCAGTGGACATTGGCGCTGAAAGACGTGGTCGACCGCGCAGCGCAGCTCGAGATGGCCTACAATATCAATGATTGCGCCGAGCTCAGGTGGGGGGCGCCCGACAACAGCGAGGAAACCTCGACCTGCAAGCGGCGTGCGCCGGGAGCGCAGCGCGGCAAAATGGCCGAGTACCGCGCGTGGTTTAGCGAGCGGCGCCGTCCGCCGCGCGGCTAGCCGATCCTATCCTCAGAAACGCAAACGGGCAGAGCACGGCGCTCTGCCCGTTTGCGCTTCAGGTGTGGCACCGCCGATTCGGATCGACGGCCTATTCGCAGGGCACCGACAGGGTCATGCCGACCGTCGGGAAGAACTTCTTGCAGCCGACGTTCGTGCTCACCTGCGGCTCTTCGCTCGCGCTTTGCTTGGCGTCGGCGGGTTCGCTCTTGCCCACGGCCGCCGTCGAGATGGTCGAGTTTTCCGTCTGCTGCCCGCTCGTTTCCGGGGCGGTCGTCGCAGACTCCACCTTCTTGGTGTCGGAACCGGCCATGGACGAATGCTCGGTCTGCGCCTCGACCAGTGCAGCCTTGGCCGTCTCTACCTTCTTGGTGGCCTTCTCGGTCTTTTCCGCCTTCCCTGCCTTCGACGAGCCGTCATCGGTCTTGACGTAGCGCTTCTTGCTCGTGCGCGCGCGCCGCTCCTCCGCCGCCTTATAGGCGCGCGACCTCGCGTACGTCTTCGACTCGTGGGACGTCGAGGAGCTGCGTGCGACCTCCGGGACGTACTCGCATGAAATGCAGGCTTCTGCCGCGGAGGCAAATAGCGTCATGGCCGCAAGAGGAGCGGTGGCGATGGCGAGGATAGTCCGGATCATCTGTGCCTCCCTCGATTGAGTTGTGCCAAAGGGCCGACCATGCGGGCGAGGGGCTGGCTAATGTAGTTCCCTAGGGAACAGCGCGAGTCGTCGGTTCGCCGCAGCCGAGCACACCCGGAGATTAGTCCCTCACGCCGCCTCCTGTCTCGGCGAATCGCCTATAGCGGCTAAGCGCATTCACGCGGCCACTTTGGGGGAGGTGCATGCTCAAACAGGCTCCGAGCCAGCATGGTGCCTTGCAGCGGCAGATCGGCCCCCTCGCCCTCCTGTTCACCGGCATTACCGGCATCATCGGCTCGGGCTGGCTGTTCGCCTCGCTCTATGCCGCTCAAATCGCTGGCCCCGCCGCCATTATCTCGTGGCTGATCGGCGGCGGCGTGGCGCTGATGCTGTCGCTCGTCTATGCCGAGCTCGGCGGCATGCTGCCACTGGCCGGCGCCATAGCCCGCATCCCCTACTTTCTCGCATGGCTCGATGAGCGGCTTCATGGCCGGCTGGCTGTGCTGGATCGCCTATGTCGCCACGGCGCCCATCGAGGTCACGGCGGTGCTGCAGTACGCCTCCAATTATCTGCCGTGGCTGACCACGGCCATCGATGGCGACCGCGCGCTTACTCCGCACGGCCTCGCCGTCGCCACCGTGCTGCTGCTCACCTTCGTCATCATCAACCTCGCCGGAGTGCGCTGGCTGGCGCGCGCCAAAGCGCGGCGTAGCCATCTCGGCCATCGCCTTCATGCTTGTCGGCTGCATCGTCTACTGGGCGGGCTGGGATACCAACTGGAAGGTGTTCGCCCTCGCCATCCTCGGTGGTGCCGTTTTGATCGCGCTGCACTACTGGGGTGACGAGAAAGGCAAGCTCGACCTGCGCCAGTCGCTGTGGTTCTGGCTGTTTATCGATGGCCTCGGGGCGCTGTCCTTCCTCGGCAACTACGGCGGCGGGCTGGGGGTGCGGCCCAAGTACGGCGACCTCCTCATCGTCAGCACCTTCTCGCTCGGCGTGTTCGCGCGCTCGGTTCGCGACCGGCTGCCGGACGCCGAGACCGCGTCTATGCTGAGGTCGGCTGCTTAGCCCCAGCGAGCACGCGGAAAAGCGCCACCAGCGTCGCCACCGCCCAAGTGCCCTCCAGAATGACGAACGGCATGAAGTCGATCATCCACGAGGAGGCGCAAGCGAGCCCGGCGCCGATGAGATTGAGCGCCAGGTAGGGGACGCTCTCGGCTTTGAGCAGCTTAGCGAGGTTGAGCACGAAGGCGAGCAGCAGCAGCCCCACGCCCGTGAAGCCGATCAGCGTCGCCAGCGAATCATGTCCTTCCATCGTTCCCCCTTTTTGCGCGACCGCCATGGTGGCCCCACTTACCGCCCGGTCAAGGCGCCATGCCGCCTCATGCTGACGGCTCCGTCGCACCGCGTATAATCGGCGCGGGGATACGAGGCGTCGGAGCCAACGACGGGGACGGGAAATGAAGCTGACACCGATGCGCTTCACCACCATCGAGGGGACCGATGTCTCGGTGCAGGTGAGCTCGTCCGCCGACGCCAAGCGCGCCATCAAGGAGCTGCGCCACCGCAAGAAGGAGGTCGGGCTGCACCGCCGGGCGCTGCTGCGTCAGCAGCGGGCGGCCCTGAAGGAGCGGGCGCGGGCAGAACAGGCGAGCCTCGAGCGCGCCCGGCGCCGCGGCGTCATCGCCACCATGTCGCGCATGGCCTCCCTCTTCCGCAAGGAAGCCCCGCTCCACGACCTCGCCGCCATCGAGCAGGAGTTGCACTTGACGGATGAGGTGATGCACAACATCGACGCCTGCATCCTGCAGATCGAAGGCAAGCTCCTGCTCAGCAACTAGCGCGTACAAACGCAATCGGGAGCCCGAAGGCTCCCGAGACGCAGCCACGCAACAACCGATTGATCGCCGTTAGGCGGCCGTCACGGCGTTGTCGTCGCTCGGATCGCGCAGCACGTAGCCGCGTCCCCATACGGTCTCGATGTAGTGCTGACCGCCGGTGGCCGCCTGCAGCTTCTTGCGCAGCTTGCAGATGAAGACGTCGATGATCTTCAGCTCCGGCTCGTCCATGCCGCCGTAGAGATGGTTGAGGAACATCTCCTTGGTGAGCGTCGTGCCCTTGCGCAGGGAGAGCAGCTCGAGCATCTGGTATTCCTTGCCGGTCAGATGCACGCGCTGGCCGTTGACGTCCACCGTCTTGGTGTCGAGGTTGACGCGCAGATCGCCCGTCTCGATCACGGACTGCGCATGCCCCTTGGAGCGCCGCACGATTGCGTGGATGCGCGCGACGAGCTCGTCCTTGTGGAACGGCTTGGTCATGTAGTCGTCGGCGCCGAAACCGAGGCCACGAACCTTGTCCTCGATGCCGGCGAGGCCGGAAAGGATAAGGATCGGTGTCCCGACTTTGGCGACGCGCAAGGTCTTCAAGACCTCATAGCCGCTCATGTCCGGAAGATTGAGATCCAGAAGGATGATGTCGTAGTCGTAGAGTTTACCGAGGTCGACGCCTTCTTCGCCCAGGTCCGTCGTGTAAACGTTGAAACCCTCGGACTGCAGCATCAGCTCGATGCTTTGCGCCGTTGCACTGTCGTCCTCGATCAAAAGGACTCTCATGGTCGTTCCTCTTAGTCCGCGCCGCTGCCCCACAAGCCGAAAGAGAGCGCCCGCATCTCTTTAAGCTAAGCCATCGTTAGGAATTTACCCGCCGAAAGTTAACAAACCCTAATTAAGTCTTGCTCCGCGACCCAAGACTCTAACGAACTCGGTTACGACAACTAAGGCGCCAGCCACCTCCGAGCCATCCGCGGAATGGCCGCGCAAACCGAGGCGTTCGCAGCCGCTAAGCCACGTTGCCACGCGATAAATATGTGCTTGGTATGCCGCTGAACCAACGTACCCGGCTCGGCGCGCAGCCCTTACGCCCGTGGCCAGGGATGCGCCGGTCGAGCCCAATGCGCTTACGAATCAAGAGGTAACAGAATTCGCGGGGCGTCCCTAGAGGTCGGCCGCCCTTTTTTCGCCCCATTACGGCTAATACCGAAGGGATTGATCTTCGCGTTGCTTTACCGCAACTTAATGGCCACGTGTCAGATTTGGTGCGAACATTGCGCGCCGCCCTCACGCTGCCCCTGAAACGGCCGTTTCACGCGGGGTCGTCGGACAGGATGGCGGGTGTCTACGGCGGTGCTGGCACGCTTTTTGTTAGTTCAAACCGCACAGTTCGAATTAGTCCGGGGTATCGAACGATGAAAGCACGTGAATCGGCGCTGAGATTGAAGCGCTTCGCCGCCGACGAGAAGGCGCGCAAGGTTGCCGATCTGGAGCAAATGATCCGCGAGTTCGACGGGATGGCCAGCGATCTCGACCGCCAGATCAAGGCGGAGGAGGACCGCACTGGCGTTCGCGATCCGGCCCATTTTGCCTATTCCACCTTTGCCAAATCGGCGAGCCAGCGCCGCGATAACCTGCGTGCCTCGGCCGACGGCCTCAAGGCCAAGCTGGAGGCTGCCCTGCGCGAGCGCGACGAGGCCTTGGAGCAGGTGGCCCGGGCCGATTCCTCTGCCGGTCACGACCAGCTGCGCAGCCGCCGGCGCGCCGAGCGCACCACCGCCGCCGTTCTGCGCTGAGGCCCAATTAGCGACGCTTTTGTACATGCCGCCCCTGCACAGTGCAGGCGGCGGTCCTGCCTTGTTTTCTTGCCCCGCGCGTGTCAACGAAGCGCACGGGGGCAGGTGGATCGGCCACGCTGCCCGGGGTGATTGCCTTCCGAACTGGCCTCGCACGGCACGGAGACCATGCTGCGACCGGCGCTCATCGGCCTCGCCGCCTTACCGGGCTTTGTCGCCGGCGGTTGCTCCGGCACCAGCCCGCCGTCGCTCCCCAGCCTTCCGCAACTGACCGGGACGGTCACCGAGGCGCCGATCGTCGGTTCGCCAACGGAGGTCTATGAGCGCGTCGCGCGTGGCGCAATGACGTGCTGGTTCGGGGCGGGCGGTCCGCTGAAAGCCGGCTACGTCTACCATGCGGAGGCCGAGCCACCCGGCAAGGGGGGCAAGGCGGAGATCGTCATCCACGAGCGCGACCGCCTCTCCGACAACCCGAAGGGCATCAAGGCCTACCGCATCGCCATCACGCCCGAGAGCGAGAAGACCACGCTGCTCTTCGAGAACCTGAAGTTGCCGGACACGATGGCCAAATCGATGGAGGCGGATGCCCGCCGCTGGGGGGCCGGGGCGTTCGGGTGCTCGGATACGGAGGCAGGGGGCTGGTCGGAGAACGTGCCAGCGACAGCAGAGCCCGCGGCCGCCGGCACAAAGAAGCGCCCTCCGAAAAAGGACTAGCGGGGCAACAGGGTGCGGCCGCCTTCTCGAATGCCTAGTCGCGATACTCTTGCACGCGCGTCGCCCGCAGGCCCGGAAGCCCATGCTTGTCGATCGAGCGCTGCCAGGACAGGAACTCGTCGACGGTCAGCTTGTAGCGGTCGCAAGCCTCCTCGATGCTGAGCAGACCGCCGCGCACGGCAGCGACCACCTCCGCCTTGCGGCGGATCACCCAGCGCTTGGTATCCCGGGGAGGAAGATCCGCAATCGTCAGCGGGCTCCCATCGGGCCCGATAACGTAGCGCACCCGCGCTCTCATCTGTTGCTCGGTCATGATACTCATTACACACTCGCTGACCAGCTATCAGTGATAACCCAACACGATTAAGACTGGCCTAAGTCGTTGAGTAAACATAACATAAACTAAGCCGTCTGCCTCTCCCAGTGCGCCGTTAAGGTTTACGTAACAACTGGCGGCGGGCGACTGCCGGGGCCATGCCCGCACGCGGCGGCCCCGCCGACTTGCATATCTAGCCGCTCCGGCCCTAAGGTCTCGCCAACCGCGGCACTGCAAAAAGCCAGGATTTTCGCGCCATTTCAGGCGGCAGAGGCCGCAAACGTCACAACGCTGGTGCCCCACGCGTGGTTGAAAACGTGCCTCCCGGCGCCTCAAGCGCTCCCGTGTCCGGCCTTGCCGCCGATGGGCGCCGCCGCGTGGTCGTCGCCATGTCTGGCGGTGTCGATTCCTCGGTCGTCGCCGCCTTGATGCGCCAGGCCGGGCACGAGGTCATCGGCATCACCCTGCAGCTCTACGACCATGGCGCCGCCACCGGGCGCAAGGGAAGCTGCTGCGCCGGCCAGGACATCCACGACGCGCGCCGTGTTGCAGATGCGCTCGGCATTCCCCATTACGTGCTCAATTACGAGAGTCGCTTCAGCGCCGCCGTCATCGACAGCTTCGCCGAAAGCTACGTCGCGGGCGAGACGCCGATCCCGTGCGTCACCTGCAATCAGCAGATCAAGTTCCGCGACCTGCTCGATACGGCCAAGGAGCTCGGCGCCGACGTGCTGGCCACTGGCCATTACATCCAGCGCCGCGAGGGACCCGGCGGCCCGCAGCTGGCGCGTGCCGTCGATGCCGACCGCGACCAGAGCTACTTCCTGTTTGCAACGACGCGCGAGCAGCTGCGCTATCTATGGTTCCCGCTCGGCGGCATGCCCAAGGCCGAGGTGCGCGCACACGCCCGCGCCTTCGCGCTGCCGGTAGCCGAGAAGGCCGACAGCCAGGATATCTGCTTCGTGCCGACCGGCCGCTACACCGGGGTCATCGAGCGGCTGAAGCCCGGCGCGCTCAAGCCGGGCGACATCGTGCATGTCGATGGGCGTCGCCTCGGCCGTCACGACGGTATCGTCAACTACACGATCGGCCAGCGAAAGGGCCTGCGAATTCCTGGCCCCGAGCCGCTATACGTCGTCCGTCTCGATGCCGAGCGCAACGAGGTCGTGGTGGGACCGCGTGACTGCTTGCGCACGCAAGTCCTTCTCCTTAGAAACACCAATTGGCTCGGCGATGAGCCGCTCGCGAGGGCGCCCGGCGACGGATTACGCATTTTCGCGCGCATCCGCTCCTCGCAAGCCCCGCAGCCGGCGACACTTTTTGCCGAGGCGGACGGAACGGCCACGGTTATGCTAGAAGACGGCGAGGACGGGGTCGCGGTGGGACAGGCTTGCGTATTCTACGCCAACGGCGACCACGACGCCCGCCTTCTGGGCGGAGGTTTCATCGCCCGCACGATCGCCAGGCAGGTGGCTGCAAAGGCGCCTGAGCAGAGCCGCACGGCCTTGGATAGTTGAGCGAATTGGAGAGGCTTGGGTCGCGACGGCAAGGAGCGGTCCCCAATGAAAACAATGTCGCAGACTGATTACCGCCGGCAGCCGGCCCTTATCGAGCGCGTCCACGGCCGCATCGTCGGCATCGGCCGCATCGATGAAACCGCCGTGCTCGACGCCTACCGCCGCTGGGCACCCGTCTACGATTACACCTTCGGCCTCGTCGCCCGCGAGGGGCGCCGCCATTCCGTCGAGGTGATCAACCAGAGCCGCGGCCGCGTGCTCGAGGTGGGCGTCGGCACCGGGCTCTCGCTTCCCGACTATGAGCGCCATCTCGAGGTGGTCGGCATCGACCTTTCGCCCGACATGCTCGAGAAGGCGCGCGAGCGCGTCGCCGAGGAAGGACTCAACCACGTCACCGGCCTGCATGAGATGGATGCGGCCGACCTCAAGTTCGCCGACGCCTCCTTTGATACCGTCGTCGCCATGTACGTAATGACCGTGGTGCCCGAGCCGGAAGCGGTGATGCGCGAGCTGGCGCGCGTGACGAAGCCGGGCGGCGAGGTTCTGCTCGTCAATCACTTCAGCCAGCGCGAGGGCGTGCGCGGCTGGGTGGAGCGCCGCATGGCGCCGTTCGCCGACAAGATCGGCTGGCGCTCGGTGTTCGACATCTCGCGTGTGCAGGTGTGCGACGACCTCGAGCTCGTCGAGCGCAAGGCGCTGCGCCCGCTCGGGCTGTTCACGATGCTGCGCTTTGCCAAGCGCGACGAGGCCGCCCGCCAGCCGGTCGCCGCCGAATAATCTTGGGCCTTGGACGCCGGAACGGCACCCCATATTCTTGACAGTGCCGTGCGCGCGTCCCTATAGACGCGGCTCGTGGCGGGATAGCTCAGTTGGTTAGAGCGGCGGAATCATAATCCGTAGGTCCCCGGTTCAAGTCCGGGTCCCGCTACCACCACTCCCCCCATCCGACGTCACGACTTGATTGCCGCCGCACCCGGTCTTCCCACCATGCGGGACCGCCTCCGCTTCGTCGCCTCCAGGTAGCGCGAGACAGTCGTTCTACTCACGCCGCGATTGTGGCGTTGCGGCCACTCCACTCGGCCATTCCGCAGGCGCGGGGAGGATTTCCCTAGAGCTCGATCAGCCTACGCCCTAAGGATACTGAATAGCGTATCTGTACAGTGTTTTGAGTGGGGTCGTGTAATGCGTTGGTATCTCGTTGCGTTGGCTGCGTTTTTGTCTGCCGGCTCGGCTCTGGCCGGCGACTTTTCGGGGCTCTACATCGGCGCGCACATCGGGGGCGCCCTGGGGTGATGTAGAAGTGAGGAACAATGCCGCTGACGGCGTTCCGCCCGGACCATTCGACTATTCCTTCGACAGCGTGTTTGGCGGCGGGACTGTCGGCTACAACTGGCAGCACAAGAGCCTGCTCATAGGCATCGAGGGCGATGTCGGCTACATGGACCCCGATGGCGAGGGTCGCATCCCATCCTCCACCCCGCCGAACTATCAGGCCTTGACGCTCGACAGCGGCCTCTATGCCGACATCACCGCACGTCTCGGCGTCACCTTCGACCGAACCCTTGTCTACGCCAAGGGCGGCTATGCCTACTACGATGGCGAAGCGATGCAGGCCACCACGAAGCCTGGCTACGTGCCGACTGGCACCGACAGCCTGTCGGGCTGGGTGCTCGGCGGCGGCGTTGAGCACTTCTTTGCGCCGAACCTGAGCCTCAAGGCTGAGTATCTGCACTTCGATTTTGACACCGAGTCGGGCTATCAGACCAACGTCGGTGACCTTAGCTCGCCGATCGGCTACCGCTTCTATAACTGGCACGACGTCGAGATTGATACCGTCAAGGTCGGTATCAACTATCACTTCAACGCGCCCGAACCGGCGCCTCTCAAATGACCGAGGCCGCGTGCGGCTCGGCTTGCGTTGGCCGCCAACTCATCACTGCCCAACTAATCCTCGCCCCGGTGTTTAAAGCACCGGGGCGCTTGGTTTGAATCCGCATCGCACTTCTTCCTTGCACCGAAGATGCCAGCTGTCGCGCCGCGCGGCGCGAGCGTATGCTCGACCGCCTTCGACATTCGAGGAGGGAGGACTGGTCATGCATGGTTTCAAATGGCAGACCGCGACGGCGGTATTGCTCACCGTGATTGCAGCCAGCGTGGCATCGGAGCAATCCATGGCGCAGCAGCAAAAGGAGGGCTACGGCGGCACGGGCGGCGCCGCGGGCTACTCGCCACCTGCTCCAGATGCCGACCCAATGGGCAGCGGAGCACCCGCCGACTATGACGCATCGGCAGCGCCCGAGCCCATGAACGCGCCACCGGCCGCGCCCGAGACGACGCAGGAAGCCGCGCCGCCGCCACCCCCCGAGGAGGACAAATAGTTCGCCCGCGTGGCCGAAGCGCGCCGCATCCCCGCCCGAGTATGTGTAATCTCTAGGCAAGACAGACGCCTGAAGCCATGCGGCGCCGCTTGGGCTCGTGGAGGCTCGCCGCACGCGCTGTCAGTCGGTGCTTGAGTGGCGGTAGGCGATGCGACTGCTCGCGTGGGTTTGGAACGGCGCCCGGATCGTGCATGCGAGCTTGGGGGTGAAAAGGGAGGTCATCGTCCTCCTCATCCTGGCGCTGCCGTTCCTGTTCCACGAATACGTACGCGATTTCATGGCGGCGCGCGGCGTACGCGACTGGCCGGTGGTCGACGGAACCATGGCGGCCGTCCTCGTCGCCGGGATGTACCTCTACTGGCGCCTTTTGCGCCACGCGGTCATCTTCGAGTACCTGGCCCGACCGCGCCTGGCGATGCGCATCCTCGATCCCGGCCAGCGCTACGACACGTTCGTCGCCCTGGGAAACCGCATGGTGCGCCTCTATCATCTCGAGGTCATCAACGCCTCGATGTACAAGACCGCGCACGGGGTCGCCGTCACCCTCGTCGAGTATCAGAAGGCCGGTGACAGCAAGGTGGTCGACATCCGCTCGCGCCTCAAAGTGGCCAACTCCGATGCTGAGGAGGTCGACCTCAACCCGGGCGCGCGCGTGGTGTTCGAGCTGTGCGGGGTGGACGCGAACGGCGCCGAGCCGGCCTCACAGGACAAACGGGACCACCAGACATTCTCCATTCTGCCGGTGGGCAGCGGCACGCTGCGCATCTTCGCCGAGGCGCGCGATGCACCGGCGCGCGAGGAGCAATTGCGGGTCTACATAGATTCAACCGGCGCCATGACGATCAAGCCGCACTCCGCGGCGGCGTAGCCAGCGCCACTTGCGCTCGCTCAGTTGCTTGGTCAGGGCTTCGATTTCTTCCTTGCCGCGGCGCGCCGACGTTTGGCTGCGCGCGTCTTCTCACCCCACTTCATGCCCTCGAGCTTCATTCCGTCGGGATCGACGAAGAATACGGCATAATAGTCGTCGTAATATTCGCCGGCCGGATCGACGATCTTGGCGCCGAGCTGCTTCACGAACGCCTGCAGCGCATCGACGTCTTTGCGGCTGCGCAACTCGAACGCGTAGTGGTGCAGGCCAACGTCGCCGATGCGGAACTTGCGCTTCTTGCCTTGCGCGTCTGCCGCTCCGATCCAGTAGCGCGTCCTGCCGTTGGTCCAGCCGATGGCGTCGTCGTACTCGCCGAGCACCTTGAAGCCGAGGAACTTGAACAGCGCGCCGTAGAACGCCTTCGAGCGCGCGAAGTCGGCAACGCGCACTGAAATATGGTCGATGTTGACGACGCGCACCATCTACACGCCGCCGCCGCGCTGGTGCCACAGCCACAGGGCGCCGAGGAACAGCATCGAGCCGATGACCGCCGAGACGACGTCGCGCAGCGACACGGCAATGCTGTCGAGCCCCGGCAGTATGCCGAACAGGTGGAACAAGAGGCCGCCGACCAGCGCGCCGACGAGACCGATGCCGAGGTTGGTCCACCAGCCGAAGCCCTCGCGCTGCCAGCGGACCACGGCGCCGGCCAACGTACCGCCGATCAGCCCGACGATGAGCCACACGATGATCTGCGCCCAGGTGATGACCATGTCCCGCTCTCCATCCCAGTAAAGGATCGGGGCGCCCCGATTGGCGCCCCGCAGTCTCGTTCGTCTATTTCACCTTTTCAGCGGCGGACGAATTCTTCTCGGTGTCGCCCTCGTAAGCCGTCTTCTTGTAGCCGTCGCCCTCCTTGGCGATCTTGGTCTTCCAGCCGGTGTCCCAGGTGATCACCGCGACGCCGTCTTCCTCCGCCCACTTGCCCTTCATGCCTTCGCCGCTGCGATCGGCGCTGGCAGTGCCGTCCTCGGCCAGCACGATCTGGAAGTCCTTGCCGCCGGTGTCCTTCACCTTCCACGTGCCGACGAAGTGATGCTCGGCGAAAGCCGCACCGGCGGTCAGGGCCAGCGCCGCTGCCGCAGCCACCGCGCCGACCATCATTTTCTTGAAGCCAATCATGGGTGTTTCCTCTCCTCATTCGGAAGTCAGCCGAACCGTGCAAACGTCGTACTAATTTGCCAGTTCCGAAAGTCTAAAGTCGGTCACGACAATGCGAACCAGGCTAGAAGCGGTGGACGGCAGATGAAGCTGCGGCGCGTTGCAGCCGGGGGCAAGGTGCGCGTGGAGCTTCTGGCGCCCCAAGGCTGGGTGCCGGCGGCCGCGGCGGTGGCACACCTCCCCGGGCTCGATGCGGGCCTTGCCGACGATGTCGTCGGCCTGCTGGGGCTGGATTACGCCGCGCGCCAACGCCTCGATACGGCGGCGGCCGAGGCGGCGCCGGCCGCTGACGATGCGCGCCCCCTCATCCCGTTCACACCGCGCTCGTTCCGCGATTTCATGTTGTATGGAGCACACGCCGTAGCCGCCGCGCGCGGCTTCGTGCGCCGCTTCATGCCGGCCGCGGCACCCCTCGTCGGCGCCTACGAAGCCGTTACCCGCCGCACCTTCCCCTCGCTCAGTCCGCATGACCTTTGGCATCGGCAGCCGATCTACTACATGGGCAACCACCTGACCTTTGCCGCCGACGGCGAGGACATCACCGTGCCGGACTACACACGCGCCCTCGACTACGAGCTGGAACTCGGCTTCGTGCTGGCAAAGCCGCTCCGCGATGCCGACGCGCCGAGCGCCGAGCGCGCCATCGGCGGGTTCGTGGTGCTCAACGACTTTTCGGCGCGTGACGTGCAGCTCGCCGAGATGCGCTCCGGCTTCGGGCCGCAGAAGGCCAAGCACTTCCGCAGCGCCATGTCGGGCGTCGTCGTCAGCGCCGATGAGATCCTGCCGCGCTGGCGCGACTTGGAAGGCAGCGTGCGCCTCAACGGGCGCCTGGTCGCGGAATGCGCCACGCGTGACGCGCGCTGGTCGCTGGGCGAGGTGCTGGCCCATGCCAGCCGCGGCGAGCTGCTCTACCCCGGTGAGCTGTTCGGCAGCGGCACGCTACCCGGCGGTAGCGGCATCGAGCACGGCCGTCTCCTGGCCCGCGGCGATACCATTGCGCTTGCCATCGACGGCATCGGCGAGCTTACCAACAAGATCGTCTAGGGGCAGGCATGCAGATCATCGACCTTTCGAAGCCGATCCAGTTCAATCGCGGCGATCCGCGCTTCATGCAGGTGCGCATCCGTCACAAGTCGCATCGGGCGGCGAAGGTGCTCGTCTGGCTGCTCGGCCTTCCGGCACGCCTGTTTCCGCGCGACTTCGTCGGCTGGGCGGACGACACCATCACGAAGATGGGCGTGCACTCGACGACGCACATCGATGCGCCGTGGCACTACGGCCCGACGTGCGGCGGCGCTCCAGCGCCGACCATCGAGCAGATCCCGCTGGAGAAGTGCATCGGCCCCGGCGTCGTGCTCGACCTTACCCATAAGGACGACGACGACGCCATCACCCCCGCCGACCTCGCCGCGGCGCTGGCGAGAACGGGCGCCACGCTCGATGAGCGCACCATCGTGCTTATCCGTACCGGCCGCGACCGCCTGATGGGCACCAAGGAGTTCTGGCAGCGCGGCACCGGCATGAGCGCCGCCGCCACCGAATGGCTGCTCGACCGCGGCCCGACCGTCATGGGCATCGACCAGTGGGGCTGGGATCTGCCGTTCCGCGCCCAGATCGCCCGCGCCAGGGCGACGGGCGACGACACCCTGTTCTGGGAGGCGCACCGCGTCGGCCAGCGGCGCCCCTACTGGCACATGGAGCAGCTGACCAACCTCGGCGCGCTGCCGCCCAAGGGCTTCGAGGTGATGGTGTTTCCGCTGAAGATCGTCGGCGCCTCGGCTGCCCCGGCGCGCGTCGTCGCCGTCATCCGATGACTTTGTGTCTTCAACGCTTCTTGTGCTGGGTCCCGGATCTCGCTTCGGCTTCGCCGTCGCTCGTCCGGGATGACAGTAACCGCATTGTCATCCCGGACGGTGCGAACTGCAGGTGAGCGCCGATCCGGGACCCAGGAGATGCTCCTACCTCTTTGTCAGAGTGCGACGGACCGCATCGTGCCAGGAGGCGAGCCGGCGTGCGCGCTCGGCCGCCTGCATGCCGGGCGTGAAGCGCCGATCGAGCGCCCAGCGCGCGGCGAACTCGTCGGGCTGCGGATAGAAACCCGCTTGCAGTCCGGCGAGATACGCCGCCCCCAGCGCCGTCGTCTCGAGCACCGTCGGCCGGTCGACCGGTATGTCAAGGATATCGGCCAAACACTGCATGGTGAAATCGCAAGTCGCCATACCGCCATCGGCGCGCAGCACCGTGCCGCTGCCCGCCGACGGCCAGTCGCCGCGCATCGCCTGCAAGAGGTCGAACGTCTGGAAGCACACCGACTGCAACGTCGCACGCGCAAGCTCGTTCGGCCCCGTGTTGCGCGTCAGCCCGAAAAGCGCGCCGCGGCAATCGGGGTCCCAGTACGGCGCCCCGAGCCCGACGAACGCCGGCACCAGCACCACGTCTTGCTGCGGGTCGGCGGCACGTGCCATGCGCCCCGTCTCCGAGGCATGGACCACGACCTTGAGCCCATCGCGCAGCCACTGCACGCCGGCGCCGGCGACGAAGATCGAACCTTCGAGCGCGTAGGTGCGCTTGCCGCGGAGCTGGTAGGCGATGGTAGTCAGCAGCCGATGCCTGGAGGCGATGCATTCCTCGCCCGTATTCAGCACGGCGAAGCATCCCGTGCCGTACGTGGACTTCAGCATGCCGGGCTCGAAGCACGCTTGGCCGATGGTCGCCGCCTGCTGATCGCCGGCCATGCCGCGGATAGGAATCGGCGCGCCGAACAGCGCGGGCTCCGTCGCGCCAAACTCGGCCGCGTTGTCGCGCACCTCCGGAAGCAGGGCGCGCGGCACGCCGAAGACCGATAGCAGTTCATCGTCCCACGCGCCGGTGCGGATATCGAGCAGGCAGGTGCGCGCCGCGTTCGTCACGTCGGTCGCGTGCACGCGCCCGCCCGTCAGGTGCCACAACAGGAAGCAATCGATGGTGCCGAAAGCGAGCTCGCCGCGCATCGCCCGCTCGCGCGCGCCCGGCACGTGATCCAGGATCCAGGCGATCTTCGTCGCCGAGAAGTACGGATCGAGCAGTAGCCCCGTCTTTGCCTCGACGGCCCGCTCGTGCCCGGCGGCGCGCAGCATCTCGCAGGCCTCCGCCGTGCGCCGGTCCTGCCAGACGATGGCGTTATAGATCGGCCGGCCGCTCGCACGCTCCCAGATGAGCGAGGTCTCGCGCTGATTGGAGATGCCGATGCCGACGATATTCCGCGCCCCGCCGGCCTTTTCTACTGCCTCGCGCGTTGTTGCTGTGACGGTCTGCCAGATCTCCTCGGCGTCGTGCTCGACCCAGCCCGAGCGTGGAAAATGCTGCGTAAATTCTTGTTGCTCTACAGCCGCCACGCGGCAGTGCTCGTCAAACAGCAGCGCCCGCGACGACGTCGTTCCCTGGTCGATCGCCAGCACGTAGCGTGCCATGCCGCCCTCCCCGGTTCTTATTGCCGCACTACGGTCACTCTAATCGTCGACATGCATCGACAGATGCGCCGCGCCTTAGTAGCAAGCCCTGCCGTCTAATCCCACCGGAGCCTGCCCCGTATGAGCGCCCCGACGCAGAGCGAAACGCGACAAGGCCCGTCCTACATCGAGGCGCTCACCGTCTACCTCCGCCCCAGCGTGCTCGTCATCATGCTCTTGGGGTTTTCCTCCGGTCTGCCGCTGGCGCTGTCCGGGGAGACCTTGCGCGTGTGGATGGCCGACCGCGGCGTCGACCTTGGCACCATCGGCTTGCTGTCGCTCGCCGGCCTGCCCTACACGCTGAAATTCATCTGGGCGCCCGTGGTCGATGCCTGGCACGTGCCGTGGTTGTCGGAACGGCTCGGGCGACGCCGCGCCTGGCTCATCGCCTCGCAGCTCGTGCTGATGGCGGCAGTCGTCTTTCTCGGCACGCGCGACCCGATCAATGCCCCATGGATGATCGGGCTGGGCGCGCTCATCGTCGCCTTCGCCTCGGCGACGCAGGACATCGTCGTCGACGCATTCCGCGTGCAGAGCCTGCCGACGGACGAGCAGGCGGCCGGCATGGCCGGGTACGTCGCCGCCTACCGCATCGGCATGCTGGCGTCCGGCGCCGGCGTCATCGGCTTCAGCGCCTGGCTGGAAGCGCAGGGGCTGAGCAAGGACGCGGTGTGGCCGCTCGCCTATGCCGCGGCAGCGCTGCTCGTGCTGGCCGGCCTCGCCGCTACGTTGTGGGCGAGCGAGCCGCAGGCCGCGCGTGAGCGCGAGCTCGAATCGCATGTGCACGGCGGCGCGCTGGCGCGGCTCTACGAGACCGCCAAGGGTGCCTTTGCGGACTTCCTAGGGCGCGATGCAGCGCTCGGCATCCTGTTGTTCGTCGTCTTGTTCAAGCTGTGCGACGCGCTCGCCGGCACCATGACGGCGCCGTTCGTATTGTCGCTCGGATACACCAAGGCGACCTACGCGGCGATCGTCAAAGGCGTCGGCCTCGCGGCGCTCCTGATCGGCGGATTCGCCGGCGGCGCCGTGGCGCGCGCGCTGCCGCTCGTCACCGCACTGTGGCTCGCCGCCTTCCTGCAGATGTTCTCCAACCTCGTCTTCATCTGGCTCGGCTACCAGACGCCGAGCGCCGGCGCGCTGACCGTCGCCATCGTGGTGGAGAATTTCTCCGGCGCCATCGGCACGGTGATCTTCGTCGCCTACCTTTCGGCGCTGTGCCGCAATCCGTTGCACACCGCGACCCAGTACGCGCTCCTCACCGCGCTCGCCTCGACGGGACGCACGCTGTTCTCCTCGGGAACGGGATTCGCCGCCGCGGCGCTCGGCTGGCCGCTGTTCTTCATCGGCACTTCGCTCACCGCCGTGCCGGCTCTGGCTCTGATGCTGTGGCTGCAAGGGCGCGGACACTTCCGCGCCCTCGATGCCGAGCGCAACGGCGCCTAGTGGCTTAGTCGGCCTTGCCTTCGACCTTGTCGGCCGAATCGGCCTGCAGCTGGCCGTAGTTCTGGATGCCGATGCTCTTTAACAGGTCGAGCTGCGTCTCGATGAAGTCGATGTGACCTTCCTCGTCCTTCAGAAGGTCCTCGAACAGCTCCATCGACACGTAGTCCTTGTGCTGACGGCACAGCTCGCGCGCCTTGGAGTAGAACTCCTGGGCGATGTACTCGCCTTTGAGGTCGCACTCGAGAACCTCTTTCAGGTTCTCGCCGATCATCAGCGGGGCGATCTCCTGCATCTTCGGGAAGCCCTCGAGGAAGATGATGCGCGTGATCAGCTTATCGGCGTGATGCATCTCCTCGATCGACTCTTCGCGCTCCTTCTTGGCCATCTTCGTGTAGCCCCAGTCATCGAGGCGACGATAATGCAGCCAGTACTGGTTGACCGCGCCGAGCTCCAGCTTGAGCGCAAAGTTCAACGCCTCGATAACTTCCTTGTTGCCTTTCATGGCTGCCCTCTCCGTGCCTGGCGGAATTCGTGTGCAATAGCTGAGTGAACGGCGGGCGGGCCGCGACGTGACTCAGGTGCGGGCCTTCAGCGAGGCCACGAGGGCGATTGTGGTTAATTAAGGGAGGCGATGCCAGCGCAAAAATCGCACGGCGGGCAATTAAGCGATTTTGCGAACGCAATCCCCTGAAGCCTGAGTCTGGGACTCAGAATTCCTCTGCGCGATGCGCGGCGTTGCTCGGCGAGACGTGAACTCGAGAAGCTTGCTGCGCGTTGACGCGCTGAGGCTCGGCGAGATCAGCCCTTTCTTCTCGAGCGCATCTACCTTGTTGTAGATCGTCTCGACAGCAAGCGGCGCGCAGCTGCAGCAGTTCATGCGCTTGGCGAGGTGGCGATAGACGATGCCGGGAGTTGGGATCGGCGCGTCGGGCGCGCCCAAGATCTCGAGCAGTGCACCCTCGATGTCGCGGTCGGAAATCTCAGTACAGGAACAGACGATCATCGCGGGCTTCCTCGCGCGTATTTTTTGTAAGGCCGCGCGTGCCTTAGAATATGGAAAGGCTCATTCAACTTTTGAAGGCCCGCAGATTTCTGTCAAGGGCCGATACGCCGCACATTTTGGCGACCTGGCCGTGACCGTCGTTGCTGCAGATCAAGCCGACGCGCGTTAACCAATCGGCCGCGCCGGGGCGGACTGCTGCGGTCCGCGCCGTGAGCGGGTTGCGGTCCCACGCAAGGGCGTTTTGCCTGAGCGGCCGCCCGATTCCCGCGCCGGGGAGGCCTGCGAGGCCCCGGCCATGTCCTCGAGCGTATGCTGGTCGAGGACGCTGATGAAGGCATCGAGGGCATCGTCGACGATGCGATGCAGGCTGCCGCGGCTGCCCGATTCCTTTTCCTCCTGCCCCAGGGTCTCGATCGAGCGCACCACGTCGCCGATGCGGATGAGGGCCGCGGAGCGAGCCAAACGCACGCCGCCATGGCGCCCGCGCACGGAGGTGAGGAATCCCGCTTTCGACAGCAGATGGACGATTTTGAAGGCGTTTTGCTGAGTGATATCCAGGCGCTTGGCGATATCGGCGACCTTGATGAGCCGGCCTTCGGCCTTGGCGCAATCGATCAAGATGCGAACGGCGTGGCTCGTGGATTTGTTGAGGCGCATGCGACTCTAGAGATCTTTGGGCCCAGGGTTGGTCAGCGTTACGGCATATCGGGCAATCTTGGCAACCGTCACGCGCTGCTCGGGACACGGAAACGGCTCCTCCGTGCCCTGAACGCATCTTAGCAGGCCAAGCACCCGTTTCGCATCAGAAAAGCTTGGCCGCCCCGCAACTCCTGCGCGGCACTGTAACGGGCGGAACAGCGCTGGCGCCGCGACCCCCTAACCTGCAACGACCTGAATAGTTTTGCCGGACAGCGCTGCGCGCCGCCAGCTTCTCCGCCACGCCAACCATGCCGCTGACAGCCAAGGAGAAAAAAGTCTGACCTGAGCCGAGCCAGCTCAAGATTGTGAGCTGCCACGATATTCGCGCTTTGGCGCGCTGAGCGCTCCATCCGTCGGTGCGCTGGAGCGAAGATTTCTGTCCTGTTCCGGCCGGAACAGCGGCATGATGGCTGCTGCGTCACTCTCAGCGACATGGAAGCCCAGCCGGGCGCCACGCACTGAACCGACGGAGACCTGTCATGAACAAGCTGCTCGCCCTCGCCGCCGCCCTCGTCCTCGCCGCCACCTCCTTTGCGTCGACCGCCCAGGCGGGCATGCGTGTCGGCGTGGGGATCGGCGTCGGCGGCATCGCCCTCGGTGCGCTCGGCGCCATGTCCAAGAGCGGCGAGGCGCGCGAATACCGCCAGCGCAAGAAGGCGCGGACCGCCCGCCGCGAGCGTCAGGAGAAGACCACGGTGCGCTCCGCCAAGAAGTCCAAGTCAGAGACGACGCAGCAGGCTGCCAAAGAGCCTGTCGCCGCGACGCCCGCCTCTGATGCCAGCAACGAGGCGAGCAGCATCGCTCAGAACGCCAACAAATCACTGCCGGCACCGGCGACGACGGGCTCGACCGGCACGGCCGCCGCGGAAACCGAGAATTCGTCGATCTCGATCGCCGCCAAGGACGATGCAAAGACGATCGACACGGCGAAGAATCTCGACTGCCGGAAGTTCTTCCCCTCGGTCGGCATGACCCTTTCGGTCCCCTGCGAGTAATCGCGAACGATCTTCGCCGACAAAGTGCGTGACTGCTTCGATCCCGGTCTCACCGCCGGGATCGATTGCTTTGCGCCCTGGCACCGCGCATCCGACGGCCGCAGGATACGCCGTGTAACGTCCGGAACTGCCGTGCGTTCAGCTGATGTTCATCATGCTCCCCGCGATGCCAACCGCTCGGGGACGACCATGATCAGACTGCTGGCCGTGACTGCCGCCACTCTCCTCACCCTTACCGTCGTCTCCAGCCCCGGCGCCCATGCCTGGTGCGACGATGATTGCGCCTACGAGGCACGGGAGGCAGCCTACGAGCGGGCCTACGAGCGCGAAGCGGCGCGTGAGGAAGCGGAAGAGGAAGGCTACTATCAGCCTCAGCAGCGCAGCGTCTCGAAGGCGGCGCGGCGCCGTGCGAAGACCGAGCGCGCCGAGACGAAGAAGGCGGCTCAGCAAAAGTATGTGGCCGAGCCGAAGCCTGCCGCCCCCGCACAATCGCAGCCCCGCACTCCGCGTACCAAGATCGCCGGCGAAAACTCATCGATCGCGAGCGAGCACGACGAGGTCGCCGAGGACGACAGCTTCGGTCGTGCTCCCCTCGTGAGAGAGGTGGGGTGTAAGAAGTTCATCGCCTCTGCCGGCATGACCCTGTCGGCCCCCTGCGAATAGCGCCAGCCGACTAGCCAGATCCCGGCCGACGGCCGGGGTCGTTTCATCTCCCCACCGTGACAGCGAAACTCTGCGCCGTGTTCCGTCCGGGACAGCGAGGGCGCGCCGCTTCGCGCACGATTGCCGCAGTGATTAACCCCACCTCGCTGGAGACGACCATGAACAAGCTGCTCACCGTGATCGCCGCCACCTTTCTCGCCATTGCCGCCATCGCCACCGGCGCCGAAGCAGGCTTCAACGTTCGCCTCAACGCGCCAGGCGGATTTTCGCAAGTCCACAAGGCCGGCTGCGGCGGCGCCCATGTCCGCGCCTTCCGGCGTCGCGTGGTGCGTCAGTCGGTACGCCGCCATAAGCCGAAAGTCGTGGTCGCCAGCCGCACCGTCTCCAAGCCCACCGTCGTCGCCAAGGCCGCTGCAAAGCCAGCACCCGCCGAAGAGCCGGCCGAGGAACTGGCTGAGGTCGAGCATTCCTCGATCTCCAGCGCCGCTGAGGCCGCTGAGACCAGAATCGATGTGCCCGAGCAGAAGCCCGAGCAGAAGGTTGCCGAGGTGAAGTCCGAGGACCCCGCGCAGAAGGTTGCCACCGCCATCAAGGACGTCGGCTGCAAGACCTTCTTCGCCTCCGTCGGCATGACCCTGTCGGTGCCCTGCGCCAAGTAAGACGCGACGCGGTGAGCATGCAAAGCGGCCTCGGCAGTACGCCCGGGGCCGTTGTCCTTTCGCGCCTCCTAAACGACGCGTCGGACGCCTGGCAGAACATTTCTGAGATGTAACTGCCGGAACAGCGTCCAGTATTCGTGCCGGCGATGATGCACCCAAGATGAGTGTCGCTCGCGCGGCGATCATCGGGTGAAACACAAATTTGCATCCACTGGAGGAAGCAATGAACAAGTCACTGGTCGCTCTCATCGCCGCGCTCATCGCGGCCGCGACCACGTTCTCGTCGGCGGCGGAAGCGGGCCTCAAGATTCGCCTCGGCTTCGGCGGCCCGCTGCCTCACTTCACGGCGCACGGCCACGGCCATCACCACTACAAGCGCAAACTCTACATCGCCCGCCGCGTAGCGAAGAAGAAGAAGGTCTACGTGGCCAAGAAGGCGACGCCGTCGATGTCGAAGGTCACCAAGGTCGAAAAGAAGGTGTCCAAGCCGCAGGTCGTTGCCACGGCTCCGGTGGTCGATGAGGAAGTCGACGTGATCGCCGACAACGAGAACTCCTCGATCACTTCGGCGGCTCTCGAGCCGATCGAGGATACGGCCGCCATCGAGCCGGAAACCACGGCGCCCGCCGAGGTTAAGGCCGCGGGCGAGACCGCCAAAGTGGAGGCAAAGCCCGAGAAGGCCGCGAGCAAACTTGACTGCAAGAAGTTCTTTCCCTCCGTTGGCATGACGCTCACAGTGCCTTGCGAATGAGGAATTGACCTTCGAAAGGCCGCGAGCCGGTTGGACCGGCTCGCGGCTTCGTGACACTCTCCGGCGTCGGCCGGATCTATTGCCGAAGACCGCCACAAACGCCCGCAATCCATTCCGCAGGCGAAGGGGATTCAATATGCAGGCGCATGCCGATACTATGCCGCTAACGGCACAGGTACCGCAGGGCAAGCCGAAGACCGTCAAGATGGCGGCCAAGCTCGCCTACCGAAACCTCTTTCACGATCGTCTCAGTCTCGTCGTAACGCTCACCGGCATCGTGTTCTCAGTCGTGCTCGTCGCCGTTCAGTGCGGCCTGTACATCGGCTCGGAGCGCATGATCGCCGCCATGCTCGACCAATCGCAGGGCGACCTGTGGGTGGTGCCGCTGGGCACCAAGAGCTTCGACGATCCTTCGCTGCTCATCGGCCACGAGAAGTACTCCGTGCTCTCCACCAAAGGCGTTGCCACGAGCGAGGAGCTCGTCGTCGGCTTCGCCGCCTGGCGCAAACCGAAGGGTGGCACCACCGCGGTGCTGCTCGTCGGATCCGACCACGAGAACGGCACGCTGAAGCCGTGGAACATCGTCGCCGGCAGCCTCGGCGATCTCGACGCGCCGTTCTCGGTCGCCGTCGATGACACTTACTTCAAGGATCTCGGCGTCGAAAAAAATGGTGACACGGCGGAGATCAACAATGTGCGCGTGCGTATCGCCGCCGTGACGCACGCGATCCGCTCGTTCACCACCCTGCCCTACGTGTTCACCTCGCTGAAGCAGGCGCGCATGCTGCTCGATGCAGGCAGCAACCAGGCCTCGTATGCGCTGGTGCGCCTCGAGCCCGGTACCGACCTCGAAAAGGTGCGCGCCGATCTCATCGCACGCCTGCAGGATCGCGAGGTGCTGACACAGCAGGAGTTCCGCAACCGCAGCGTCGACTACTGGCTGTTCCAGACCGGCGCTGGAGCCGCCCTCATCGCCGGTGCCGCGCTCGGCATGATCGTCGGCATAGTCATCGTCGCGCAAACGCTCTACTCGAGCACCAAGGATCACTTGAACGAGTTCGCCACCTTGCGTGCGCTCGGCGCCTCGGCCGGCTACATCCACAAGGTCATCCTCATTCAGGCGATGATGAGTGCGGTGCTCGGCTACGGCGTCGGCATGGTGCTGTCGATGCTCGTCATCTGGGCGTCGAAGGACACGACGCTGCTCATCGTGATGACGCCAGGCCTCGCCCTTCTTCTCTTCGTTCTGACCATTGGCATGTGCGCCATCGCCGCCGTATCGGCGATCTTCAAGGTGACGCGCATCGATCCCGCAGGAGTGTTCAGCCGATGACCGACATCGACAACGCCAGCCGCAAGGTGCTTCTCGAGGCCCGCGACATCGTCAAGGTGTTCGGATCGGGCGCCGGCGAGGTGAGGCCGCTGAAAGGTATCGACCTCAAGCTCTACGCGGGCGAGCTGACGCTGCTGATGGGACCTTCGGGAAGCGGCAAAACGACGCTGCTGTCGATCCTCGGCTGCATCTTGTCGCCGACCGAGGGCCACCTCGAGGTTGCCGGCAACACGACCGACGGCCTCGATGCGGAGGGTCTCGCCAATCTGCGCCGCCACCACGTCGGCTTCGTTTTCCAGGGCTACAACCTGTTCCCCACGATGACGGCCAGCGAGAACGTCATGCTGGCCCTCGACGTGCGCGCCAAGCCGGTCGTCGATCCACCGACGCACGCCCTCAACGCGCTGATCGCGGTCGGCCTCGGCCATCGCGCCAAGGCCTTCCCGGCCAAGCTATCGGGCGGCGAAAAGCAGCGCGTCGCGCTCGCCCGTGCGCTCGCCGGCGCGCCGTCGGTGATCCTCGCCGACGAGCCGACGGCTGCGCTTGATGCCGAGAATGGCCGCGCCGTGATGGCGCTGCTCTCTGAGGTGGCCAAGGATCCGAACCGAGCTGTTCTCGCCGTTACACACGATCACCGCACGCTGCCTTATGCAGACCGCATCGTGCGCATCGAGGACGGAAAGATTCACAGCGACGAGCGGCCGTTGAAGGGTGCCAACCCGACCTACGCCGCCGAACAACACGAAGCCCATTCACGCGCCGAGTTGGTGAACCCTGTCACCGAGCCTCAGCCTGACGACGACAACCCCACAACTCCGCCGACGACCCTCGGCGGTCGCTATAGGATCAGACGCCATGCTTAGAACAATCGGTATTGTCGCCGCTCTGGCCGCTGCGGCGATCTTCGGCTACGTACTGAGCGAGGGAACCTACTTCTCCGGCGAAGGCAGAACCACCAAGGAAGAGGCCAAGACCGGCGCTCAATGGGTGGCGGCGGCCCCCGGCCGCGTCGAGCCGGGCTCCGGCGAGGTGAACATCGGCGCCGCCATTCTCGGTCAGGTGGCCGACGTGACGGTGAAGCTCAACGACAAGGTCGAGGAAGGCGAGCTGCTCATCCGCCTCGACGACGAGGAGGCGCGCGCGCGTCTCGCCGCGGCGGAAGCCGAAGCGGGCCTGCGCAAGCGCCAGCGCGACGCCGAGCCGTCGACGAGTGGCCGCGAGGACGTGACCAAGGGCGAGGACAACGTCTTCTCGGCCGAGCGCGAGGTCATCGGTGCACGCTTCGAGCTCGACGCCGCGCTTTCCGGTAAGCGCCGCGGCGAAGCCACTGAGCAACAGCTCGCCGACGCCCGCCGCCGTCTCGCCAAAGCGCAGGAGCGCGTCGAGCGCGAGCGCCTCGCTTACGCCCAGGCACAGGCGAAGGCGAACCTGCCCTCGCCCAACCAGTTCGAATCGGCGCTCACTGCCGCCCGTGCCAACGTGGCACTGGCTGCCTCGCAGCTCGACAAGACGCGCATCCGTACGCCGCGCGCCGGTCACGTGCTGCAGCTCAACGTCAAGAAGGGCGAGATCGTCTCGCCCTCGCCAGACCAGCCTCTGGTCGTCGTCGGCGACTTGTCGAACCTGCGCGTGAAGGCCGAGGTCGACGACGGCGACGTCGCCAAGATCAAGGTGGGGCAGAAGGCGTTCGTGCGCTCGATCAACTATCCGGGCCGCGATTTCGAAGGCACCGTGTCGGCGCTGGCGCCAACCATGGCTACCCCGCGCATCTCGGCGCGCGGCCCACGCCGTCCGTCGGACATCGAGGTGCTGGAGATGACCATCAACCTCGAGGGCAACGTGCCCTTGCTGCCGGGCATGCGCGTCGACGCCTTCGTGCGCCCCAACTGACGCAACGCGGCGCCGCTATCCGGTGGCGCCGCCTACTCCAACGTGCGGGAAATGCTGAGGCGCGCGAGCAGATCATCGCGCGTCTTTTTCGTATCGGCCGGCCACGGCGCAACCTTCGAGGCCACCAGGTTCGCCTGCGAGCGCAGAATGACCCCGTCCTCTAGCACCTTCAGTCCATTGGCGGCCAGCGTCGCCCCGGTCGAGGTGATGTCGACGATGAGATCGGCGGTGCCGGCAGCGGGCGTGCCCTCGGTGGCCCCGAGGCTCTCGACGATGCGATAGTCGGCGAGCCCCTTGCCCGACAGGAAGCGCCGCGCCAGGTTGATGTACTTCGTCGCCACGCGGAACGGACGCCCGTGCTCGCGCCGGAATGCCACCGCCGCCGCCTCCAGATCTGCGACCTCGTTAACGTCGATCCAGCAGCGCGGCACGGCGACGACGACGTTGGCGTGGCCGAAGCCCAGCGGCTTCAGCAGCGTCACGCGTTCGTCGGCATTGACGATGTTCTCGCGAATGAGATCTTCGCCGGTGACGCCGATGTGCGCGCGCCCGCTGTTCAATGCCGCCACAATCTCGGAGGCGGAGATGAACGCCACGTCGATGCCGTCCACGCCTTCGATCTCGCCACGATAGCCGCGATCTGGTCCCACCTTCCGCAGCGTCAACC
The DNA here is from genome assembly GCF_009026145.1 of Hyphomicrobium sp. Taxonomy (GTDB): domain Bacteria; phylum Pseudomonadota; class Alphaproteobacteria; order Rhizobiales; family Hyphomicrobiaceae; genus Hyphomicrobium_A. The sequence continues at coordinate 47,600 of NZ_WBUE01000029.1, forward strand.
CCGACCTGCCGAGGAACTCGGCCGTCTGCTCCATCAGCCGCCCCTTCGATGGTACGGCGAACGTCAGGCGCACGCTCATCGCTTGCCTCCACGCACCACGGCGAGCAGCCGCTCGGTATGGATAGCGCCGCCCACGGCCGGCACGTTGCGCGGTGCTCCCACCGCCTTCAACAAGCCGTCGTAGCGCCCGCCGCCGCCCACCGGGCTCGCGGGCCCCAGTCCTTCGACCACCACCTCGAACACAAAACCGGTGTAGTAGCCGACGCTGCGGCCGAATTCGGCCGAGAACTCCACCGCCCCGATGTCGATGCCGCTCTCGCTGAGCAGCATGCAGCGGCGATCGTAGGCCTCGAGGGCGTTGGCAAACCCATCGCTCGCTGATTTGGCAAGCTTGCGCAGCACGCCCGTCGCCTGCGGTGCCGGCAGCCGGGTGCGCACGTAGGAATCGATCAGCGCCGCCGTCTCCGGCTTGAGCGGAGGCGCCTTGGCGTCGGCGGCGATGGCGAGCAGCCCCTCGGCAATTTCCGCCGCCGACCGTACGCCGATGAGCTCGACGCCGCCCTTCTCCAGGTGCTCGGCGACCAGAGCCTCGGCCGCTTCCGGATCCTCGGGATCGAGGGCGTCGATCAGCGCGCGTGGAAACGCCGCCGCCGAGCGCGCCGGCTGGCTCGACAACCGCTTCAGCTCGGCGCGGAACGCCTCCGGGCGCCAGAACTGATGCCGCAGCCGGCGGCGCCAGCGCTCCGGCATGTTGGCGGCACCGAGCAGTGCGTCGAACAGGCCGACGTCGCCGATGCGCAAGCGCCAGCTCGGGAGCCCCGCCTGCTGCAGGGCGCGCAAGACCAAGACCAGCGTGCGCGCGTCGGCCTCACCGGCGTCCTTGTCGCCGAAGGCCTCGATCCCCGCCTGGCGGAACTCGCGCGGGTGCGAGGCATCGGCGCTCGCCGGCTGGAAGCGGAAGGCAGGGCCGTTATAGCTGTAGAACGCCTGGCTATCGGCTGCCGGGTGCCGCTGTAGATACAGGCGACAGGTCGGCACCGTGAGGTCGGGCCTTAAGCACAGCTCCTCGCCATTGAGGTCGGTGAACACGTACGTGCGCCCGCGCAGGGCCTCGCCGACCACGTCGAGGAATACGCCCGCTGGCTGGATGATGTCGGGCGCAACCGCCTCGTAGCCGGCGGCGATGAACACCGCCAGCAGCGTGCGCGCTTGCGCCTCGAGAGCCTCGAAATTTGCCGGCTGCGTCGCGCCCATAGCCTCGCCCAGGGGTTAAGGGCCGATCTTTTGGACGAGGCGGGGCGGCTCGGCAAGGCTGATGATGCGCCAGGGCCGCACGCCGGTCTTCGGCTGCGTTTGACCTCGGCACCGAGCGATGCCTTACTCGGGCTAACAAGCTATGTTGGGGACTTGCTCGCCCTACGGCGTAGGCATTCGGGAAGTTGCGTTATTTTTTCAGGGGGGCCATCGATGAAACGCTACCTCATCGCAGCCAGCTTGGGCGCGCTGGCGATCGTTTCCATTGCCGGCACGACCTTGGCGGTCACGGCACCGGCACCCGTCCCGGCCGTGCCACCGGAGGCGCTAGCGCAGGCCGAAGGTCCGACCCAGCAGGTACCCGCCGCCGCGCCCGAAGCGCCCGCCCCCACCCCAGCCGCGCCGGCGGCGCAGCCGGCACCCGAGCCGCTGCCGCTCGAGGAAGAGGTCGTCGAGGAGATATGGCCGATGCCAGTCGAGGATTTCCTCGCCGGCCGGTACCTGGAACGCGCCGACGTTGTCCTGACGCGCCGCGAATGGGATCTCGCCTCCTGGGCCATCCGCTGGGCCACCGACTCGCCATTCTCGCACTCGGCGATGGTGTTCACCGGCCCGCAGTTCGAGTCGGGGTATACGAGCACCTTCGTCATCGAGGCGGGAACCGGCGGCGTCGACCTCACCAACCTACGCGACTACATCGCCGACAAGAGCGCCTTCATCGCCATCAAGCGCTTCCGCAAAGAATGGTTCGACCAGCACAAGCAATCGCGCGTGCGCGGCCTGCTGCTCGACAAGATCAAGGCCAGCTATAATTACTGGGCGATCGGCTCGATCGTGCGCAGCCTGTGGTTCGGCGTGGAGCGCAGCGTCACCGGCGAGCGCGAGGCGGTGCGCAATTTCCGTGAGCGCCAGTGGGATGCGCCCAACGAGTTCATCTGCTCGGGGCTGGTACAGATCGGCTTCATCGAAGCCGCCATCGAGTATATCAAGGCCGGGCAATTGCCGCCGTCGGCACTGAACGAGGTCGTGTTCGAGCCGGAGGCGGCGACGCGCCTGCCGGAAGAGGAGGACTGGGGCTATCTCGACGAGGAGACATCGAAGACGACGGCGGTGTTGTTCCGCAAGCAGAACTTCGATGCCCTGCAGTCGGTGACGCCCGAGAACCTCGCCGCCAGCGAAAAGCTCGACTGGCTGTACTTCATCAAGAACGGGATGGTCCACAAGGTCGCCAGCTACGCCGACGTGCGCAAGCTCATCGAGTAACGCCGGCGCTCAGGGGATGATGTCGAGCGGCTCGTTGCCTTCCTTCGCCGCCGCGTGAGGGGGCGCCTTCGGCGGCGGCAGTCCGGGAAGGCGCTGCACGACCTGGCCAGGACGGCCGGCGCATCCGGCAACGCACGTCACCGCATCGGAGTCGGGGCCACCGTGGCCGCCGTAATTGGGGCGGCGGTCGCCCGCCGTGGTGCGCATAGCGCCGGCGCGGCTCTCAATCGGCTTCGGCAAGATCTGCACGATCGTCGGCTTACCAGCGCAGCCGGCGACACAGATGGTGACGAACTCGTGCGGGTGCGCGGCCAGCATCGCCTTCACGCGCGCGTTGGACGCCGGCATTCCCGTTTCCGCCTCATCGCCGATATCGACGACCTCGCCGCCTTCGATGACCTCCTCGCCCTCGGCCGGTGCCGGGGTGGCAGCAAAGAGGAGCATGGCGCTCGCTACGAGGCATGACGCCAGGGCCACCGACGGCGTCAGGCGCCGGGCTCGCGACGAGGCACGGGATACGTGAGTGTCGAAAACCGGAAGCCGCCGACGCATGCACCACATCACGAGCCGCCGATGGCCGGCGCGCGCCCTCAAGGCCGGTCGATGATCGACCGGCGGGCAAGTCTCGCAAGGCACGGTAAATTAATCCCTTCGCCCCGCCGGCCCCGACGGGCCGGCGGGCAGGCGCCTCACTGTGGCGTCGAGGTCGTCGGCGGCGCCTGCAGCGATGGTACGTAGCGCCAGTAGTCGCCGGCCTGCGTGGTGATCTTGCCGGGTTTCAAGGGACGCAGCTCCGGCGGTCGCAAGCCGGTCTTCAACAGCTCGCGGATGTCGTCGAGCAGCTTGTTGTTCGAGGCATAGCCGGAGTGGTTGATGGCGAAGGTATCGGTCGACGCCGCCGTCACGTCGATCGTGTCGATGCCGGGCAGGATCAGCGGGCCGGCCGGCGGTACGTCGCCAGCGCGGTAGCTGCCCCAGAAGTTGCGCGACACGATCAGCGCCCGGTCGTTCGAGGCCACGTACAGCGTTACGTTCTTGGCCAGACCCTTGATGGCCTTGGCGAGGTTGGAAAAGCTGTCGGCGTCGACGTCGGGCGCGGCGAGGATCACCTGGTTGATGGAAACGCCTTCGGGCGCCGACGACTTCATATCGCGCAGCACGTCCATGACCGGCTGATTGCCCATGCTGTGGGCGATGATGCTCACCTGCTTGGCGCCGGTCTGCTTCACCACCATCTCGAGAAACTCGCGCAGGTACGGCTCGGATGCCTGCGCGCTTTCGCGATCGTAGGTGTAGCTCGCCACCGCGCCGCCGGACGGCCAGCTGTAGAGGAATGGCGCGCCGTCGAAGTCGAGGTCGTAGGCGATCTGCGCCGTGCGGTAGAGCGCGTTGTCGAACGACGTGTTGTAGCCGTGCACGAACACCAGCGCCTGATCCTTGTAGGTCTTGGAGCCCTTGAGGCGCGCCTTCACCTGCGCCAGCAGCTCCTCTCTGGTGAGCGCCTTGATCTCCTTCACCGTGAAGTGCTTCTTCGGGTCCTCCTTTTCGGCATAGATGGTCACGTCGAAGTAGGGGATGGTGACGACCCACGGCCGCTCGACCTTCGGCACCTCGTGCACCTTCGGCACCGTCACCATCGCCTCGCCGAGCTGCAGCTTGCGCGCGCGGTCAGAGCCGAACGCCAGGCGCTGCGCGTTGGGCTGCACGGCGCGGTCGGTGCCCCAGTAGACGGGCACGACGTGCC
>NZ_WBUE01000054.1 GCF_009026145.1 Hyphomicrobium sp.
CTGCTGTCGTCGATCGGCAACGTGCCACCGGCAGAAGCGGAAGCCACCTACTATGCCAGCCTGGAGGACCTGAGCATCGCCGCCTGACTCAAACGAAACAGCCTCCGGAGAATCCGGGGCGGTTCACTGCTATCTGCTGCCTTTGCTCGTTCTTCAGCCGCTGAGCGACATGACGCCGTTATGCAGCGAGATAGCGGGCGCGCTTTCCGCCGGCATGCCGATGGCGCCCAAGGCGAGCACGGCGCTGAAACTTGCGGATGCGTCCTTTTTTGCAGAGCTGACGGGCAAGGCGGTTGCCAGCGTTATCGCGCAATAACGAGCGGAGCCAGTGAGATGAAGAACGGCACCAAGCGCCCCAAGGGTTCCACTCCTACACATGCTGCCGGATTCGAGAGCAGCGCGGAGGTTCGGGCTCGGGGCGCAGGATTTGTCTGATGCGAGATCGCTGCGACCGAGCATATTTGTCTGCGGGACCGCGAGCCGACATTTGTCGAACTGCGCCGCAGCATGAAGCGCGACGGGCTGGCGTGGCACGTGATCGACTTCCACGATCATCTCGGCGGCAAGCTTGCCAACCTTCGCTTTCCTCCGGCTCTTTGGGAGAGCGACTGGATGTCGAATTCCGGCTTCTACACAAACCGGGCCAGTGCCTCGCGAATTAGCGAGCTCTTAAAGCGGACCAACGTCGAAGTCGAGGCCGTTTCGAGAGGCATTTGGCCTGATCTTCGAGTTTGTTCGATGAATCTCATATGCCCGACCGGGCCAAGACGCCCAGACTCCTCACTCGCGACATGAGACAAATTCATCGTATACCGCAAGTGTCTCCCCAATGACCGCGTCGAGGGAGAACTCGTCTTCTATCATACGCCGTCCGGCCGCTCCGTAGCGAGCACATAGCGCAGGCTGCGTGATCGCCTCGCAGAGGGCCGCCGCTAAGGCGCGGACATCGCGCGGCGGCACCAGCCACCCATTCTGGCCAGGGCGCACGATTTCGCGGCAACCGGGAACGTCGGTGGCTACGATGGCTCGAGCGCTTGCCGCGGCCTCGAGCAATGATCTCGGCAACCCCTCCCCATAAAAGGTGGGCAGGCAGACGATGCTCGCAGCGCTGAGTACCTGCGGTATGTCAGCTCGCCAACCCCAATATTCGATGTGGCCCATTTCGACGAAATGCGCGATCTCGTCACGCGCGGCGGCAGCCGGGCTGTCGACATCTGGCTCGCCAACGAGTGCGAAGCGAGCCTCGATGCCTTCGGATTTGAGAATCGCTGCAGCCTGCATGAATTCACCAACGCCTTTGGCCACAAGCAGGCGCGCTGGAAGCACGACCAAGGGAGGCCCAGGCGGCGGCGGCTCAGTTGAGTATTTGCAAGGATTTACGCCCGAGCCGCGGATCAGCCGAATGGAGGCCGGGGACGTTAGCCGCTGCTCGCTGAGGAGTGCGGCGTCGTCGGCGTTCTGCACGATAGTGCGCGTATTCGGGGCGGCAAGTGCGCAGCGCAGCGCGATTGTCACGGGAGGCCGCAAAAGGCGGGCCTTCGCGCTGTCCGAGCTGAAGATCCAACCAAGCCCCATAAGCGCGTTTATGACCCCCATGCTGCGGACGAGACGAGCAGCAAGTGAACCATATAGAACTGGTTTCACTGCCACGTTGTGCACGATATCCGGCACGACGCTTTTGTAGACAGAAAGCAGCTCAGCAATGGTGTTCAACTCATGGAAAGGATGCATCCCGGAGCGCGCAAAAGTGATCGGGATAAGTTCCAGGCCTGCATCGCGGATTACGTCCCCGTGACGCTGAACCCGCGTGGCAACTGTAACCTCGAACCCCGCTGCTTTGGCAGCGCGTGCGAGTGAGATCCGGTGGGAAACAAAGTACCAGTCTTCTGATACTAGGTAGAGTAACTTCAGTCGTCTGCCCACGTGGACTGACCTCCTTGTGCAATGTGTCGTCTCATGTTGTCGGGCGACGGCGGCGACGGACTCCTTTCAGGTAACGTGGCCTGAGCTCGTGTGTCGGATCTGGTGTGCAGTACTAATAGCATCTAATGGCTAAAACGAGTTGGCGCTCATTGAAGTCGGGGCAGCGCTCGCGACATCCACGGCCGGGGGGCGGCGACGAGTTGACGGTGGTAGCTCGCAGTGCGCAAGTGTAACATGGCATCCGAATCCACCCAGAAGCCATCGTCATCGGGGACGACGACTTTGCCGAGAGGGCGCAGTTCACACTCCCGCGGGCGCCATATTAAGGATCAAGCCAAGGAGAGGCCGTGATCCTGCGGCCACACTGCCTCAACCAGCTTGCTTCTCAGACTTGCGATAACATGCCGGAGTGGGTGCAGACGTGGGAGGAGTATTTCAACCTCGGCGCGGGCGAACGGCGGCTCGGCGATGACAACACGCCGGTCCTCTCCGTCGACCACGTCGCGTTCGTCCCGCACGACGAGCCGGTGATCGTCGCCGCCGAGCACTACCTGCATTACTGCAATCAGGACGCGGACGCTTGGGAGCGCGTACTCCCCGAGCTGCGCCAGAAGTTCTGAGCCAACAAGCAACGCCGGCGCCGGCGCGGAGGTGAAATTCGCCTTGCCGTGCACATGCGGCGCGGCGACGTCTCGGCCGAGGACAAGAAGGTGGCGCGCAACTTCACGCCCAACGCCATTTTCGTCAACACGCTGACGCGTCTCAAGCGACTGCTCGCCGACAAGGCATCGGCGTTGCGCATCGAGGTCTTCTCGCAAGGCGATGCGACGATGTTCGCCGACCTCGCCGCGCTCGGGGCGGACCTGTGGCTCGAAGCCCCGGCACTCGATACGCACCGCGCGCTGGTCGAGGCCGACATCCTCGTCATGTCGAAGGGCGTCTTCAGCTACACGGCCGGCGTGCTCAACGAAGGCATCACGCTGTACGATCCGCAGAAGTACCGCCCGCTCAAGGGCTGGATCGCGCGCGCCCCCGATGGCGCGTTCGATGAGGCGCTGGTCGCCAGCCGACTTCCCACCGTTCTACCGCCGCTGTCTTGAACGAAATGCCGTTCGGGGCAAGGGCGGCCGCCAATTCGCACTCATCATCACGAGGTCGCTAGGCGACGCTGCCATGTCAATCACCGCGACCGCAGCGGCTCCCGCGGTGGCAACTTCGCCGCCAAATCACCCAATTGCGCGGATACATTGCACGGGCAATTTCCGATCGAGGCCGGCTTGAAATCAGCGCTCATCCTCGTAGTGCTGCTCGGATCTCTGACGCTCTCCGTGGCTTCCGCCCAGCCGAGCGTAGAAGGGTGCGCTAAAGCACAATCGTCGAAAGTCATCATCAATGTCAGGGAGAGAGGTGCCAAGGGTGACGGACGCGCCGACGATACAGCGGCCATTCAGAAGGCCATCGATGAGGTTGCCGGTACGGGAGGCATGGCCCTTCTGCCTGACGGCATCTACATGGTCAACGCCGTTGCGCCGAGGCAGCTGACTCTAAAGAGCCGGATGACCCTAAAGCTGTCACAAGGAGCAACCCTCAAGGCGATATCGAACGGCGCATCGCATTACGCGATTCTCACGATCACAGGTGGCTCAAACGTCAGCGTTATTGGCGGCAACCTTGAGGGCGACCGCGAGCACCACCAGGGCACGTCTGGCGAGTGGGGCATGGGCCTAAGAATCATGGGTGGCGCTGAGCACATCACGATCATCGATGTGACCGCGAGAAAGATGTGGGGCGACGGATTCTATATCGATGGCGCGAAGGACGTACGCATTTGCGGCGTCACGGCCGATTACAATCGTCGCCAGGGCTTGTCGATCATCGACGCAATCGATGTGTTCATCACGGGCTCAGTCTTCAAAAACACGCGCGGGACGCGGCCTAGCGCCGGAATTGATCTTGAACCCGACAGGGCAGACCAGACAATCCGCAACGTCAGCATCACGCGGTCGAAGTTCCTCGACAACGCTGGTGCTGGCATTCAGATACTTGGAAAAAAGGGAACAGCAAACGTCTCAGACGTAAGGATCAAAAGCAATCTTTTCCGAGGCTCTCCACCCGTGAAGGTGAAGTACGCCGATGGCGTCCTGGACTCCGCAATATGTCATAACCGATATGCTACGCGGCCCGAGCCGTCTCGCGATCCGGCGATGGTGGCGACCGATGTGCAGGAGATGACGATCCTCGCAGGCTGCGGCGATCCCGGGCTGCGCATTCGCTACTAGCCTCGTCTGGGGGATGGGGTAAACCAGGCGGAGACGTACAGGCTGGCGGATCATAACTAGAACGAGCTCCACTTGTCAGCGAGTATCCCATCCGGCGCTAAGGTGAAGGCTACTGGCTCCCAATCGAGAGCCTGCAAGCTGTTGAAGCATGATCGACGAACCCAAGTACTACCAAGCCCTGCGATCCAATTCGGACAGCTGCGCGTTCATCCTCAGCTACGCAGACCGCTTCTATGCGGATGTGCCATATCACGTTCGAAAGAAGGGGACCGTGGACCGGAACAGAGACGCAGCGAAGGCGCCAAACTGAAGGCGAGATTTCGCCGACAACTAGCAATGAAGAGATTTGGTCCTGCGTCGGTGTCGCGCGCTAGCTGGCGGCGGATGGGATCAAAGCGCAACTGCACCTATAGTCCCAGAAGCAGCAGCGCCCTCGAATGCTCACATTCGCGCATTGCCGCGTCCCACCACCAAGGAGCGCCTCTGGTTCACGCCTTCGAGATGCGCAAGAGTGAGTTGTCTGGTATGCGGCGCATCATCGAAAATGATACATTTGCGGATCGAATAACCGTGGGCCAGGTTTTTCCGCCGCGCGAGCACTTCCCGGGGATCTAAATGGGTACTAAAGAAGCACTCGACGGATACCATAGAGAAGCGCATGCAGGACATCGAGTACATCATCGCGCACCTGCCGGAGAACCTGGACGCCAGGTTCACGGGAGTCGAGCACAAGCTCGCCGGCATCCGCGAGGTGCAGGTGCAGCACACGAAGCGGTTTGATGCGCTAGAGGTGCGCATCGATGCGGCCGAGGCAAGACTCTCGGCCGAAATCAGAGATCTGCGCCAGCTCATCGAGGAGCGGCTACCCAAGACGTAAACATCGGTCGCGACGGGCATTCATCTCAGTTGAATGCCCAAACACACCGAGCCGACCACGCCACCCGCAGGTATCCCGTGCGCGTTTCGCTCTGGGGCACGGCCAAACCGAAGCAGGACATCAAGTTGATGAAGAAGCGCCGGCAGGCGCCAGAGGATGATTGGAAGTCATAAAACCAGTGAGCAAGACCACAGTCATAAAGAGCAGCGGTAACGTGTCCGCCGACGTTGGCATACCGAACCGCAAGGAGCATGCCATTAAGGCCGCGCTGGTCTCACATCGGCCGAAGCATCGCCAGCCAGAATCTCAGTCAGAGCGAAGCCGCAAAGCGCATGGGCCTCTCGCAGCCGGACGTCTCCAAGCTCCTGAAAGGTCAGTTTCGGCCATTCTCGATCGAGCGGCTGATGCGCCTGCTGACGACGCTAGGCCAGGACGTCAAGATGGAGGTCGTGGAGCCGCGCAGCCCTCGCAAGAAGGGCAAGCTGACCGTCGAGGCGTGAGGGCGAACGCAGGCGCTTCATTGCGCCAATTGGTTGTCCCGCAACGATAGCCTTGCCTTTTTGCGCATGCGCTTCGCGAACTGACGCTTGATTTTGCGCAGCGCGCCGCGCTTCCAGCGATGCAGGCCTCGGCTGCGACGCGAGAAAGCGTCGTATTCGTCGCCGTTCACCGATCCTCGATTGCCCATCATGGCGGAACCTACCTTAGTGATTGCACACTGCATCACAGGCAACGGGACTGCAAGGCGCGCAGCGCACGCCCCTTACCCAGGGGACGAGCTCGATTCCGAACACGCGAGCACTTCCCGAAGCCCTAAATGGGCACTAGAAGAGCTACTAGACGGCTACCGCAGAGATGCGAATTAGCGACTGGAAGAAGATGGTCGAGAGCATCCCCGACATCCTGAGCGTTCGGTTTTCGCGGATCGACGGCGAGCTGGCCGAGATCAGGGAGCAGCAGGCGGTGCACTCTCAGCGGTTTACCACGCTGGAGCGCAAGATCGGGACACTCGATCAGAAGATCGAGATCGGCTTCGGCGCAGCGATGGGTGAGATTAAAGCCGTCAGGGGCGAAATCGACGAGCTGTCTCGAGGTATCAGAGATCTGCGCCAGCTGATCGAGGGGCGACTGCCAAAGACCTAACACCCCGCGGTGTCGCGACAGCCCTTCCTCTCAGTTGAGCCCGACGTGGAGAGCGCCGAGCTAGCAGTTCCGAAAGCTGCTTCCACTAAGAATTGGTAGGATGTCGTCGTAAACGGGCAGGGCCTGTGGCGGCGGCTGATATCCCTGCGCCGCATATAGGCTGGCTGGGAGTTCGTATAGCCGTGAAGGGTCTACGTACACGACCCAAACGCTGTCCTCGCGGCCCATCCATCCTTGACGCGGTACAGCCCCCTCGCCATGCGCTCTCTCCATGCTTTTGGGCCAAGCAGGCGTCGGTTGGGCGTCCGTGTCAACTAGGACTGAACCGGAAATGATCTCAAACCGAGATCGCTCCTATTGCGAGGCCTCGTCAACCGGCTTTGGATTGACGCGCTAGGTAACACTCCTCTGCTCGACGAGGGCCTCTCAAGCGAGAAGCCTGTTAATTTCGAAACTCACACGATCCTACACGGGAACTTGCACCGACTGAGCCTAGGGGGGCACCGCCGGGTCCAGCGTCCTCGTTGGTGCGCTGGATGAGTCATCAGGGGCTCCGAGTCCGAGGAGGACATCGGGATCGTCGGGACATGGCGCGCGTGCGAACTGAACCGCCCCGGATTCTCCGGAGGCTGTTTCGTTTGAGTCAGGCGGCGATGCTCAGGTCCTCCAGGCTGGCATAGTAGGTGGCTTCCGCTTCTGCCGGTGGCACGTTGCCGATCGACGACAGCAGG
>NZ_WBUE01000055.1 GCF_009026145.1 Hyphomicrobium sp.
GAATGGCGCTTCAATCACCGCTTCGATCTCGCCGCCATGATCCCGGCCCTTGGTCGCGCCGCCGTTCGCACACCGCCCGCCACCTACAGCTATCTCAAATGGGCTGACTATGGTGCGTAATCAGGTGAGGCGTTGATAAGGGCCCCTGCCGACGCGCCTCGCTGGGCCGGACCGTATCTGAAGAAGGCAGAGGGGCTCATCGATCCATGGGGGCGGCCTTATCAGTATCGCTTTCCCGGGAGTCGCGGCAGCTACGACCTGTTTTCATTGGGCAGAGACAACGTCGAGGGAGGAACAGGAGAGGATCGTGACGTGGCGAGCTGGGACTAGGTTCGCTTGTTGGCCCGGGGCGAACATCGAACTCGCGGATGCGTGCTCTCGGAAACGAAGCATCCGGCAATGAGGGGGCGGCTGTGAAGCGAGAGAGTTTGCTCGTCACCGTGCTGCGAAGTGTTACAGAGTTCTGGTCTTGGTGGTGGGGTGAGATAGCGGGTCTGATACCAGAGCCTTTGCGCGATGTCACAAGGGTGCGAGAAACCCGGTTGGTACTTGTTGCGACGAACGAGGCGGTCTCCCTCGTCGAGGAGCGATCAAGGGCGCTCCCCCAGACACTGGCAAGCGGTCCCCGCACAGATGAGGTATTGGAACAGATACGGAGGTCGTCGAAGGCCAAGATGGCTGTTCGCAGCCGGATGAGGTGCGGCGTGCGCATCTCTGCCGCTGATTGCCTAGAACGAAAGTTTGAGTTCCCAAGAGCGGTCGTGCCAAAGCTGCAGCAGATATTGGCCCTTGACCTGGCGCGAACGACACCGCTCGATCAGGAAAATGCCTATTGGGCTTACCGCTGGCGTCCCAGCCGCGCAGGAACGATCAATGTCACACAGTTCGTTGTGCGAAAGCCGCTTCTCGACGGCGCCGTCAGAGATGCCGAGAGCGTGGGGCTTCAAATTGCATTTGCCGATGCGTTCGATGGGGGCACTGGCGAGGTTCTCCCTATCGATTTCCTCGCCGGGGCGCACGACGTGGGGGCGCGCCAGATACGCGGCCGTAGTCCGATCGTCGTTAGTGTGGGGGCGGTCGGTCTAATTGTCCTTGCTCTCATCCAATTCGCCTATCGTCAGCACGCGGCCATAGAGGACCTGCGGCTGGAAATCAGCGCCGCTAGGCAGCGAGCGCACACAGTGCAAGCCGCGATCAAGACGAAAGAAGAGGCTGCGATGCGTGTCGACGAAATGCGCCGCATGAAAGCTCAGCGGCCAGCTTTGAGCATGGTGTGGCGGGAGCTGACAGCGCTGCTGCCGGACTCCGCCTGGGTGACAGAGCTTCGGATGACGGAGGACGGCGGACAGATCGTTGGCTTTGCCGCCTCCACGGCGAGCCTCATCGAGCTCGTGTCTCGCTCTGCGTTGTTCATGGAGGCGGCGTTTGTTGCTCCCGTCACAATGGATGCCCGCGAGAAGAAGGAGCATTTTGTATTGGCCTTCAAGTTCAGGCGCCCCGTCGAGGGTGCGCGCGCCAGTCAGAGGAACCTGTGATGGAACAGTTGCCGTTGGTGGTGCGCCGATTGATCGCTCTGGCCATCTTGTTCGCGATCGCGACGATTGCTGGCAGCCTGCTCAGTCTTGGCCTCTGGGGGCTGAAGGAGAATGCCGACCGAATTGACTTGGATCGGAAACAACTTGGACGCTACCTAGCGATTGTCCGGAGCCGCAGCGAAAACGCGGTCGGCACTGCAGAGAGGGATACAAAGGGGAATGCGGACGCGTCGCTATTCTGGTCCGGGGAAAGTGAGGCGATAATCCTGGCGGCCCTTCAGTCGAAGGTTCAGGCAATTGCCGGTTCGCACGGTGCGCAATTCAGAAGTGTGCGCCCGTTGCCGAAACGACAAACAGGCCACCTGGAGCTTGCGGGGCTGTCGCTCGACGTCACAGCCGAGATTGGCAGCTTGCAGCGAGCGATTGGCGACATCGAGACACACTCGCCGCCGCTCATAATCATGGGGGCACAAATGCGGCGATCGCAATACACGCAGTCGGCGAGTGCGCCGACCGAAATTAAGATCGATGCGCAGATTGAGGTGTACGGCGCATTCCGTGCGGTGCCGAAGCGATAGCCCCATGCCGTTTGTTCGCAATGCTCGATGGCTGTTGGCTGGCACGCTGACCTTGGTCGCGGGGTTCGCCGTGCCATGGTCGCAGTGGACGGCGATCGATGCGGGCCCAATCTTTCCGGCAGCGGTTCCCAAGACATTGCAGACCGACTCGCCGGGCAGCAATCAAGGAGTAGAGGCGCTCGACGCGTCGGTTGACAGTTCCGTCGTCACTGAGCGGCCGCTGTTCATTGCAACGAGGCGGCTGCCCGCGAAGGTCGCAGCCGCTGCGCCGATCACGGCGAAGAGCGACCTGCCCGCGGCACAATTCAAATTGATTGGCGTGTTGGTGTCCGGCGGCACAAGGCAAGCGCTGTTGCAGGGGGCCAATGCGGCTGAGGGGAGATGGTATGCTGAGGGGGCAGAGCTAGGCGGCTGGCGCATCGCCGCAATCGGTGAGAACAGCATCGTACTGGCGCACGGCTCTCGCATCGTGGAAGTGAAGTTGCATTCGCGCACACCGGAAGGATGGAAGCGGCACGCACATTGAAAACCCTGTGGACAAGCTGTGGATAAAATGCATGTTCAAGGAGCGGCGGAGATGAAAATTACCCAATGATGACCTAGGCTTGTTGGCTCCGCCACGAGGGCATTCATGAAGGCGGAGTACTATTGTGGCGTTCACTATTCGTCGAGCGGCCGTCATCGGGCCGCTGCTCGTCATTCTTGCAGGGTGTGAGAGCCCGTCCATCGATCGGGTGCTGGGCTCCGAGAAGCTGGCAGTACCGTCAGAAACGAACCGGGTAGCGGCGCGCAGCCGGCAGCCAGCCGCAGCCATCAATCGGGCGACCGATGCTCCAACCCTTCGCACCAGGACCGACTTGGGGACTGGGGAATTCGTCAGTCGCCGAAGATTGCCGGAGCGGCTGATGGAGGTGACCGGCCAGGACAGGGTGACGCTCAACTTGGTCAACGTGACGGTGGCTCAGGCGGCAAAGTCCATATTGGGCGACCTCCTACGTGTCAACTACGTGGTCGACGATCGCGTCAAGGGGACCGTCAGTGTTCAGACGAGCCAGCCCGTTGATGCGATGGCCATGATGGCAATGTTCGAATCAGCGCTGCGCACGAGCGGGGCGGTCATCGTGCAAGATCGCGATTTCTATCGCATCACACCCGTCGAGTCGGCGGCCAGCCTTGGGAGTCCGCTGCAGTCTGTTGAGCAGCAGTCCGACCGGGCCATCCAGCTGGGGCAAAGGTCTCAAGTCGTCACTTTGAAATTTGTGTCTGCGAGGGAAATGGAGCGCATTCTGCGCCCGATCTCTCGGCGCGAGTCCATCGTTCATGTCGATCAGACGCGCAATCTTCTGATCCTGTCCGGAAACGACAATGACGTCAGGACCCTGCGAGAAGCGGTCCAGGTTTTCGATGTCGATTGGATGAAGGGAATGTCGTTTGCGCTTGTGCCCCTAACCAGCTCCGACCCGGAGACGATTGTGGCGGAGCTTGATACCGTCTTCTTCAACGATCGGGATGGCCCCGCCAAGGGGGTTGTCCGTTTCGTGCCGAACAGGCGCCTCAATGCCGTCCTGATCATAAGCTCTCAGCCCAAATACATCGCCCCTGGCGAGCGCTGGGTTCGTCGCTTGGATGCGGCGGCCAAGAATGGCGAAGAGCAGTTGTATGTTTATCACATTCAGAATCGGCCGGCGGCCGAATTGGCCCAAGTACTTAGAAAGGTTCTCGTCGCCGACATCGACACAGTTGCGGCCCCTGCACCGCAGGCCGCTGTTGCTCCGAGATTCAATGCCGTCGCCGCATCCCTTCCTCAGGTGGTGGCTATCCAGCCGACGTTGGCGCAGAGGCTGGCGGACGGACAGCAAGGGAGGTCGCAAGAACAGCCCGCGGCGGCGGAGCCGGAACCGAGCGAGATGACGCGGACGGCTGCCGCGGCACGGCCATCGCGGATGCGGATTGTCGCGGACGAGGCCAACAATGCAATCCTCATCAACGCGACGCCTGCCGACTACAAGCGAGCGCTGCGGGTGCTTGAACGCATTGATGCGGTGGCTAACCAAGTTCTCATCGAGGCGACGATTGCCGAGGTATCTCTGAACGACGAGCTGAAATTCGGCGTCAAGTGGTTCTTCCAGAAGGGGAATAGCGCCCTCTCATTCACGGACGCGGCCAGCGGCGCCGTGGCGTCTCAGTTTCCGGGCTTCTCGTACTTCTTCTCCGTCGCCAATGCGAAAGCTGCTATCGACGCATTGGCCAGCATCACGAAAGTGAAGGTGATTTCGTCGCCTTCTGTGATGGTCCTCGACAATAAGACCGCCGTTCTTCAAGTGGGCGATCAGGTGCCGGTCATCACGCAATCGGCCGTCAGCGTCGCCACGACAGGATCTCCGATCGTGAATACGGTGCAATTCAAGGATACCGGGGTCATTCTTTCGGTCACTCCGCGGGTCAGCGACAGCGGACGCGTGACACTGCTGATCGAGCAGGAGGTGAGCGACGTGACGAAGACAACGTCGTCCGGGATCGACTCGCCAACCATTCAGCAGCGCCGTATCAAGACGACAGTTGCCGTCAATGATGGCGCGAGTCTCACACTGGGCGGGCTGATGCAGGAGCGCAACAAGCTCAACAAGTCGCAGTTGCCTCTGGCAGGCGATATTCCGCTGCTTGACAATCTGTTCAAGCAGAAGGAAGACACGATCGATCGTACGGAGCTTGTGATCATCATCACGCCGCGTGTGGTTCGCGATCAAAACGAGGCAGCACTGGTGACCGACGAGTTTCGGCGTCGGCTCAGCGTGCCCTTGAGCCCGGCCGGGCCTCCAGACCGGCGCGAGAACGTGCGTCGGCTATTGCAGTAGCGGTGTCGGCAAGCCGGGTGTGTGGCGCTGGGAGAGATGCGTCTGCGTAGGGACAGCGAGAGCGGATTCGCCCTGGTTATTGTGATCTGGGGTTTGCTGCTGGTCGCAGTGTTGGCAACGGCCTTCTCGGTAGCCATGCGAACCTACACTCAGGCTACAGCAAACCTCGTCGAGAATGCACGCGCAGCAGCCTATGCGGATGCCGGGGTTGCAATCGCCGTGGCGGCGCTCCTTGATCGGAGAAAGACCAATAGCGGTTGGCGCGGCCGGCTACGTCTCGATGGGATGCCGCTTGGCTGCAGCATTGGAAGCGAGGCGCGTCTCGAAATTGCCGTTCAGGACGAGGCGGGCAGGATAGACATCAACTTCGCGGACGAGCGTCTCTTGGTCGCCTTGTTTCAATCGGCCGGAGCGTCGCAAGGCGAAAGCCAAGCATACGTAGACCGACTGGTCGATTTTCGCGACGGTGACAACCTGAGGCGCGCGGCCGGAGCGGAGCTGGCCGAATACCGCTCGGCGGGCCTCACCTATGGCCCCAAGAATTCTGAGTTCTCATCGATTGACGAACTCGAGCAGGTCCTGGGTGTTCCGACAGATCTTTTCAGGTCCGTGCGGCCTTACATCACGGTGCATTCGCGATTGCCTGGCATTGATGTTAGCGTGGCGCCGAGGCCGCTATTGCGAGCGCTCGCCGGCGATGGGTTGGATGGCAGTGACAGCGTGGACCGCGGGCAGGCGCCACCCGTCTCACAGTTGCGCCCGGACTTGTCCCTCCTGACTACGCTAGGGGTGCGATCAAGCGGTCGCATTTTCTCTATTGTGGCGATCGCAAGCACTGCCGGCGGGGCTCGCTTTGTTCGGGAGGCGGTGGTGGAATTGACAGATCAGCAACAGGCGCCATTTCAGTTCAAGACGTGGCAAAGAGGAGACGCACCGCGCGAGCAGCCGCTGGCTGGTGCGGATCCCCTCCCGCGTTGCTGAATTGGTTGCGGGCAGCCAGATGTACTCGCGCACGGTGCCGGCGGGGCCGCTGCCGTCGGTCTCGGCGATGACGTTGCCGGCGCGGTCGTGCAGGAAGTGGGTGGTGCCCGACGGCGTCATGTTGGTGAGCACGCGGGAAGCGAGCTGCTCAAGGCCGTTGTAGGTGTAGGTGGCGCGCAGGCTGCCGGCCACGGTGAGGGTGGCGAGGCGGTTGCGGCTGTTGTAGGCGTAGGCGGTGCCGGAGCGGGCATCGGTCAGGATGTTGCCGGCGCCGTCGTAGGTGAAGGCGCGCTCGGTGCCGGCGCCGATGGTGACGGTGTCAAGGCGGTTGGAGGCGGCGGGATAGGCGAAGGTGCGGGTGGTGGCGGAGCCGCCGACGGGGGTGGCGATCTCCTGGGTGCGGTTGCCGACGCCGTCGTAGCTCCACGACAGGCTGCCGTAGGCGCCCGCCGCGGTGCTCATGCGGTTGGCGTTGGAGTAGGCGAACGACTGGTTGTTGGCGGTGACGACGGCATCGGTGATGGCCGTCAGGTTGAGATTGTCGGTGCGGCCGTAGCTCACGTCGATCAGCGCCGTGGCGCCGTCTCTGACCTCGCAGCGGCCGAGCTCATGGTCGAGGGTGAAGGTGTTCTGCTCGGTGAGCCCGTTGCCGTAGGTGAGCGACTGCACCA
>NZ_WBUE01000030.1 GCF_009026145.1 Hyphomicrobium sp.
GGGGATGGTCGGGTGGCAACGGCGGCGGCGGATGGTCGGGCGGCGGCGGCGATTTTGGCGGCGGCGGCTCGTCGGGAAGCTGGTGATGCGGAGGGACCGCATGCAAGCTCGGGAGACATTCGCATGAGCCTGTTCTCGGCCGGGGACGAGCAGCGCATCTCCGCGGCGATCACCGACGCGGAACGGCGGACGTCGGGCGAGATCGTCGTCGTCGTCGCCGCGCAAAGTGACGGCTACCACTACGTGCCCCCGCTCGTCGGGGCGATCGTTGCCCTCTTCGTGCCGTGGCCGCTGATCTTCTTCACCCAGCTCGGGCTGGTGCCAATCTACCTCATACAGCTAGCGGTCTTCGCGGCCGTCACGGCGGCGCTGATGCCGGTGCCGATCCGCACCACGCTGGTCCCCATGGCCATCAAGCGCCTGCACGCGCACCGCCGCGCCATCGAGCAGTTTCTCGTCCAGAACCTGCACACGACCACCGGCCGCACCGGCGTGCTGCTGTTCATCTCGGTGGCCGAGCACCACGCCGAGATCGTTGCCGACAAGGCGATCGATGCACGCGTACCTGCCGGTACGTGGAAGCGCATCATCGACGACCTGACCGACGCCATTGGCAAGGGCAAGGCGCCCGATGGTTTCGTGGCGGCCATCGCAGCCATTGGCGCCGTGCTGGCCCAGCACTTCCCGCCCGGCACCCAGGATACAAGCGAGCTGCCGGACCACTTGATCATCCTGCCCTAGGGTGGAGCGGGCGGTGAGGCGTCGCAAGCACGGCCATTTTTCCGTGCTATATGGGCGGGCGCCGGGGATCGAGCATGGGGAAGCTACCGTGGAAATGGCTACGTCCGCTCAATACGCCGCTCCGGTGGAGCGCGCGCCGCTCAGCGCGCGCATCTCGTGGATGCTGTTCGACTGGTCGGTGCAGCCGTTCTACACGCTGATCCTGACCTTTCTGTTCGCCCCGTACTTCGCCAATGTCGTGGTCGGCAATGGGCCGAAGGGCCAGTCGATGTGGGGCTTTGGCGCCGCCGTCGCTGGCATATTGATCGCCGTCGGCAGTCCGTTCCTCGGCGCCTTCGCCGATGGGCGCGGGCATCGCAAGCCGTGGATCGCCCTGTTCTCGGTTATCCTGGCCGTGGCCATGACATCGCTATGGATCGCCACGCCGTCGGCGCCGCCGGCGACGATCTATCTCGTCCTCCTCGCCTTCGTCTGCGCCACGGTCTCCGCGGAATATACCGCCGTCTTCACCAATGCCTTCATGCCCAGCCTCGTGCCGCAGGGCGAGCTCGGCCGCCTGTCGGGCGCCGGCTGGGCGTGCGGCTACTTCGGCGGACTGGCTAGCCTGTTCCTCGTGGCCGGACTGATCGTGCCCGTCGGCGACACCGGTGAGACACTGCTCGGCTTCTCGCCCCTATTCGCGCTCGACACGGCGAGCCGCGAAGGCGACCGCATCGTCGGGCCGCTGTCGGCCGTCTGGTACCTCGTCTTCATGATTCCATTCTTCTTGTTCGTGCCGGACATCGGTCAGAAGCGTATGCACGATGGAAGGCCGGCCACGGCCGAGCTGTGGGACACCATCCGCTCGCTGCCGCACAACCGCGACATGCTGCTGTTTCTCGCCGCCCGCATGATCTACACGGACGGCCTCACCGCGATCTTCACCTTCGGCGGCATCTACGGCGCCTCGGTGTTCGGCTGGGGACCGCTCGAGCTCGGCCTGTTCGGCATCATCCTTACTCTCGTTGGCGCGTTCGGCGCGCTGATCGGTGGCTGGATCGATGATTGGATCAGCGCCAAATTCGTCATCGTCGCAGCACTCCTGATCCTGATCGTTGCCGCCTTCGGCATCCTCTCCGTCGATGCCGGGCATGTGTTGTATTTCATGGATGTTGAGCCTAAGGCTCCTGGCTCGGCGCCGTTCTCATCGATTGGGGAGCGCGTCTTCCTCGCCTTCGCCGTCATCGTCGGCATCGTCTCGGCGCCGGTGCAAGCCTCCAGCCGCTCGCTGCTGGCGCGCCTCGCACCGCCTGACAAGATCACGCAGTATTTCGGGCTTTTCGCTTTTTCCGGAAAGGTTACGGCGTTCCTCGCCCCGCTGCTCGTCGCCTTGGTTACCGCGGCAACGCACAGCCAGCGCCTCGGCATGTCGGCCATCTTGCTGTTCCTCGTCGCCGGCATTGTCCTCATGCTCCCCGTCCGGGCACCGGCTCGGGAGGCCTAGCGGCACCCGAGTCTAACCAGGATTTCATGCGGTGCAGGGAGCAAAGTGTGCTTTGCTCGGGGCCATGAAATTTGCTCGGGTCACGAAAGGAGTGATTTCCGATGAACCGCATTCTCCCCCTGTTGGCAGCGTTGCTGCTGCCCGCAGCCGCCCTGGCCGAGGAGAAAGCCACGGCGGCCGCCGATACCCCGGCCATCGAGGAGCCCGAGCCTCCGGCGCCGCCGCCGCGGACGGCAGGCGAGGTCATCGATGACGCCAAGGAGGCGACCAACGCCGCCATCGAGGCTGCCAAGGAGGCGATCCTGAAGGCAATCGACCGCGCCAAGGAGAATGCCGGCGCCGGCATCGACAAGGGCAAGGAGGCGAGCGAGAAGGCCCTCGACGAGGCGCACGAGGCGACGAAGCTGCTCGACAAGGCGGCCGAGGCCGCGCGCGAGGTGCTCGACAAGGCCAAGCAGGCGACGTCGGAGGTGCTCGACAAGGCGAAGGACGCCGCCAACGAGCTCAACAAGCCGGAGAAGTCGACGGACGCCTCGCCCGCTCCAAAAGACGAGGGCCCGCGCGATAAGCGCGAGCCCCAGCCCGAAACACAGAAGTGGCACTGATAGCCTAGCGCCTCACGGTGACGGAGGCGTCTCGGCCGGCGGCGTTTCAGCCGGAGGCGTCTCCGCAGGCGGTGCTTCAGCCGGCGTCTCGGCCGGCGCCATCGGCTCCGCCGGTGCCATCGGCTCGGCGGCGGGCGGCGTCTCGGGAGCCGGTGCAGGCGCCGTCTCGGCGGCCGGTGCTGGCGCGGGTTCTGCAGGAGCCGGTGCAGGCTCAGCGGGTGCCGGAGCCGTCGTCTCGGCCGCGGGCGGCGCGGCGGTCTCAGGCAGTGGCGTATAGACGTAGACGATGCCGGCCACGATGGCGGCCAGAATGACGATGAAGATTATGGCTCGGACGACGGTGTTCACGGCAATGGTCCCCCCCAACACACTGGATGATCGACGCCTACCTTACGGCCTTTGCAGCAAAACGACAATAAAGTGTAGTGCGGCATGCCAGCTAGCGCGGGCGCTCGGCGAGCATGAACCAGGACGGCCCCATGTGCGGGTCGTTCCAGATGCGTTTCCAACGGAATCCGGCCTTCTCGTAGGCGCGCACCGCCCGCTCGTTGCGGATCGACGGAAAGACGCACACCGCCGTCGCCAGGGTGGTGCCGAATACTTCGTCCTTGAGTTGTGCCAGGGCGGCCTGCCCTACGCCCTGCCCGCGATGCTCCTCGGAGGCGATGAACAGGTCGAGGTCCCATGTCCCCGGGGCCAGGTCCTGCGGCAGCTCATCGCCCCACATCGTGGCATCGACGGCGTGCGCATAGCCGACCGGGACGCCGCCGGCCTCGATGATGCGGCACAGCGCATGCCCGGAGTTGAGGGCGATATTGACCTCGGCCTCGGTCGCGGCGCGCGGACCCCACCAGGCCTCGATGTCGGCGCGCGCCAGCCAGCTGCGGATCAGATCCCAATCGGCGCGCCGCGCCGGCCGCAGACGGACGACCTCGCCATCGCCGGGCATGGTCAATGCCGGAAATGGCGCATGCCAGTAAAGACCATCGCCAGCCCCTTGGCGTCGGCGGCGGCGATCACCTCGTCATCGCGCATCGAGCCGCCCGGCTGAATGACGGCGGTCGCCCCCGCCTCGGCGGTGGCGAGCAACCCGTCCGCGAATGGGAAGAAGGCGTCCGAGGCGACCACCGAGCCGCACGTCAGAGGCTCCTTGGCGCCCATCGCCGCGGCCGCATCGGCGGCCTTCAGCGCCGCGATACGGGCCGAATCGACGCGGCTCATCTGCCCGGCGCCGATCCCCACCGTAGCGCCGTCCTTGGCGTAGACGATGGCGTTGGACTTGACGTGCTTGGCCACCCGAAAGGCGAAGATGAGGTCGGCGAGCTCGGCCTCCGTCGGCTGACGCTTGGTGACGACTTTCAGGTTCGCCGCCGTGATCACACCATCATCGCGCGACTGCACGAGCAGGCCGCCGGCCAGCGAGCGCACGATGACGCCCGGTGCGCGCGGGTCCGGCAAGCCGCCGGTGGTCAGCAGCCGCAGGTTCTTCTTCGCCGCGAAAATACTCTTCGCCTCTGGCGTGGCGTCGGGCGCGATGACGACCTCGGTAAAGATCTTGGTGATCTCCTCGGCAGCCGCCACGTCGATGGTGCCGTTGAGCGCCACGATGCCGCCGAAGGCACTGACCGAATCGCAGCGCAGAGCCTTGAGATAGGCGTCCTTAAGGCTGGCGCCGGTGGCGACGCCGCATGGGTTGGCGTGCTTGATGATAGCGACGGCGGGCTTGGCCGGACCGAGCTCGGCGACGAGCTCCAGCGCCGCGTCCGTGTCGTTGAGGTTGTTGTAGGACAGCTCCTTGCCCTGGTGCTGCACGGCACTCGCCACGCCGGGGCGCGCGTCACCCGAGGCGTAGAAGGCGGCGCGCTGGTGCGGGTTCTCGCCGTAGCGCAGGGGGAACTTGAGGCGGCCACCAAACGTGCGCCACTCGGGCATTTCCTCGCCGAGCGTGGCGGCAAACCAATTGCTGATCGCGGCGTCGTAGGCCGCGGTGCGGGCATAGGCTTTGGCCGCCAGACGCTTGCGCAGCGCCAGCGGCGTTGCGCCGTTATTGGCCCGCATAGCTTCCAGGATGCCGTCGTAGTCCGCCGGCTCGACGACCACCGCCACGCCGGCATGGTTCTTCGCCGCACCGCGGATCAGAGCCGGCCCGCCGATGTCGATGTTCTCGATGCAGTCGTCGTAGACGGCGCCCTGCGCGACAGTTGCCTCGAAGGGGTAGAGATTGACGACCAGCAGGTCGATCGGCGCGATGCCGTGCTCGGCCGCCTGCGCCTCGTGCCGCGCATCGCCGCGCACGGCCAGAAGACCGCCGTGTATGCGCGGGTGCAGAGTCTTCACGCGGCCATCGAGCATTTCGGGAAAGCCGGTGATCTCGGAGACATCCTTGACGGCGAGGCCTTCGGCACGCAGCGCCGCGGCGGTGCCGCCGGTCGAAATCAGCTCGACGCCCATTTCGGCCAGTGCGCGCGCAAAGGCAATGAGGCCGGTCTTGTCCGACACCGACAGGAGTGCGCGGCGAATGCGCGGAGCGCTCGTCATTCCATCTTTCCTTCCGCCAGGCGCTCGGCCATCCAGTTTACCTCGGTTTCGCCGAAAGTTACGCCGCGCAGCACGATCTGCAGCGCCGGCCGGGGGCCGGAGCTCTCCGCAAAGTAGGCGCTTTCCTCGATGCTGAGCGCGGCGCCGTGCGCGCCAAAGCGCCAGCGCTGGCCGTCGGCGAGCGTGATCGTAGCCTCGCTGTGCCCAGCGTTCAGCCCGCAGCTCACGCCCGGCATGAGGTGAAAGTGAATGGCAAACGGCAAGTCGGCGCGCAACCGTACCTTGGTGCTCATCCCGTCCAGTCGATCGCAGCCGATAAGCCGCAGGCCGTCGGCCGCAAGCCGCAGCCGCCGACTGTGGACGAGCTCGTGGCGGCGCCGATACCCGTCGTGATTGGCCTCCAGAGCGACCTCGCCCGCGCGCTCCTCGAGGCGCCACTCCACGCGACCCGGGTAACGAATCGGCGGGGCGCCCATCATCGCCTCCAACTTGCGATGCACGATCAGCCGCGAGGATGACTTTTCCGCCAACGTCAGCGTGTTGTGGCTGGCGGTGGCGCGCGCGGCCGGATACCAGTCGGCGGCCGCCGCTCCCGGCACGCCGCCGTTGACGAACAGCAGCTCTTTGCCGGCGCTCATCTCGAACGCCAGGCATCCGGCCTGCGCGCCCGCCGACAGGGCGAGGGGCGGCGGCCTACCGACGTCGGCGACGATGACGGTGTCGCCGCGCTGTAGCCGCGCGTAGCCCGAAGCGCGCGCCTCGCGCAGCGGCGCCAACGAGCCGTCGTCATAGGCGATGGCGGTGGCAAGGCCGGCCGCGAGAACGCCCGATACGCCGTTGAATCGCGCCAGCATGCCGTCGCCGAGGCGCAAATAGCGCAGCATCGGCAGCATGCGCTCGATCGCTTCCCCCAACTGGTCCGGCAGGCTGCGATCGCGCGCCGTAAAGCATTGGCTGAGCGGCAGCAGGTCGAGCAGCAGCTCCACCAGCAGCGCCGGATTGCGCGTCACGTGTCCGCCGTCGGGGAGCACCTGCCAGCCGAGCTCGGCGGCGAGGTTCGCTTCGATATCACGGAGCTGGCGGTCATGCCCGGCGAGCGACAGCGCCGCGAAAGCGAGCGCGACAAGCGCCAGCAGCCGCGGGTAGCCCGCGGGCGCCTCGCGCCACGACCCCGAGAGCTGCGCATACTGGCGCCCGAGACTGGCGGTGATCGCCCCGTACGTATCCCGGTCGGCGTCCTCCAGCAGCAGGTTCGCGTGCGAAAGCCAGGAGATGAGCCGTCGCGCGGCAACGGCCGGCTCGGCGGGGAGGCCGTGGCGCTCGTTGCCGAAGCGGATCGTCCACTCGAGGGCCAGCCGGCGCCCGGTGTCGCGTGCCTCGTCGGTGTCCACTGCAGCGAGATTGCGCAGCCAGCCGAAGCCATGCAGCTCCCGTGCCCAGGTGGCATTGGGCGCATCGATCTCGAACGGCGAGCGTCCACGCAAGAGGACGATGCTGCCGGCGAGTCCGAACTGGTCGTGCTCCAGTTCGTCCCAGAAGCTCGGGTCGGCGGTGCGCAGATCCTGCGGGACGATGAGCATATGATCGACGGGCGTCTTGGGCTCGGTCCAGCGCTTCAGCGGGCCAGCCATGGCACTGGCGATCGCCGATCGCTTGCCGGTCTCGACGGTGAGTGCCGCTTTGCGCAGTCGTTCCTTGAGCGTCAGTTCTGCCATGCGAACCCCCCGCAACGATCTGTCCATCCGAGAGCGAGCGGTGATGTGCCGTGCACCACACCATGGGTCCGGACTACCCCCGCCAACCGGCCAACACAAGGCTGGGCCAGCGCGCGCCTGTGCGCAGATAGTCGTATGCGGCGAATCAGCCGATTCGCGTGAGCCGGGCGGCGTAAAAGCCGTCCATGCCGGACAGCTCCGGCCGCTCGCCGGGGAGATGGCAGGGGAGCGTGCGCAGCTCGCCGTGCGGCGTCAGCCATTCCGCGGCGATCCCACATACGCCGGCGGCAATGGGGGAGCGGGCGAAGCGCCGATCGTGCGCGAGAAAACGCTCGATCTGCCGCGCGCCTTCCTCCGGCTCCAATGAGCACGTGCAGTAGAGAAGCGTTCCGCCGGGCGCGACGAGGCCGGCAGCGTTGTCGAGCAGGCGGGATTGGATATCGGCGAGCGCCGCGGCGTCATCGGGACGCTTCAAGCGCAGGATGTCGGGATGGCGGCGGATCGTGCCCGTCGCCGTGCACGGCGCATCGAGCAGCACCGCGTCGAACGTGCGTCCGGGTGACCACGTCGCCGCGTCGGCCTCGACCAACTGCGCCGCGAGGTGCAAGCGTTCGAGGTTGGCGGCAAGGCGCTTCAGGCGTGCACCCGAGAGGTCGACGGCGGTAACGTCGGCACCGGCTGCGGCAAGCTGCGCCGTCTTGCCCCCCGGGGCCGCGCACAGATCGACAACGGACTTGCCCGCGACGGGGCCGAGCAACCGCACCGGTAGCGCGGCGGCCGCATCCTGCACCCACCAGACTCCCTCGGCATAGCCGGGCAAATCCTCGATGCGGCCGCCGGCCGCGAGCCGCACCGACCCCGTGGGCAGCACCGCGCCGCCGAGGCGCGCGGCCCACGCCTCTGGCGCTTCCTTGACGCTGATGTCGAGCGGCGCCTCGGCCAACGAAGCCGCCGCGATGTGCCGTGCCGCCTCGGCACCGTAGGCCTCGCCCCATCGCTGCAGCAGCCAAGCCGGGATGTTCAGTGCCACTGCGTCGCTGGCCTGCAGGGCTGCGGCGCCTTCGCGCGCTAGCCGGCGCAAGAGAGCATTGACGAGCTTGTCGTAGTGCGCCGCATGCCGATCGCGGCGCGCCTGCTCGACCGCGAGGCCCACGGCGGCGTGCGGCGGCGTCTCGAGAAACAACAGCTGCGCAGCGCCCGACAGCAGGATCTGCCACAGCGCACCCTGGCGCTTGGGCAACGGCCTTTCGAGATAGCTGTTGAGCACGAATTCGAGCTCACCTAATCGGCGCAGCACGGTGGCCGCGATGAGGCGCGCGAGAGCCCGATCACGCGGCTCGAGTGCGCTTTGCTGAAACTCCTTGGCCACCGCCGCGTCGAGCGAATGGCCCTCGCTCAGCACCGCGACCAGCAAGCGGACGGCGGCTTCGCGAGCCGGCAGGCCCGCGGGGGGTGCAGCACGCGGCAGCTTATGATGCTGGGGTGGTACCCGACGCGGTTTGTGGGGCTTGTGGGAGCTGGACGCGTCCTCTTTCACCACCTTGCATCAACCCCAGGGGCCGCCGGAAGCACTGCGCGAGCCGGCCGACCACGGGCCAGTGTCCGAGTCGAGGGCCTCTTCGCGCGGCCCGCCTGTCTGTCCCATCTCGCGTGCCAGCGCCTCGAGGGCGGCGATGCGGTTCTCGGTATTGGGGTGGGTGGAGAACAAGTTGTCCATGCCCTGCCCGGTGAGCGGATTGATGATGAACATGTGCGCGGTGGCCGGCGCCGCCTCGGCCTCCTCGTTGGGGATGCGGTGCGCATAGTTCTGGATCTTGGCCAGCGCCGAGGCAAGCCACAGCGGTCGGCCGGAGATCTGCGCACCCATGCGGTCGGCGACGTACTCGCGCGAGCGGCTGATGGCCATCTGCACCAGCATGGCGGCGAGCGGCGCAATGATGATCGCCACCAGCGAGCCGATGACGCCGAGGCCGCTGCGGTCGTCGCGACTGCCGCCGAACAGCATGCCGAACTGCATGTACTGGGCGAGCATGGAGATGGCGCCGCCGATGGCGGCGGCGATGGTCATGGTGAGCGTGTCGTGGTTCTTGATGTGCGCCAGCTCGTGCGCCATGACGCCAGCGATCTCGTCGCGGCTCAGCGCCTGCAAGAGGCCGGTCGAGGCGCACACGGCGGCGTGCGAGGGGTTGCGGCCGGTCGCAAATGCGTTCGGCTGCGGGCTGTCCATGACATAGACGCGCGGCATCGGTAGCCCGGCGCGCTGCGCCAGCTCGCGCACGATGCCGTAGTATTCGGGCGCCGAGCGCTCGTCGACCTCGTGCGCGCCATACATGCGCAGCACCATCTTGTCGGAGTTCCAGTAGCTGAAGAAGTTCAGGCCGACGGCAAAAATGAAGGCAACGAGCATGCCCGTTTGCCCGCCCACCAGCGCGCCCAGAGCGACAAAGATCGCGGTCAGCACCGCGAGCAGCATGGCCGTCTTGACGTAGTTCATTCTTGTCGCAGCTCCATGTCGAAGCGGTAATGAGGTGCTATATGGAGAGCACGTCAGGCAACCGCCAGCCCCGGTCTTTTTGGCATGCAATCTAAGGCAGATAAGTCCGAGACGGATAAGCGTCCTTTAACGCCGGCAGCCGAGCGCGCTCTGGCCGAGGCAGAGGCGCGCCGGGCCGGGGCGGCTGGTGGCAAGCGGCCCGAGCCTGAGGTGGGCGGCCGCGATGGGCCCGACCCGGCCCGCTACGGCGACTGGGAAAAGGGCGGCATCGCCTCGGATTTCTGAGAGCCCCGTGCACCTTCACTACCTCTCCCCGAGTGGGGGAGGGGTCAAGGGCGCGCTGCATTGCCCCGCGCCGGGAAAGCCCGGGGTGATAGACACGGGGAGCGGGGCGGTCCTGGCCCTCATACTCGTTTGGTTGGATGCAGCCATCGCCGCCCCACCCAGGCACGAAGTCCCGACCACCGTCTTCCCCGGATTGCATCGTCATGGCGGAGCCATGCTTCGCACGGACGCCCGGGGCCCACCGACATTTTCGCGTCGGCGACAGTAGATCATGGGGCTACGCTTACGGCCCCGGTGCATCCGTGCCGGCCCATCCCCTGCAGGTCCGCCAGCGCACGTCTGCACCCCGGGTCTTCGAGTTGGGCTGGCGCGGGATTTTATGCGCAGCGGCGCGCGCGGGGATAAATCGGCGCGGTGACGGCGCGGCCACGGTCAGAGACTTCCGCAGCCTCGGCCGGTCGCGCGCGCTTGGCGCGCTGCGCGGGAGCCTATACTGAAGATCGACAGAACTTGGGACCCACCACCTATGCGCCGAAGCGGCCGGAACTTTCTGCGCGCGTTGCTTGCGCTGCTGCTGCTCGTCATCGTCTTCGGCGCCTTCTGGTTGGGGCTGGTGCCGCAGCGCTACTCACCGTTGGCGACGATTTCGCTCGCCGACCCGCCGACGTGGTTCGTCGATTTCCGCCTCGCCGCCCTACGCCGCGATCCGGAGCAGTGCCGCGCCGTACTGCTTGCGCCGCACATCGTCGCGACGCCCATCGCCGACAAAGTGCAGCCGAACGGCTGCGGCTGGACGAATGCGGTGCGCGTCGCCGAGGTCGGCGGCGCCCAGATCGGCCTCGAGCAGCTCACCTGCGAGGCGGCCACCGCCCTCGCGCTATGGATCGAATACCAAGTGCAGCCCCTCGCCGTGGAAATGTTCGGCAGCCGCGTCGCCTGGATGCAGGACATGGGCACCTACTCCTGCCGCAACATCATCGGCAACAAGCGCTGGATGAACATGCGCAGCCAGCACTCGCTCGCCAACGCCGTCGACATCGGTGCCTTCCGGCTCGCCAACGGCAAGCAGATCAGCATCACCAAGGACTACAAGGCCGACAGCCCCGAGGGGCGGTTCCTGCGCGAGGCGCACATGCGCGCCTGTGGCTACTTCCGCGTCGCCATCGGCCCGCAGTTCAACGCCGCGCACAAGGACCATCTGCACCTCGACCGCGGCATCCTCACGCGCTGCCAGTAGGGGCCGTCGCGGGCGCCCCCCGCAGCTCGGCGAATTGCTCGATCGTGATCGTCGGCTTTCCGAGCTGGTCCCACGTCTCGCCGGCCTTGAACTCCTCGGGGTAGCGCAGCACCGTCTGCATGATGCGAGCATTGAAGTCGAGCTGGCGCGAGAACAGGCCGCCGAGACGCGCCAGCGGCAACGGGACACGAACGACGAGCGGAGATTTATGCAGGGCGCGCGCATAGCGCACCGCCGCACCGTCGTAGGTCATGGGCTCCGGCCCTTGGACGAAGTACTCGCGGTTCTCCGCCTGCGGCAGCGCGAACGCCTTAGCGACCTGCCGCCCGAAGTCACTGCCGGCAATCCAATAGTTGCGGTGATGCCCGCGCCCGAGCATTACGAACAGGCTGCCAGCGTTGTGGCGCTCGGCGAGCGTCTCCATGAAGTTGGTCGGATAGAAGATTGTATAGGGGATGCCCGACGCTTTGATGCGCGCCAGCGCGCTTCGCCACACGCTGAGAACCCACCAGCGGCTGTCCGGCGCATCGTGCACGAGGGCCGACAGGTAGGCGATGCGCGCGGTCCCCGCCTCCCGGGCCGCGGCGAGAATGTGCTGCAATCCCTGCGCCTCGGTGTGGAAGTCGCCCTTGCGCTCGCTCGCCGCCACGGAGAGATTGAGGTAAAGCCCATGTTGTCCGCGCAGGCCCGCACGCAAGCCCTCCTCGTCGCGAACGTCCGCCTGCATCACGGCGATTGCCGCGGGTAGTGCGCGGCGCGCCTGCGCGGGATTGCGCGCCAGCGCTGTCACCTCGAAGCCCGCCTCCATGAGCGCGATCGCGACCGGGATGCCGAGCATGCCGGTAGCGCCGATCATGGCGATCCTCTTGATCGTCGTCATGTCGGCTTCGCCCCCCTGGCGCACCACCAATCATCGAGCGCCATCGCCACGGTCACCGCCTTGGCGCCGAGCGACGAGAACGGCTCCGGCGGCAGCGGCAGCGAGCGACGGTTGACGAACCAAAGATCGGTCAGATCGCTCGACCGTCCGAGAACGAGATCGCGCAGGATGCGCCCGTTCATGTGCGTCATTGCCACGCCGTGCCCGGTGCAGCCGACGGAGTAGGCGGCGGCGCCACCGTGCAGCGTCCCGATCTGCGGCGTCGAGTTGGCGGTGACGGAGAACGCCCCGCCCCAGCGATGCGCAATGCGGATGCCGCGCAGCGCCGGGAAGGTCGTGCCGATGAACTCTTCCAGGTGCTGCCACGCCGCCGGATAGGCGTCATGGTGCATGCGGCCCGCGAAGGGCACGAAACCCGGGCCGCCCCCCATGAGGATGCGGTTGTCGGGCGTCAGCCGATAGAAGTGCATGAAGTTGCGGCCGTCCTCGATGCCCTCGCGGCCGGCCCAGCCGATGGCGGCGCGCTGCTCGGCGGTGAGCGGCTCGCTGACGACGATGAACACGAAAGCCGGCAACTGCTTCGAGCGCATGCCGGGAATGAGGTGCGTATAGCCGTTGCTGGCGAAGACCAACTTGTCGGCGGTCACCGTGCCGTTGTCGGTCGACAGGTGAAACTTCCCGCCCTCGCGCCGCACCTTGTTGACGCGTGTCTGCTCGTAGAGCCGCACGCCTTTGCCGAGCGCCAAACCGGCGAGCGCATCGACCCACTTGCGCGGGTTGATGAGGCCGCAGCCGGGCTCCAGGCAGCCGCCGAGAAAGGTCGGCGAGCGCACGCGCCCGGCCAGCTCGCCGATATTGAGCCAGCGGTAGCCTTCGATGCCCAGCTCCTCGAACAACGCGATCTCATCGCGAATGCGCGCGACATAGCGCGGCGAGGTCGCCACTTTCAGAAAGCCTGAGCGCTCGTAGTCGCAGTCGAGCTTGTGCTCGGCGAGCATCGCTTCGAGGCCGGCGATGGAGCGCACCATGTAATCGTGCGCCTCGCGCACCCTGGCGCCGCCGTGCAGCGCCTTCATCATGCCGACGGAGGCCCCGAACAGCGTCATGACGAAGCCGGCGTTGCGACCACTGGCGCCGAAGCCGACGGTCTCGCTCTCGAGCACGGCGATCTCGAGCGAGGGCTCGGCGGCTTTCAAATGAAAGGCGGTCGACAGCCCCGTATAGCCGGCGCCGATGATGGCGACGTCCACGGCGGCGTCGCCGATGAGCGGGGGCGAGACGACGCGCGGCTTCTTGCTGGCGTCCCAGTAATTGTCCACGCGCGCGTGCGGCTCAGCGGTCATTCCATCGCTCGCGGGTTTCGGTTGACAGGGTCGGGCGGATCGGGGCCGCGCCGTCGGGGGCGCGGCACAACTAGTAGCACAATGGATGCTGGAGCGATTACTGGGCCGCGCGTCTAAATGGACCGACGCGCGACCCTGTAGCTATTGCGCCTTAGGCAGCGACCGGTAGGGCCGGGGCAGCGATGTGACGGACTTCTTCGACGATGCGGGCGACGAAGTCGCGGGTGCGATCGACGACCACCTGGCGCTGCTTGTCGAGCGTCACCATGTGGTAGCTGTCATTCAGCACCACCATGTCGACCTTACCGGCCAGCTCGTCCTTCAGGTAGACGGCGTTATTGAGGTCGGCGTAGTCGTCCTCCTGCGAGTGGACGATCAGCGTCGGCTGCTTCACACGGTGCAGGAGCTTCATCGCCGCATCGACCATGCGGCGGTGCTCGAGAACCATGGTGGCCGGGACGCCGGCGCGGCCGTACTCGGAGCCCTCGCTGGTCAGCGCCTGCTGCACGAACTGGCGCACGCGCGGGCACTTGATGCCGAGCGACTCGGCATCCGGGAACGTCATCAGGCCGGCAATCCAGCGCGAGCGCACCAGCTTGAACAGGCGCATCGTCCACGGCATCGCCCAGCCGTTGATCCACAGCGTCGGCGAGAACAGCGACACGCCCTGCACTTTGCCGGGGTTGCGGGCGGCGAGGTGCAGGCCGAGGATGGCGCCCATGCACAGGCCGCCGACGATCACCGTGTCGCATTCCTTGCGCAGCTCGACGAGGGCCTCGCGGGCGGAGAGATACCAGTCCTGCCAGCGGCCCGAGTTCTCGTCACCATGGCCGGCGAGCTGGGGAGCGTGCACCGTGTAGCCGGCGCGGGCGAGGCCCATGGCCACGAAGCGCATCTCGGCAGGGGTGCCGCACAGGCCGTGCAGCAACAGAACACCGACCTTGCCACCGGCAATGCGGAGGCCCTGGTCCTTGGCGTTCGTCTCAGTCGCGGCGGTCATGGCTCTGTCTCCGTTGTTCGATGGAGACAGGCTACGGTTGGGAGGGACTGGACGCTGTTCCGCGCGGGACAAGGAAAGCGGCGATCAAAAACTCTGGCGCGAATGCAATAAGCGACTGGAATTACTTATAATTATCTCTGAAAAAAGGGCGCCGCCATGCTCTGGCGGACGCCCTTTTTTTGGCAGGGCCGGCGATCAGCCGGCCATGCTCTGGGTTTGGGCGGCGATCTTGGCGTGCGCTTCCCAGATGAGACGGCGGATGACCTCCACGCGCGAGGGCACGTTGGGGTGCGCCCGGCGCAGGTTGTCGAGTTGCTTCAAGGTATCGACGTCCATGGCGACGTTGACGATGTGTTCCACGTGACTGCTCCTAGCCTGGCTGACGAAAGAACTGCAGCTCGCGCATAGAGTAGTCACATCGGCCGCGCTGTTCCCCGCGTGACCTTGCCTCAGCTCGCCCGCCGGTTCCGCCGGTTGTCGATCAGGTCCTGCACCACGGCCGGATCGGCCAACGTCGAGATGTCTCCAAGGTTGGAGAACTCGTCCTCGGCGATCTTGCGCAGGATGCGGCGCATGATCTTGCCCGAGCGCGTCTTCGGCAGCCCGGGCGCGAACTGGATGAGGTCCGGTGAGGCGATGGGGCCGATTTCCTTCCTGACGTGCGCGGTGAGCTCCTTGACGAGATCATCGCTCCACGGCTCGCCGGCAATCAGCGTCACGTAGCAGTAGATGCCCTGGCCCTTGAGATTGTGCGGGTAGCCGACGACGGCCGCCTCGGCGACTTTGGGGTGCGAGACGAGGGCGCTTTCGACCTCCGCCGTCCCGAGCCGGTGGCCCGACACGTTGATCACGTCGTCGACGCGGCCGGTGATCCAGTAGTAGCCGTCCTCGTCGCGGCGGCAGCCGTCGCCGGTGAAATAGGTGCCCGGGTAGGTCGAGAAATACGTCTGCACGAAGCGCTCGTGGTCGCCATAGACGGTGCGCGCCTGGCCCGGCCAGCTGTCGAGGATGACCAGATTACCCGTCGCCTCGCCTTCGAGCGTGGCGCCCTTGTCGTCGACCAGCGCCGGCTGCACGCCGAAGAACGGCCGCGTCGCCGACCCCGGTTTCAGCGCCGTGGCGCCCGGCAGCGGGGTGATCAAGATGCCGCCGGTCTCCGTCTGCCACCACGTGTCGACGATAGGGCAGCGCCCCTCGCCGACGACGTTATAGTACCACTCCCAGGCTTCCGGATTGATTGGCTCGCCGACGGTGCCGAGCAGCCGCAGCGAGGAGCGATCGCTGTTTTTGACGAAGTCGTCGCCAGCGCCCATCAGCGCGCGGATTGCCGTCGGCGCCGTGTAGAAGATGTTCACCTTCCACTTGTCGACAACATTCCAGAAACGCGACATGGTGGGGTAGTTCGGTACCCCTTCGAACATCAGCGTGGTGGCGCCGTTGGCCAGCGGCCCATAGACGATGTAGCTGTGGCCCGTCACCCAGCCGACGTCGGCCGTGCACCAGTAGACATCGCCGTCGTGGTAGTCGAAAACGTATTGGTGCGTCGCGGCGGCAAAGACGAGATAGCCGCCCGAGGTGTGCAGCACGCCCTTCGGCGTGCCGGTGGAGCCCGACGTATAGAGGATGAACAGCGGATCTTCTGCGTTGACCTCGACCGGCGGGCAATCGGCGGAGACCTTCTCGAGCTCCTCGTGCAGCCACAGATCGCGCCCCGGCGTCCACGGCACGGGGCGTCCGGTGCGGCGCACGACGAGCACGGTCTCGCCGCCTTTGCCCGCCTTGGCGAGCGCGTCGTCGGTGTTCTTCTTCAGGGGAACGAACTTGCCGCCGCGCACCCCTTCGTCGGCGGTGATGATGAATTTTGAGCTGGCATCCTCGATGCGGCCGGCGAGGCTCTCGGGCGAGAAGCCGCCGAACACCACCGAATGAATGGCACCGATGCGCGCACAGGCAAGCATGGCGTAAGTAGTCTCGGGGACCATCGGCAGATAAATGGTGACGCGGTCGCCCTTCTTGACGCCGTGGGCCTTGAGCACGTTGGCGAACTTGCACACCCGCTCGTGCAACTGCCGGTAGGTGATCTGCTCCTCGTGCGTCGGGTCGTCGCCCTCCCAGATGATCGCCACCTGATCGCCGCGGGTTGCCAGGTGCCGGTCGATGCAGTTGGCAGAGACGTTGAGCGTGCCGTCCTCGAACCAGTTGATCGACACGCGGTGGGGATCGAACGAGGTGTTCTTCACCTTGGTAAAGGGCTTGATCCAGTCGATGCGGCGGCCGATCTCGCCCCAGAATCCCTGCGGATCGGAGACGGAGCGCTCATAGAGAGCCTTGTAGGCCTTCTCGTCGATCCAGGCGTGCTCGCGCCATTTTCCGTCCGGCACCGGGTACAGTTTCCCCGACATTGGCGTTCTCCCACGAGTAATTCATCGTTGGCGCCATTATGAAGGCGCGGATTGGCGAGGGCAATTTGGTACTTGGGCGGATACCCCGCTTGAGCGGCGTCAAACGCCGACCCAGCCGATAACCGCGCCTTGCAGCAGTAGCACGCCTAGCCAATGGCCGCCGTCGATGAGGGTGAGTGCGGGCTTGGCGCTGCGGAACACGTTGTTGACGGTCATGGTGGTGATGACGAAGCCGAGCCACGCCAAGGCACCGGCGATGACACCGTTGCCGGCGGTAACCTGGCCGGGGCCCAGGTAGCCGAGGAGGACGGCGAGGACCAAGCCCATGATGATGAGGCCGATAAAGCTGATGATGAACGGCGTCGGGCTGGGCGCCTCGCCCTTAACCTCCTCGCGCGACTTTCCCACCGCGGCCAGCCAGGCATCGGAGAACAGCATGCCGTACCATACCCAGCCGAACATGAAGGCAAGGACGGCCGCGAGCACGACGGCATAGCCATTAAGGCCGGCGAACTGCATCGCATCGCTCCATCGATTCTCTAAGGCGCAACAATAGCAGACGAGCCGCGCAGTGTCCGCTGGCCCGGGGCTGCTAACCGAGGCGCCAAACGCAGGTGCGCTTGATCTCGGCGTCCTCCAGCTCGCGGGTCACCGGCACGCGGTACTCGGCCGCCGACATAAAGCGTCCCTTCGGGAAATAGTTGCGCTGAGGATCGCCAACGAGCACTAACGCCCCCCACGCCACTGCCGCCTGGATGTAGCGCAGCACGAGCTCGGCGAGTCCGCACTCATAGAACAGATCGCCGACGAGGACGACATCGAACGCCTGCGGCGGCTGTGCGAGGAGATCGTCGGCCGTCGTCGCCACCTCGACGCCGTTGAGCGCGGCATTGAGCCGAATGGCGGCGAGTGCCATGCGGTCGATGTCGGAGGCGAGCACGCTCATGGCGCCCGCCTTCATGGCTGCGATCGCCGTCAATCCGGAGCCCGAGCCGAGATCGAGCACATTCTTGCCGGCTAGCAGCGCTGGATTGTCGAGCATGTAGCGCGCCAAGGCCTGCCCTCCGGCCCAGGCGAACGCCCAGTACGGCGGCGGCACGTTCATCTCGCCCAGCTCCTCCTCGGTCTTCTGCCAGATGGGCAGCGACTCCTCGGCCAGATGCAAAAGGATTTCCGGCACCAGCGGCGGGGCGAGCACGCGTGTGTTGGCGCTGATGAAGGTCTCGGCCGAACTGGGGGCGACTGCATCCTGCCGGACGGGCTGCACGCTCATGGCTTCGACTTCTTGGTCGAGGCCTTGAAACCACCCATGCGGCAGACCTCTGCCCATTCGGCTGCCGTGACCGGCTGCACCGACAGCCGCGAGTTGTTGACCAGGACCATCTTGGCGAGCTTCGGATTGTCCTTGATCTCGGTAAGCGGCACGGAGCGCGGGAGCGGCTCAACGGCGCGCATATCCACGCACTTCCAGACGCCCGTATCGTCCTTCGGATCAGGGCGAGCGAGCGCCGCCACTTCCATGATGCCGACGATCTCTTTGCCGATGTTGGAGTGGTAGAAGAAGGCGAGATCGCCGAGCTGCATGGCCTTCATGTTGTTGCGCGCCTGAAAGTTGCGCACCCCGTCCCACACCTCGCCTTTCTTGCCGCGGGCCTTGAGCATCTCCCACGAGAAAACGTCGGGTTCCGATTTCATCAGCCAATAGGCGGGCATCGTGCGCTTTCCGCTCGATCGATCAACTCCGCCTCGCGCACCAGAGCGCGCCTGTCAAGCGAAGACGACGGTGCGGCGGATGAGGAACACGCCGATGAAGCTGGCTGCCGCCGCCAGCAGCTTGGCCGCGACAGGCGCGACGCCAAACAATCCCGTCGCCAGCGCGATGACCCCGGCCGTCGCCAAGAGACCGACGATGCCGCTGGCCACGAACTCGACGAACAGCCGATGGGCCGCCTTGGGCGAGCGCCGCACGTCGAAGACGAAGCGGCGCGACAGGACGTAGTGCAGGACGATGCCGGCAGCGTAACCGCACACGCCGGAAAAAGTCGGATGCCCGATGAGGCCGTTGAGACCGAGGAACACCGAGAAGTCGAGCGTCAGCGCCAAGCCGCTGACGAAGGCGTAGCGCAATAGCTGCGGCAGCATGTCGTGGCGCAGCAACGGCTCGGCGAAAGCCGGCCAGGACGGGCGCAACGATGGCATGGTCGGCTTCATGCGGCGGGTCGTACGCGCTGCGGCACCTGGCGGATGCTGGCCAGCGCCGCCTGCTCGCCGCCGCGCCCCGCCTCGTGGTACTCGGCGTCCTCGTTGACGCCCCACACGTCATAGAGCTGCTCGCCGGCCAGGATGTTGCGGACGGTGAGCATGGCCGTCATCATGGCGTGATCCTGGTTGTTGTACTTGTGCATGCCGTTGCGCCCGACGAGGTGCAGCGTCGGGTAATGCAGGGCGATGTCATCGCGAATGGCGTCGACGTGCGCGCGGTAGGCGTCGTCGTAGACGGGATATGCCTTCTTCTGGCGCACCACGCAGCCGTCCTTCACCTCGTCTTGCCGGGCGAGGCCGATGTGCGCCAGCTCGCGCTTGGCGAGCGCGATCAGTTCCGCGTCGGGCGCATTCCACAGCCCGTCGCCCTCGAAGCAGAAGTACTCGAGCCCGAGGCAGGAAAGCTTCTCGTCGGGCACCATCTCCGGCGACCAGGAGCGGAAATTTTGCACGCGCCCGACGCGCACGTTGGGATCGTGGATGTAGATCCAGTTGTCGGGGAAGAGATCGGGTTTGTCGACGATGAGCGCTACGGTGATGAAGTCGCGGTAGCGCAGCCTCTCCGCATCGTCGGCCGACACGGGGCGCGGCGTGATGCTCCCCATCAGCTCGCGGATGGGCGCCGAGGAGATGACGTGGCGCGCCGTGAACATGCGGGCGCCTTCCGGGCCCTCGACGACGATGGTCCACAAGCCCTTCTTGGCGTCCCACGACATCTTCTCCAGGCGGTGGCCCATGAGGATGTCGCCGCCCTGCGCCGTCACCTTGGCGGCGGCCGCCTCCCACATCATGCCCGGGCCCTTGCGCGGGTATTCGAAGCTCTCAATCAGCGTCTTGATGACCGCCTCGCCCGGCTGCGGCGCTGCGCGCTTGCCGAACGAGCGGCGCACGCCGTCGCGAATGGCGCTCCACAGGTCGAGTCCCTTGATGCGCTGCGCAGCCCAGTCGGCAGATATCTCGTCGCAGCTCATGCCCCACACCTTCTCGGTGTAGGTCTTGAAGAAGATGGAGAACAGGCGCTCGCCGAATTGGTTCGACACCCACTGACGGAAGGTCTGCGGGTCGGCGTGCGGGAAGGCCTTCTTGTAGGCGAACGAGGCAACGCACAGGGCGCTCTCGATGATGCCGAGATTGCGCAGCGCCTCGAATGCCTTCAGCGGATAGGAGTAGTGGCTGCCGTCGTAGTAGATGCGCGACAGGCGCGGACGCTGGATGATGTCATCGGGCAGCAGCTCGTGCCACAGGTCGACGACCTCCTTCGACTTGGAGAAGAAGCGATGGCCGCCGATGTCGAACAGGAAGCCGTTGTAGTTCACTGTGCGGCTGATGCCGCCGACGTAGGTGGGGTCGGCCTCGATGACGCGCGTCGACACGCCGGCCTTGGTGAGCAGGTAGGCCGCCGTCAGGCCGGCCGGCCCGGCGCCGATGACGAATACGTCCGAGTGTTCCACGCACTACTCCCCTGAGGCCCGAGACGCGCCGATACGCGCGCGCCGCGGGAACGCCCCCGCGCTTCGCTGGGACGCTAGGGATGAACGCTGAACAAACAATTTCGCTAATTGCCGAGGAATTGGCCTTCCTGCGGCATTCTCAGCGATTTACGGGCTTGCAAGCGGAGACGGCTAATGTGCGGGTAGGGTGCACAAAAGGTAAAGCCAATGGCCGCTGTCGCGGGCGAGTACAAGGATGCCAGCTCGGCGCCGGCGCGGCTGGGAGGGGCGCGGCTCCTGATCTGGTGCATGGTCGGCGTCGCCGCGCTTGCCGCCGCGTTCTTCTTTCTGCAGCCGACGCGCCTATCGGCATCGCTCGGCGATACGGACGATGCGATGCGCCTCATCGAGGTGCGCGAGCTCATCGACGGCAGGTCCTGGTTCGACAACACGCTGCCGCGCTTTGGCGGCGCCGAACCGCTGCAGTCGCACTGGTCGCGGCTGATCGATCTGCCGCTCGCGGCGCTGCTGACGGCGTTCGACCTGGTGATGCCGCAGGCAGCGGCGGAGCTGACGCTGCGCATCGTTTGGCCGCTCACGCTGCTGCTTGCCTTCCTCTATCTGCTCGGCCGCGAAACCGATATCCGCGGCGGGGCCTGGGCAGCGCTGCTGGCCATCGCGCTCGCTGTCACGTGCATCACCGACATCGTGCAGTTCGTGCCCGGGCGTATCGATCATCACAACGCGATGATCCTATGCGCGACGATCGGAATCCTGCGGCTGGCGCGCAGCCTCGACGATCCCGAGGCAGGGTGGAGTGCGGGGATATTCCTCGGCCTCGGCGTCGCCATCGGCTATGAGTCGCTGGCACTGACCGTTGCCAGCATCGGGGCGTCCGTCCTGTTCGCCCTGCTGCCGGGCCGCTCGCTGCTCGGTCCGTCGCGCGCGGCCGTCACCTTCGCCGCGGCGCCGGCGATTGCGCTCGCCATGACGACGGCGCCCGACAACTTCTTTGTCGAGCACTGCGATTCCCTGTCGATGAACCTCGTGATGCTGGCGGCAATCGCCGCTGCTGGCGTGTGCGCAGTGCAGGCATTCGAGGATCGGTTGTCACTAGT
Source organism: Hyphomicrobium sp. (assembly GCF_009026145.1). Lineage (GTDB taxonomy): Bacteria > Pseudomonadota > Alphaproteobacteria > Rhizobiales > Hyphomicrobiaceae > Hyphomicrobium_A. The sequence goes on from NZ_WBUE01000030.1 coordinate 21,534, forward strand.
GGCAAAACTTGCGTTGCTCGCCGCCACCGCAGGCGTCGGCCTTCTCGTATACGGGTGGGCAGAGCCCGCCTGCCTCGCCGGACCGTTCGGGCAGGTCGACCGCGCGCTGTTCCCGCTCTGGCTCGACCGCGTACTGGAAACGCAGAGCCTTTTCTCGGCCGGCCGCGACGCGCGGCTGCTCGCCGTCACCGCCAGCCTCTATTTCATCATCGGCGTTTATGGCGGCGTGAAGCTGATCCGCCGTGAGCGGGGCGACACCGTACGCTTCGATCTCCTGATCTTGATCGTCGCCATCCTGCTGAGCTGCTGGCAGGTGAAGCTGCTCCCCTATGCGACGACCCTGGCGGTGCCCTTGGTGGCCGTGTGGCTGACCCGACCCTCCGAGGCGCCCGACCCCAGGCCGCTCGACCGCCGCACAGTTGCGGTCATTGCCGCCGGCGTCCTGCTCGTGGTCGGCACCGCGGCATGGCTCACCTTTACGGGCGAGGCACCCAAAGGCCGCGCCGAGACGGCGCTAAAGAAGACGCAGGATTGCGCGGCCAGCGCCGCCATCCGCCCGCTCGCCGATTTGCCGGCGGGGCTCGCCGTGGCCGATGTCAACCTCGGGCCTTACCTCGTTGCGCTGACGCGCCTCGATGCACTGTCGGCCCCCTACCACCGGCTCGGCCCCGCGATCATGGCGGCGCACCGGATCCTGCACGCGCCACCCGATGAGGCCGAGGCCCTGCTGCGCGGAGCCGGCGCGCGCTATGTCATCGCCTGCCCGGGCCTCGATTCGACGCGCCCCAAAGGCGGCAGTGCGCCCGATGCGCTCCTATCGCTGCTGCTGGCCGACAAGCCACCGCCCTACCTCGCGCCAGTGGCGCTATCAGGATCGACGCCGCTCAGGGTGTGGCGCGTCGTCGAGTAGGCGCGCTCAGTCCTCCGCCTTCAACGGCCGCTGCATGAGCTGCCCGATAGCATCCATCACGCTGGCGCGCCCGTCGATGACGTCGCACACCGCGGTGCAGATGGGCATGTCGACACCTTTTTCCTCAGCGATGCGCCGCACGGCCGCCGCCGTATAGACACCCTCGGTCACGGCCAGCTTACCGGCCAGCGCCTGCGCAAGGGTCTCCCCGCGCCCCAGCGCGCGGCCGAGCGACATGTTACGCGACTGCGGGCTGCCGCAGGTGAGGATGAGATCGCCGAGCCCGGACAGCCCGATCAGCGTTTCGGGCCGCGCCCCCAGCGCCTTGCCGAGGCGGCGCATCTCGGCAAAGCCACGCGTGACGAGGGCGGCGTGGGCGCTCGCCCCAAGGCCCTGGCCATCGACGATGCCGGCGGCAATGGCGAGCACGTTCTTCACCGCGCCGCCGAGCTCGACGCCGACGAGGTCGTTGGTCCAGTAGAGGCGGAACGTCGAGCTGCCGAGACGCTCGGCGAGCAGGCGCCCGACCGCTTCGTCGGCACAGGCGATGGTCAGGGCCGCGGGAAGCCCGCGCGCGACATCGGCGGCAAAGCTGGGGCCCGACAGCACGGCCCGCGTGATCGCCGGCAGCTCGGCGGCGAGAACATCGCCCATCATCTGCCCCGTCGCCTGCTCGATGCCCTTGGCGCACATCACGACAGGCTGCCCGGCGCGCAGCGACGGCCGCAGCTCACGCGCCACCGGGCGCACATACTGCGCCGGGGCAACGAACAAAACTGCATCGCACTTGGCTGCGTCCGCCAGCTTGCCTGTCGCCAGCACCGCTTTGTCGAGCGTCACGCCGGGCAGGAATGCTTCGTTGACATGGCGCCCATTGATCGCCGCCACCACGTCGGCTTCGCGCGCCCACAGCACGACGTCGCGGCCCGCCCGCCGCATGGCCTGCGCCAGAGCGGTCCCCCACGCACCGCCGCCGATGATCCCCACGCTGTCGATGTTCACGCAAGCCCCCCGCAGCTCATCTTGCCCCCGATGTCTAGCATGGGCGCGGCCGTCATGCCTTCACGCCGGCGCCGATGGCCGGGGCCGCGTTGGCATCGAGCGGCCAGCGCGGGCGTACGGGTGCATCGAGCGGATCGGTTAAACCCAGCGCCAGACGCTCGGCACCCGCCCAAGCGATCATCGCCGCATTGTCACCGCACAGGCTGACCGGCGGCACGTGAAAGGAGAAGCCGCGCAGCTCGGCCAGCGTCAGCAGGCTCGCCCGCAGCCGCGCGTTGGCGGCAACGCCCCCCGCCACGACGAAGCGCAGCGGCGCCAGGCGTCCAAGGCGCGCGACGGTGACGTCCATCGCGCGCGCGCAGCGGTCCGCCACCGATTCGGTGACTGCCGCCTCAAAGGACGCGGCGATGTCGCAGACATCCTGCTCGGACAGCGGGCTGAGCTTCTCCGCTGTGCGCCGTACCGCCGTCTTCAATCCGGCGAAGGAAAAGTGCGGCTCCTCGCGCCCGACCATCGGGCGCGGCAGCTCGAAGCGCTGCGCATTACCGCGGCGTGCAGCTTTCTCAACCGCGGGACCGCCGGGGAAGCCGAGGCCGAGCAGCTTCGCCGTCTTGTCGAAGGCTTCCCCCAGCGCGTCGTCGATGGTCGTGCCAAGGCGCTCATAGGCGCCGACGCCGTGCACGATCAGGAGCTGCGTGTGCCCGCCCGAGACCAGCAGCAGAAGATAAGGAGGCTGCACGCCCTCGGTCAGCCCGACAGTGAGCGCGTGCGCCTCGAGGTGATGCACGGCGATGAACGGCAGGTCGCGGGCCAGCGCGATGGCCTTGCCGGTTATCACCCCGACGATGAGGCCGCCGATAAGTCCCGGGCCCGCCGTAGCGGCAACAGCATCCAGGTCGCCGAAGCCCGCGTCCGCCTCGCGCATGGCGTCGCGCACCATGAGATCGAGGCATTCGACGTGCGCGCGGGCGGCAATCTCCGGCACCACGCCGCCGTACGGCCGATGCTGCTCCCACTGGGTGCGAACGATGTTCGAAAGAATGCGGCCGGTGCCACCCGGCTCACGCAGCACCACCGCCGCCGCCGTCTCGTCGCAGCTCGTCTCGAGGCCCAATACGAGGCTCGGCTTGCCGTTCGTTTGCTCTGCGTTTGCCATGCGTTGGCTGGGCGATCTCGCGTTTGCGTTCCCGGGGCCGCAGGGGCATAGATGGCGCCGCATAGAGGCCAATACCGAGGCCCGTCGCCTAGTGTGATGATCGAGAAGTCCGCTATATCGCATTGGGCAGGGTCGTGCGGCGGACTTCTCGATCTGAATCACACTGGGTTCATCAACTTGAACTTGGCTAGTGCCCTTCAGATCGCGAAATTCGTTGCAACCTCGCGGCACACCGAGACGAATTTCGCGATCAGGGCACTAGCACCCGGAGAGAACGGCTTGCAAGCTGGCAAAATCCGCATTGGAACGCGGGGCTCGCCCCTGGCCCTCGCCCAGGCGCGTCAGGTGGCAGCGCGCCTCGCCGCCGCGCATGGCCTTCCGGCAGAGCAGTGCGAGCTCGTCATCATCAAGACGACCGGCGACCGGGTTACCGACCGGCCCCTTATCGAGGCCGGTGGCAAGGGCCTATTCACCAAGGAGCTCGAGGAGGCGCTGTTCAGCGGCGCCATCGACCTTGCCGTGCACTCGATGAAGGACATGCCGGCGCAGATACCCGCCGGGCTCGGCATTGCCGCCATCCTGCCCCGCGAGGACCCGCGCGATGCCTTCGTCAGCGTCAAATATGCCTCATTCGAGAAGCTCCCCTCCGGCGCGGTGATCGGCACCTCCTCGCCGCGCCGCCAGGCGCAGGCGTTGCGGCTACGGCCCGATCTGCGCGTCGTGCCGTTCCGCGGCAACGTCGAGACGCGGCTGCGCAAGCTCGCGGAGGGCGTCGCCGACGCGACGTTCCTCGCCTGCGCCGGGCTCAATCGGCTCGGGCTGGCGCAGCACGTCACGAACGTAATGAGCACCGAGGCGATGCTGCCGGCCGTAGCCCAGGGCGCCATCGGGATCGAAATCCGCCTCAACGATGCGGCGGCGGCGCGCCTCCTGGCGCCGCTCAACGATGCGCCGACCGCACAGTGCGTCGCCGCCGAGCGCGCCTATCTGGCGCAGCTCGAGGGCTCATGCCGCACGCCCATTGCCGGCCACGCCGAGTTGCATGGCGGCAAGCTGCGCCTGCGTGGCCAAATTCTCGCCACCGACGGCACGCGAGCATATGAAGGTGAGCGAACCGGAAACCCGGAGGTCGCGGTGGCACTTGGCGAGCAAGTGGCCGCCGAGGTTCTCGAGCGCGCCGGACCCGATTTTTTCGCGGCAGTCTGATGCATGTCCTCGTCACACGCCCCGAGTCCGACGCTGCCGCCCTCCGCAAGCAGCTCGAAGCGCTCGGCCATACGGTGACGGTCGAGCCGTTGCTGCGCATCTACCCGCTGCCGGTCGCCGCCAACGCCGTCGACGAGGTTGCCGGCCTGATCGCCACCAGCCGCAATGCCTTGCGGACGCTCGCCAAGAGCCCCGCCATCGACAAGGCGAGGAAGCTGCCGCTCATCGCCGTCGGCCCCGGCACAACGCAAATCGCCCACGAGCTGGGATTTGCCCGCGTGATCGCGGGAACCGGCTCGGCTGCTGACCTGGTGCCGACCATCATGCAGACGGCAGGCGAGCTGAAAGGGCCGCTTGCACACGTGCGCGGCGAGGAGGTGGCGTTCGATCTGCGTGGGGCGCTGCGGGAGCATGGTATCGAGCTGCACGAAATTGTCTCCTATCACGCCGTCGCCGCCACCGCCTTCCAGCCTCTGACGCGAGACCTTCTGGCGCGGGGAGCCATCGACGCCGTCATCTTGATGTCGCCGCGAACCGGGTCGATCTTCGCCCGCCTGATCGCCGCTGAGGGGCTGCAGAAGGCCGCCCAGAAGCTCGCGCTGCTCTGCCTTTCGGCAGCCGTGGCGGCAGCGGTCGAACCTCTAGCCCCGGCGCGAGTTGAAGTCGCCGAGAGCCCTGATTCCGCGGCCATGCTGGCCGCCGTTACCCGAGTAGCAACGCTTAGGTCAGGAGTGTAGGTTAGCGTCCGACCCGCGTGCTAGAGCTTCACCCCAACGAGGGCCTGGAGCGCGACCAAGTCCGCAGCGAGGTATTTGCACACATGACTGCGAACAAGAACGAGCCCGACAAGAAGTCTGCGGGTTCCGCCTCGGCTCAGGCGGGAAGCCGCCCGCACGCGACCCTCGACCTCAAGGCTACCGAGGTGACGCCTCCATCTTCGGCCAAGGACAAGCCGGAAGTTGCCGAGACATCCGCCAAAGCAAAGGCAGCGGCGACCTCGGCCAGCGGACCGGCTTTCGCCGGCCCGGCATCGAGCGGTGGGGCCGCCGCCGCCGGCGCCCCCAAGGGTGGTAAGCAACCCGCAGGCGCGCCCCCCCCGTCGGCCTCTGCTCCGCCGCGCGCTGCCCCGCGCGGCTACGGCGGCTTTTTCACCCACGTCGCCGCCGGCCTGGCGGGCGGCATCGTCGCCTTGCTGGCGGCGGACATCCTGGCCTCGCAGCTTGGCCTCGAGACTTCCGACCGACCGGAGAGCCTCGCCTTGATCGAGCAGCGGCTCGGCGCCATCGAGGCCGGGCGCGGGCAGCGCGCCATCCCGTCGGACATTGCCGCGCGCCTCGCCGCCGCCGAAGCCAAGTTGGGCAAGATCGAGCAGCTCGACGCCAACATCGACGGGGTCAGCAAGAAGCAAGCCGACCTCGACAAAGGACTGACGGCCGTCAACGACAGGCTGCGCACGCAGGGCGCCGACACGCAAATGGCCGAGCGCATCACCAAGCTCGAGGAGCAGCTGACGCTGATGTCGTCGGCCGCCGAGCGTGATCCGCAGAGCGGGCGCGTGCCGCAGCTGGCCGCCATCACCGGCAAGCTCGCCGATCTCGAATCGACGATGGCGAACCAGCTCGACGCTCTGCGCAAGAACCTCGCGCAGGAAATCGACACGCGGCTTGCCGCGGCAACGGAAGCCGGGCAAGCGGCGCGCTCGGGCACCCAGCGCATGGACCGCGAGCTTTCGACCCTCAAGGCGGAAACCGCCGAGATGTCGACCGGCCTCACTGCGCTGAAGACCGACAGCGATCGGGCGGCGGCCGCGCTGAAGACGACGCAAGAGGACCTCAAACGCCTGAAAGCGGATCTCGATACGCGGCTTGCCGCCTTCGCCAAGCCGGAGGATGTCTCCTCGGCCGTGGGGCCCGTCAATAGCAAGCTGGCGGCGCTGCAGCAGGACGTTCAGAGCGTCATCAAGAGTGAAGGCGACCGGCGGACGACCGCCGAACGCATCGTGCTCTCGCTCGAGCTCGCCAACCTGAAGCGCGCCATCGATCGCGGCAAAGCCTACGCGCCCGAGCTGGCGCAGGCGCAAAAGGTCGCCGGCAATATCGTCGATCTGGCGCCGCTCGAGCGCTTCGCCCTCGACGGCGTGCCGACATCCACCGAGCTGCGACAGGAGTTCAAGCCGATCGCTTTCAAGATCATAGACTCCGAGGAGCAGCCTGCTGGAGCCTCGATCGTCGATCGCCTGCTCGCTGGCGCCAAGTCCGTGGTGCGCGTGCGCAAGACGAGCCATGCGGCCGACGACAAGAGCATCGAGGCGGTCGTCGCCCGCATGGAGACAGCGCTCAACGAGGATCGCCTCGCGGACACGCTCGAGCAGGCGAAATCGCTGCCCGCCCCCGCCCAGGATGCTGCGCAGGACTTCCTCGCCAAGGTGCAGGCGCGCGACGCCGTCGACCGTGCCCTCGCCTCGGTCGAGACGCAGCTCAAGGCATCGCTCGCGGCCGCGCCAGCGGACGCCAAAGACAACGCCGCACAGTAGAGATCACCCCGGCATGTTGCGTCTTATCGCATTCCTGATCGCCATCGCCCTCATCGCGGCGGGGCTCGCCTGGCTCGCCGACCGACCCGGCGAGCTCGTGGTGCAGTGGCAGGGCTATCAGATCGAGACCAGCGTCTTCCGCGCCATCGTCCTCTTGGTGGCGTTCGTCGCGCTCGCACTCCTCGGCTGGTCGATCGTGCGCAACATTTGGTACAGCCCCGCAGCCATGGGCAACGTGTTGAGCAAGCGCCGCCAGAAGCTCGGCATCGACGCCCTGTCGAGCGGCATGATCGCGCTCGGCGCCGGCGACAAGGCGGCGGCCATGCGCGCCGCCATTCAGGCGCGCAAGTCGCTGCCCAACGAGCCGCTGACGCATCTGTTGCGCGCGCAGGCGGCGCAGCTCACCGGCGACCGCACCACGGCACGCCGCATCTTCGAAGCCATGCTGGCTTCCCCCGACACCGAGCAGCTCGGCCTGCGCGGTCTGTTCCTCGAAGCCCAGCGCGAGCATGAGACGGAAGCGGCGCGCCACTTCGCCGAGCGCGCCGTATCCCTAAATCCGAAGCTTGCCTGGGCGGTGGATGCGCTGTTCGACCTGCAGTGCCGCGACGGCGACTGGCCGGGCGCCCTAGAAACAGTCGCCGTCGCCCGCAAGAATGGACACATCGAGCGCGCGCAGGCCGAGCGCCGTCGCGCCGTACTGCTCACTGCGCAGGCGCAGGCCGCCGAGGAGGGCGACCCGGAGCGCGCGCTGACGCTTGCCATGGAGGCGCACGGCCTGGCACCCGACCTTGTTCCCGCCGCCGCCATTGCCGGGCGCCTGCTCGCCTCGCGCGGCAATACGCCCCGCGCCGCCAAGATTTTGCAGCGGACCTGGAGCCGGGCGCCGCATCCCGACCTCGCTACGGCCTATGCTTACGCGCGCATCGGCGACAGCCCGCGCGATCGCCTCGACCGCGTGCGTCAGCTGGCGGCGCTCAGCCCCAACTCACTCGAAGGCCCCGTCGCCGTCGCCACCGCGGCCATCGAAGCGCGCCAATTCGACGAGGCGCGCGCCGCCTTGGAGCCGCTCATCCCCTCGCGCATGACGCAGCGCGTCGCCACGCTCATGGCGCGCATCGAGGGCGAGCAGCACGCCGACAAGGGCCGCGTGCGCGAATGGCTCGCTCGCGCCGTCAACGCGCCGCGCGATCCGGCATGGACCGCCGACGGCTTCGTTGCCGACCGGTGGATGCCCGTTTCGCCGGTATCGGGCCTGCTCGATGCGTTTCAGTGGCGGGTGCCGGTCGAGGCGGTGGAGAAGAGCGAGGGCGACGTTCTGGCGAGCCAGCTCGAAGAGCTGGTGGCGCTCGGCATGCGTCCCGCCGCCGAGCCGCTCGAGGAGCCAAAACCAGTGGCCGAGGCGCCCGCCCGTGCGCTCAAGCCGGAGCCGGCACCAGTGACGGAGCACGTCGAAGCGAGGAAGGCGGCCGTCGAGCCGCCCAAGGAAGCGGTGGCGAAGCAGAGCACCATCCGGGATGGGGGTGCCGTTCCGGCGACGGCCCCCAGCAAGCGCGCCGTCGGATCGACGCCCGCGGCGCTGCCGCAACGTGCGCAGCCCGCGGAAGCGACGGCGGGACAAGGACGCCGCAAGAAGCCGGCACCCAGCGAAGCGCATATTTTCGTGCCGCCGCACGCCCCCGACGATCCCGGCACCGAGCCGAGCGAATCGGAGGACGTCGAGCTGCCGCTACGCCCGCAGCGCGCCTGATGAGCGCCCAGCGTCCCGCGCGAACGCCACCACGCGGGCGCGCACACTTCACGATTAACATGAGCAACATTGCGCAACGCGGGGCGGGACTCTTTCCCGACGAACGCTGCAACATCATCATAATTCTGTGATGGCAGATTGGCGCTCGACTTGGCGATCAGCCCCGAATTACGCGCAAACTGCGAGCGCAATTTCGCGCCGCATTTGATCCCGAGCGACCAATTCCAGTTGGTTCGCGATCACTTTCTCGAAATAACCGGCGCTCGCCTCGCCGGGAAAACCCCGGCTCCAGGACGTGAAACTTTGTTACGTCCTTAGGAAGACTGCCGCTAGTTCGATTGCATCCACTTTCCTACCGTGCTCGCGCCACGACTACGCGGATGGGCGCTGCGGATGCGCTTCCTCCATTGGGTCTCCGGGTGCCCAGCCGCGCTGTTCCTTAATGGCAAAGGAGAACGAGCTTTCGCTTCGCTCTTGTCGCCGCGTGCCGGCCAAGCCGGCTCCACCCGACGACGATCGAAAGAATCGGAAGCCCTGAAATCTGCGTCCCGGCTCGAATAGCCGGGGCCGGGAGGGGACGTGGCATGTCTGCAAAGAGGAGAGGAAACCAACATGATACGTAGTTCGGTTCTCCTGCTATCTGGCCTGTTGCTAGCCGGTGCAGTGGGAATGGCAAATCCCGTGATCGCCGAAACGGCATCCGAGGAAATCGACAAGCGGGCGCAGAACCCTGATTGGTGGCCGGCACCGGGTCGCGACAACAAGTTGACCCGTCACAGCAACCTCAAGGACATCTCCACGGAGAACATCGGCAAGCTCAAGTATGTCTGGTCGCAGTCGACCGGCGCCTTGCGCGGCCACGAGGGCCAGCCTGTCGTCGTCGAGCACGACGGCAAGCCGATGATGTACTTCTCGTCGGGCTGCCCAAACATGGCCCAGTGCAACATCGTGCAGGCACTCGACCTCACCGATCCGGACAATCCGGTGCAGGTGTGGAATTACGTCAAGAAGACCGATCGCGATGAATCGGCTGTGCCGCGCGCCTGCTGCGACACCGTCCATCGCGGTGTGAACTACGCCAAGAACAAGGTCATCTACCACACGCTCGACGGCTACGTGATCGCGCTCGATGCCTCCACCGGCAAAGAGGTGTGGGTCGTCAAGCATGCGTACCCGGAGAAGGGCGAGACCATCACCGGTCCGACGCTTATCGCCGAGAACCTGGTCATCGCCGGCTTCGGCGGCGACGAGTTCGCGGCCCGCGGCCGCCTGACGGCGTACGACATCGAGACCGGCAAGGTCGTGTGGAACTGCCATTCGACCGGTCCCGACGCTGACGTGTGCCTGACGCCGGAGACCAACAAGGCCAACCCGCACTTCGGCACGGCCGGCAAGGACATCGGTGTCACCAGCTATCCTGATACGAACGGCGGCGAATGGAAAATCGGCGGCGGCTCCTACTGGGCCTGGGGCAGCTACGATCCTGAGCTGAAGCTCGTGTTTTGGTCCACCGGCAACCCTGGCCACTGGAGCCCCAGCTATCGCTGCGGCGACAAGACTCACGACGAGTGCAACACCGGCAAGTGGGACAACAAGTGGTCGATGACCATCTTCGCCCGCAAGGTCGATACCGGTGAGGTCGCCTGGGCTTATCAGATGACGCCGTTCGACCAGTGGGACTACGACGGAGTCAACGAGAACATTCTTACCGACATGGACATCGACGGTAAGAAGGTCAAGGCGCTCACCCACTTCGATCGCAACGGCTTCGCCTACGTTCTCGACCGCACGAACGGCACGCTTCTGCGCGCCAGCAAGTTCGTAACGGTTGATTGGGCCGAGAAGGTCGACCTGAAGACCGGTCGCCCCATCAAGGTTCGCGAGCATTCGCCGTTCGAGGTTGGCCGCAACACGCCCGCCTGCCCCTCCGCCATGGGCGGCAAGGATCAGCAGCCGTGCTCGGTCGATCCCAAGGAGCCCAATAAGTTCTACTGCCCCACCAACAACTGGTGCATGGAGGACGAGCCTCAGGAGCGCACGCACACGCAGCAGGGCACGGTCTACGTGTTTGCCAACGTGTACATGTATCCGGAGAAGCCAGGCATCGCAGGCAAGCTGAAGAAGTTCGACGTGCTGACCGGCAAGGCCGACTGGGAGATCCCGGATCCGTATCCGAACTGGGGCGGCACCATGGTTACCGATGGCGGCGTCGTGTTCTACGGCTCGAACAACGGTGACTTCCGCGCCGTCGACCGCAAGTCAGGCAAGGTTCTCTGGCAGCAGCGGCTCGGCTCGGGCATCATCGGCAACCCGATCACCTACAAGGTCAAGGGCAAGCAGTACGTGTCGATCTTCGCCGGTCTCGGCGGCTGGATCGGCATCCCCGTCACCGCCGGTCTCGACATGGACGACAAGTTCGGCGCCATCGGTGCAACGGCGATGGCCAAAGCCACGGGTCTCGACAAGATCCCGCAGGCCGGCATGCTCTACACCTTCCGTATTGGTGAGTAAGCCGATCTAAACCTGCACAAAGCTGGCGTCCGATGTCCTTGCGACATCGGGCGCCTTTCGTCCTCCGGCCATCGGTAAGTCGCATCCCATGCAGAAGTGCGTCATCCCCCTTGCCGCCATCATCCTCGCCGGCATCGCGGCCCAGTGCGCCAGCGCCGCCGAGCGCAAGGAGTACAGCCTTTCCACGCCCTACGAGCAGCTTACGCCGGCGGAGATCGCGGCGGCGAAACAGGCCGCCAAGCGTCGCAAGGTCTCGCGGCTGTCCGTCTGCGCCGATCCCGGCAACATGCCGCTCTCCGACAATCAGCGCCAGGGATTCCAGAACAAGATCATCGAAGCCGTCGCGCAACAGATGGGAGCCGAAGTGAGCTACTTCTGGCGCCCGTACCTCGAGCGCGGCCTGACGCGCGAGACATTCGCCAACAACGAGTGCGACATCCTTCTCGACATGCCGGCCGACTCCGCCTCGGTCCTCACCACCATCCCGATCTACCGCTCGACCTACGTGCTCGCCTACCTCAGCGACCGGCACTACGACTTCAAGAGCCTCGACGATCCGCGCCTGAAGAAGCTCAAGATCGGCACCTACCAGCATTCCGCCATCCGCATGGTGCTGGCCCGATACGGCATCAAGAACCTCGATTCCATCGCCATCGTCACCTCGGACGCCGACCTGCGACCGGAGAATCAGCCCTGGCGCCAGGTCGAGCAGCTGCTCGACACGCGGCTCGACGTCGTCGGCCTCTGGGGTCCGTTTGCCGGCTGGGTCAGCAAAGCGAGGGGCGCGCCCATCACCCTGCAGCCGGTCAACCTGATGGAGGACGAGGTGCCGCTCGAGTTCAATCTCGCGATCGGCGTGCAGAACACGGATGTCGTGCTCAAGTTCATGCTCGACAACGCCCTGATGGCGAAGAAGGACGAAATCGCGCGCATCCTCGACGATTACGGCGTGCCGCTCGTCCAGTGCAGCGACTGCGTGGTGACGGGGGACATTCCCTCGCACGGCTCCTACGACAAGGCGGTGACCAAGAAATACGAGGAGCGCTACCTCAAATCCGCGACCCAGCGACCGGCCACAGAAGCTGCCTCGGCTGACCAGATCGTGTCGCAAAAGCGGCTCGAGGAGTGGCTGGCCAACGGCGCCGACATCGATGCCGAGCTCAACAACGCGGTACTCGCGTTCGATACGAAGAGGACCAAGCTTCTGCTCGGCAGGGGCGCCGACGTCAACAAGCTCAACGATCAGGGGTATGCGCCCCTGCATACGGCGGCGCGCAGCCGCAACTCCGATCTCGTGCAGCTGCTGCTCGAGCATGGAGCGAACCCCAATCTGCCAGACAATGACGGCGTCACCCCGCTCGTCCATGCCGTCAATCGCAACCACGTCCCCTCCATCGAGGCGCTGATCGCCAAAGGCGCGGATATCGAGAAGGAAACCCGGCAAGGGTACACGCCCCTAGAGGTTGCGATCGGCGACGACCAGCTGTTTGCGGCCCGCGCCCTCATCAGGGCAGGCGCCAAGGTGAACGCGACCAATGGCAAGCAGAAAATCACTCCGCTGATGCTCGTTGCCTCCCAGCTCAGCCCGCAGGCGCGCGCGGTTCACCTCGCCGCCGGTCCGACGCCCATCGACATCGCCGAGGAGTTGATCGAGCGCGGAGCGGACGTGAATGCGAAATCGGCGGCCGGGGTGACGGCGCTGATGGTTGCCGCTGGGCACAACAACGCTCCCATGATCGGCCTTTTGCTTTCCAAAGGTGCCAATCCGGCGATCAAAAATAACCTTGGCAAGACGGCGCTGGATGTTGCACGTGAGGCTCGCAACGAGGTGGCGATCAGCGCCCTGCAGCTGCTCGCCGTCCCGCCGCCGAATTGAGGCAGCCTTGGCGCTTCGCAATGCACGATGCGGTTGTTGGCCGGCGGTGCCGGGTAGCTCGCCGCGACGCGATCAGCACACCAACCGGACGTCGGCGCGTTCCTCAACAGACTGGACGAGACAGAATGCGTAAAGCATGCGGCCTAGCGTTCATCACCACCCTCTTCCTTCCAAATGCCGCCGACGCTTCGCAGCTGTTCATCAGCAACGAGAAGGACAACACAGTCACCGTGCTCGACAGCGAGACGATGAAGCCGGTGAAGGTGATCAAGGTCGGGGCGCGCCCGCGCGGCATCCGCGTCACGCCGGACTTCAAATCGGTGCTCGTCTGCGCCGGCGACGACGACGCCATCGACGTCATCGACACGACGAAGCTGGAGGTGGAGCGCAGCATCCCGACGCTCGCCGATCCCGAGTATCTGGAGGTCGAGCCGGGCGGCAGGCGCATCTTCATCGCCAACGAGGACGACGCCATGGTGTCGGTGGTCGAGTTGGTCGACGGCAAGGTGCTGGCCGAGATCCCCGTCGGCATCGAGCCGGAAGGCATGGCCTTCAGCCCGGACGGGAAGCATGCGATCGCCACCTCGGAATCGACCAGCATGGCGCATGTCATCGACACGGCGACCTTCAAGCTGATCGCCAACGTGCTGGTCGATACGCGCCCGCGCGCCGCGCTTTACGAAGATGGCGGCAAGCACTTCTGGGTTACGTCCGAGGTCGGCGGGACGCTATCGGTTATCGACGCCACGACGTTCAAGGTGACCAAGAAGATCGGCTTCGAGATCGAGGGCGTGCGCTCCGAGCTCATCCAGCCTCTGGGCATTCGTTTCTCCAAGGACGGCAGGCGCGGATTCGTCGCCTTAGGGCGCGCCAACCGCATTGCCGTCATCGATGTCGAAAAGCTGGAAGTGACGAACTACATCCTCGTCGGCCAGCGACCCTGGCACATGGAGATGTCGCCCGACGGGTCGAAGCTCTATACGGCCAACGGCCTTACCAACGACGTGACGATCATCGACGTCGCGACCTTGAAGGCGGAGCGATCGGTGCCGGTCGGGCGCCTGCCGTGGGGCATCGCCATCAAGCCGTGAGACCGGCGCGGCGATTGGCACACCAGCGACGTACTGGCTCCGCATTTACGAACCCCCACAGCCCTGCTTACGCATGTCGCATCGCATGCCGAATCGAAGCTGCGAGACGAGCTGTCGAACCCGCAACACTCGCACTTAACAAACGGGCCGCCTCTACCTTGAAGGTAGAGGCGGCCAGCTGCGCGAGTGCTGGGGGTAGGTCCTACTGCAGCTTGTACTTGAACCCAGCCCAATAGGTCCGCCCGATACCGGGCTTCACACCATCCTCGCGGTCGGTGATGTAGTACTCATCCGTGAGGTTGTGGCCGGAGATGAACACCGTCGCACCAGTGCCCGGGATGTGGTAGTTGGCGCGCGCCGAAAGGAGCCACACGTCGGGAACGAGGCCGACCTCGCCCTCTTCGTCGAGCGGTGTGTTGCTCACGTCGGTGTAGAAATCGCCACGATAGCTCCACGTCACGCTGGCGTCCCACAGCCCACGTTCCTCTATGCCTACCGTGAGGTTGGCGAAGTGGCGCGGCACCTCGGGAAGCTCATTGCCGTTGACGACCGTGATGTCCCCCGTGTCCTCGTCGACCTCCACACCCTTTTCAATGATAGAGTCGGCAAACGTATAGGTCGCCTCACCGAAGAGATTGAACTTGCCACCGGTATAGGGCTGGCTGTCGAGGCGCGAGTACAGCTCGAAGCCGTTGATCTCCACCTCCTCTATGTTGCCGAAGATGTTGTTGCCCGTGGCGGTCGTGAAGGCCTCTTTGATCTGATAGTTATCGATGCGGCTGTGGAACAGAGCGCCTTCAAAGGTCAGACCTTTGAAAGCGGTAGTGCGCAAGCCAACCTGGAAGTTGTCGCCGGTTTCGGCGGGAAGCGGGAAGAACTCGCCGCGCGCCACGTGGGGCGTGTGCCCGCGGTGATAGCCGCCGTACAGCGTAGTCCGATAGAACCCATCGTAGCTGAAAGCGATCCCTGGCAGCACCAGCGCGTGATCGACGTACTCCCGGAGCGGGAAGTCGCCCGGATCAAGTTCGCCAGAGTCCACGCGATCCTCGTTCACGTACGTCACACGCTCGACGTCGTACGTCTCGAAGCGCACGCCGGGAATGACCGAGAAGTCCTTGGTGACGTGGATCGCCGTCTGCAAGAACGCGGCGACCGAGTCCGACCGGTAGCGCTCGTCGAGGATGGTTTCCTCGCCCGACTCATCTCCCCAGCCATAAATCACGCCTTCCTCTCCCTCGAAGTTGCGGTTGTCGAACGTCTGGTGTTCGTAGCGGATGCCAGCCTGGATGTCCTGCTTCAAGCCGGCAATGAACGGGCGGTTAGCCCACTCGCCGCGTACTTCGGCACCCCACTTGGTATAGGTGCGCCGGCGACCTTCCATCACGAACTCATCGTCTGGGGGCACGGGACCCGGGATGCTGTTGCCATCCTCGAACTCGAAGTCGTTCTCGTAGCGGTCACGCTTGTGATAGAAGCCGTACAGTCGCGACGAGATCGTCGTATCCGCGTCCAGGTAGTAATTGTGTGCCGCCTGCAGCACGACGACGTCGGCACTATATGTATTGAAGCTGGACCCTGGGTTATAGCAAGTGCGGCAGTGATTGAGGCCATAGAAGAATTCGTCGGCTGAATCGAAACCCAAGTCGTCGAGCGCGTCATCCTCCATTTCCAGGTTGGCTTCGTCGTAGTTGTCGCGCTGCCGGTAGTAGACGGCAGACACGACAAGATCCTGGTCGACGCCCTTCCATCCCAGAGCGCCATAAAAGTCGTTGTAGCGCAGCACCTCGTTGTCCCATGCACCGGCGGCTTCCGCCCCCGAGTAGGAGAAGACTGCACCGACGTTGCCGGCATGCTGTCTGGTGTGGAAATGGCGCGTGTTGTTCCAGTCCTTGAGGCTATGCTCGGTCGTGCCGATGGCGGCCGAAATCACCGTTTCCTCGGGACCGAACGGATTGAGGTTCTGGAAGTTGACGACGCCGTGATTATTCAGCGGTCCGTGGCTGATCACCGTGCCGCGCAGCACTTCAATGCTCTCAACACGGTCTAACGGCGGCGTGTAATGCGTCGACGGATCGATGTAGCTGCTCATGTTGATGGATTGGCCGTCCTCGAGAATGAGGACCTTGCGGCCGCGGCGGAAGGGCGAGCCGCGCATGCCGATGCCGATATGGCGGGCGAAGCCGTCGTCGTTGGTGACGACGACGCCCGGCACGCGCTTGAAGGCCTCGTGCGTATCGGCCGGCCGCTGTTCGTCGAGCTGCGCCTTTGTCACGCGAGATGCGGCGCTGCTGAAGCCCTCGAGGTTGCTCGGCAAGATGCTCTCGGGCGTCACGGGCGAGGTTACGGGCGCCGCACTGGTGACAGGGCGGCCGCCGGCATCTCGCGTGATGCCCGTCGGCGCGGGCGCGGCGACGGCGGCGGGCGGCTGCGGAGTGGGGGAAACCTGCTTCTTCTTGGCCGCGGATTTCTTCTTGGCGGCAGGCGCCGGCGTCGGCTGCTTCTGGATGACGTCGACGGGTGGCAGCTGATCGGCGGGTGGAGCCGGTGTCGGGGGCTCCTGAGCCATGGCGGAAACGGACAAAACGGCAAACATAGCTGCTGCAGACGCAGCTGTGACGCGAACTCGACGCATTACTCTTACTCCCCCCGACCGCCGAAACCGCAGGGAAACGGCGGCTACTCAACGCTGCGGGAGCAAGAAACGCGGGAATGATTTCTGAAAATCCCATCCCCTTGGCTCCCGTATGCAAGAGCTACCGCGGCAAAAGGGCCGGCTGAATCTCAGAGTTTGAGAAAAGAATTGCCGCGCCCCACCTGCGCATTGCCACGCGTGGCAATGCGCAGGTGAAGTTGCGCACGTTGGATGGAAATTCAGCCCTGCGAAGTTGACTGTTGCGCGGAAGCCTCGGCTTGCACGTGGGGAGCAGATACCGGAATCCACGCTTCCAGCGTCACGCCTCCGCCGGGACGGTTCGTCAACCTGATCTCGCCGCCCGTCGCCCGCACGCGCTCCGACATGCCGGCGATGCCGTAGCTGGGCTTCAGCGCATCGGGCAGCCCCTTGCCATCGTCGGAGACGCGCACGCGGATCACCGGACGCGACGCATCCTTGATGGCGATGGGCGCCGAAATGCTTGCCGCTGGGTGCCACGCCGATGTCGATGACGCTCGCATCGGCGTGTTTAAAGGCGTTGGTCACGCCTTCCTGCACGACGCGGTAGATGGTGAGATTGCTCGTCTCGTCGCAGGCCGGGAGCGCGTCATCGACATCGAGGCTTATCGCTACGTCGAGGTGGTTCTCCTGCATGAGGGCGACGAGCGACTTGAGCTTTGCCTTGAGGCCGAACTCTGAAAGCCCCATCGGCCGCAGCTTCTGCAGCACGCCGCGGTTCATGCGCTGGATCGTCTCCATGCGCTCGACGATCGTGTCGCAGGTGCTCAGCAGCTTGGCTCGATCGGTGCCGCCACGCTGCAATTCCGCCTTCAGCGCCGTGACCGCCGCCCGAATGGCGAACAGGTAGGGGCCGAGCTCGTCGTGCAGCTCGCGGGCGAGGTCCTTACGCTCCTCGTCCTGCACGCAGATGATGCGCTCGGCGAGGCGGCGGTTCTCGGAGATCGTTCCCGCGAGCGTCGCTGCGAGGCGGTTCAACTTGCGACAGATGTCGGCGATTTCCGGCGGTCCCGCTTCGGGCACCACGACGTCGTAGCGCCCGGAGTCGAGCGTCAGCAGCGCGTCGCCGACGGTGCGGATCGGCTTCAAGAGATGTCCGATCAACAAGCTCATGAGCAACACCGTGGCGACGGCTAGTGCGCCGCCGACAACCGTGATGGTTTCGATCGATTCCCAGATCTCGGCCGCCTCGTGGTCGGCACGCGGCGCGATGACGAGGTTGCCAAAATCCTGTCCGTTGACCCGAACGGGAATTTCCACGCCCGCGGCCGGCTCGGCGAGCTGGCTGAGCCAGGCCGGCGCCTCGCCCGCGATCGGGGCCTGGGCCTCGATGGCCGCCTCGCGGTCTCCCGCGCGGTAGATCCGCACATGGCGGAGATCCTTGAGGCCATCGAGCAGCACCTCGAGGCGCTCGCCAGGGTCGGTGGTGCCCTGCAGGCTCTCAATCGTCGTTTCGACGAACTCCGTGGCGAGCCGCATGATGCTGTCGTTTTCCGCATGGATGCGCGGCCCGGCGCTGACGAACATCACCAGCACGAAGGAAATCAACGCCAGCGACAACAGCGCCATGAACAGGGCATTGAGCCGAAAACGAATGGACATTCATAGCTCCTGCGAATGGCCTTCCAGCGCCCGGGCGCGGACAAAATTCCCGGTTTCAACGGGCGTACCTGGTATGTTATATAGTTCTATGCCAAAAGCTGAAACGAGCCAATCCGTGAAGGTCTTAGTCGTCGACGATCACCCAATCGTCCTGTCAGGGTGCCGGGCGCTTCTGGCCGAGGCCGACGACATGGAAATGCTCGAGGCGCGCGATGCGGGCAGCGCCCAGGAGATGCATTCCACCCAGCACCCGGACGTGACGGTCATCGACATCAACTTGCCCGACGTCTCGGGCTTCGAGCTGGCGCGGCGCCTGGTGGCGCGCGACCCAGGAACGCGCATCCTGATGTTCAGCATGAACGACGATTCAATGTTCGCCGCCCAGGCGATCGAGTGCGGTGCGCGCGGCTACTTCAGCAAGAGCGACGACCCGCAAGATTTCTTGAGCGCGATCCGCGCCGTCTATCGCGGAGGCCATGCGCTAGCGCCGGAAATGGCCCAGAAGATCGCCTTTTTGCGCGTGGGTGCCGGCGAGGCCGGCGCCTCGCTCACGGCACGTGAGAGGGAAGTCCTGCGATTGCTCGCCAAGGGCAAGAGCATGTCGGAGATCGCCGCCCTCATCAACGTCTCCTACAAGACCGTGGCCATGACCTGCGCCTCGCTACGCACCAAGTTCAGCGCGCGCACGCCAATGCAGCTCATTCGCATCGCCGTCGAGCAGAAGATCGTCTGAATATCCGCGAGATTGCATTCACGACCAGCGGCCCCTCGGTGGCTGGCGCGGATTTGAGCGCAAATTGCCGCTTTTTCATCCTTGAGTCTTCCACGACTCGGACATAGCATTTCAGCAATTAGAAAAGATCGTCGGGAACACCCGGGTGGAACTGGCCCACAATCGATGGGCTGAGCTTCAGCTTGAAAGGGTGCCACATGGCCCGAACCCGCCGCCGATCTGCTCCACTCCTCGCCCTAGCCCTTATCGCCTTGGCGCCTGCCGCCGTCCACTCGGGCGATAGCGCCAATGTGGTCGTGCAATGCATGGGCGCAGGCGATGACTGCCGCCAACGCATCATCAGGATACCCGACGGCATGCCGGGCCAAGTCCTGAAGTTCGAGTACTGCCGCGAAGGTGACTGCGATCGCGCGCACCGGGAGCACTGGATCACCCATTACCTCGTGCCGCCGCCCGGCGAGGTGTGCCACAACACCGATATCAACGAGGCGCTGAAGTGGCTGGAGCAGAACCGCAAGGGCTGGCTGCTGGCCGGCTGGGGCTGCGTCTCGAGAGAGCAGCTGCCGGTCTAGCAGCCGGCGTTAAATTCCGGTCTTGCTGGCGTTGGCCGGCAGATGCTGGATGGCGATGCGCATCAGCTCGGGGAGCGTGCGCACGCCGAGCTTGGCCTTGAGCTGCGCGCTAGTATTGACCACGGTCTTGTAGCTGACGTGCAGCTCCTCGGCGATGGAGATATAGGGCTTGCCCTCGGCGATGAGCGACAGCGTCTGCAGCTCGCGCAGCGTCATGCGGCTCAAGGGATTGCGGTCGCCGCGCGCCTCCATGAAGGCGATCTGCGAGGCAAGCTCGTGGTTGAGATAGGGCAGCCCATCGCGCACCCGGCGGAACGCTTTCACGAACTCCTCCGAGGAGGTGTCCTTCAAGAGGTAGCCGTTGGCGCCGACCTCCAGCGCGCGGCTGACGATCATACGGTCGGAGTGCATGCTGAGGACCAGCACCGGAGTGCGCTCGTCGTGCACGCGCAGGCGGCGGATGAACGACAAGCCGCCGAGCGCGCCCGACTGCATGGACAGATCCACGATGATCACATCGGGGCGCTTCTGCCGATAGATGCGGAAGCCTTCCGACAGGCTGGCGGCAACGAAGATCTCCTCGACGCCCATGTCCTCGAGGAGGCGGCGGCAACCCTGAATGACGATCGGATGATCGTCGATAACCAGCACTTTCATCAGACGTGGCCTTCAATCGCTTCGGCTTCGGCGGCATGCTCGCTCTTGCGCGGCTTGAGTGGCACAAGCACCGAAACGGTTGTGCCTTGGCCCGGCACGCTTTCGATACTGGCCGAGCCCCCTAGTCCGCCAACCCGCTCGCGCATGGCGGTCATGCCGATTCCCATGGAAGCGCCGGGAGCGAAGCCGGCGCCGTTGTCGTGAATCGTGAGACGCAGCTTGCGCGTCGCCCGACCCACCCCATTCGAAGCGCCCTGCTCCTCGCGCATGTCGATATTCATGCGCGTGGCCCCACCATGCCGCATGGCATTGGTCAGCGCCTCCTGCACGCAGCGGAACAGCGTCAGGTCTACGGCTTCGCCATAACTCTGCGCAAGGGAACCAATGGCAACGCTGAACGTCACATCCGGATGCCGACGGCCAAATCCGGCAACGAGGCTGCCGATCAATTCTTCGAGGGGGATGCGTCCGAGCTCGATCGGCCGCAGGCGCCGCAGCAGGTCGCGGTTTATAGTCTTCAGCCGCTCGGTGATGGTATGGATCTCCTCCACGCGCTGCTTGATCGGCACGCCCTGCACCGCCGGCACCTGCTCGGCGAGGCGCCCGACCGAAGAAACGTTGGCCGTTATGCCGAACAGGCAGGGCCCCGCCTCGTCGTGCAGCTCGTTGGCAATCTGACGCCGCTCGTCCTCCTGCAGATCGATGACGTTCTTGTAGAGGCGGCTGTTCTCGGCGCGCGCCTTCTCCAAGGCCTCCGCCAGGGTGTTGAAGCGCGAGGCGATGACCGCCAGCTCGCGCACGCGCGGCTCCGCCAGCCGCGTTCCATAGTTGCCGTCCTCCAGCTCCTGCATGCCGCTTGCCAGACCGACCAACGGATTGAGCAGCCGTCCCAGCACGACGTATAGGAGTACCAGCATCATCGCCGTGATGCCGAGCCAGATCACGGCCCGCCGCGAGACCTCCTCCCACACCTCGCCGAGCTCATCGCGCGGCTCGCCGACGATGAGGATGGTGCCCATTCGGTTGGGTCCCAGCATGACGCGCATTTCGCGCGTGCCGACGTTCGGGCCGACGAGATCGGCAAACCATCGCGGCGCCCGCTCGGGATGCACGAAGAGGCTGCGCTCGGCACGCTCGTCGGGCGCGATCTGCACCAGGTTGCCTTGGTTGTCAGTGGCCAGGATGCGTGCATGGCGCACGTACTTGAGCTGCTCCGGCATCGTCTTGCGCAGGTCGCTGATCTGCCCTCCGTTGGCCAAACGCTTGACCATGTCGTTGACGAGCTGGCGGGCGAACTCCATCGACGAGTTCACCTCTGCCTCCACGCGGCTGCGGGAATCGAAGACGGCGAGCACCACGGAGAGAAGCACCGCGACAAGGCTGATGATCGATATCGAGATCATCAACTGCCACCGGACCGGCAGGTCGTTCCACCACTGGCGATGCATGTGTCTGAAATTCGTAGCGATACGAGCCCGTGGCGATGCAGTCCACGCAACCTGCTTACGCGTCGCGCGCGTCCTCGGGCAGGTGAATCCACGTCCCCGGCGGATCCACAATTTCCCGCGCATCGCTGCCGCGCATTCCCATGTTGCGCGTGACCCGGCTTGGCGATTCTTCTGCAGGAAGGCCGGGGCCTGGCGGCTTCGAGGTGGCTCCCAGTGGTCCCCCGAACGTTTGGCGCATCTTGAACGGGCGCCGAACTTGGTCTATTCCGCTCGCTCCTACGGCTGCCTCAGGGCAGCGCGGCCATGGCGTATGGCTGCTCTTGCCCACGCGGCCTGGACCACCTAAGGTCTTGGCACAGCAAAAGAAAGCCGCAATAGCTCAGTCGGTAGAGCACGTCATTCGTAATGACGGGGTCGGGGGTTCGAATCCCTCTTGCGGCACCAAGCACTTAGCTTGAAATAGCGGGTGATTGAGGCATGCCCTAGGCAACGACTAATGACCACTGTGCGCGGCGACGCGCGGGCTCCCATCGAGCGACTAACGGGGCTTGGGCTTGCGTCGGATCAGTTGCTCGGTGATGTCGCGCTTGCCGTGCAAAACGCGCAGCAGTGTCGCCTCCTCATCGGCGGCGCTGTAGTCGTAGATAAGTAGATAGGGATAGACGAGCCCCACGCGCGTTTCGCCACCTAACGCCGGCCCGGAGGTTGCGTGGCCAGGGAAGTCGGCAATGCGCTGGATTTCCGCCGCGAAGCGTTCGGCGTATGCAGCGGCTGTGGCGCGACCTGCCTCGCGCTCGAGATAATCGAGAATGTCATCGATATCGCCCTCGGCCTCGGCGGCAACGAGGAGCCGTGTCATGTTGACTTAAGGTGTGCGATCCGCTCCCGAAGACGGGCAAGTACGAGTTCGCCGTTGGTCACGTCACCGCGTGCCACCGAGGCGCGCGCCTGGTCAACGTACGGCTTGGCCCAAGCCAGATCATCGTTGGCAATCGTCATCAGGTCGGCGACGGCGCTGCGCACGGCATCGTCGATCGATGGTAGGCGGCCGGCCGCCACTTGGGCTTCAAGCCAAGCTTCCTGCGCCGGCGTCAACTGCACTGTGGTGCTCATAAAAAAAGTATAGCACGCGCAATGGGCGAGCTCCACGAACGAAGGCACAATCAAATGTCGCACAATTTTTGATTTACGACATGACGTCACAAAATGGCTAAACTAAGCCCTAGAATAAAGCCACCCTTGACTTCCTTGGGATTTCTGTTTCCCTATATATATAGATCGCATTTCCTGACCGAATATTTTTGATATGTGTATTTGTAAATGCGTATTCTTATATTGAGTGACCGGCCGATACTGCCGGTGCAGAGCGGCCGATACTGCCGGTCCAGACCGGCAAAATTTGCCGGTCAGGCGCGGCAACGTCATTTGCCCTTCACGGTCAGGTGCAGCCGGTAGAGGTTCGTCTTGCCGAGGCCCTGCTGCTTCACTTCGAGAAACCCTGCCGTCTCGAGTTCGTTGAGATAGGTGCGCACGCTGCGCTCCCCTGCCCCCATGTCGGCGGCGAGTTTCAACTGACCAGGAAAGCAGTAGTCATCCTGCCAGGCGTACTTCAGCAGCATGGCATAGGCGAGCTTCGCACCAACGGAGAGAGCCTTGTTGGTCAGAATGAAATTGGGAACTTGCGTGAAGCCGTGGCGCGTTACCGGGTCGGCACCGACAAGCTCGATGTTGCGCTGGATGTTCGCGAGTCGATCGCCGATATGGTTCATACCTTGAAAGCAGTATAGCGCCGCGGGCGACGGGTCCTGCGGTTATCAACACTACTAGTCGACGCGGTGATCGGCGCCGCGATCAGGTTCCGGACGGCGCGGGCCACCCAGCAGAGGCGTCAGCATCTCCTGCAGGCCGCGCACGAGGAAGTTGGTTTCGCGGTCGCGCTCGATCAGGGCGTCGATGGTGCGATCCTTGCGGTCGATCTGCTCGCGCAGGAACTCGCGCTCATCCTGGGATTGTTCGCGCAGAAACGCGATCTCCGTCGTCTTCTGTTCCACTTCCCTTTTCAGGCGCGCGACATCCTCTGTGTCCGTCGGGCTGGCTGCGACAGGCGGCGACACGGCCGGTTCTTCTGTCGCGACCGGTCGCGGCGTGTCGCTCGGAGTTCGCGGTTGCGAGGGCGCGTCGATGGCTGTGACCGGCGCCAACACGTCGCTGCCGGTCGCTGCTTGTCGTGGCCTGTCGTCCATGATTGGCGCGGCGACATCAGTCGCGACTTGTCGCGACAGGTCGCGACCTGTCGTCCGGGCATCGAGGAGCGCCAGCTCGTCGATTTGCGCGATGTGACGCGTGAGCGAGGTGGCGTCGATGAAGTATTTGTCGCCGAGCGTCGTGGCCACCTTGATGGATTCCAAGTGGCCGTTGGCGCAGTAGCGTTGGATCGAGCGCAGGGTACGCGGATGTCCGGCTCGGGCATACGCATCGGCGGCGTCTTCGATGCTCAGCGAGAAGCGGCTGTCGCGGCCGGTCGCGACAGGCGGCGACGCATCGCGACGGGTCTCATCGGTTGGCATGTCCGCATTTTAGCAACCGAGGCCGATCAGGCGCGTCGTTATCCCCATGAGCAAAGGCGTGGATGGCGGAGACCTCTGCGGGCAGATAGAAGGCTTGCTGTGGACCGCAGACCGGAAGTTTGAAGCCTCCTTTTCGAGATGAGGAAAGGGCAAAGATCATACGTTTTGATTTCCAACAGCGTACTGTCGGTTATTGTTCTGCGAGCAGACCACTTTCAGGAGCGGTCATAACAGAGGGGCTTCCTAGGAGGTTTTCAATGCGGCGCAAGATGGCGAATTTCGGCGTAAGCCCGCGACTGGCAGTCCTCTTGGGCGAAAGCTACCGCACCGTTGAACTCGCACTCAAGGAGCTGGTCGACAACGCATGGGACGCAAATGCTGTGACGGTTGAGGTGCAACTTCCCACGGCGATGGCTCCGGACGCGAAGATTGTCATCGCCGACAACGGCGAGGGAATGAATGAAAAACAGGTCCGGGAGGACTATCTGCGCATCGCGCGTGATCGCCGTAAGGATCGCGGGACTCGCACGCCGCCACCGTTGAGCCGTGAGGTGAAGGGCCGGAAGGGCGTCGGCAAGTTCGCAGGCATCATTGTTGCTGAGGTGATGGCAATTGAAACGAAGCAGAAAGGCGCAGCAGCCAGGTTCCGCATTGATCGAAAGGCGCTTGAGGAAACGCCGGGCGACATCGCGCGCATAGAGGTACCGATCGAGACGGCCGCATGCGACGCTGAAGAAACAGGAACGACAATTACCCTTACTCACCTAGCGCAGAGCCTCAATTTTCCGACACCTGAATCGCTTCGACACGCGTTGGCCCCTGACTACGCCCGAGAGGAACGGTTCACAATCAAGGCGAACGGCAGCCGCCTGGATCATCTTCAAGTCGCCGGCCATAAGGCTGTGGAGACACTCTCGGTTCCCGGCGTAGGAGGGGTGCAGGCAGAGTTCGTTGTGTCTGAGAAAAAGTTGCCGAAAGCTATGCAGGGCATCGTGATCAAGGTGAAAGGCAAAATCGTTGGCGGGCCTAGGTTCTTCAATTTGGAACAGGACGAAACCGTGCCCCGCACTTGTTGCAACATCTGTCTGGCGTGCTGTATGCGGACGAGCTTGAAGACGAAGCGGCCCGCACCGGCTGGATAGATCTCAACGAAAGCGAACGTCGCGTGCAGGCTGTATTCGACGCCGCAGGGACATTGCTGAAGGAACAACTGAAGGCCGTCTATCAGCAGGAAATGTCTGCGGCGCATGCCCGGTTCATGAAGAAGTACTGGGCTCGAGTGAGGGAACTGCCCGAGCACAAGAGGGAATACGCGAAGCAACAAATGCTTCGGATCGTAAACTTGTACTTCGGCAACGAATGAGCGCGCGGAAGAAGCCATCGAGTTCATGCTTACGGGCCTTGAGCAGGATGACTACTGGGTTGTCACCAAGGCTCTTATCGATGCTAAGCCGGGAGATATTGCAGCGGTCGCTGCCGCCTTGGCATGAGACGATCAACTGGGCGGACAATGCTCAGGCGGAGGACTACAGGGGGCTGTTGCTTTCGTATATCAGCCCAGTCGACATTATTGTGATCGGTGGGAAGCGCATAAAGGAGATGCCGCAAGTTCCTGACGGTGGCACCATTCGAATGCTGACCTACGCGGAGCTTGTCAGCCAGGCAGAGAGTGAACTGCAATGGCTATTGCGTGAGCTCTCGCGAGATAGTGATAAGAGCTAAGTTGAGCTGCCGATCCGCGCTGAACTGGAATCCTGGGGGGATGAAGAGCGTGGTCGTATCCCAATCCCTTAAAGCAGAAAGGTCGATCCCACAGCTTGAGTCGGCAGCCTGCGCCCGACGAAGAGCTTCCGATCGCCAACGCTTGCGGCCGCAGTACGTCGCGATTGGTCGCGGTCTGTCGCGCGCGGCCGTGACCTGTCGCGAGCCGTCAGGGGTGGTCGGGGGAGTAAAGTGCCCATCGATTGATGGACGACGACGAACCCTTGCTCGGCGAGCTGCAACCGGTAGTCGGGCTTGAGCCGATCAAGGTCACCGCGCTTCAGGCACTGCCTGGGGCCGAGCTTGCGGATGTCATCGGAAGCGCATCGAACGTCCTGTCGGCGAAGATTACGTGGATTCGCAATGTCGTCCTTTGTTGCCATGTGCTTCACGACGTGGGCGACGCTCGCGGATAAGGTCGCGGATTTCCTTGCCGTGCTCGGCGAGCATCTTTCCATCGCCCGCGATGTCGTCGAGCGAAGTCTTTTTTGCCATGAGGGAATTGTACGCGCAGATCGGAAGCGCGCAACGAGCGGCGAGTGGGGGCGACGGGGACCTGCCTGTGAATAATGCCATTCGTTCTTCGTCGTTTGGGGGGCCGCGCTTATACTGCTCAAATGGAAAAAGAAAGACTTCTCGAAACGGCGTCGGCGCAGCTTGACCGGGTGCTCAATTTTTCCCGCGTGCCGAGACGAAGATATCAGCACTGTTCGCGGTAGACGTGGCGATGCTGGCGTTGCTCGCCGTCAATGCCACCGCGAAGGACGCCACGGTGTGGTATCTGGCGGTCTTTTCTGGGCTTGCCGTGCTCGCTTTGGGTGTGAGCATTTGGTTCCTGTACCAGGCAAGTTTTCCGCAGCTGAAGGGCGGCAACAATTCGCTCGTGTATTTCAAAGAGATCGCGAAGCGGACGGAGGCGAACTACCTCAAAGAGATGCGCAGCTGCGACCTCGACCGGCTTGTCGACGATATGCTGGGGCAGGTCTGTTGACGTGATGGCTTAGCGGAACCTGTGCATTCGGTGCGAGCACGCTTCCGGTATCGACGTCCGTCACTTTGATGTTGTACGTTATCTGGTCTCCTGATTACGCACCATAGTCCGCCATCTTGAGCCACCAGTAGGGCTGTGGCCGGGTGGCGAGGGCGGCGCAGCCGAGGGCGGGGATCATGGCGGCGAGATCGAAGCGGTGGTTGAAGCGCCATTC
>NZ_WBUE01000031.1 GCF_009026145.1 Hyphomicrobium sp.
CCCCGCCCCAGCCGCCCGAGTCTCCCGGGACGATGACCGGAGTGCCGCGCCGCCCGCGGCGGCCGCCGACGGCTTGCGGCGCGTTGCTGATCGACTGCACGATGGCGTAGACCACGAACAATACGACGCAGATCCAGAACACGATGAGGATGATCGACCAAATGTCGAGATCATCCGCGCTCCGCGCCTCGCGGGCGCGCTCCTTGACCGCCTCGGCATCGCCGAGCAGCACATCCTTGATGTCGCGCACGCCGGCCCTGATGCCGGCCGAGAAGTTGCCGCGGCGGAACTCGGGCAGGATGGCGTTCTCGATGATGAGCTTCGATAAGGCGTCGGTCATCACCGGCTCCAGCCCGCGCCCAACCTCGATGCGTACCTTGCGCTCGTTCGGCGCCACGATGAGCAGGATGCCGTTGTCCTTGTCTTTCTGGCCGATGCCCCACTTGCGGCCGAGCTGATAGCCGAAATCCTCGATGGGGTAGCCCTGCAAAGACTTGAGGGTGACGACGACGACCTGATCGGTCGACTTCTTTTCGAGCGCGGTGAGCTCCTCGATGATGGCCGTGTAGTCGTCGGCCTTGATGAGCCCTGCCTCATCGAGGATGCGGCCGGTGAGCATCGGAAAGACCGGCTCGGCGCTCGCGGCGCCAAGCGCAGCAAACCCCAGCAGAGCGAGGAGCAATGCGCCGACCGGGCGCGGCGGCCAGCTCAACGGCAAAGCGCACCGGGCCGCAGGCATCGCACGTCTCCAGCCGGAAGCAAGCCTATTGCTTGGTGCCGAAATCGACCTTGGGCGCCTTCATCTCTTCCGCCGCGATGTCGAACGTCGCCATTTCCTTGGCCGAAGGATACATCACGGCGCGCCAGATGCGGCCAGGGAAGGTTGTGATCTCGGTATTATAGGCGCGCACCGATTCGATGTAGTCGCGCCGCGCGATGGCGATGCGGTTTTCCGTGCCCTCGATCTGGCTCTGCAAAGCAAGAAAGTTCTGCCCCGACTTGATGTCGGGATAGCGCTCGACGACGGCGAGCAGGCGTCCGAGCGCGCCGCCCAGCTGGCTTTGCGCTTCCTGGAATTTCTGCATCGCTTCGGGGTTGGTGAGGATGTCGGGCGGCACGTTGGCCTGCACTTGCGTCGCCTTGGCGCGCGCCTCGACGACGTCGGTCAGCACCGTCTTCTCCTGCTCGGCAAAGCCTTTGACGGTCTCGACCAGGTTGGGAATGAGGTCGGAGCGGCGCTTGTACTGGTTGAGGACCTCCGACCACGCCGCCTTGGCGTTCTGCTCGTAGGTGGGGATGGTGTTGATGCCGCAGCCAGCGAGGGCAAGAGACAGCGTTGCAAGCAGGATCGCAGCGAGGGGGCGCGCGCAGCGAAGCGCCGGGGCGTAAGCCATGACGGAAGGGCCTCCAGGAGGAAACCGAAGCACGACCTTTCCTATTGGCTGTTCAAGGCGGGAGCAAGTCGCTGCCCCGGGGGGCGGTTTACGGGACCCTATATTCCGCGGCGAATTTGCGTGCGTCGCCAAGCGGGATTGTGGCGCGTTCCCATGGTTGCCATATTCCCGCGCCATGCAGGGGCGTGGGGTCCTTTCGACGCAAGGGGCCGGCAGTGGGCGCGGTGGGGAAGTCCAGGCAGCATGCGCAATTCAATCGCGGTGATGAACACCAAGGGTGGTGTCGGCAAATCGACGCTGGTGCTGGCGCTCGCCGAGACGATTTCGGCCTATCACGGCAAAAATGTGCTGGTCATCGACAGCGATGCGCAGGCCAGCGTGTCGAGCATGCTGATGTCCGTGTCGAGCCTCTACAAGCTGCAGAGCGAAGGCGCGACCATCGTCGATTATCTGCACGGCCGCGTGCTCAAGGGGCAGGTGATCGACTGGCCGAAGTTCATCGTGCGCAACGTCTCCGACGTCGACGACTCACGCTCGCTGTTCCTGCTTCCGAGCGATATGCAACTCACGCTGCTCGAGCGCGAGGTGTCCAAGGAAAATCTGCACGGGCGCCTGCGCGAGGTGATCGGCGAGCTCCTCAACGGCGTGCGCCGCGTGTTCGACATCATCCTGATCGACTGCCCGCCGGGGCTCTCGGTGCTCACCGAGTGCTGGCTGCGCGAGGCCGACTTCCACATTTCGCCGACCAAGGCCGACTACGTTTCGGTGTGCGGGCTGGAGGTATTCCGCCGCTTCAAGGGGCTCAACCCAGAGATGGGCTTTGCCGAGAACCTCGGTGTCATCGTCAACATGAAGGAGGCAAATTCGGTCTCCGACGAGGAATATCACCGCTGGCTGCAGGGCAACGCCGAGAATGCCTGTTTCACCCAGGCCATACCGCGCATGCCGGCGCTGCAGGAAGCCGCTAACTTCCAGAATTATGAGCGCAGCTATCTCGCCAAATATCCAGGCCAGGTGGGAGCGGCGGTGCGTGCCCTGACCGACGAGGTCATGAGCCGGCTCGGCAGCCGCGACGCGGCAAACGTCGAGGCCAAAGCGCCGGCGGCAGCCAGCGCTTGAGACGCGACAGTATCTGCCGTGGGTGCTAGGAGTGGTGCATGTTGCGTTCATGCCTCCTTGCATCCGCTCTGCTCCTGTCCGTTGAACCGGCGACCGCGCTCGAGGTGAAGAGCTGCGAGGACGCCAACGTCGGCCTCACCGAGCTGATCCCGCCGGTCGACAAGAACAGCCGCACCTACAAGGACGGCAAAATCAGCGTTTATGCCCTCGACACGGTGGAGCCCGTCTGTTGCGCGGCGGGCGTCGCGATCGTCATCCCCGACGTCGCCGACGAGGTCGGCGGCAACAAGTGCCTGGCGGTGGTCGGTTTCGCCTCGGTGCAGCTCGACGAGGCGGTCATCGAGGACGACCCCGACAAGGGGCTGCTGATTACGATCCCGACACGGGTCTTCAGCGAGGCCGCCGATTCGGCCCCCGGCGAGCCGATAAGGCTGCGCATTGATATCGATGCGGGCACGCTGGCCGCGGAGTAGTCTTCATCAAGCATCTGGGCCCTGGAAACCAGAACCGCAGCGGAGCCTTGCTACGGCATCCCGCCCAATTAAAGTGTCGCGATGACCAGCCCCATAATTCCCGTCATTTTGTCCGGCGGTTCCGGCACGCGACTGTGGCCGCTGTCGCGCAGCATGTACCCCAAGCAGTTCATCAATTTCTTCAATGGCAGGGGCAGCCTGCTCGCCGCCACCCTGCGGCGCATCGACGGGGTCGGCTTTGCCGCTCCCATCGTCATCTGCAACAACGACCATCGCTTTCTGGTGCGCGAGGAGCTTTCCCGCGCCGCCATCGAGCCGGAGGCGATCATTCTCGAGCCGGTAGCGCGCAACACCGCAGCGGCGGTGGCGGTCGCCGCGCTGGCCACCGTCGACAAGGCGCCGGATGCGGTGATCGCCGTCATGCCGTCGGACCATGTCGTAAAGGACGCGCAAGCGTTCGTCGCCAGCTTGCGGCGCGCCGCTGAGGTTGCCGCCACCGGCAAGCTCGTCCTCTTCGGCATCGTCCCCACCAGCCCGCACACGGGCTACGGCTACATCCGCCGCGGCACCGCGCTCGATGGCCCAGCGGGCGGCTACAGGGTCGAAGCTTTCTTCGAGAAGCCCGACAGGGAGACGGCGCAAAGGTACATTGCCGACGAAAGCTATTTCTGGAACAGCGGCATCTTCGTGCTGCACGCGCGCACGTTCCTCTCCGAGCTCGAGCGGCTGGCGCCGGAAATCCTCGCAGCTGCGCGCGCAGCTTTGACGGCGGCCAGCGAGGACCTCGGGTTTCTGCGCCTCGACCGCGCGGCGTTCGCGCGCTCACCCAACATCTCGATCGATTACGCGGTGATGGAGAAGACCACAGAGGCGGCCATGCTGACCATCGACGTCGGCTGGAGCGACGTCGGCTCGTGGTCCGCGTTGTGGGAGAGCGCGCCGCGCGATGCCCAGCACAACGCCGTCGAAGGTGACGCCATCCTCATCGACACGGAGAACTGCCTCGTGCACAGCGAGCGCTCGCTGGTCGCCACCATCGGGCTCAGCGGCCTCGTCATCGTCGACACGCCGGACGCGCTCCTGGTTGCCGATCAGCAGCGCGCGCAAGACGTCTCCGGCCTCGTGGCGCGCCTCAAGGAGCTCAATCGCAAGGAGTACGCGCAGCACATCAAGAGCTACAGGCCATGGGGTTTCTTCGAGACGCTCAGCACCGGGCCGCGCTTCCAGGTGAAGCTCTTGCACGTCAAGCCGGGCGGGCAGCTGTCGATGCAAATGCACCATCACCGGTCTGAGCACTGGGTTGTGGTGCGCGGCACGGCCAAGGTGACGATCGGCGAGGTGGAAAAGCTCGTGCAGGAGAACGAGAGCGTCTACATCACGGCGACGCACTGGCACCGGCTGGAGAACCCCGGCAAGGTGCCGCTGGAGATGATCGAGGTGCAGATCGGCAGCTATCTGGGCGAGGACGACATCATCCGCTCCGACGATGCCTATCACCGGGCGCCCGACGAAACGCGCTGATTAACCGGTCGCGCCGCTTTTGCCTTGCTTTGGACGTTGCGCCGGGGCCGAGAGGCGCAGTATGTCCGGCGCCAGGCTCGAACGAGGATCGACGCCGCAGCGTTGCACGATTACAGAGGGAGCATGGACAAAGACTCGCGCGTCTTCCTCGCTGGAGGAACCGGATTGGTTGGAGCCAACTTGCTGGCGGAGCTCCGGGCGCGAGGTTACAGCAATATTCTTGCGCCTACGCGTCGGCAGCTCGACCTGTTGAATAGCAACGCAGTTCAGTCGTTCTTCGAGCACGAGAGGCCGGAGTACGTGATCCTGGCCGCAGCGCGGGCAGGCGGTATCAAGGCGAGCTCCACATTCTCCGCCGAATTCTTGTTCGAGAATCTCACCATTCAGAACAATGTCATTTGGAATGCCCACCGCTCGCAGGTGAGAAAGCTGCTCTTCCTCGGCTCCAGTTGCGTGTATCCGGGTTTGGCTCCCCAGCCGATGAAAGAGGAATATCTCCTCAGTGGCCAATTTGAACCGACGAACGAAGGCTATTCGATCGCTAAGGTCTCCGGCCTCAAGCTGTGTGAGTACATCTACCGTCAATATGGGCAGAAATTTATCTCATGCATGCCGTGCAACCTCTATGGACCGGGTGACTACTACGACACTGAGCGCGGCCACGTCATTTCGTCGCTCCTGATGCGTATGCATGATGCCAAGGAGATGGGGGCTCCGAGCGTGTCTGTATGGGGAACGGGCAATGCGCGCCGCGAATTTCTCTATGTAAAGGATGCTGTGGACGCGTTGTTGTTTCTCTTGGAGCACTACGACAGCGCGCGTTTCGTCAATGTTGGCAGCGGCGTGGACGTGACCATTAGCGAACTCGCGGACATGATCCGGCGCGTGGTCGGCTATCAGGGAGAGATTGTATTCGACGCGACCAAACCCGACGGCGTGCCTCGAAAGCTGCTCAATGTCGACCGGATGAATACGCTAGGCTGGCGCGCGCGCACTCCGCTGGAGGAAGGTTTGCGGGCGACCTACGCCGAATTCGTCTTCCAGCGGTCCCAAGCCCCTAAGGTCGTGACCCAATGACTTCAAAATTGGGACAGGGGACGATGAAACGTCCTCCTCGTTCCAGGAACTCCTTCTCACGCTGGACGAACGATTGAATGAAATGCCACGGCAACACCAAGAGGTAGTCCGGCTTCGCGGCGCGCATGTCCTCGTCCGAAAAGATTGGGATGTTCGTCCCGACCGTCCTTAGTCCGTACTTCATGGGTTGACGTTCGGCGATGCCTTCGACGAGCGTGGAATCGATCCCAAACCATTGCAGGAGAGTGTTGCCCTTCGTCGATGCGCCATATGCCCAGATTCTCTTGCCCTTGACCTTCTCTTCCCGAAGGAAATTCAGCGTCTGGTCGCGCAGCTCGGAGGCTCGGCGGAAGAAGCGCCGGTAGGTCTCGGGTTCGCGCAGGTTGAGCGTCTCCTCGTAGGCCAAGAGCGCCCGTACCCGATAGGCGCCGACCTCGCGATAGGGTGCGGTCGCGAAGGTCGTCGGGTCGGCGCCCCGCTTGCGGATGTAGACGCGGAAGCTGCCGCCGTTCGCATCATTGAGCTGGCAATCGACGATTTCCATCGCGTGCGCGTCAAGCAGGTACTTCATTGCCTGCAGGCTGTAATATCCCAGGTGCTCGTGGCAGATGTTGTCGAAAGCCATCTGCGACAGCATTAGCGGCAGGTAGCTCATCTGCACGACCCACAGGCCGTTATCGTCGAGGATCGCCGACACCTGCTCGACGAAGCTGTGCGCGTCTTCCAGGTCGTAAAACATGGCAATGGTGGTGATTGCCTTGGCCTTGCGGTCGCCATACGGGGAGGCGAGATAGGCGGCAACGCTGAAATAGTCGTTGATGAAGAGGCTGAAGCGGCTCTTGTCGGCTTCGGCGTAGGTGTTCTTGGCCGGATCGAACCCGATCCGGACGATCGACTTGTCGACAAAAGAAAGCTCGGTGCCGTCGTTGCAGGCAATGTCGACGAAGATGTCGCCGGGCTGCATCTTGATGAGCTGGACGGTCGAGGTGGCGATCTGACGGAGTTCCTCGACCATCGATTCATTGGTGCCCGAACGGTACCAATAGTGCCGATACATGTCGTCGAAGGATGGCGTGTGGGCGAGCTGCACCAGGCCCGATTTGGGCGCTAGGCACATCGTCAGCGGGATCCTGTCACCGCGCGGCGCAGCGTCGGCGGGGAGAAAATCCGAGATGTAGTGATCGCCGAGCGAAAACAGCTCCACCAGCGGTTCCCCGGAAATGCGGCACGTCGTTCGGGGCATGATTTCGGTCATGGCGGCCTGGCTGAGAGTGGTGCTGGCGAGGGGGTTGGCGGCGATCCCGTACCAGAATTATCGGCTGCCCGGAAGACTTTCAGTGGCGCGAGGTTTGCCGCTCCGGGTTCCAGTGATAGTGGAGGACAAGGCTGAATCCGGCGTCAGGGAGGTCCGGACAGCGACGCGGCGGAACATCATCTATCCGTCGCCTGACATGACAGGCTACAAGGCCTTCCTATCAGAATGGCACCGGCTGGACCTGGCAAAATGCCATCAGCAGTATCTGGGTGAGGACGGCTCCGCGCTGAAGACGTCTGTCACCGCGATGCGCTGAGGGATCCAAATTAGAGAGGACGCTCCGTGCAGCCCAAGATCGCACTCATCACTGGCGTCACCGGACAGGATGGCGCGCACTTGGCACGCTTGCTGCTCGACAAGGGTTACATCGTGCATGGTGTGAAGCGGCGCTCCTCGTCGTTCAACACCGCCCGCGTCGACGATCTCTACGTCGATCCGCACGAGCACGACACGCGCTTCTTCATGCACTACGGGGATTTGACCGACGCCACCAACCTCATCCGCCTCATCCAGGAGATCCAGCCGGACGAGCTCTATAATCTCGCCGCGCAGAGCCACGTGCAGGTGAGCTTCGAAACGCCGGAGTACACGGCCAATGCCGATGCGCTGGGTACGCTGCGGCTGCTCGAAGCGATTCGGATCCTTGGCATCAAGGACAAGACACGCTTCTACCAGGCGTCCACCTCCGAACTCTACGGCAAGGTGCAGGAGGTCCCGCAGCGCGAGACGACGCCCTTCTACCCGCGCTCGCCGTATGGCGCGGCAAAGCTTTATGCCTATTGGATCACCGTGAACTACCGCGAGGCCTACGGCATGCACGCCTCGAACGGTATCCTGTTCAATCACGAGGGTCCGATGCGCGGCGAGACATTCGTCACGCGCAAGATCACGCGCGCGGTGGCGGCTATTGAGTTCGGCCGCCAGGATCGGCTCTACCTGGGCAATCTCAATGCCAAGCGCGACTGGGGCCATGCGCGCGACTTCGTCGAAGGCATGTGGCGCATCCTGCAGCAGCCTGAGCCCGACGACTACGTCCTGGCGACGGGCGAGATGCACTCGGTGCGCGAGTTCGTCGAGCTTGCCTTTCGTCAGGTCGGTCGGCTGATCGAATGGCGGGGGGAAGGCGCCGACGAGGTCGGCATCTGCAGCAAAACCGGCAAGGACCTCGTCCGTATAGATCCGCGGTATTTTCGCCCGACCGAGGTCGACGAGCTATTGGGCGATCCGCGTAAGGCGCATCAGAAGTTAGGCTGGCGGCATACGACCACGTTCGCCGAGCTCGTAGCCGAGATGGTGCGCTCCGATCTTCAGGTGGTGGCGCAGGAGTATGACCGCCTCGATCCCGCGGGATGAGTGGATTTGTCGGTGTCGGTCCCCAAAGGACGATTTGACGATGCGCGCTTTACTCACTGGGGAAGGCGGGCTGCTGGGGCTTTCGATACGCCGGCTGCAGCCTGAGCAGCAGCCCGGCCGGGCATGATCGACATGCGGCGGCAGAATGCCGATACGTTTCGAGCTCTTTTCGGCGGGCTGGTGGACGTAGCGCTGCAGGCGGAAACCGGCCAAAGCTCCTGGTTCGGGTTTGCCCTGCTGCTGCAGGGGAAGCTTGCCGGATGCCGCAGCGAGCTCGTCGCGCGTCTCACCGAGGCCGGCATCGAGTGTCGACCGATCGTGGCCGGCAACTTCGTCGCCAACTCGGTCATCCGCCATCTCGATCACTCGATCGGTTCGGCGCTCACCGTTGCCGAGGACGTCGATGCCAACGGCCTCTTTCTCGGTAATCACCACTATCCGATTGTGCGCGAGATGGAGATGGCGCGCGGTGTCGTCGCCGGTCTAGCCGCAGCACAAGTTCACCGAATCGGGATGCCCTGAGATTGGGCACGATGATCCCATGCTCTACACGCCGGCTACGCGACACGATCATGGCAGTCCGGCAGCGCCATGAGCCAAGTGCCATGTTACCTTAGACCATTGAAATTCACGAACTAGGCTGGCAGGAATATATGTCGCTAGCGTTGTCGGTTTGAGTACCAGAGCGGTATTGGTGATGTTGCCACGTGTCCACGATTGTCAGCTTCAATTGGCTGTCCTCGCTTTCCAGGTTTCCTGTCTCGCCGTTTTCTGGCGGTACGAAGCTGAGCAATTTTTGCGCAACCGTGGTGGTCCGGCAATGGCGGGTTATCTCTGGCTTGCGGGGGCTCCCACACGGCAGGGATCGCGCTGATATCGCCTGCGATCCTGCGCGCCCAATCAGCGAACGCACCAACGCAGGTCACGTGCGCCAATCGGTCCGGACATGCTGTAGCGAATGGCAGCGCCTACTTACGGCGTAGCCAACCCTTCGGGTGATGCGTGCAGTCGGGAGTATCCTGGGTTTCATCAAATGGGCGCGGTACGCGGACAGGCTCGAACTCGGTGTGCTTGGCGAGGAACTCCTCGGTCGCGGAGATGGGGTTGTTCCAGCTCCAGTCGTCACCTGTGCGCGGCATGCCTGCGACGTAGTGCATGATGCCGTCCTGCACGAGCAAATAGCAGCCAGGGGTGACGAGATCGGCGTAGGCGGCAAGCTCCTTGGCCACGTGATCCTTGCTGTGATTGGAATCGAGGATCAGCATCACCTTCTCGTCGGGCTTGATCATCGATTTCACCATGGCCACGGTCTCGGCGGCGACGGCATTGCCCTCAACCAGCGTGACCCGCTTGAAGAGTGGGTGCGCCTCGATGGCGGTGCGATTGTGCGGGCGAATTTCAATGTCGATGCCGATGACTCGGCCGTTGCCCATGAGCTCGAAGAGGCTCGCGTAGTAGAGGAGTGAGCCGCCATGGGCGACGCCGGTCTCGACGATGACGTCCGGCTTCGTTGTGAACACCGTTTCCTGGATGCGCATCATGTCGTCGGGCAACTGGATAATCGGGCGCCCCATCCACGCGAAACCGTAGGAGTACTTGCGCACCCAGCCGATGTCGGTCCACAGACGGGCGATCTGCTCGAAGCTCTCCCTGGAATAAAGATCGAGCTGGCGTGGGCAAGAACCATCCTCCACGCTCAGCGTGCCGCCCTTGGTGTCAATCGTCAGCTTCATCGCGGCTCCGTTCAGAATACTTCGAGCTTGGGAATGGCGACGACAAACTTGCCGCCCCATTGGCGCACCTCACCCATTTGCGCTTCGATTTCGCGGCGCAAGTTCCAGGGGAGGATGAGCACGTAGTCGGGCTTGGTTTCGGCGATCTTCTCGGGTGCCAGGATGGGCAGCCGCGAGCCGGGTAGGTAGCGGCCCTGCTTCTTGTCGTTCCGGTCGACGACGTAGGCAACGAGATCGGTGCCGACGCCGCAGTAGTTGAGCAGCGTATTGCCTTTGGCGGCGGCGCCGTAGGCAGCTACTGTTTTGCCCTCCGCCTTGGCGCTATTGAGGAATGCGAGCAGCGCCTTCTTTGCCGCCTGCACCTTCGCGTCGAATCCCTCGTAGGCGCCGAGCGAGTCGAGACCGAAGTCGGCCTCCTTGGCACGCACGCGGGCAAGGCCGGGTGCCTCGCTCTGGTGGGCGTCCCTGTGGCAGGAGAAGACGCGCAGCGAACCTCCATGCGTTCGGAGCTCCTCGACATTGAAAACGCGCAGGCCATGCTTGGTGAGAATGCGCTCGACTACAAGCAGCGATAGGTAGGAGTAGTGCTCGTGGTAGATGGTGTCGAACTGGTTTTCTTCGATGAGATTGAGGATGTGCGGGAACTCGACCGTCCAAACCCCTTCGGGCTTCAGCAGCGTGGCGAAGCCAGCGACGAAGTCGTTGATGTCGGGAACGTGGGCCAGCACGTTGTTCGATGCCATGAGATCGGCGGCGTAGCCCTCGCGCGTGAGGCGCTCGGCCGTGGCGCGACCGAAGAACACCATTTCGGTGGGTATGCCTTTCGCAATGGCTGCGTTGGCGGTGCTCTTGGTCGGCTCGACACCCAGCACTGGAACGCCGCGTGCAACGAAATGCTGCAGCAGGTAGCCGTCGTTGGAGGCGACCTCGACGACCATACTGTCCTCGCTAAGGCCGAAGCGGGCGATCATGTCCTCGGCATAGCGGCGTGCGTGCTCGACCCAACTGGCGGCGAACGAGGAGAAATACTGATAGTCCTCGCCGAAGTGCGCGGAGCGGTCGACGACACCTTCCGCCTGCACGAGCAGGCAGCTTTCACATATCCGCACGTGCAACGGATAGGTGGGATCGGGTTTGCTGATATCCTCGGGGCGAACATTGAAGTTGGAGATCGGCGTCGAGCCAAGGTTGACGAACGTACGCCGCAACGGAGTGCCGCAGTTGATGCAAAGGAGGGCCCCGCTCATGTCTTCCTCGTCGCATAGTCGCGGATCTGCCGCAACGTGAACGCACGCATATCGCTCCCCTCCTTGTGCGCCTTATACCAGTCGGCGGTCCACTGCACCGCCTCGGCCGCGGAGAGGCGGGCGCGCCATTTCAGAGCCCGGTGGGCGAGCCCTGCGTTGATCGCTAGGGTAGCCTTCTCGGGCGGATGCTCTCCGGGGGCCTGGCGCCAGCCGGCCTTGACGCCGAGCGCGCCGTTGAGGGTGTCGGCGATTTCCGCAACGGTGATGGGGCGCTCGTCCCGCGGGCCGAAATTTATCGCGTGCGGCAGGTGTCCCTGCGGGTCGGCGCAAAGCTGTTCGATATAGGTGAGATAGCCGGACAACGGCTCCAGCACATGCTGCCAGGGTCGTGTCGACTGTGGATGGCGCAGCTCGACGGTGCGGCTTGCCTCAAGGGCGCGCCAGACATCGGGCAGCAGCCGGTCCTCCGACCAGTCACCGCCACCGATGACGTTGCCGGCGCGTGCGGTGGCAACCGGCACGACGCGCGGTGCGAAGTAGCTCTTAGCGTAGCACGCAGTGATGATCTCGGCGGCCGCTTTTGAAGCCGAGTAAGGATCGGCGCCGCCGAGGTGATCGCCCTCGGTGAAGCGGTGTCCGTCGTCGCGGTTCTCGTAGACCTTGTCGCTGGTGACGACCAGTACGCATTTGACGCCGGGAGTCTCGCGCAGCGCTTCGAGCAAATGCACGGTGCCGAGGACGTTGGTGTCGAAGGTGGTTACAGGATCGCGGTAGGAACGGCGCACAAGCGCCTGCGCCGCCATATGGACGACAATGTCAGGAGCAGCGCGCTCAATCGCGTCGGCGACGACACGCGGGTCTCTAATATCGCCGATGACGTCGCTGGCAAGGTGGCTGGACGAGAGGAGGTCATGAAGATTTGGCTCCGTTTCCGGCGCCAAAGCCAGACCGTGTACGCGGGCGCCCAAGCTGGCGAGCCACACGCCGGCCCATGCGCCCTTGAAACCAGTGTGGCCGGTGAGCAGGACGGAGCGGCCTGCCCAGAAGTTCGCCGTCACCATGGATCAATTCCGACTGCGCGCGCGACCAGTGTATACGTGGCATAGGCGAAGCGGCGCAGACATTGCTTGCAGGACTCCCCTTGTCTTCGAGACGCGTCTCGGCGCAGACCGCTAGGCTCTACCACACTTCACAGCCGTGCGAAAAATAGGCTGTGGAGCGCGTCATCCTGCGCGACGTGGGCTGCAGGATATTCGCTCGTGCGACCCTGACGTCTAGCCAGATGGCGGGGCACTCAGCCAGCAAAAAATCAGCGGCTGCGGCACCAGCGGTCATCGATCCGAGGAAGGAGATAGAGAAGCGGGCCGAACGATGAGCTGGAAAATTGGAGAGGAAAGGCAAACCACCCGTCGAGAAGCTCGGTCGTGTCGATAGGAGCCGGCCCCACCGGCTAGTCGAACACGCGCGCTGGCACCTCTGCCTCGAGGCGGATGGTTTGAAAGATCTCCATAGATCGACGTGCGGGCAGCCTTGGCGATCTGCCAGGACGAGGAACGCCTACGCGTCGAAGCGGAGCGCGCCTTTGTACGTGGCTGGTGAATGCCCAGGCGCAAGGGGGAGTCGCCGAAACTGACCGGCGACTCAAAAGGCATCGCGGCCAAACGCCCTCCAAAGTAGCGGTGCGTCATAGTTCTTACAGGAGCTTACGTGATTGAGCGCCAAGTCGATCGCTGGGGATACGTTCATTGAATGAAATTCAATGATTGAATGGCGCACCGGGAGCTGCTAGCCGTGCGGCTAGTCGCAGCATCAGCAGGCACCGTCTAATGCCACGGGGGACAAAGGCTGACGCGGATCTCGATCTTCTCACAGCGGTAGAACGCGGAGAGATCGTTACGCAACAGATGCTCAAGCATGAGCTGGGGGTGTCTGTCGGCCTCATCAACGCCCTGATCAAACGAGCGGTGAAAAAGGGTCTCGTGAAGGTTCGCCAGGCGCCTTACAAGCGCTATGCCTACTACCTGACGCCCCGGGGATTTGCCGAGAAGGGCCGCTTGGTCGCCGACTATCTCGAATATTCGCTCACCCTCTTTCGCGAGTCGCGCGACCAATACTCCGAGATATTCCGGGATCTTAGAAGGCGCGATAAGGCTTCGCGCATTGTTCTTGTTGGCGGCGGCGACCTCGCCGAGATCGCGGTTCTCGCTGCCGTAGGCGAGGAGATTGCGCTTCTCGGCATCGTCGATCCCGGATCCAATGTGCAAACCCGCTATGGTGTGCGCGTCGGTTCGAACCTCGCCGCGTTCGGGGATGCCGAGGTTGCAGTCATCACCGATCTCATTTCCCCGCAGGCAACCTTCGAGGCGCTTCGCAAGAACTTTCCGGACGGTTACGTTTTCGCCCCGGAAATCCTGCGCATTACGCCCGACCGGGCGGAGCTGTTGGCGTCATCGCAAGACGGGGGCGAACCATGAAGGACTGGTATGTCGTCAGCACCCAGCCGTATCAGGAAGCACGGGCGGAGCTGAATCTTCGCCGCCAAGGCTACGAGCCCTGGTTGCCGAAGCTCCTGCGCGAGCGCCGCCACGCGCGCCGCGTCGATATGACGAAGGCGCCGCTGTTCCCTGGCTATCTCTTCGTCGCGCTCGACCCGCGGGTGCAAAAATGGCGGGCGATCAACAGCACCTTCGGGGTGCGCCAGATCCTCTGCCACGGCGACCGGCCGCGGCCGGTCGAGCAGGGGTTCGTCGAGGCGCTGAAGGAAACGAGCGATGATGCAGGTGTCGTGGCTCTCCCTAATGCCGACGCATTTGCACTGGGACAGCCGCTGCGTCTGCTCGCCGGGCCCTTCGCCAACTCGATCGGAACATTGTTGCGCCTTGCGGACAAAGACCGCGTGGCGCTGTTGCTCGACCTCTTCGGACGCGAGGTGCAGATCACCGTTTCGCGTCGCAACGTGATCGCCGCCGCCTGATTTCGCGGACGGCGCCGTGCAATGTGGGTTGTGGACGGGTGGGCTGGACTTCACCCGAATGGCGGTAGCGTGTCGATTGCACTGAGGCCGCGGAGGGCGCGGCGTTTCCTAGGGGGTAGAAAGTGGAAGATAGCCACGCGCGACTGTTCCTCAGCCAGGCCGGGGAGATCTGCGCTCGCCTCGACTACGCTGCGATCGACGATATGGCGGCGCGCATTGCCAAGCTTCGCGACGGTGGCGGTCGCCTGTTCATCCTCGGCGTCGGCGGCAGCGCCGGCAACGCCGGACACGCGGTGAACGACTTCCGCAAGTTGTGCGACGTCGAGTGCTACGCGCCAACCGACAACGTCTCCGAGCTCACCGCGCGCACCAACGACGAGGGTTGGGAGACGGTGTTTGCCAGCTGGCTGCGGGGCAGCCGCGTCAACGAACGCGACGGCCTCCTGATCTTCTCGGTCGGCGGCGGCAATGCTGAGCACAACGTCAGCATGAACCTCGTGCGTGCCATCGACGAGGCCAAGCAGCGCGGCCTTAGCATTTTCGGCATCGTCGGGCGCGATGGCGGCCACACCGCCAAGCAGGCCGACATCGCCATTATCGTGCCGACTATCGATCCGCGCCACGTCACGCCACATGCCGAGTCATTCCAGACAGTCGTCTGGCACTGCCTCGTCTCGCATCCAGCGCTACAGAAGGTGGCCACCAAGTGGTGAAGCGGAACGCCGGTGCGCTGAAGCCCGCGGTCTTTCTCGACCGCGACGGTGTGCTGACCATTCCTGAGTTCCGCGATGGCCGCTCTTTCGCGCCGCGTACACTCGAGGCGTTTCAGATCTATCCCGATGCGCCCGCGTGTGTACGCGAGCTGAAGCAGGCAGGTTTTCTGGTCGTGGTCGTCACCAATCAGCCGGACGTTGGCGCGGGCATTGTCGCGCAGGACGTCGTCGAGGAGATGCACGTGCGACTGCGGGCCGACGTGCCGGTGGACGACATCGAGGTCTGCTATGAGACTCGCGAGCAGGCAACCGACCGGCGCAAACCGGGTGCGGGCATGCTTAAGGACGCGGCGCGCCGCTGGGGTATCGATCTTGGCGCGAGCTTCATGGTCGGCGACCGCGATAGCGATATCGAGGCGGCCAGGCGCGCTGGCTGTACGGCCGTCTTCATCGATCTTGGGTACAGCGACGCAGGCCCCACGCGGCAGGCCGCGACGGTGAGTTCACTACGAGAAGCCACGGACTGGATTTTGCGCCGGGGGGAACCGGCATGTGTCAGCGATGCTGGAGGGAGACACGCAAATGACCACCGTATCTGATCTGAAGATCAAGATTTTCGCCGATGGCGCCGATCTCGCGGGTATCCTCGATATGCACAAGAATCCCCTGATCAAGGGCTTTACCACCAACCCGACATTGATGCGCAAGGCGGGTATCGATGACTACGAGGCTTTCGGCCGCGAGTTGCTCGCTGAGGTGCCGGACCGTCCCGTCTCCCTCGAAGTGTTCGCCGACGATTTCGAAGAGATGGAGCGCCAGGCGCTCGCCATCGCCTCCTGGGGCAGGAACGTCAACGTGAAGATACCGGTGATGAACACGAAGGGCATCTTCGCCGGCCCGCTGCTTAACTCGCTGTCGCGGCGCGGGGTAGTCCTCAACGTTACCGCCATCATGACCCCGGCGCAGGTCAAGGCGGTGGCCGATGCGCTCGATCCCGAGGTTCCCGCCATCATATCGGTGTTTGCCGGCCGGGTTGCCGACACCGGACGCGATCCGGTGCCGCACATGAAGGAGTGCCTCGCTGCGCTCTCCAAGCGCCCAAAAGCAGAGCTTCTGTGGGCGAGCCCGCGTGAGCTGCTCAACATCTTCCAGGCCGACGAAATGGGATGCCACATCATCACCGTCACCAACGATGTCATCGCCAAGTTGAAGCTCGTCGGTAAGAACCTCGATGACTACTCGCGCGAGACGGTGGAGATGTTCTACAAGGACGCCACTGCGTCTAAATTCAGGATCTCGGTGCGTCCGGCCGCCGCCTGAGCCGGGACGCGATCAATCACCAACGAGGGACGCCATGGCGCGCAAGTTCGACAATGTTTTCGTGACCGGGGGCGCCGGCTACTGCGGCAGCCTATTGGTGCCGCAGCTCTTGCGTAGCGGCTGCAAGGTGACTGTTTACGACCTGATGTATTTCGGGAGCCACTTCCTTCCCGCCGACAACCCGAACCTCAAGATCATCCAGGGCGACATCCGTGACACAGCCAAGCTGAAGTCGGTGGTGCCGGGGCACGATGCGTTCGTCAGCCTTGCTTGCGTCTCCAATGACGCGAGCTTCGAACTCGACGAGGCGTTGTCTACGACGGTCAACCTGCACGCCTTCGAACCAATGGTGATGGCCGTCAAGGAAGCTGGCATCAAGCGCTTCATCTACGCCTCGTCGAGCTCGGTCTATGGCGTCTCGGACAA
Source organism: Hyphomicrobium sp. (assembly GCF_009026145.1). GTDB lineage: Bacteria > Pseudomonadota > Alphaproteobacteria > Rhizobiales > Hyphomicrobiaceae > Hyphomicrobium_A. The sequence continues at coordinate 16,666 of NZ_WBUE01000031.1, forward strand.
GCCGAACGTGACCGAGGACCACCCACTGGTTCCGCTGACGCTCTACAACAAATACAAGGGCATGTGCGAGCCGCTACTGAAGAAGCACACCGACGACACGTTCGTCGGCGTCACATTCCGGCCGGCGACCGTGTGCGGGTATGCGCCGCGTCAACGCCTCGATCTGTCGGTCAACATCCTCACCAACCACGCGGTGAGCAACAATAAGATCACCGTGTTCGGCGGGGCGCAGCTGCGCCCCAACCTGCACATCCAGGACTACTGCGACGCGGTCGAGCTGTTTCTCACTGCGCCTGATGAGAAGATCGCCAATGAGATCTTCAACGTCGGCTACCAGAACATGACGATCACGGAGATCGCGGAGCTGGTGAAACAGGTAGTGGCCGAGGAGTTCCCCGAGAGGCCGCCGATCGACATCGTCACGACGCCGACCGACGACAACCGCTCCTATCACATCAACTCCGATAAGATCACACGCGTGCTCGGCTTCCGGCCCATGCATACGATCGAGGAAGCCGTGCGCGATCTGTGCAAGGCATTCCGCGAAGACAAACTGCCCAACAGCATGTCAGACGATCAGTACTATAATGTCCGCACGCTCAAGGCGTTGAAGGCAGCGTAGGCAGCATGTCCGTCGCAATCGTCACTGGTGGTGCCGGCTTCATCGGCAGCCATATGGTGGACCTGTTGCTGGCGCGCGGGTTCAAGGTCCGCGTCGTCGACAATCTTGTCGGTGGACGAGAGAGCAACCTCGCACACCACGCGGCCAATCCCGATTTGTCGGCCGACTGGGTCGATATCCGTGACCTGCCCCCGGAAACGCCGATCTTCCGCGACGCTGACTACGTGTTCCACTTTGCCGGCATCGGCGACATCGTGCCCTCGATCGAACGGCCGGCGGAATACATGTCGGTGAACGTCCAGGGTACGGTCGCGGTGCTCGAGGCGGCGCGCGCGGCGAAGGCGCGCAAGGTCGTCTATGCCGCTTCCTCGTCCTGCTACGGGCTGGCGGCAACGCCGACGCGGGAGGATCACCCGATCAGCCCCGAGTATCCTTACGCACTTTCCAAGTACCAGGGCGAGATGGCCGGCTTCCATTGGCACAAGGTCTACGGACTGCCGGTGAATTCGACCCGCATCTTCAATGCCTACGGTACGCGGGTGCGGACCACGGGCGCTTATGGCGCGGTGTTCGGCGTCTTCTTTCGCCAGAAGCTGGCCGGTAAGCCGTTCACCGTGGTTGGGGACGGGACACAGCGGCGCGACTTCGTCTATGCCTCGGATGTCGCTTCTGCGTTCCTCGCCGCGGCGGAAACACCGCTGGCGGGTGAAATTTGGAACGTCGGCGCCGGCGATCCGCAGAGTGTCAACCGGCTCGTGGACTTGATCGGCGGCGACAAGATCGAGATCCCCAAGCGTCCGGGCGAGCCCGATTGCACCTGGGCCGACATCGGCAAGATCACCCGCGAACTCGGCTGGGTGCCCCAGGTTCCATTCGAGGAAGGTGTGCGCCGCATGATGGCGGAGATCGACCATTGGAGCGACGCTCCCTTGTGGGATCCGTCCTCCATCGAGTGCGCCACGCGCACTTGGTTCAATTGCCTGGGCAAGGAGAAGACGGCATGAGCCCATCGCTCAGCCAAATGTTCGGCCACAAGATCAAGTCGCTCGAAGAAGTGCGGTCGGCCGTCGGCTCGCACCCTCGCAAGAAGAAGGTAATTATGTGCCACGGCGTCTTCGACGTCGTGCACCCGGGCCACCTACGGCATCTCCTCTATGCCAAGAGCAAGGCCGACGTACTCATCGCCAGTCTCACCGCCGATCAGCACATTGCCAAAGGAACGCACCGGCCGCATGTCCCGCAGGATCTGCGCGCAGCGAACCTCGCCGCGTTCGAGATGGTCGACTACGTGATTATCGACAAGAACGCGACGCCGATCGAGAACATCAAGCTGATCCAGCCGGACTTCTTCGCCAAGGGCTACGAGTACGGGGCCAACGGCCCCAATATGAAGACGGCGGAGGAGGTCGCGGCGCTGCATAGCTATGGCGGCGAGATCATCTTCACGCCCGGCGATATCGTCTATTCGTCCTCCCGGCTGATCGATCTCGCGCCGCCGAAGATCCGCTACGACAAGCTCCTGGTTCTGATGGAGCGCGAGCAGCTCACGTTCAACCACCTGCGCGAGACGCTGGCGGCAATGGCGAGCAAACGCGTGCACGTCGTGGGTGACACCATTGTCGACAGTCTGACCCGCTGCGCCATGATCGGTGGCCAGACGAAGACGCCGACCATGAGCGTGCTCTACGAGCAGCGGATCGACTACGTGGGCGGTGCCGGCATTGTCGCCGAGCACTTGCGCGCAGCCGGTGCCGAGGTCGTGTTCTCGACCGTGCTCGGCAACGATAGCCTGGCCGAGTTTGCCCTCGACCGGTTGAAGACCAGCGGCGTCGACGCGCGGCCGATCATCGATCCGACCCGGCCGACGACCAACAAGAACGCCATTGTCGTCGATGGCTACCGGCTGCTGAAAGTTGACACGCTCGACAACCGTTCGATCGCCGATGGCATCCTCGACCAGCTCGTCGATTCGGTGAAGACGACGCCCACAGATGCGGTGGTCTACAGCGACTTCCGTCACGGCATGTTCAACCGTCGGACGATACCGACGCTGGTCGACGCGATCCCCGACGGTGTGCACAAGGTGGCGGACAGCCAGGTGGCCAGCCGCTGGGGCAACATCACCGACTTCAAGGGCTTCGATCTCATCACGCCCAATGAGCGCGAGGCGCGCTTCGCACTGGGCGACCAGGACTCCGGCATCCGGCCGCTGGCCTCTGGCGTATACAACGCTGCAGCGTGCAAGATCCTCATTTTGAAGCTGGGCGATCGCGGGATCCTGACCTGCCAGAGCCCGCACCACACGGAGCTCAACAGCTTCTTCGTACTCGACAGCTTCGTAGACCACGTGGTCGATGCCGTCGGTGCCGGCGACGCGCTCCTGGCCTACGCAACGCTTGCCACGCTGGTGTCGGGGTCTCCCGCGCAGGCGGCAATTCTCGGCTCCATGGCGGCAGCATGTGAGTGCGAGCGCGATGGCAACATCCCGATTGCGCCGACAGACATGGAAGCCAAGATTGCCACGGTCGAGCGACACGTGGAGTTCGCCTGAAGATGCGCGTAATCGTCGTCGGGTTGGGCGTCCAGGGCTACAAGCGCCGGCGTGTGGCAGGCGCTGACTTCGTCGCTTCGGTCGATCCGGCCAATACGGAAGCCGACTACCGCGACTTGCAGGACGTACCGCTCGACAGCTACGACGCAGCGCTCTGCTGCATCCCCGATGCACCTAAGATCAAGCTGCTGCGCTACCTGCTCGGTCACGGCAAGCACGTCTTGGTGGAGAAGCCGCTGTGGGCGGATCGCAGCGAGGAACTGGAAGAGCTGCATGCTCTCGCGCGTCGCAGCGGCGCCGTATGCTATACGGCCTATAATCACCGATTCGAGCCGCACTACGTACGCATGCGCGATCTGATCGCTTCCGGCGAGCTCGGCACGATCTACAGCTGCCGCATGTTCTACGGCAACGGCACGGCGCGGCTCGTTCGCGAAAGCGCCTGGCGCGACGAAGGCGCTGGCGTGCTCCCCGATCTCGGCTCGCATCTGCTCGACACGTGTCGCTTCTGGTTCGGCGAGCTGGGCGACGGCTTCCGCGTCAGTGCGGTGAATGCATTCGAGAACCGGGCACCCGATCACGTCATCATCGCCAACGAGCAGCTACGCCCGCGCATCGAGCTGGAGATGACGCTGCTCATGTGGCGCAATCATTTCACCTGCGACATTCTCGCCGAGAATGGCACGGCCCACATCACCTCGCTGTGCAAGTGGGGGCCGTCGTCGTTCATCCATCGGTGCCGTGTGCTCCCCAGCGGCCGGCCGCCCGAGGAGACGATTACCCTGGTCCAGGACGATCCAACCTGGGAGGCCGAGTACAAGCACTTCAGGAAGCAGTGCGAGAGTGGAGCGGTGACTGACCTGTCGACCGACATGTGGCTCAACCGGACCCTCCGCCGCCTCGGCGAGGCGGCGATGGAAAGGAAGGCCGCATGAGCGTGCGCATCGGCTTTGCGGGTATGACGCATTTGGGGCTCGTGTCGGCGACGGCGGTCGCCAGTCGCGGCTTCCCGACCGTCTGCTTCGACCCGAATGCTGGTCTGGTTGCCGATCTTGCCAAGGGCAAGCTGCCGGTCTTGGAGCCCGGTCTCGACGACCTTCTCGCATCGAACAGCGACAAGCAGGTGTTCACCAGCAGTATCGCCGATCTTGCCCAGTGCGACGTTGTCTATGTCGCGCCGGACATCCCGACCGACGATCAGGGGCGCAGCGATACGGCGACCATCCATCGCCTGATCGACGCGGTGACGCCGGCGCTCAATCCGCAGGCCGCCATGGTGGTGCTGTCACAGGTCGAGCCGGGTTTCACGCGCGCCCTCAAGGCGCCCGACCCGTCGCGCCGCTACTATCAGGTCGAGACTCTGATATTCGGCCGCGCGGTGGAACGCGCAACGCAGCCGGAGCGCTACATCGTCGGCTGCGCCGACCCCGCCGTGCCGCTCGATGCGAAGCTCCGGGCGGTGCTGGCGGAGTTCAATTGCCCCATACTGCCGATGCGTTATGAGAGCGCCGAGCTCGCCAAGATCTCCATCAACTTCTGTCTCGTCTCCTCGATCAGCGTCGCCAACACATTGGCCGAGGTGTGCGAGGAGATCGGGGCCGACTGGTCGGAGATCGTCCCGGCGCTGAAGCTCGATCGCCGCATCGGACAATATTCCTATCTGGCACCGGGTCTCGGAATCGCCGGAGGCAATCTCGAGCGCGACCTTGCGACTGTTTGCCGAATTGCCGACCGGAAAGGGACCGACGCCGGCGTCGTCAGGGCATGGATCGCCAACAGCCGCTACCGGCGCGACTGGGCGCTGCGTCTTTTGCATGAGAAGGTGCTCGTCAGCGTTGCCAATCCGTCGATCGGTGTGCTCGGCATCGCCTACAAGGAAGATACCCACTCGACCAAGAACTCGCCCTCGCTCACGTTTATGCAGGCGCTCGGTCCGTTTCTCATTCGCGCCTATGACCCTGTGGTCCCCGCCGCTTCGGTGGGCGATACCGTCGAGCAGGGCAAATCGGCCATCGATGCCTGCGCTGGTGCCGACGTCGTCGCTGTGATGACCCCGTGGAAGGAGTTCAGAGCGCTGGCGCCGGAGGAAATCGCCCGCTCCATGCGCGGCAAGATCATCATCGATCCCTATGCCGTGCTCGATGCCGGAGCCTGCGCCAAGGCTGGCCTCGAGCACTACGTGATGGGCCGCGAACTCCAACTACAAGGAAAAGAATGTGCTCAAGCATTTGAATAATGCACCGATGTCTCCTACGCGCATGGTCATTCTTGGGGCCGGCGGGTTTCTGGGCCGCGCGCTGAAGCGGGATCTGGCGCGCGAAGGGATTGAGACGCTCGCGCTGGCGCGCGACGATCTCGACCTAGAGAGGCCCGGCGCCGGCAGGCTTGTCGCGCAGACAATCCGGCCCGATGACTCGGTCGTGCTATTGTCGGCGCTGACGCCCGACCGCGGCAGGGACATCGCGACGTTGATGCGCAACTTGACCATGGTGCAGAACTTCTGCGCGGCAGGGCCAGAATGTGCGCAGGTCATCTATCTCAGCTCCGACGCCGTCTACCCATTATCACAGGCGAAGATCTCGGAGGTGACCTGTGCGGCACCCGACGACCTGTACGGCAGCATGCACAAGGTACGCGAGGTGATGCTGCAGAACACGCTGAAGAGCCCGCTCGCCATCCTGCGCTCGTCGATGCTGTATGGACCCGACGACACGCACAATTCCTATGGGCCCAATCGCTTCCGCCGTCAGGCGGTAGAAGAAGGGCAGATCACCCTCGGCGGCGAAGGTGAGGAGACGCGCGATCACGTGCTCGTAGATGACGCTGCGGCGGTTGTTCGTTTGTGCGCCACGCATCGCAGCGTCGGCACGCTCAACATCGCGACTGGGAGTTCCGCGTCCTTCATGGATGTCGCACGCCTCGTCGCGCGCCAGTTCGATGAGCCGATCGAGATCAAGACCAGCTCACGGCGTTCGCCGATCAGCTACCGCAGTTTCGACACAACGGCCTGCCTGCACGCTTTCCCGACGTTCCATTTCACGCCGCTTGAGAAGGGATTGGCCGACGTGCATATCGCCTCTCTGGAGCCCGCTGGCGCGTGAGCGGCGATATGCATATCAACGCCCTCCCTTCGCTCATCAGCGGGGTCGCAGATCGCCCATCGACGGCATCGGCGGCGATCATAACGACCGAGGATGGCGGCTTGCTGCTGCAGCACCGTGACGACATCCCCGGCATCTGGTTTCCCAACTATTGGGGCCTCTTCGGCGGCGCAATCGATGAGGGCGAAGATCCGGGCGCGGCGCTGGTACGCGAGCTCGAAGAGGAACTAGGATTTCGCCCGCGCGAAGTCGCGTACTTCACGCAGGTCTGCTTCGACCTGCGGCGTTGGAACCTCGGAATTCGCCTACGCTACATCTTCACCGTAGCGTCCACGCGCGAGGAGCTGAGCACGGTGAAGCTCAACGAGGGACAGGCAGCCAAGCTGTTCTCGAAAGAGGACGTGTTCAGCGTGCGTCGCCTAACGCCTTACGACGCGTTCGCGCTGCGGCTGTGGATGGCCCAGGCGGATCTCAAGCATATGCCGAGCGCCTGATGATGGTGCTGACCTCTGACATCGGCTGCGAGGTGGCGGTGCAGAAGCGCGCTGGTTTGAGCAGTGAGATGGTGCCGCAGGCGCACGCACGCATCATTGCTACCGACGAAGTCGCGGCATCTTCCGCCACCGCTGTCTCCAATGCTGTGGCGCGCTTCTCGGTATTTCTTTCGAACTACAACCATGGCCGCTATCTGCCCGAGGCGCTCGACGCCATCCTCGAACAGTCGATCCAGCCGCATGAGATCTACCTCATTGACGACGGGTCGACCGACGGCAGCCCGCAGATCATTGACGAATATGCATGCCGCTATGCAAACGTCCGTTCCATTAAGCTCGCCTACAACCGCGGCTTCATGGCCAATCTCGAAGAATTTCTGGCGACCACGGATGCAGAGTACATCTACATGGCCGCCGCTGATGACGTGGTGCTCCCCGGGTTGTTCGAGAAGTCTCTGGCCATGCTGCAGCGCTTTCCTGCAGCCGGCCTTTGCTCAGCCTCGTCACTCTTGATGAGCCTTGATGGCAAGAACCTCGGTCGCATCGCAACGCACGAGCCGGCGCGGACGCCCTGTTTCATCCCGCCCGAGGTGGCGAACCGCCTGTTGATGCGCCGGGACGGTTGGTTCATGGGCAATACGACCATTTACCGGCGCAGCGCCCTGCGGCGCATCGGCGATTTCGATGCTCCGCTCGCCGGATTCGCCGATGGCTTTGCCTGCCGCGTGATCGCTGCGACCTGCGGCGCCTGCTACATCCCCGACGTGCTGGCGTATTGGCGTCGCAGCCCCGAGGGAATGGCGGGGCAGATGACGCGCAATGCCGAAGTAGCGCGTGCGATCGCGGATCGTGCATCCATCCTGGTCAGGGAGCGCTATGCGTCCGACTTTGCGCCGGGCTATGGCGAGCGACTGCATCGGCGCCTCTTGTATCAGGGCGCCGTAGCGGCGACGCAATGGGCCGACGGATCGCGCGCCTACTTGGAACAGCTGCTGGGGCCATTGCGGCCTGTCGACCGCGCCGCACTTGCCTTCATTAAAGCGACCCCGTTGGGAAAGCAACGCCTGGCGATGGCGTATCTCGCCCTGCGGCTGCGGCCGCACGACGTTGTGGACAGATTGGCAATGGCGCTGCGCGGCGAGACGCCGCCGGGAAGTCGATTGAAGTGACGATGCAGGTGCGCACGTGAAGGTGGTCATACTGGCTGGTGGACTTGGCACGCGTCTCGCCGAGGAGACATCCGTGGTGCCGAAGCCCATGGTCGAGATCAGCGGCCGGCCGATCCTCTGGCACATTATGAAGATCTACGGTGCCCAGGGGTTCAATCATTTCATCGTCGCGCTCGGTTACAAGGGCGACGTCATCAAGCGCTTCTTCTACGAGTTTCAACTGCTCGGCGGCAGCATCACCGTCGATTGCGCGGCAGCGCAGGTGACGCCGCGCTCGGCGCCGCCCGAGCGTTGGGTGATCGACCTCATCGAGACGGGCGCCGAGACAATGACCGGCGGGCGGTTGCGCCGCCTTGCTCCACTGCTCAAGGGTGAGCCGTTCATGCTCACCTACGGCGATGGCGTAGCCGACGTCGACCTTACCAAGCTAATCGCGTGCCACAAGGCGCACGGGCGCCTGGCGACGATCACTGCCGTGCGCCCGCCGTCGCGCTTCGGCGGTCTGGCGTTCGATGGCGACGGCCTCATCAAGCAGTTCAGCGAGAAGCCGCAGATCGGCGAGGGCTGGATCAACGGCGGCTTCATGGTGCTCGAGCCCGCCGTCCTCGATCGCATCGCGGGCGATGAGAGCAGCCTCGAAAGCGATGTTCTGGAGGAGTTGGCGCGCGAGGGGCAGCTTGCCGCCTACCAGCATGGCGACTTCTGGCAGTGCATGGATACGCTGCGCGACAAGCGCCAGCTCGAGCAAATCTGGGAATCGGGGCGGGCGGCGTGGAAGATGTGGCCGTGATGGCACCGTCCTCGATGTCATTGTGTACGCAACTATGCGGTTGATCGAGACGCCGCTGCACGGCGCTTTCGTCGTCGAGATCGACAAGCTCGAGGACCAGCGCGGTTTCTTTGCGCGCACGTTCTGCGCCCGGGAGTTCGAGACGCACGGCCTTGCGCCGTGCGTCGCGCAGTGCAGCATTTCGTTCAATAGCCGGCGCGATACTTTGCGCGGCATGCATTTTCAGTCAGCGCCGCACGAGGAGGACAAGCTCGTTCGCTGCACCCGCGGAGCCTTGTGGGATGTGATCATCGACCTGCGCCCACAGTCGGCGACGCGCAACAAGTGGTTTGCCAAAGAGCTCACCGCCGACAATTGCTGCGCCATGTACGTGCCCAAAGGCTTCGCGCACGGCTTCAAGACGCTAAGAGACGCCACCGAGGTGCTTTACCAGATGTCAACGCCGTTCGTGTCCGGCGCCGCCAGCGGTGTGCGCTGGAACGATCCAGCCTTCGCCATTGACTGGCCCGGCGGCGAGCCGATCCTTTCGCCACGCGATGCGGCCTATCCGGATTACGGGTCGTGACCGGCGCAAAGCCAAAGGTGCTGGTTACGGGAGCAACGGGCTTCGTCGGCCGTCACTGCGTCCCGAAGCTGCTGGAGCGCGGGTTTGACGTTCACGGCATCTCGTTGCGCGAGCCGGCGTCCCGGACGCCCGATGTCACTTGGCACCGCTACGACCTGCTCGATCCCGCTGCCTGTCACGCGGTGGTCAAAGCCTTGCAGCCATCACACGTGCTGCATCTTGCCTGGATTACCAAGCCGGGCGTGTTCTGGTCGAGCGCGGAGAACCTCGCGTGGATGACGGCGGGCGCAGCCTTGCTGCAGGCGTGCGCGGCCGCTGGTGCACGTGTCGTCGTGTCGGGCACGTGCGCCGAGTACGCCGCGAGTAATGCGCCGCTGCAGGAGGAGACAACGCCGTTGCGGCCTGACACGGTCTATGGCCACGCCAAGGCCGGATTGTTCCACGCCTTCGAGGCTCTGCGCATGACGAGCGCGCTGGACGGAGCCTGGGCGCGGCTATTCTTCCCGTACGGTCCTGACGAGCCCGCGGGGCGACTCATCCCGGGAGCCATCGAGTGCATCCTCCAGCGCCGCGAGTTCGCCTGCACGGACGGGCGTCAGACGCGCGATTTCATCTACGTAACCGACGTCGCCGATGCGCTGTGCACGCTGCTTCAGTCCGACGCGTTGGGTGCGTTCAACATCGGCTCAGGCGCTGCCACCGAGTTGCGCGATGTTGTCTCACGCATTGCGAACCGGCTGCGCGGAGCCGAACTCGTGTGCTTTGGCGCGCGCCCGCGCCCGCCGAACGATCCCGACTTTGTCGTCGCTGACAGGACGAGCATGCAGCGGGCGTGTGGGTGGTCGGCGAGTGTATCTCTCGAAGATGGTCTCGACCGCACTATCGACAATTGGCGTGGACGGATTGCCGTCCTTTCCCGGCGGCCTAAGTGAACCGAACGCAATCGCCGCGAACGCAAGGAACGCAATGCAGCTTGCCGAGCAATATAGCCTGATCATTCCCACCTACTCGCGCCCGGAGGAGTTACGTCGGCTACTACAATACTTGGCGCGCGAGAAGGTAGCGTTCCAAATCCTCGTGCTCGATTCTGGAACGCCCGCTTCGCGCAAAGAAAACGCTGCAACGATCGCTGCGTTGCCGCTGAAGGTGTGGCATCTGCAATTCCCGTCGGAGATGCCGCCCTTCGAGAAGTTCTGGCGCGGGGTTATGCAGGTGACGACGCCGTTCTGCTCCATGTGCGCCGATGACGATATCGTGCTCGTCGACTCGCTGGAGCCGATTGTCCACCATCTCATCTCGCATCCCGACGTGGCGGTGGCGCATGGGCATTACTTCACATTCTACAACACCGACCACATTGGTTTGACGACGGTCGTCTATGCCTCGCGCTCCATCGACGATGCGACGCCGATTGAGCGGCTGCGCTGCCTGTTCCGTCGTTACGAGGCCGTGACCTACGGTGTTTATCGCACGCCGGTGAAGCAGCGGGCCCTGCAGGATGTGCAGGGCCTGCGCAGCCTGCTCGGGCATGAGTTGGGCGCCGGCGCTATAACTCTGGTGCGTGGTAAGAGTGCGCGCCTGCCGGTATTTTACTACGGACGCTCACTGCGCCCGTCGGAGCGGTACGAGCAATGGCATCCCGTCGAATCGATGCTCAACTCCCCCGAGACTTTGTTTGCCCAGTACCGCACCTATCGCGATGTTCTCGAAGCCAATTTGCGTGAGGTCGGCGTGGCACGTGAAGGTGATGACACGGCGAAGGTACTCGATCTCATCCATCTCACATACTTGTCGGAGTTCACGCGGCCGAAGTTCCTCGACTGGTTGACGGATCAGGTGGTCAAGGGCCGTGGCCGTGATGACATCATGAAAGATGTGTGGCTGCAGCTCTATGTGGGGGGGAATGTTCCCTCAACACTCTTGCGCCTCGCTACGCCGCTGCGTTACGTGCGTGACCGGTTAGCTCCTGGGTTCAAGCCACATCACTACGTTGCTCGCTTTGCTGGCGGCAAGGACCGTGCGGTGGAGCGGCGTACCTGCGATGGCTCCGTGCGGCGCTATCGCTTGTACAACAGCTTCCTAAAGTCGGCCATTGCGACCAAACTCAATCACGAGCCGGTGCTAGGAGCGCTCGACCAATATGTATAAAAGCGGATCATCGCCGAACTGCCTTGAGGACCTTTGGATGAACGTGGCGCTAACACGAACGCTGAGCACGATCTGGTCCTACCGTGTCGTGGTTGGACGTTTATCCATTCGCAGCTTGAAGAACCGCTATTCGGCGACGGCCGGCGGCATCGCCTGGGCAATTGCCCTGCCGTTGATGAACCTGTTCGTCTTCTGGTTCGTCTTCTCATATGGGCTGCGGCTCAGCGCAGCCAATACGGATGTCCCCTACTTCCTCGTGCTCTTCTGTGGCCTCATTCCGTGGATGGCGTTTGCCGATGCCCTCAACAACGCCACCAACTCGGTGTTTGAGCATCAATACCTCGTCAAGAAGATCGCCTTTCCCATTGAGATACTGCCGGTCGCGCCGATCATCTCCGCAGCCATCGTGCATGCCTGCATGCTAGTCTTTCTGGTCATGCTGCTCATGTTCTATGGCGTCTGGCCGACTTTCTACACCCTCTACCTCTTCCTCGCCTTTCCCGCGATGATGGTCTTCGCGCTCTGCCTCGGATGGGTTCTAGCCGCACTCAATGTCTTCCAGCGCGATGTTGGGCAACTCGTCGGCGTCATCATCTCGCTGTGGTTCTGGATGACGCCCATCGTCTGGGAGCTGTCGATGCTGTCGCCGAACCTGCGCACGCTGATGCAACTCAATCCGATGGTATTTGTCGTCGAGACCTATCGCGGCGCTCTCATCTATGGACAGCCGCCCTGGGAGTGGTCCGCGGCCGCCATGGCCTTCGGCGTTAGTGTTGGTCTTCTCGCTTTGCTCGGGCCAGGCATCTTCTTGCGCCTCAAGTCGCACTTTGCAGACGTGATGTAGGAGCGCGCGATGTCGATGCCCGCGGTCGAAATCCGCAACTTGGCAAAGAAATATCGATTGTACGACAAGCCCCATCATCGCCTTTTGGAGGCCCTGGATCCGTGGCGGCGCAGCTATCATCGCGACTTCTGGGCATTGCGGGACATCAACCTCACCGTCGAGGCGGGGCAGACCGTCGGCCTGCTCGGCATGAACGGGTCCGGTAAATCAACTCTGCTGCAGATCGTCAGCTCTGTTCTGCAGCCCACCGAGGGCGAGCTGAAGATCAACGGCAAGGTTGCCGCGTTGCTCGAACTCGGAGCCGGGTTCAACGCGGACTTCACCGGGCGCGAAAACGTCATGATGAATGGGGCGCTGATGGGCCTCAGCAGGCGCCAGATGGAATCGCGCATGCGCGATATCCAGGTGTTTGCGGATATAGGCGAGTTTTTTGAGCAGCCGATGCGAACCTACTCGTCCGGCATGTATGCGCGTGTCGCTTTTGCGACCGCTGTGCACGTCGACGCCGATATCCTTGTCATCGATGAGGCATTGTCGGTTGGTGATGCGCGTTTTGTCGACAAGTGTTTCCGGCGCATCCGCGAGTTCCGCAGATCTGGAAAGACCATTCTCTATGTGACGCACAATCGCCAACAGGTGCCGGAAATTTGCGACGTTGCCGCACTCTTGCACAAGGGCCAGTTGGTCAAGACGGGCGCACCGCGCGAGATTGTCGAGCTCTATAGCCGTATTCTCTCCACCGGGAAGCCCGATCAGCCCGAGGAAAGGCCGTTGCCGTCAGTCAATGGCCACGCCAAGCTCAATGGTCGAACCGCGCGCAAGGGTCTGCTCAATGCAAATGGGGAAAACCCAGACGAGGACGTCGCCGATCTGCGCGCGAGCTACAATTGCAGTGAATTCCGCTACGGCAGCGGCGCGGCCAAGATCGTCGACTACGCCATCACCTCGGACGGCATCAACGAGGCGGGTATCATCCAAACGGGACAGCCGCTCGAAATCCAGTTCCGAGTCCACTATTTCGTCGATGTTCTGCGCCCCATCGTCGGACTGACTGTACGCACGAAAGAGGGCGTCCTTGTCTTCAGCACGAATTCTGATTGGCTTTCGATGCCGTCGCTTCCTAGGAAGGCTGGTGAATACGGTGACTATTCCTTCCGGCTCGTGGCCAACCTGCCGGCGGGCGACTGTTTCTGCGAGCTTGCGGTCGCTAGTGATGACAGAGAGATGCTCGACGTGCGCGAGAGCCTAATTCATCTGCAGGTGCTGGCGCCCGAACGCTTCGTTGGGCTCGCCTATTTACCTGCCACCTGCGTGAACCTGGTCTAGACAATGAAGCCGTTACGCAATAAGGACGCGCATCTGGACATTTCCTGGTGCCTCGCACAGAGGGAATTGCTGCGCGCGGTGGTCACGGGAGACATCGATGCCGTCCGCCGCATTACTCCCGCCAGTAAAGCACTCGATAGCCTCGGCACAGGCATTCTTGAGATTGCGGCCGCCAATGGGCACATCGATATCGTGCGCTATCTCGTCGAGCAGCGTGCGGCGCTGGTCGAACGCAAGCTGGGCGCGCTCAGCTTGGCCATCTTCAATCTGCGGACCGAGGTGACAGCGTATCTGCTCGACTCCCTCGGGCGCACGCCACAGCTCGTAAATCGAGCCTTCAGTCTCATGTCCCAGGCGGGTGATCTTGCCAGCCTGCAGGCCCTGTGGGTGGGTGATCCACAGCCCGACGTCCATCATGATGCAGATGCTGCTGTGCGGTTTGCTGCGCGTCGCGGGCATCTCGACGTCGTCAAATGGCTCGTTGCCAACGGCGCAAACATCGAAAGCGCAAAGAATCCGGTCGCTCTCGATGCTATCCGGTCTGGAAACTTGGACGTCGTCCGTTTCGTGATTGAGACAGGGGCATACCACCGTCCCATCATCGACGAGCTCGTCACCGCCGCGGCTGAGACCGGCAACATCGCCCTGTTCAAGTATGTTATGCAGATGTCCGGCCGGTGGCCCGAGAACACTGGCAAGATCCTGCAGCGCGCCGCCGAGCTGGGAGATCTGAAGACGATCGTTCGCATGCACCGGGCTGGAGCCGACGTCTCCGACGCCGGCGAGGCGCTGCTTGCGGCGGCGTCCAATGGACATCTGATGGTCGTCATCTACCTGCACCGCAACGGCGTAAACATAAACCACGAGAACGGTGCAGCCTTGAGATTGGCCGCGCTAAGCGGTCATAGCCGGGTAGCTTGGTACCTGCATCGCTCCGGTGTGAGGATCGACCAAGGCGTAGGTCGGATTGCGCTCGATGCTTACAGTCATGGGCGCGACGACACCTTTGTCAACCTTAGCGATGTGGGCGCGGACTGCTTGCGCGACGAGCACCGCATGGCCATCGACGCTATGCACCGCGAGCTCGATACGGCCTCGGAGCTGTATCGACCATCGCAGTTCTGGAAGTACTACGAAAACATTCATATGGAGATCCTCCGGCAGGAGGCTCTGGAGCGGTTCAAGCGCACGATTAGCCGCAGCTACTTCTGCACGCTGCCATCCGGAGACGATCATCCGCAGCTACAGTGGATGGAGGACATTTCCGATAAGGATGCGCTGAGCAATATCCAAGACTACAGGATCATTGACCCTGACAAATTGAGCAACGGCCGCCTCATCAGGCCGCATCGGCGGATATTCGAAACGGAGCGCACAAAGGCGATCGACCGCTATCGCAAGCTCGTATCAATGCTGTGGGAGTTTGCCTCATCCTACGACACGCTGAAACTTACCGATCGGCTTTCGGAGCCTCTGCTCGGGGAGCCGATCAAGGTAATGAAGGACGGGCGCCTCGTGTCCCAGGACTTGGCAAACTCCATAATCGAAGTGAATACGATACTGCGTAGCCTCAAGTCGCCGACCGACGGGGCGCTGAAGGTGGCCGAGATCGGCGCCGGCTACGGACGACTTGCATACGTCATGCTGCAGGCCGCGCCGAGCCGATATTTCATTTTCGACATCGCTCCGGCGCTGTTCATTTCCCAATGGTACATCTCGACACTATTCCCGGAAAAGCGGGTGTTCAAATTCCGGCACTTCGAGAAATTCGCCGACATCGAAGCTGAGCTTGACGAGGCGGACATCGCGTTCTTCACCGCGAACCAAATCGAGCTGATCCCGGATGGCTACTTCGACGTGTCTATCAACATCAGTTCGCTGCACGAAATGTTTCAAAATCAGATGGAGAATATGCTGTCGCAGATCTATCGTGTGACCGGCAGCCGCGTCTTCATCAAGGAATACTACCGGTACGAAAATCCCCATGACGGCATCGTGATTGACAAGTGTGCCTATCAAGTCCCCGATCAGTGGGAGGTTTCACTCGACCGCGCGGCGCCCACCGATCCAGCTTTCTTCGAGATGGTTGTCGATCGACAACCGCCAGCCAAACCGACTCCAAGACGACGCCCGCTCGCAGCCCCCATTGATTATTCGCCGACGGTCTCGATCCTGCTTGCCAACTACAACAATGCTCACTTCCTGCCGTCCTCGCTCGCCGGGATCGCCGCGCAGAGTCGTTCCGCCGACGAGATCATCCTCATTGATGACGGCTCGACGGACGACAGCGTGGCCGTGATGAAGGAGTATGCGGAGGGGCGCTCCAATGTGACGGTGCTCACCAGCGACTACAATCGTGGTTCTTTGTCGGCCATCGGTCGCGCTCTCGACGTTGCGAAAGGCGACTATGTTGTGTGGGCCGCGTCCGACGACCTGCTGTTGCCGAACTTCGTGGAGAGCTCACTCGCCGTGCTCCGCAGGAATCCGCGCGCCGGCTTGTGCTTTTCGGCACTGGGGGTGTTCGTCGACGGCGTCCCAGGAGTGCGCACTTATAATCTGCGTTCGCACGGTGGGGCATTCGATTTGGCATCGCTACCCGAGTACCTTTCACCAGCAGATTTCATGGAGGTGCTCCCTAGCCGGTACCTGTGGATGTCAGGTAATACGGTGCTAGCACGGCGCGACTGGCTGTTGCGGCAAGGTGGATTTCCAGCTCAGCTGCGCTGGCACGCCGATTGGTTGGGTTTCTATCTTTTGGCGCTCCGGCATGGGGCGTGCGTCGTGCCCGACACCTTGGCCCTGATGCGCGAACGCCAACGCACCTATTCGCGCATCGGGATGCAGGCGCGGAGGGCGCAGGAGAAGGTTCTCACGTCCATTCTCGATGTGCTGAAGTCTCCCCAGAACGCGGACGTGTTGCCCTTCTTCCAACGGTGTCCGTCGCTCTTATCGCTGTTCGGGATGAAGATGGTCTCAACCGCATTCAAGTCAGCGCACTTTGATTTCGGCGTCCGTCAGATGCGCTACTTCCTGAGTCGCCGCTACAACTCGATTCAAGAAGCGCGGCGTGCAAAAGCAGCGGCGCGCGGTAAGCGCCACCACGGGTAATCCCAACAGCCGGCAGACACGCGAAATGGTCGAGATCAACCTCATGCGGCACTATCCGCGCACCCAGCGGAAGCTGACGCGCCCGCGCGCTCTCGATCCCATCAATGCGGCGGCGGCGCTTCGCTTTGGGCGCGAGTACTTTGATGGATCGCGCGAGCAGGGCTATGGCGGGTACCGCTACGATGGGAGATGGATCCCGATCGCGCTCGATATCGTCGAGCACTTCGGTCTGAAAGCCGGCCAGCGTGTTCTAGATGTGGGCTGCGCGAAAGGGTTTCTCGTCAAGGATCTGATGGACGTCTGTCCCGGGCTCGAAGTGTTCGGGCTCGATATATCGGAGTATGCGATCACTAACTGCGTGCCCGAGGCGAAGGGCCGGCTTGTGCTCGGCAGCGCCGATGCTCTTCCCTTCGGTTCCGGCAGCTTTGCCGCGGTCGTGAGCATAAACACGCTGCACAATCTGGAGCGCAGCCGGTTGATCACCGCCCTCCAGGAGACCGAACGTCTATCGCCCGGTCGTTCGTACGTGCAGGTGGATGCCTATCACAACGACGCGGAGCGTGACTTTTTCCTCGGTTGGTGTCTGACGGCCAAAACATTCCTGAAGCCCGCCGACTGGCGCGCCCTGTTCGCGGAGGCGGGATACCACGGCGACTACCACTGGACGGTTCTGGAGATGGATCCGTCCGTCAACGACTTCGGCGCCTCCGGCGCCGGGCCTAATAACAATCAGGCAGAGAGAGAATGATGGCGAAGCGTTATGCGGTCCTCGGCGGGGGTGGCTCGTTCGGAATCCACACCTCCAAGTACCTACTCGAGCAACCGGACACCGAGCGTGTATTGGGCATAGGGCGCGCGGCGCCGAAGCCCGAGCCGTTTACCTTGAATGTGGGAAAGGGCGACAAGCGCTACTCTTATCACGCCTATCACGTGACGCATGAACTCGATCTCCTTATGGAACTGCTTGATCGCGAGAAGCCGAACATTGTCGTCTGCTATGCGGCGCAAGGCGAGGGTGCCGCCTCGTGGAAGAACTGGTGGCGCTACTTCGAAACC
The DNA here is from genome assembly GCF_009026145.1 of Hyphomicrobium sp. Taxonomy (GTDB): domain Bacteria; phylum Pseudomonadota; class Alphaproteobacteria; order Rhizobiales; family Hyphomicrobiaceae; genus Hyphomicrobium_A. The sequence continues at coordinate 34,440 of NZ_WBUE01000031.1, forward strand.
AACGCGATGGGATTGGCACGGCTGGCAGAAACTCTCTCTAAACGCGACTACCTCGAGCGGTTCATTCAGATCGGCACCTCGGAGCTCTATGGCTCGGTAGAGACAGCAACGCCGGAGGATGCGCCCATCCGCTCGTCGAGCCCCTATTCGGCATCGAAGGCGGCCTTCGACCTGTGCCTGATCGCGGTGCATCAGAACCTCGGCTTTCCGATGAACGTCATCCGTCCATCGAATGCCTATTGTCCCGGTCAGCTCTTGCACCGGGTGATCCCCAAGGCGGTGGTTTTCGGTCTCACAGGGCGAAAAGTGCCGCTGCACGGCGGCGGCAAAGCGGAAAAATCATACATCCACGCGCGTGATGTCGCGCGCGCCGTTTATCTCGTTGCTGAGAGGGCTCCGCTCGGCGCCGTGTACAACGTGGGGCCTCCCGAGCCGATTTCCATCCGTCGATTGCTGGAAACGGTAGCCAAGGTCATGAACCTGCCCTTCGAGGATCTGGTCGAGGTCACCGGCGAGCGCCTTGGCCAGGATTCGCGCTATTGGCTGGATTCCTCGGCGATCAAGCGCGATGTCGGCTGGGAGCCGCAGATCAGCCTCGAGGAGGGCATACAAGACATGGTCGATTGGGCCGAGAAGTATCTCGACGATCTCAAGGATTGGCCAACCGACTTCACCATGCGCGCGTGAAAGGGACCAGAAGTCATGGACGCGGTGCTGCGGAATACGGAAGCGGGCGCAAATCTCGGTCGCGAGCTGCTGGCGAGCATCTTGCGTATTCGCTTGATTGAGGAACGTATCGCCGAGCTCTACACCGAGCAGGAAATGCGCTGCCCGACGCATTTCAGTATCGGCCAGGAGGCCGTCGCTGCGGGCGTCTCGATACATCTGCGCATTGACGACCTCGTCACCTCGGCGCACCGCAGCCATGCGCACTATCTCGCCAAGGGCGGCCGCCTGAAGCCGATGCTCGCCGAGCTCTACGGCAAGGAAACGGGCTGCGCCCGCGGCAAGGGCGGCTCGATGCATCTCATCGACCGCTCCTGCGGCTTTCTCGGTGCCGTGCCGATCGTCGGCGCCACGATCCCCATCGGCGTCGGTGCTGCCTTTGCAGCGAAGATGCGCCGCGAGCCGACCGTCGTCGTCGTCTACTTCGGTGATGCGGCAACCGAGACGGGCGTCTTTCATGAGAGCCTCAACTTCGCCGCCCTACACAAGCTTCCCGTAGTCATGGTCTGCGAGAACAACCTCTATTCGGTGCTTTCACCACTGTCGGTGCGCAAGCCCGCCGAGCGCGAGGTGTTCGAGCTCGCCAAGGGTCACAAAGTGCTGACACTCAGCGGTGACGGGAACGACGCTTTCGAGGTCTACAACCTCGCCGGCCGTGCCGTCGATCATGCGCGCGACGGCAACGGGCCGGTGTTCGTGGAGTTCAAGACCTACCGGTGGCTCGAGCATTGTGGCCCGCTTGGCGATGAGCATCTGGGTTATCGCCCGCCCGGCGAGCTCGGTTCCTGGAAGGCCCGCGACCCACTGCGGCTGCTGACCGACCGGCTGATCGCCGAGCGGCAGATCGCGCAAGCCGACGTCGATGCTCTGCGCGCCGGCTTCGCCGCCGAGATCGAAGAAGCCATGGCATTTGCCAAGCAAAGCACGTTCCCCGATCGCGCACAGCTCAACGCCGATCTCTTCGCATCTTAGGATCGAGACCAACCCATGACAACAGAGCGGGAAATCACCTACGCGCAGGCGCTAGCTGAGGCGCAGGACATCTGCATGGCGCGCGACCCGTCAGTTTACATCATGGGGCTTGGGGCGCCTGATGCGGCCGCGATCTTTGGGTCGACCAAGGGCCTCATCGAGAAGTTCGGGCCGGGGCGCGTCGTCGATATGCCGGTTTCCGAGCACGCCATGACGGGCGTGGCGCTGGGCACGGCGATCAACGGCATGCGTCCGGTGATGACGCACATCCGCCTCGAGTTTGCGCTGCTCGCCATCGACCAGATCGTCAACCAGGCGGCCAAGTGGAACTACATGTTCGGGGGTCAGCAGTCGGCGCCAATGGTGATCCGTCTCGTCGTCGGCCGCGGTTGGGGGCAGGGGCCACAGCATTCGCAAAGCCTGCAGTCGTGGTTTGCCCACATACCCGGCCTCAAGGTGATCATGCCGGCGACGCCGTACGATGCCAAAGGCATGATGATCGCGGCGATCGAGGACAACAACCCTGTTATCTCCATCGAGCACCGCTGGCTCTACAATATCAAAGGCAAGGTTCCGGAAGACCACTATACGGTTCCGCTCGGTGCGCCCAATATTGCCCGACGCGGAGCGGATGTAACCATCGCCGCGGCTTCGTACATGACGATCGAGGCCCTGGAGGCCGCCAACGATCTTGCCGAGGAAGGTATCGAGGCAGAGGTCATCGACATCCGCACGCTCAATCCGTTCGACGATCTCCCGCTGGTCGAATCGGTCAAGAAGACAGGCAGGCTCATCGTCGCCGACACTGGGCATCGATCGGTGGGCTTTGCCGCCGAGGTCGTTGCCCGCGTCAGCGAGCAAGCCTTCGGCGATTTGGTGGCGCCGCCCGTACGCATTGCATTGCCTGACGTGCCGACGCCCACGACGCGCGCGCTCGCCAACTATTACTATCCGCGCAAGTTCGAGATCACCGCCGCGGCACGTCGGCTCACCGGCCTGCCCGAGCAGCCTATGCCGGAGGTGCGCCCCGATAGCCTCCTCGACGTTCCCGACCGCTATTTCCGCGGCCCGTTCTAGGTTCCCAAGCTGTGAGCATGATGCCAGCGTTGCGCGATTGAAGCTGGCTCGGCAAGCTTCATAAGCGATGGCTTGCAGATCGCGGCGATCACGCTTGCCCGCGTGCCCCTCCTAGAGGCTCACGTCGCGCGGCCATGCTCGGACCCTACGCTACCGAGCTGATGACTGCCTGCGAGGCAATGGATCCTCCGCGCGGCCCATACGTCCGCACTTCTTGAGTTCTGTGAGTGGTGTGTTGCAATGAGCACACACCGACCAATCGAAGTTCATGAACAATCCACTATCCCCAATGAAATCAGCATCATTCTTGACATTTTGACAGTTGCGTGAAACCCTGCGACGGCTCTTTGCCCCTTTGCCAAGGGCCTTAGCAAAAGGCTCCGGTCAGTGTTTAGGCTGGAGCCAGATCGATCTGGACCCGTGTGATGCGGGTCGTAGTGCTGTCGGGGGGGGACTGCGATGAAAGGCGCGCTTCGGTCGCCTGTGGCGGCGAGCCTCGCTCTCCTCGGCATCATCTCTCTCTCTGGTGGAATGCAAGTTCGGTTGGCGGCGCGAGCTTCTCGCCAGCGCAGTCTCTTCTGGTACTCGGCTATGTGGCGGCGGTTGTTCTGGCGCAGATCGCGATTGTTGGCGCTCTCTACCTGCTCTTGCGCCGCAGCACGTGCTGGCGCCCAATCATCGCCTTGTTGATGGCCATCCTCCTTGCCACTAACTGCTTGCTTCTGCTTCTAATCCATTATCACCACTTCAGCACGCTGTCGCAAGCATACCAGTACGTCGTGTTCATCGCGCTGATCATCGCCTTCTTCTGCCTCGCATCGCTGATTTTGGAGAATGGCTTGGTGAGGTGCTGGGGCCTCGGCATTGCATCCCTGTTACTCCTTTCTTCTCTACTTCCCTCCGTACCAGGAGGCGACCTGTTCTCTCTGCTGCGGCATCCTCCCGCCGACTCGTCGCTGAGATTTAGATCTGTCACCTTCGCCAGAAAGCCGAACATATACTTTCTGGGGCTCGACGCACTGACCCCGGAACCTATTGCGAAGGACCATCTGCACATCAGCCAGGTGCACTACGCTGATGCATTGCGGGGCAATGGCTTCCGCACGTTTCGCAATTCCTTCGCCGATCGCGTCGGCACCAAGAATTTCTACAACAGCTTGCTCGCTCTTGATGTTCGCGCTTGGGACAGTTTGCCGGTTCACGAACAACACAAATTCTACAATGGCGAGCGACCAGGTGTCTTGTTCGAGGTATTCAGAGGTAATGGCTACAAGATCCAGACGATGTACATGAACCCGTTTTTCGGGGGGAGCAAAGGCAAATATATAGACGCCTATAAAGTCTCAAATGGTAGGGACATCTGCACGCATGTTCTGGCGTTCAGTAGTGAGTACGCGTTCCTGGGCCTTTGTCACGCGCAAATGCAGCCATGGCTGAAGGGGTGGAATGTCAGTGAGGGTTTACAAGCTCTAGGCTGGGATCCGGAGTGGAGGCACTTCAAGTTCAACCAGATGGAGCGCGCTGCCCGTGATGCGGCAAGGTCAGCCGGGCCGTGGGTGACAGTCGCGCACACGCTTGCGCCAGCGCACGTGAGGGTGGGCTACGATCATGCAAAGGAAGCCGATCGCATAGAGTATCGCCAAACATTCATTGAGCGTGAGAAAATTGCCGCTGATCTGATCGCGGCTTGGGTCGCTTTTCTGAAGCGGGAGGATCCGGGTGCCATTCTACTGGTCTATGGCGATCACGGCTTCTGGCTTTCAAATAGTCAAGCATTCGACGAGCTAACGACGGAAGAGGAGCGGCGATTCTTCGTCCTCGACCGTCATGCCATCTCGCTTTCGGTCTGGCCAAAGCACGTATGCAGCGAAGTCTTCGATGAAGAAGAGAGGCGCGGATACGTCACCATGACGCTTGTAGCGCGGGCATTGATCAGGTGTCTCGGCAACGGGCGCGATCCGCTTCCGGCCATGGCCGACTATCGGCCACCGTATGAAGGGGCAAAGCCGTTCGGGGATTATAGATATGAATGAAGAGCCGACAAAATCACGGTCATCTCATATGTGCGACGTGCTGCTGCTGGCGATGCTTTTGCTGGTCGGTACTTCGGCAGCGGCATTTGCCTATATTGATCCGGGGTCTGCAAGCGTTGTCATCACGGCAGTGCTCGGCTTCTTCGGAGCCATCAGCTACACGATGCGACGGGCTGTCACCGGGTTTCGGTCGAGGCTGTCCGGAAAGGCGAACGCTTCACATGGCACCGATGTCGCGGGGCGCGGCTCCGATTAATCCTGCAGGTTTCGCACATCATGCAAAGCCTGTCCGAAGTAGCCCTGATCGAGCGTCCCAGGCTGGGCGCCCCGTTTGCGCCCGATCCGGGATCCTTCAGAGATAGGTCTAATCGGGTCTTCTTGGCTGCGAACCGCGTGCTACGCGGGCTCAGCGCGGAAGCCGCGTGCGATTGGGAGCTGCTCTCGCGGCAAGTTTTCTTCCGCGAGCTTCTGCAAACTGGGGCCATAGTCGGCACGCGCGCCCTTGATCGCGGCGATCCCTTGTGCGAGGCCGTGCCGCCCCAATGGCGCAGTCTCGTCCTTGAACACGACAGAGTTCCGTTCATCTCGTATCCTTACGAATGGACGTTCTCGATGTTGAAGGACGCAGCGCTTTTGCAGCTCCACCTTCTTAGGTCGTGTCTTGCGCATGGCTGGTCGATGAAGGACGCAAGCGCGTACAACATCCAGTGGCGCGGCGCTCGTCCCGTGTTCATTGACGTTGGATCGTTCGAGCCCGCCGCCGAAGGCGAGGCCTGGATCGGCTATCGCCAGTTCTGTATGCACTTCCTCATTCCACTTCTCCTCAAGGCCCACCGTGACATCGACGTTGCGCCGCTCCTGCGGGCAAACCTCGAAGGGATCGCAGCATCCGAGGCAATCAAGTTCTTTCCGCGTTGGCAGCGATTAAAGCGGGGTGTCCTGGCCCACATTGCGTTTCCGGCGGCGATGGAGGCGCGCATCGCGAAAGCCGAGCGCGACGCTGCTCCGGCCAAGCGACGCGCGATCCACCATTCGCAGGCGATGCTCTTGGGACTTGCGACGGGTCTTGAACGAACGATCAAGCGCCTGGACATCGAACTCGAGCACACGGCTTGGTCCCACTACGAGAACTTCAATACCTACGACGCCGCTGCGCTCGCGGAGAAGAAGCAGTTCGTGGAAAGGTGGGTTTGCCGCAGACATTGGCCGACCGTCTGGGATATCGGCTGCAACACCGGTACCTTTTCACGCTTGTGCAGCAGCTATTCGGACTTGGTGGTCTCGATCGACAGCGAGCACAACGCGGTGGAGAAGCTGTACCGGCGCGAGAAAGAAGCCGGGGGCAGCAAGATACTGCCCGTCGTCATGGACTTGGCAAATCCCTCTCCAGGCCAGGGCTGGAACGGCGCGGAACGCAAGGCTTTCGACGGCCGGACCAAGCCAGACCTCATTGTGTGCCTAGCGTTGGTGCATCATATCGTGATTTCCGCAAACGTCCCTATCAGCTCGTTCATTCAATGGCTCGGCAGGTTCAACGCATGCGTAATCATTGAATTCGTGACGCGGGAAGACGAGATGGTGCAGAAGCTTCTGATGAACAAAAAAGAGAAGCATCAGGATTATGATCTTGAGAGCTTCGCCGCTTCCCTGGCGGCGACCTTCAAGGTCATCGACAGCAAGCCGCTGAAGGGCGGACGGCGGCAAATATTCTACCTCGAGCCGAACTAAGTCTCCTGATGAACGTAGCGCTGATGCGCTGTGGCTTCCGCGCGCTCGATCGCGGACAGAACAAGCCGTGCTCCGACCTGACGAAAATGAGCTTCCGGATTCTGGACTTGCTGACTCGACATGCGCGCCGCGGCACAGGAGATGGCCGACGCGCCGCGCCTGACGACGTGTGGGTCGATCAGGAGAAACCGCGTAGGCCTGGCGCACCGGCGGCTGTTGATCGTCGACTTATCGCCGCTTGGCCTGCCCTCGCGCAGCGGCCGCTTCGGCGTCATCTACAATGGCGAGGTCTTCAACTTCGAGAGGCTGCGACACCGAGCTGCAGGCGGGCGGCTGCAACTTCGAGGGTGGCTCCGATCCCGAAGTGATCATCGAGGCCTGCGAGGCCCGTGGCGTCGAGGCAGCCGTCCGGCTTCTCATCGGCATGTTTTTGCCTTCGCCCTGTGGGATTCGCGTGAACGTGTACTCTACCTCGTTCGCGACCGGCTCGACATCAAGCCGCTCTACTGGTCGCTGAGCGATCGTCAACAGAGGTTCTTGCCGGTGGGAGAGAGAGGCAGCCTCTTGTTCTGAGTGGCGATGCGGTGAGGGCACGGCCGCGCGTTGCTTAGACTCGCTACTTGAAGTTGTCGCCTTCACTGCCGCTGAAGACCTCGCGATAGCGCAGCAGTGAGCTTTCGATCGAATACGCCTCGTCAATGCGGGTGCGGCCATGCACCCCCATGCGCCAGCGTTCTGTCGGTGATTTCGTCATTATCTTCTCGATGCCCCGCGCCAACCCTTCTTGATCGCGTGGCGGAACGACAACGCCTTCGCCGCCTACGAGCAGGGCGCTGTCGCCGACATCCGTGACGACGCAGGGTACCCCGGATGCCATCGCCTCGGCGACGACGTTGGGTAGGCCCTCGCCGTACGCCGATGATGAGACGTTGAGGTCGAGCGCTCGCATCAGCCGATACATATCGTGACGCACGCCGAGCACCAGCGTTACGGGTTTCAGCTCGGGCGGCAGCTCGAGCTCCTCGGTGCCCTCGCCGACGAGCAGCACCCGCAGCTTCGGGTAACGCTGAGCCAGCATTTTGGCGGCGGCGAGGAAGGTTGGCATGTCCTTCTGCGGATCGACGCGGCCGATCCGGCCGACCAGAAAGTCATCGGCCGCCAGCCCTAATTCGCACCGCACTTTGGCGCGGTCCGCATCGTCCGGGTGCCACTCGTTAGTGTCGAAGCCGTTGGGCAAATAGATCCAGCGTCGTGGCCGATACCCCAGCTCCTCGTGCGCGTGTTGGCCGGCGATACTGTTGGCCGCGACCGCTGTGGGTATGCGCGAGAGGCGCGCCAGCAGGGTGACAATGCGCCTAGTCGTCGGAGGATGCTCTGCGAACACGAAGTTGGAACAGCGCAGGTTCCAGATAATTCGGTGCACGCCGGCTAGGCGTCCAGCGAGCGTGCCGATAAGGTCTGCGTGATACAGCCACGTCATGATCATATCAGGCTGCTGCGCGCGCAGCAGCTTGATCAGCCGGACTAGCGAGGCGCCGGGAACGCGCCCACTACGCATGCCAAGGCTGTGCACCTCGATACCGCGCCTGCGTAGCTCCGCGCCGTAGAAGCCTTCGTCGGCCAGCGCATAGACGACATGGCGTACCTGAGGGCCGCGCGTCGCCACGAGATAAAGGACCCGCTCGGCACCACCGGAGCGCAGCGCAGTGATGATATGCGCGACCGTCGTCATCAACCGCCCAATTCTGTGGTCCGACAAGTCTACCAGAGTTAGCGAGCGGCTCCACCCTTGATCGAACGCCGGGGGACGTGCGATACGGGCAAATCAGTAGATCAAAAGTTACCGCAGCACTGTGAGCATTTCAAGCGCTGCTGCAAGAGAGCACCAAAATAGAAGAGTGCAGAGCTTGTCTTGAGCGTTTGATCGCGTACGTCCGTCGCGGATATTCAGACTATTTGGCGAGATGGGCCGCATCCTATAGCGATACCCCGTACGGACATGTCACTCGCAACCTCCGCGCACATTGGGCGATAGGGGCCTACTCAATTTGGATAACGTTGAGCCGGAGGTGGGTTCTCACTTAGCGCAAGTCAAGAAGAGCATGCATGAATTACCGTCTTATTAGGCTCGCTCGCATTTTCTTGCGATCGCCGCAGTCATCGCTGCCATTGGTCCGTATGCGCACCGAAACTGGATCTCACGCGTCCAGACAGCCGACCCGATGACACAGATAGAATCTGAGACGCTTCGCACAGGGCAATCTTCCTAGATTGGGACAGAGCCCGCAGCAGAGAACCGAACGGCGTTTGAAGTGTGGCGTCATCCGATTGCGCTCTCGCGAGTGTGAGCTTTCCGGGGGGTATCGTGCGAAGAGCACAGCGGCCCATCATTCGAGCTTCGGGCCAAAGGATCCGCTGCATTCAGCGCCAGTTGGTTTGAAGTCGGACCTCGACTCGCGCGGCAGGCACGAGTGGCTCACAATAGTAATGTCCTGGATCCACAATATTTTGACTTAATCTGTTGTCTGCTCCTGCCTAAGCTTCATGAGTCACTTGGACGTGCCGCTGACGTGCTGACTATGTCCCGTCAGGGGTACCCGATCTGAGCTAGAGTCCGTCGATCCGAAGAGGAGACGGACGTGATGCGTAAGGGCAGGTTTTCGAAATTGCATATCATTGCGACCCCGCCCGAGCACGAAGCTGGCATGGCGACGGCTGAAGTGTGCCGCCGGCACGCAATCTCGTCGGCGACGTTCTATGCTTGGAAGTCGAGGTTCGGCGGGCTGGAGGTGGCGGATGCCAAGCGCATGAACGCCCTCGAGGACGAGAGCAGCAAGCTCAAGAAGCTGCTGGCCGAGCAGTGCTCGACAACGCCAGCCTCAAAGAGATACTGACAAGAAGCTTCTGACGCCCACTTGCGAGCAGAGCCGCCGTGAGCTGGGCGATCGAAGAAAAGGGCCATTCGCAGCGCCGCCCTCGTCGGGCTCGCGCCGAGGGTCTTCGCTATCGGCGACGAAGTGATGACGATGTGCTGCGCAGAGCTTTAGAGCGGTGGTGGCGCAGGGCCGCCGGTTCGGCTACCGTCGTCTGCACCCACAGTTCAAGCGGAAGGCTTGCGCTGAACCACAAGAAAGTCTTCCGCATCTACCGCGAGCAGCAGCTGGTGGTTCGCAAACCGGGCGGGCGCAAACGTGCACTCGGCACGCCGGCTCCCGCTGCCGTTCCGCAGGGCAAGACTAGCGCTCGTCGCTGGATTTCGTCTCGGACACGTTCACGGACGGGATCGCTCAGCGCGGTCATAACCAGAAGCGGACTCCAGTTATGAGCAAGCACCTTCCGGGAGGAAGGTCGCGCTCACCGCTCGTCGGCTGGGCACTCCTCCGCGAATTTGATCCCTCTCCATCAGTGTCAAATGCTCAGATTGTGCAGCCTTTTGATAAGAGCCCAACCTCGATTACGGCCAGCGCCAAAGGTTCGCGGCTCGAAGTGTAACCCAGGCTAAAGATGGTCCACTGGTCAGTTGCGCAGCCAATGCTCGCGCCAGGCCTCGAGCATCAACACGTCCCATAAGAGAAACTGCGAATTCCGAATCCCGGCCCGATGTTCGTCCCAATGCCTTCGGACGACAACGGGGTCAACCAACCCCGCGTCGCGCAGGCGGCGCTCGTCGAGCAGGTGATCGACCCAGTCCCTTAGTGGGCCGCGGAGCCAATCACCGAGCGGGATGCCGAAACCCATCTTCGGTCGCTCGACAAGATGCTCCGGCACGTGTCGATAGAGAACTTGCCGTAGAAGCCATTTGGTCTTGCTGCCGCGGATCTTCGCGTGTTGCGGCAGTCGCCATGCGAACTCCACGACGCGGTGATCGAGCAATGGGACGCGTGCCTCAAGCGCAACCGCCATGCTCGCACGGTCTACCTTCGTGAGAATGTCGTCGGGTAAATACGTAACGAGATCGAGATACTGCATGCGCTGGAGGAGATCGGGAAAGTCTTGTTCGACGCTAGCATCCCACAGCTGTCCGCGCGGTTCGTCGGCGCCGGGCATCACCTCAGCCGGATCCCAGTGGGTGACGAGATGTCGGTACAGCGAGCCGGCATCCGGAATCCGCAAGGCGGACGCGACTTTGTGCATCTTGTCGCCGAACTCGGAGTAGCGCAAAGGTCTAGGCAGGATGGACGCGCCGCGCGACCAGCGGCTCGGCGAAACGGAAGTGATGCCGTCGGCGATCGCAGCGCGCACGGTGCGCGGAAGGAGCGAGACGCCGCGCCAAACGTTGCGCGCCAATTGATAGCGATTGTAGCCAGCGAAAAGCTCGTCACCGCCGTCGCCGGAGAGCGCGACGGTGACGTGCTTGCGGGTCAGCGCCGAGAGAAGATAGGTCGGGATCTGCGAGGAGTCGGCAAAAGGCTCGTCATAGATGTTGGGCAGGCTCGGAATCACATCGCGCGCTTCTTGGGCGGTTACAGTGAGCTCGGAGTGGTCTGTCCCCAGATGCCTTGCAACCGCGGCGGCGTGGTGCGATTCGTCGTAGCTCGCGATGTCAAAGCCGATAGAGAATGTTCTCGTCGTTCCCATGCCGGCCGACTGCATGAGCGCGACGATGGTCGAGGAATCGACGCCACCCGACAGAAAGGCGCCGAGCGGCACATCGGCCATCATGCGGCGCCTGACGGCATCCTGCAGCAGCGCCTCGAGACGGTCGGTCATCTCCCTGTCGTCGCCGGCGAGCGGCCGCATCATGCCGGCGCGGGCGATTGCGCGCGCGTCCCAGAACTTCTCGATCCGCGGCTCCCCGCCCCATGGCAACGTCAGGATCGAGCCGGATTCGAGCTTGTAGACACCTTCGTAGATCGTGTGCGGTGCCGGTACGTAGCTTTGCCGCAGATACGCGGCGACGGCGAGACGGTCGATGCGCGGCTGCCAGCCGGGATGTGCGCGCAGCGCCTTGAGCTCCGAGCCGAATAGGAACAGGCTGCCGAACTTGGCCCAGTAGACCGGCTTGATGCCGAGCCGGTCGCGGATCAGCGTGAATGTGCGCTCCTTGCGGTCCCACAGGCCGATCGCGAACATGCCGATCATCCAATCGACCGTCGCACTTATGCCGTAAGCTGCGATCGATTCCAGGACCACTTCCGTGTCGGAGTGACCGCGGAACTTGGCGCCGCGCTCTTGGAGCTTCGCGCGGACCGGCTCGTGGCTGTAGACCTCGCCGTTGTAGACGATGACGTAGCGGCCATCCGCGGAGACCATGGGCTGGTGTCCGGCCGGCGAGAGATCGACGATGGAAAGGCGCAGATGGGCGAGGCCGATGCCGGCATCGGTGTCGATCCAAATCCCGCAGTCGTCCGGGCCGCGGTGGTGCAGCGAATGCTGCATCGCCGCCGCGACGCCTTCCCACTGCTCGTTTCGCCCGTGGGCGCGCGCATCGAGAAAGCCGGCAATTCCGCACATCGATGTGGCTCAGACCCCGATGGAAAGATTGCAGTGATACAGGTATTTGATACTGAAAGGATAGCGCGAAATTCACGTCTTACGCGGCGGCGCCCGCTTCCTCTAATGGGAGAATCTGCCAATAGGACCGACACCCACCGACCCTGCAAGCGATATTCCTTGAGGGAGGGTTAGGGGTGGGCGACATGTGGGCGCAGCTGTCTCGCGACGGAGTTCGCTTGAAGGAGAGCATTGCTTGGTCCTGAGACCTTTGATCAAGGCCCTGTTGCCGCGGTCGGCACTGGGTGCCGCCGTGAGCGCGCGCGACGCAGTGCAGATTCTTTCCACTCCAAGAGCGGCCTTTGATGCGCGCAACCTGCGGCCTGCCGCCGATGTGGATATGAAGGCAATCTTCGGCGACAGGTCCGCGGCCGAGGCGTGGCAGACCGATCAAGCGGCGGTCGCATCCGTGTTTGGGGCGAGAGAGTGGGTCGGCGGCGTCAACCCGGGCGATCGGCGGGCAATTTACCATCTTATCTATGCCCTGAACCCACGAAGCGTTCTTGAGGTCGGTACGCACGTGGGGGCATCTACGTTTCATATTGCGCGCGCGCTTCGCGCGGCGGCCCCGGATGGGACGCTGACCACGGTCGACATCTCCGACGTCAATGACCCGCAGAGCGGTGCTTGGGTAAGTGTCGGACTGAACCGAGCGCCGCGCGACATGCTCGCGGCGCTCGATTGCGCGCGGCATGTCACGTTTGTGGTGCGGCCTTCGCTCGAATTCATGACCGCGACCAACGAGAAGTACGATTTCATCTTCCTCGACGGTGATCACAGCGCGCGCGCCGTTTACCTGGAAACGGCGGCCGCGCTCAGACTGCTGCGACCAGGTGGATTGATCTTGCTGCACGATTTCTATCCAGAAGGTCGACCGCTCTATGCAGGCAGCGGGGTCATTGTCGGGCCGGATCGCGCACTAAAGCGGGTGCGTCGGGAATGCCCGGATATCGCGGTGATGCCGGTCGGCGCGCTCCCGTGGTTAACCAAGGATGGCAGCAACGTGACGAGCCTCGCCCTGGTGGCGAAGGCATCTTCGCCTGCGTGAAAGGCGGCATTCGCGGGCCGCCCACCCGTGAGCTAGCCGGTCTATTTGAAGTCTGTGAACCGCTCCGGGTTTGTCGGAGGCTCCAGATCTTGAGAGATTGGAGCCATGGAGAATCACCAGACATCCCGCAAGTTCTCGCCGGAGGTGCGTGAACGCGCCGTCCGGATGGTGCTCGAGCATCG